>DAWDAD010000055.1:0-18051 GCA_052356385.1 Prevotella sp.
CAACTCAAGCTTTTGCCGGGCGAACCTTGCCTCTTCCGAGGTCGTATTCAGGGTGAATTTCCGGAAAGCAGTCTGCCAACCCCTATTGAACTTTACCTGAAGACTGGCGCTCAGATTATCTTTATCAAAAACGACATCGAGCACCAATGGGTAAACGGTACGCTGGGCACCATCATCGGCTTTGACGAAGACGAGAATGCCAAGATTTATGTACGCACAGAAGAGGGAAAAGATGTGATGGTGGAACCTGCAGCCTGGAGCAACATGCGATACCATTTCAATGAGGGGGAAAAGAAGATTGAAGAGGAAGAGATTGGCAGATATGAGCAATACCCTATCAGACTTGCCTGGGCAATTACCGTTCATAAGAGTCAGGGACTAACCTTCAATCAGGTAAAAATAGATTTTACTGGCGGTGTATTCGCAGGGGGTCAGACCTACGTAGCCTTATCACGCTGCACCAGTCTGGAGGGAATCACGCTACAGGAGCCTATCCGCCAAAGCGAGATATTTGTCCGCAATGAAGTCAAGCAGTTTGCCCGTCATTACAACGACCAGAGCACCATCCATACGGCTCTTATACAAAGTAAAGCCGACAAGCAATATCATGAAGCAGTCAAGGCATACGACAAGGGAGACATGCAAGCAGCTCTGGATAACTTCTTCCTTGCCATCCATAGCCGTTACGACATCGAGCACCCTCTTGCCAAACGATTCATCCGCAAGAAGCTCAACAAGGTGAATGAGCTGCAAGCCGAGAACGAGCGTCTGAGGGAAGTAATCAAGCAGAAAGATGAAGAGAAAAAGAAACAGGAGAAATTCCTCAAGCGCCTTGCCACGGAATATGTCGTCATGGGAAAAGAATGTGAGAGAGCCGGAATGAAAGAAGCGGCAATTACCAATTATCAAAAAGCTCTCACCCTCTACCCTAGCCATCCCGAGGCAAAGAAAAGATTGAAGCATCTAAAGGAATAATCATAAAAAAGTGGTTGAAAAAACGGAAAGCACATCCGTTTTTTCAACCACTTTTTTATTGATTAAAACTTAACCTCATAGGTCTTGCCCTTCTGGGTCTTTATCTTCTTAACTTGCTCACCATATCTCACCTGGCAAGGTTCGCCAGAGCCTGAGAGGATGACAGCCTTGGTAAGGCGGCCGTTGTCCCAATAGATATCTACCGTAAAGTTACCCTTGGCACGGAGTCCCTTGATGAAACCCTTCTGCCATGCATCAGGCAGGGCTGGCAGGAGATGAATAAAGCCCATGTGGCTCTGTATCAACATCTCGGTGATACCCGCTGTACCGCCAAAGTTACCGTCTATCTGGAATGGAGCATGCGTATCCCAAAGATTATCCAGCGTACCATTCTTCAACAGGTTGCCATAAAGCTTGTAGGCATGATTGCCATCGTGCAGACGAGCCCACTGGTTCAACTTCCAACCCATAGACCAACCTGTAGCACCATCACCACGATGCTCCAATACTACCTTGGAAGCCTTCGCCAGTACAGGAGTAGTGATAGGTGAAATGGTACGGCCTGGATGCAAACCGAAGAGATGGTTCACATGGCGATGCTCATCCTTAGGATCATCAATATCCTTCGACCATTCCATCAACTGTCCATAACGACCAATTTGGTAAGGAGCAATATGCTTCAGGGCATCTTCCCACAATTTGCGATCCTTGGCATCCTTGCCCAGAATCTTACTAGCCTCTACAGCATCAAGCAGAATCTCACGAATCACGGCATGAGCGAAGGTTGCACCCTCGTCTATCGGTCCGTGCTCAGGAGAAGTAGAAGGAGCCGCTGTATAGACGCCATCCTTGCGATGCCACAGATAATCCGTTGCGAAGTTGGCACTTCCCTTGATGATGTCGTAAGCTGTATCGCTCAGGAACTTCTTATCGCGGGTATAGTCGTAATAATCCCAGAGATGGGTAGCCAACCATGGACCGGCAAATGGAGAGAAGTTCCAAGACATATCCTCGCTTGCCAGCGGAGAAGTGAAACCGAAGATGTTGCTGGATACAGATGTGGTCCAGCCACGGGTACCGTAATATGACTTGGCAGTCTTCTCACCCGGCTTCACCTGTGTCTGGATGAAGTCGAAGAGCGGAAGCTCGCACTCGCTCAGGTTGGTGGTGCAGGCTGGCCAGTAGTTCATCTGGAGATTGATGTTGTTATGGTAGTCAACACGCCAAGGACCATCCACGTTGTTGTGCCATACACCCTGCAGGTTGGCAGGCATATTGCCAGGACGTGAAGAGGCAATGAGGAGATAGCGGCCAAACTGATAGTAGAGCTGTTCCAGATAGAAATCCTTGGCACCCTTGCGGTAGTTAGCCAGGCGCTCATCGATAGGCATATCGTTGGCATTAGCCGCATCATTCAGATTCAGGCTCACGCGATTGAACAGGCGGCTGTAATCCTTGTAATGCTCATCCAGCAGCTGCACATAGCCCTTACCCTCTGCCTTACTCACCCAGTCGTGGGTAGTAGCCAGCGGATCCACGCCCACGTAGGTCTTAGGATCGTTGTAATCAGGGTTATAGTTTGCCTTGTAATCGGTATCGGCAGAAATGAGGAATACCACCTCGTCGGCACCCTTTACGGTCAGCTTTCCTCCTTCGTTAGAAAGGCTACCGCCCTTGTTGATGGCACGGATGCGGATGGCATACTGCATATCGTTGTTATCGAGACGTGCATCCCAGAGCAGACCGTTCTTGCCGTCAGCCACCATCTTGCCTGTAGAGACAGGGTTAGGCGCATAAGAGAATACGAGATTCTGCTTACCAGGACGGGAAGCCTTATATCGGATAGCCATCACATTGGCTGGATAAGAGATGAAATATTCACGCTGATAGCTCACTTCATCCTTGACGAAAGAAACGGTAGCCAAAGCTGAATCGAGCGACAGGGCACGGCGATATTTCGACATTCCCACGGTGCTCAATCCGGTCTCGATATACGCCTCGCCCATCGTGGTAAAGCTACCGAAACGGAATGGATCCTCGGCATAAGACTCGTATGGAACCGGACTGTTGAAGTTCTTGCGGGTGAGCTGTGAAGCCTTCTCCCAGTCGTTGGCAGCAAAGGCATCTCTGATTTCCTGCATCACATGGGCAGAATTCTTGTTCACATCCCAATAGTAGGCAGCGCCCTTCTTGGTGTTCGGACCACCACGCCAGAGCGTCTTCTCGTTCAGAGTGATACGTTCTGCCTCTACCGATCCCAGGATATTGGCACCGATGCTTCCGTTACCGATAGGCAATGACTTTGACTCCCAATCTGAATCCGGATTGCGGGCGGTATCACCAGCCGAGATTGGCTTCTTGTGAGTCCATTTCTCAGGATGGCCTCCATACCAAACTTGCTGTCCCTTCAGGGTAACAGGCGTGTCGAACCAGTAAGACAATGCTGTCTTCTGCTGTGCGGTGGCAGAAAGTGCCCCCAGCATCGCAAAGGTTAAAATAGATACGGTTTTCTTGTTCATTATATATTATATTTAGTCTGATTACTTATTTTCAGATAATCGCTACAAAAATACGATAAAAATTCGACATATCCAAATATAGGGTCATAAAAAACGAGGATAGCCAGCATTTTTTCAATACTTGCTATCCTCGTCTTGCTATTTCATATCGTTCAGGGTGGCTTAATACCACTGTACAGCATTCGAATAACCGCTTCGCTTGTCATACTTCAGGGCATCCGTCAATGTGGCTGCATTGCATCGGAAGGTGAAGTTATAGCTGGTATATGGCGCCAGCACTACCGAACAGCTCATGTTGAAGCAGTGCAGGTCACGGGCCAGACTTGCGGTGGTCATACTCAGCTTATGATTATCAAAATCATAACCGGAAGAGAAGCTGATGTTCCATCCGTCGCTGATACGAACGTTACCGCTCATATTCAGGTTCTGGGTGAACTTGTATGGATATCTCATCGATTTCTCGTTGAACTTCTCTCTTCGGGTATCCTCACGCATGGTGATACCATATCCGAAGGTAAGTGACCATGGCATCTTGAATGCCATATAGCCATCCGAGTCGGTCTTGGCTTTTCCGCCACCGCTCTTCTTGGCTCCAGTCTTTCCCTTCTCCATACTGTCGTCCACGTTGCTCTCGATGTCGGTATCCATACCTTCATCGTCATCGTCCTTGCGCTTGTTCTTGTCCTTGTCGTCCTCATCACTGCCTCCACCGAAGAGTTTCTTCAGTTTCTCAGGATTCAAGGTGAACGAGAAGTTCTGCGACATACCCTGGAATCGTCCGAACCTGCCCTTGCCCCACTCGGTGTGGTTGCCGACATATACGTTGCCGTTCTCGTCCATCTCGTAGGCGTAGGTGGCAAACACGGCATTCATGTTGAAGGTATAGTTCTTCCACCATTTCAGTCGCAGGTTGATGTTCATATCACTCCAAGGGCGCACCTTGGCAGCGGTGTTGTAGCTCATGCTCACATCAAACGCATCAATGAGGCTCACCTTCTTCAGGCTGTCGTTCTTATCCCTCCATTTCATCTCCAGGTTGTTGCCCAGCGTGAAGGAAATGTTACCACTCTTGCCCTTACCCGGCACACCGTAGAGGGCATTCTGATATGGCGAATAACTTACCAGCGATACATTGCCGTCGGCATCAGTCTTCTGATAAGTATCCCAGTACCCGTAATGCGATGCTCCGAAATCAGGTGCATAGCTGAAGCTTACCGTCGGGGTAATCACGTGGCGGATCCTGTCTATCCTGTTGCCGAACAGCTTGCGGTTAGGAATCCAGAAGCCGTAAAGCTTGGTAGAGAGTCCTATGCTCATGTTCCAGTTATATACGTTGTGGAATCCGTAGGTGGTATCGCAAACCTCTTTCTGCGCAGTGGCATCCCACGATCTCTCCACCTTGTTGGTGTACATACGGTCGGTGAAGTTGAACGATGGGTTCACGTTGAGATATTTGAAGAGGGTGAACGATGCACTCACCGGAATCTGATGCTGCCATCCGTTTCGCCAGTCCTTGATGAGCGAACTGTGCATCAGCTTATCCTCCTTGGTATTGATACTGTTGGAGATATGTCCGGTATAGCTCATGGCTATCTTTTCGTACCATTTCTCATCACCCACCATCTTCTTTCTGCGGAAAGGATAGAAGCGGGAGATACTGATGTTCAGGTCGGGCAAGGTCATCGCAATGGATGAGTCACGCATATTCTGCGAAAGGTTTGCCGTAGAACTGAGCGACATTCCGATGCTCGAGAAAGTGGTGCTCCAGCTTACGGAAGAGGTTCTCGTACTCTGCGTCATCGTCTGAGGATTATAGAGCGAGTTGAGGTTGTTGCGCTCATAGCTCGATGTGGCGAAGTTGACGCTTGCCGAAAGCGAACTGAACGGATTTGCCTTGGAATCCTGTCGGTGACTCCACTGCACCTTGAAACTCTCCTGCTTGGTGAAGTCAGGCATTCCCTTGTCACCCGTCTGCGTATCCTGGTAACTGAAGAAGAAGGAACCGGAATACTTGTATCGCTTGCGGTAGTTGCTTGCCGCAGAAAGTCCCCACGAACCCTTGGTGTAGATCTCTCCCAGCAGTTTCAGATCCCACTTGTCGCTGATGGCGAAATAATATCCACCGTCACGGAGATAGAAACCGCGATCGCTCTCATCACCATAGGTAGGCATGATGAAACCGCTGCTGTAGCTCTTGGTGAACGGGAAGAATCCGTATGGGATACCCAGCGGCATCGGCACATCGCAGACCACGAGATAGGCGGGTCCGAAGATGACATCCTTGCCCGGGCGCACCTTGGCTCTGGAGAGCGAGATGTAGAAGTCGGGATGCGGATCATCGCAGGTGGTATATCTGCCATGCTGCAGATAGATGACGCCCGAAGAATCTCGCTTCGACTTCATACCGGTGAGGAATCCATCCTGCTGCTCGGTATATACATTATTAATAAGGGCCTTCTTGCTCTTGAAGTTAAACTTGATGGTATCGGTATCATAGGTATCATTGCCCATCTTGAAGACCGGTTTTCCCTTGATGCCTCCATCAGCCATCGAGTCCTTGGTACCGCTGGCTCTCACATTGCTCTTGTCCAGATCCATGGAGATGCGGTCGGAGGTAAGATCCATGTTCTCGTACTTCACGTTCGAGTTTCCATAGAGATGCGCCACCTTGTGGTGGGCATCATATACCAGCGAGTCGTCGGCCTGATACTGTACAGGTGCGTCGATGCCTCCCGACTTCTTTCTGTTGATACTGTCGAGTCGGATACTGTCATCCACCACCTTATTATGTTTCCATATAGCCTTCTGCAGCGAGTCCATCTGGGTGGTATCGGTCTCCGTACTGATGATTTCATTGCCGAGTGAATCGACAAAGACGGAGTCGCCCACAGCCACTGCAGTGGAATCAGCCTGCTTCTTCTTTTGTTTTCCTGCAGGCATACCCGGGTTTGCAACCATCATGGCAGCGATGGATGCAAACATCAGAACAGCTATAGTTGATTGTTTTCTCATTCAGAATAAATATTCGAGTTTTATAAATGGATCTAGAAAGCTTTTGCCCTTACAGGGCGTATGGCTCCTACCTTTTTTACCCAGGGTGTTGCCCTGGGCTAGGTGCTTCTGCCCTTTCAGGGCGTATGGGAACATCTGAAATATCCCAAGCCTTGGCCCAATAAAACTTCAGAAAATTATTTTTTTATTTTTCAAACATCCGCTCCCATTCCTGGAAGCGCTTTACTCCTTCCTCGCCAAACTTAGCGAGACTTTTCTCTGCCTTTTCGATACTCTTTTCTTTGTCGAGATGAGTCTTGCTGAAGAATTTGTCAGCATAGCAGATTACCTTCTCCTCCATGGTTTCCGGCAGAAAATCCTGGTGAGGCAGTGGCAGTTGCTGCTTCTCGATCTGCTCTTTCGTAATGCCGGCACCGGTGTGGCGCTCGCATACCCGAGCATGTCGCTCATATCCTTCCTTGCGCAGCAGTTCGGCACCCAGTCGGCCATGACAGATGTAAGGCTGCGAACCGAAACAGTGAATGCCAGGAGCATCGGTCTGGAAGATTCCGATGTCGTGAAGCATGGCTGCTTCTTCTATAAACCGGGCATCCAGATGCAGTTCGGGATGAGACGAAACAATCTGTAGCGCTTTTCGCGCTACAGATTGACTATGTGTGATGAGGATACGGCGAAGCTCCGTATCCTCAGGATAATACTTATCAATAATTGCTTGATAATCCATAAATTCAATGTTTACTCAGCGTTGCGCTCAATGTAAGCGATGACATCACCCTTGCGGATCTTGCTGCCCTGCTTAGCATTGATTTCCACGAGCTTACCACCCAAAGCGGCAGGTACAGTCTCAAACTCACCCCATGGAGCGAGGATGTAGCAGAAGGCATCACCTTCCTTGTACTCCTTACCGATAAATGGCTCTACAGCTGGCTGGCACTCGCCCTCGCCCTGGAACTCCCAGAAAATCTGACCAGCTACTGGTGCTACGATAGCATCAGCCTTGGCATGCTTGAACTCTGCGAGCTGAGCTGGAGTCAAGGTGCTGCCGAGCTTGGCATCCTTTGCCTTCTGGAGGTCAGCCAGGAAGTTCTTCTTTGCCTGACCGCTCTTGAAGTTGCGATACTGCTCTGGGTGCATAGCGAGCTCAAAGAGCTCCTCGTCGTCCTGACCATACTCCCAACCGTTCTCGTCCATCTCCTTCTTGAAGTCGTCGAGTGCATTAGTAAGCAATGTATGAGCATCTACATCTGTAAACTCACGACCCTGCTTCTTAGCAAGCTCTACGAGTTCTGGATCAATCTTTCCAGGAATCTTACCACTCTTACCGAGGATCATACCCCACATAGAATCATCCATCATTACGAAGCGGCCCTTGCCCTGCTCCATGGTGAGGAGGTTCATCAATGAGATGTTCTTTACATACTGGCTGAATGGTGTTACCAATGGAGGATAACCAACGCGTGGCCATACATACTCTACCTCGTCGAAGAGCTTGATCAGAAGGTCGTCCATAGACAACTCTTCCTCACCCTTCTTCTTGCGGATGTTGTTGATGGTCTGACGCATACCGCCGAGGTCTGCCATCATAGAACCCATCATACCGCCAGGGAGACCGCAACCGAGCAACAATGAAGACATGATCTTGTTACCTGGGTTGATGAAGTAGCCGAGCCACTCGTCGATGAACTCCTGAGTCATGGCACGAGCCTTCATGTAAGCGCTCATGTTGATCTCAGGCACCTCAAAGCCCTCGTTCTTCAACATGCTGATCACAGAGATAACGTCTGGATGAACCTTACCCCATGACAATGGCTCGATGGCTGTATCGATGATGTCAGCACCATTGTTGCAGACCTCGAGGATAGAAGCCATAGAGAGACCAGGACCAGAGTGACCGTGGTACTGGATGATGATCTCAGGATACTTGTCCTTGATCATCTTGGTAAGCTTACCGAGGAATGCAGGCTGACCGATACCAGCCATATCCTTCAAGCAGATTTCCTCAGCACCGGCAGCGATGAGCTGGTCGGCGATGTTCATATAATATTCGAGTGTATGTACTGGAGAGTTGGTGATACAGAGTGCACACTGTGGAGTCATACCACCTTCCTTAGCCCACTTGATAGAAGGAATGATGTTACGAACATCGTTCAAGCCATCGAAGATACGGGTGATATTGGTACCCTGCTTAGCCTTCACCTTGTACATCAAGGCACGTACATCGTCTGGCACAGGATACATACGAAGAGCGTTCAATCCACGGTCGAGCATGTGAGTCTTGATGCCCACCTCGTTGAATGGCTTACAGAATGCACGAACTGCATCATTAGGATTCTCGCCAGCGAGGAGGTTAACCTGCTCGAAAGCACCACCATTGGTCTCTACACGGCTAAAGCAACCCATCTCAATGATAACTGGGGCAATCTTAGCCAACTGATCCTTACGTGGCTGGAACTTACCAGAACTCTGCCACATGTCTCGGTAAACGAGACTGAACTGAATTTTCTTCTTCATTCTTATTATTAAATTTTTTATTTCCTAAATTTATATATAAAATAATGTGTATCTCCTGCCCCGAGCCTCCTATCCAGCCAAGGCATTCTATACCAAGGTGCAAAATTAGACAAAAAATTCGAGAAATCAGTCATTTTCCACAATTTATTATGGTTTCGGCACCGAAATTATTAATTATTAACTCACTTGCGTAGAGCCAAAGGTACAGGGCTGTTATGTTTCACCAGGCTAATATCCATACGCCCTGAAAGGGCAAAAGCTCCTAGCCCAGGGCACTACCCTGGGTTACAACGGGCTCAACCCATACGCCCTGAAAGGGCAAAAGCTTTCCCTTAACACAAACTTTTAAAGCGAAAACAACAAAAAATCGCCGTAAAATTTTGTATTGTCTTCTTTTCTCAGTATCTTTGCATCCGTTTTTGAAATTTAGTTCAATCAATAGGATAATACAAAAAAACAGATATGACAAATAATACGAACAAGCACACCTTGCCAATCTGGACAGAGGTGGAATACACAGCATTATGTAAGAACCCGTATCTATCTACTCCTTTCTTCATCCCAAAGGAATCGAAGGTTTTCCTTTGCAAGGAAGATGGAAGCAGAGAGGAACAGAGAATGATCTTCCTGGTCTTCAAATCTACTGCTGCCGCAGAAGAGGAAGAATGGGAAGATGACCCAATGCCGGGAGAAATGTGGGTAAAACCTCTGGAAGATGATGATACAGAGGTATATGAACCTGCCAAGGTTATCTATCTGGGACAGGACATCGACGATTTCATCCAGGTGACCAGCGAGGACGAAAACACCATCACATTTGATATCTACTGGCGCCATGGCGACGTGAAGGTAGAAAAGGCGGAGAAGACCGACGATGGCTTCGTCTGCAAGAAGGAGGACTTCGGTGACGAAGGCTTGCGCCTCACCCTGATTCCGGAAGAGGGAAATCCTTTCTCTCTCAATATTCAGATTCCATACATCGGCTTCTCGCTCTACGACAGTGAGGGCAACAAGGTACACAATGAACTGGAGGTGGCTCACGACAAGGTAGATGAGTATCGCTATGAATTTGTAGGTGATGACAACAACGACCGCTTCACCTTGCAGTTGGACGACAACAAACTGGTTTATATCTGCGTGCTCCGTCATGAGGATGCCCAGCTGGTGGTTCGCGACCAGCGCCAGCGCCTTGCCGTAGTAGATCAGATTCCGTCTGAGGGAAAATTGAGCGAGCTGATGATGAATGCCCATTCTGCCCTGATCAAGAACAAGAACTACCGTTGGCGCATCAACATTGCCGGCAGCAGCATCACCCACGAGGTGGAGCTGGAGATTACCCCAGAAAGTCTCGTTGCCTTCATCAAGGAGCAGATGGCAAAGGGCATCGACATCGATACCTTGGGACAGAGCCTCATTGCCATGGAGCAGAAGTATGCCTTCCAGTGGTTCTGGCTGAAGGACAGCGACTGGAGTCATGATGATCCGATGTTCGATATGTTCATGAACCAGCTTGTAGCTTTCTCGTATGTAAGCCAGAAGCCTATCCAGGGCGACCAGTTGCAGGCTCGCAACAACAAGCGCAAGATCAAGCGTTGCGCCAAGCTCATCAAGGCTCACCAGAAGGGCGAGATCAGCCTTTGGGAGGAGGATGAGGAGCAGCGCAAGGAGATTTTCCATCTCTTCAGTACCTTCCACAGTCCTTTCGTAGAGATTCTGGAGTCATTGAAGGATGAAGAAACTGAAGAAGAAGCATAAAATATAATGAGAGAGGGTGCGTCATAAGTCCATGACGCACCCTCTTCTTATAGCCTAAAATTGTTGTTTTTATCTGAAAATAAAGACATTTTATTCCACATTATTTTGCATATACCATTTTTTTTCGTAACTTTGCCAAAAATTCAATAAAAGCAACAACATGAAATACCCTATAGGAATACAAGACTTTGAAAAAATCAGAAATGACGGTTATGTCTATCTTGACAAGACAGACTTGATTTATGATTTAGTACACAATGGGCATATATACTTTCTGAGTCGTCCAAGACGATTCGGAAAGTCATTGTTGATTTCTACCCTGGAATGCTACTTCCAAGGAAAGAAAGAACTGTTTAAAGGACTTGCCATCGATTCATTAGAAAAAGAATGGAAGCAATACCCTGTTTTCCATATAGATTTCAACGGCAAGGATTTCACACAAGCAGGCGAATTGGAAAAGACTTTGCTGACTTTTGTTGAAAAACAAGAATTGATTTACGGAAGAGACCCATTAGCCACCACCTTGGGAGACCGTTTCATGGCTGTATTGAGAATTGCCCACGAAAAGACAGGACTGGGCGCCGTAGTCTTGATCGATGAATATGACAAGCCTTTACTGGATGTTTTGGACACAGGGTTAAAGACCTTCGATTCTGAAGGCAACGAACGATTACTGGAAGATAGACACCGTGAAATCATGAAAGGATTCTATAGTGTTTTCAAGGCAGCTGACAGAGATCTGAAATTCGTGTTATTAACAGGTGTTACCAAGTTCTCGCAAGTAAGCGTATTCAGCGGTTTCAACCAACCTGACGACATCAGTATGGACGACCGCTACGAGGCACTTTGCGGAATCACAGAGGAAGAATTATACTCAACCTTCGATGAACAAATCAAGGCAATGTCCGTAAGATATAAAGTATCTGAGGATGAGATGAAACATCGACTCAAGCGCAAGTATGACGGTTATCATTTCAGCCCAAGCATGCTCGACATCTACAACCCGTTCAGCATCTTGAACTCACTGAGCAAGAAAATCCTGAGTGATTTCTGGTTCCGTACAGGTTCGCCTACTTATCTGGTCCGCTTATTAGCTCACTTCGACGAAAATCTCAATGAACTGACAGGAAAATACTATCCTACCAGCAGTTTTATAGATTACAAGGCTGATACCGAGGCTCCCCTACCGATGATCTATCAGAGTGGTTATCTCACCATTAAGGATTGGAATATGGATACCGATTCCTATCTCTTGAATTTTCCAAACGACGAGGTAAAAGCAGGTTTCGTAACCATGGTGGCAGCCAATTATCTGAAACCCAAGGAGTCACCAGATGCATGGGTTATAGAGGTAGTAAGCACTATGAAGACGGGAGATTGCGACAAATTGGAGAAGCTACTCACATCCTTCTTCGCCAGCATACCCTATAGCCAACGACGCAAAGATGACGAGCGGGAAAAAGAACGATACTTCCAATATACCTTCTATCTGGTGATTCGCATGATAAGCTGCTTTACCGTCCTAATAGAAAAGGAGCAAAGTGAAGGACGAGTTGATTGCATTGTTGAGACCCCAATGTTTGTTTACATCTTCGAATTTAAGCGTGATGGTTCAGCTTCTGAAGCTTTGAAGCAAATCGAGGAAAAAGGATATGCCCGTGAGTATGCTACAGACAACAGAACGATTTACCAGATTGGCTGCAACTTCT
This sequence comes from Prevotella sp., assembly GCA_052356385.1. Classification (GTDB taxonomy): domain Bacteria; phylum Bacteroidota; class Bacteroidia; order Bacteroidales; family Bacteroidaceae; genus Prevotella. The sequence goes on from DAWDAD010000055.1 coordinate 12,482, forward strand.
CGTCTAAGACGGGAACGATTGACGATTGGAAGTCAAAAGCATCGTCCAACTCTCTCACCTGATAATGATGTAAATATAGTTCTATATTCAACTCAATCTTCTCAAACGCCCGGAAAATGGGAATTGCAGAGATGTGATATTTTCCCTTAAGGATTTTTATTTTTTTCCTTAAGGGAAAATTTATTTTTCCTTAAGGGTTTTTATTTTTATCCTTAAAGGCTTTTTTCCTTCACCCTCATACTGTTAAGATAATTTAAGCACAGACAAGTTATGTACAACGGCAGAAAGATGGCTATACGTTGGCTTTAAATAGCAGTATAAGATAAAAAAATCCCCATCCTGCTTTCTCAAGCAGGATGGGGATTTTGCTTATGCAATAAGGGTTATCTTCAGTTAGGCGTCCCGACGGATTTGCAATCCGTCGTAAAAAAAGGTTCGACCTATTAAGCCGGGGGATTTGTAATCCCCCTATCCCATCGAAATGCCGGCTACAGCCTGGGGGCTGGGGATAACATATCCCCAGAGCATAAAGAGGTTAGGACATTTTTGACGGCGGATTACAAATCCGCCGGGACGCCTAACGGAGGACGGGCAAATCCGGCGCTACGGACTAGACGAAATATTCTTCTAAATATTTGGTATTTTGAATTATTTTCAGTATCTTTGCAAGCAAATATTTTAATGAAATAGTAAATGATTATACAGTAAAAACCCAAAATGATGAAACAGAAAAAACATCGAAAGATTCCGGCTCTGGCAGCTGGTACTACACTCGTGGCAGCGATGACCCTGATGGCTTCCTGCTCCACAGACTACGAAGACAAGATTGTGTACAACGATATCCAGCAGCCATTCCAGCAGAACTTCAGGAAAGACACCGTGGCTTTCGACAAGCTGCCGGCTGAGTTCGCCAAGCACATCCTGAATCTATCAGACCCTTCAACAGAGATCGTCGGCAAGGCAGACTACACCTTCCAGACCAACAACCTGATCAGCGTGAAGAAATCAGCAGTGGGCGATTCGCTCGTCATCACCAGCTGGAGTGCGAAACCAGTCTCCAACGTCACCCTCGAGATGTATATTCCGGAGGCTGACGAGTATATCCCCGTGGCCTTTTTCGAAACCGTTCCTGCCTTCTCCCGCTTCTCGTTCAAGCCATCCTTTATTGGCAGAAGAAACGTATGGAAGAAGAAAAGCGGAAATTTCGTGAGCTTCCTTTGTCCATATCTCGATATGAACCAGATGAAGGCACGATTCACCAGCGATGATGAACACTTCAAGATGCTCCAGAAAATTGATGCCCAGTGGAACTGCAGCTTCTCCAACTTCGGATGGACTCCTACCGTAGGCGAATCATACAACTTCCGCGAGATGAGACCTATCTATGCCCGAGAGTGGGTGGTGATACTCACCAACTATGCCTATATGATGACCACCCCGGAGTACAAGTATGTGATGGCAAACTTCAAGAAGGTGATGGGAGGCGACCTCTACGACAACGAAAAGGTGCCATTCACTGCCGAAAAGTACCAGAGCGAGGTGGAGAGATTCAAGGCTAAGAAGAACTTCGTGCTCGGACAGACCTCACCTGCCTATGGCGGACTGGGCGGCGGTGCCACCTGGGGCATTACCGACTGGAACTTCTACGGCCATTATGCATCCTTCAGCGGATGGGAGTCGATCACCCACGAGTTCATGCACTGCATGGATTACGGTCACAACAGTAACATGACCTATGCGGCAAAGACTCCGGAAGGCGTGAACGTAGGTTGGACAGAGTTCATCTGGCAGCTGCATATATGGCTGAGCAAGAAGGGCGACCTGCCTTATACCGACCGCAACCTGCTGGGCTTCCACAAACCGGAGAATGCACAGTATCGTGACTGCGACATCATGCAGATTTTCCAGGATGATGCCGTATTGCAGAAGAATATCGATAGTTTTTACAAGAAGAGCCGACTGGTGAAGTATTTCACCGAGAATCCGCTCAAGGACAACAAGAAGTAAGGAGGAAAAAGAAAAATGAGAAAAGACGTAATGATGATCAGCGCAGGACTGATGATGCTGGCAATGGCATCCTGCGACCAGACAGAATATAGAGAGATTACAGAAGACCGAGTTGTGCCGCAGCCGGTGGATACCATCAAGGTGGCAGACCATTTCTACCTGGACGGCTACCTCTCACGCACATCTGAGGACATCGGAGGCCGACAGCTGAATGCCGTAAATCTCTTCAGCGATGGCGAAGAACTGTATGTAGCCAATTTTGCCGGCAAATGCATCGATGTATTCGATGCAGAAACGCTGGAACTGAAGCGCAGCATGAGCAATGGCGACCGCACACTGGCACGTGATGTATATGCCGAGGGCGACCACCTCTTCGTGGCAGCCGGCGACAGCCGCGAGGTGCAGATCTTCGAGAAGAAGACGGGCAAGTATCTCAGCCGTCTGGGCACCGGCTCCTGGCCAGCCAGCAATGTTTCCTGGGCAGGATGCGTTTGCGCCACCCCTCGTCTGGTGTTCGTAAGAGACTCTAAGGAGACCAATATCAGAGTATTCGACCGTGAGGCGCTGGATATGAATGCAGCCAACAACAACAATGTCTATGCCAAGCTGGCTACCGGCAGCTATTTCATCGGCAGCAAGTTTGAGCCGCAGTCAGAATCCTATGATATGGAAGCGATAGGCGATTCGCTCTACAGTTTCATCCCTCGTACAGGTACCATCTATGCCTGGAAGGTACAGGACATCATCGAGAAGAAGGGAGATGCGCCAGCCAAGATTACCCAGAACGCAACAGAGAAAATCCGTTCCATCTCGAAGACCGACGACAAGGAGAAGTTCTTCGTATCGATGGAGAAGGACGGCAAGATGCAGCTGGCAGAATACACTCTGGCTGATATCCAGAAGCGAGACTTCTCTCAGCCAATCCGCAGCTTTGCGAGCGATGACCGCGTGAGCCTGCCATCCCAGACCATCGTAACCTACCAGAAGGAGAAGCTGATCCTGACCAACGGCACTAAGCTCGACCGCTGGGAGATCCGCAACAATCCATCCTACGAGATCCAGCCTCGGCAGAAGTAAGCGAAGCATTCTCAAAATACAGAAAACCCCCATCCGGCTTGAGAAAGCAGGATGGGGGTTTGCTTAAAATATAGGATTGAATGAGTGTTAATGCCGGATAGGATTATCGGTCAATTTCAGCACGGATGAATTTACCGGCACTGCTGTAATACAGGTCGTAGCCTGGGATATCGATTTCGTAACCACCTATCTCCTTCTCTATCTTATACGGCTGCTGTGAAGGATAGCGCTTGGCAATATCCGCAGCGATAACATCAGGAATGATGCCAGATGGCAAAGCAGAGAACTTGCAGTCCACGCTCTTCCACTCTCCCTTGTTGTTGAAATCTATTTTGGTTCCATCGCTCAATGTTGCCTCATATTCCCACTTTCCATTGTCCTTCTCCTTCTCTACATAGGTATAGGTAGCAGTAGGAAAATACTGCTTAACAAACTGCTGAGCCTGTGCTGGCAACTCAGTATAACCGATCTCTTTCTCATCGCTGCTGTGGCAAGCTACTGCTACCATAGCAAAAACAATCGACAGAAATGTCGCTAAAAACGTTCTCTTCATGTTGTTACAAATTAAATTTTGATGTTACTATTTTAATTATTTATCACTTATTATTATACACTAAAGCATAACCCGTATATAGTCATACACGGGATTGTTTTATATGCTACAAATATACTAAAATCATTTCAAACTACAAAACATTCGCCCCATATTTTAGAGTGTTTTAACGGTTTTTTCTCGCATTTCTTCCATAATAAATTTATTATAACAAACTAGAGCGGTGGTAGATTCAGAGGTTAGGTCATTTTTTGACGGCGGATTGCAAATCCGCCGGGACGCCTAACGGAGGACAGAGATATCCGCGCTAGGGGTAGATGTATTAAAATATGCAAATATTTATATATTTCCGCCGAAAAACTTCTCTATTTCAAGAACTTTTCGCTATTTTTGCAGCAAAAAAGAATATGAAGATATTAAAGTTTAAATTGCTCAAAGATTTTGCAAGGAAGCATCCTGATTCCACAGACGCACTCATGCGCTGGGCAGAATATGTTGAAAAGACTGAATGGAAAAGCCATGCAGAATTGAAACAAGCATTTCCTTCGGCAGATTATGTCGGGAATGACAGATATGTCTTCAATATATCTGGCAATAAATTTAGACTTGTAACAATCGTTGTGTTCTTTCAAGGCTTTCTACATATAAGATTTGTCGGAACACATGCAGAATATGACAAGATTAAGGACATAAAAAATATATGATTATGATTATCAAAGACGAAAAGACCTATAATGAGATAGAAGAGCGGATGGAAGCTCTGCTTGCTAAGGGAACTCAATTGGGCGGCATGGATTTTCTCAGCGAAGTAGAAAAAGAAGAATTAAAGGTTCTCAGCGAAGCTGCTTACGATTGGGAATGTGAAGTGGATCCCCATCCATGGCGTGTTAAGCCTTCTCTCATTGCTGCTATCAAAGTAGCATTCCGCCAAAAAGGATACAAACAGAAGGAGGCAGCAAAAGCTATCGGTGTTTCAACGACTGCATTAAGTGACATTCTCCATGGTCGTCGCGCAATCAATTTTGATGTTGCAAGAAACATATACCACAACCTTGGTGTTCCAGCCAACGTTGTATTGGCATAAAAGAAATCCCCCATCCTACTTTCTCAAGCGGGATGGGGGTTTTGCTTATGTGATAAGTAAACCTAAAAAACAAAAGCAAGCATCAACTCATTAGGAGTTGATATTTATATTTATAGATATATGATATCTTTGGATTTTCGGATTAAAAGCCCTGCCGGCTTTCACAAGCAGGCAGGGGATAATTATAAGTAAAAGATGTAAATAGATGTACCACTGTACAACCTACTTATTAAAACTATAAAATTAATCTTGCAGATTCTACACACATTAATCTGCTACCTTGAATATGAAGGAGGCATATTCACATATACCCGCAATCAATAGACTCTAATTCTTGCGATTATTTACCACAGGCTATCTCTAGCCTACCTATTATATCTCGAACTGTCTTTTTAGAAAACGCCCCGGCGGCGACATAACTTCCGCCGAGGCGCGGCATTTTCATGCGCATTCTATGAAATGAATTTCTTCCGTTCCAGGCTGTACTCCGTTAGGCGTCCCGACGGATATGTTATCCGTCGTAAAAAAGGTTCGACCTATTAAGCCGGGGGATTTGTAATCCCCTATCCCATCGATATGCTGGCAACAGCCTGGTTGCTGGGGATTGCAAATCCCCAGAGCATAAAGAGGTTAGGTCATTTTTTGACGGCGGATTGCAAATCCGCCGGGACGCCTAACGGAGGAAAGGGCATATCCGGCGCTACGGAGAAGAGTGTGTTTTGCATCCACACGCCCTGAAAGGGCAGAAGCTCCTAGCCCAGGGCATCGCCCTGGGTATTTGTGGATGTAAACCTGTCGCCCTGAAAGGGCAAAAGCTTTCAATTTCAAAGCTTTTGCCCTTTCTATTAT
>DAWDAD010000056.1:0-17331 GCA_052356385.1 Prevotella sp.
TGGGCTAGGAGCTTCTGCCCTTTCAGGGCGTATTGGCTGTGACTTATGACACACCCTCATTTTTGTGTCTATTCGGTAAAAAATAGCGTATAAACATCCCAAAAACCGCCCCAAGATGGCAAAAAGAGAGCAGAAACAGGGTATTTAATACTTTTTAAGATGAAATACATAAAAATTAATATTGTATATGATACAACTTAACGAAAAAATGTGTATCTTTGCACCAAGTTCTTAGAAAAGTTAAATGATAGATTAATCGTAAGGCTTCTCTCCTATTTTATATTTTGAGTTAGGAAAGAAGACGAAAGAGTCCGGGGATTGTGAAATTCCCGGACTCTTTTTATTTCACCCAACCACCTATATCCCCCTATGCACCTTACAAATGATAACTCAGGCTATTTTTTTAGAAAATTTATGCAAACTATTTACTATTTCTAAAAGAAAAATAGTACCTTTGCACAATGATAATGATTCGGCGATAAAGGAACTTCTCCAAAGTCGAAGAAAAAAGGATAGAAATAAACATAAAATTAGATACAAATTAAAAATGAGAACCGTTTACGAATTCTCCGTTAAGGACAGAAAGGGAAAGGAAGTTTCCCTCAAAGAGTACGCTAACGAAGTACTGCTCATCGTTAACACAGCTACCAAGTGTGGCTTTACTCCTCAGTATGAGGAACTGGAAAAGCTCTATGAGACATACCACCAGCAAGGCTTCGAGATACTCGACTTCCCATGCAATCAGTTTGGTCAGCAAGCTCCTGGTACTGATGAAAGCATCCATCAGTTCTGCAAACTTACATACGGCACAGAATTTCAGCGCTACAAGAAGATCAAGGTAAATGGTGATGATGCCGCTCCTCTCTTCAAATTCCTCAAGGAATGCAAAGGTTTCGCAGGCTGGGACGAGACTCATCCGCTCTACCCTGTTCTCGACAAGATGCTCTCTGAGGCAGATCCTAACTACAAGGAAAGCGCAGACATCAAGTGGAACTTCACCAAGTTCCTCGTTAACAAGAAGGGTCAGGTAGTGGCTCGCTTCGAACCTACTACCAGCTTCGACGTTATCGCAAAGGCCATCGAAGAGTGGCTTCAAGCATAAAAACAAAAACAAAAGCCAGCTTACATTCCTGTAGGCTGGCTTTCTTATTTCTTTTTAATCTTTAATCTACCTGAGGTACAGTCTGGAGGAACTTATTGATTTCCTCATCACTCACCCTATAATCATGCAAATCTCCATTGAGATAGCTTTCGTATGATGGCATATCAATGAGACCATGACCAGAAAGACAGAAGAGAATCACGGTATTCTTACCCTCTTCAGTAGCCTTCTTTGCCTCACGGATGGTTGCTGCAATGGCATGACAGCTCTCTGGAGCTGGAATGATACCCTCTACACGGGCAAAGAGCATACCTGCCTCGAAAGCTTCTGTCTGGGCTACATCTACACCATGCATATAACCATCCTTGACCAACTGAGAGATAATCATGCCGGCACCATGGTAACGGAGACCACCTGCATGGATGTTGGCTGGCTTGAAGTCATGACCCAAGGTAAACATAGGCAACAGCGGAGTATATCCAGCCTCATCACCAAAGTCATATTCAAACTTTCCACGAGTCAACTTAGGACAGCTCTCTGGTTCTGCAGCGATGAACTCGGTATGCTTCTCGCCCTTCAGGTTATGACGCATGAATGGGAAGGCAAGTCCACCAAAGTTACTACCGCCACCAAAACAAGCAATCACCTTGTCAGGATACTCACCTGCCATCTCCATCTGCTTTTCAGCCTCCAGACCGATGACTGTCTGATGCAAAGCCACGTGATTCAAAACAGAACCCAAGGTATATTTACAGCCAGGAGTGGTGGTAGCCAACTCTACAGCCTCAGAAATAGCTGTACCCAGAGAACCAGGATGATGAGGATCGCGGGTAATGATGTTCTTACCGGCGCGCGTACTCATACTAGGAGAACCCTCAACGGTAGCACCAAAGGTACGCATGATGCTGGAACGGTATGGCTTCTGCTGCATGGTAATCTTTACCTGATAAACGGCAGCCTCCAGTCCGTAGAGCTTGGCTGCATAGGAAAGGGCACAACCCCACTGACCAGCACCAGTCTCTGTAGTAACATTGGTATCCCCCTCCTGCTTGCAGTAGTAGCACTGAGGAATGGCAGAGTTGATCTTATGTGAACCCAATGGTGTTGCACTTTCATTCTTGAAGTAGATATGTGCTGTAGTACCCAATGCTTCCTCCAATCCGTAGGCACGAACCAATGGTGTAGAACGGTAGAACGCATACTTTTCCTGTACATCCTCTGGAATGTCTATCCAGGCGTGCTCAGTATCAAGCTCCTGCTTAGAGCACTCCTTATTAAAGATGTGAGACAAGTCGTCTGCACTGAGCGGCTTGTGAGTCTGTGGGTTCAACGGTGGCATAGGCTTATTAGGCATATCTGCCTGAATGTTGTACCACTGAGTAGGGATATCCTGCTCCTGGAGAATAAACTTTTTCTGTCTCATGTATATGTTTTTATTAAATTGTTAATTCTAGCCACAAAAGTACAAATAAAAAATGAAATACAGAAATATTCCCTGTTTTTTTAACGAATTTGATGTATTTTGAGCATAAAATAGGAGTAATTATTATCGTGTAAGGATTATTTAATGTTTTATAAGTGTACTTTTACCAGTTTTCGCCCCTACTAACAACAATTATTCCCCCTATGTTTTTCATTTTCTTCGTACCTTTGCATCAGTTAAAACAAAGGCGTTGTGAAACGCTATTCATCATCTTTTACTTATACAAAAATATAAAGCATCGGAATATCTGATAAGAGAATCAGAATTCCAATGCTTTTTTTTATTGATTTCAGTTCACGCTATTTTTTTCAGTTCACGCTGAAAAACTTGCAGAAGTTTCACTTCTAGTCATTCACCTTGATCTGAGAAATGAAACTCAGCAGATTCTTTGCCTGTTCCACACTCTTCATATCACGGATGCGAAGGTAGCGTTTGTTGTTCTTTTCCTTCAAGGCACAATCCTGGATATGGGTAGTGGCATAAGCGAGTACACGGGAGAACATCTCGCTGCGATAGAACGGACTGTTCACATTGCTCACAAACTGCAGCTGCATAGTACCCTGCTTGAGCATGATCTTCTCACAACCCAGCGACTTGCCCAGTCGGCGCAGACCTACCACACACATCAGCTCATCCGCCTCCCTAGGAACCGGACCGAAACGGTCAATCATCCGCTTGCGGAATTCAGCCACCTCCTCTTCACTCTGCAGATGGTCGAGTTCTCGGTAGAGCAGCATTCGCTCAGAACTACCCGGCACGTAGGTATCCGGGAAATAGGTCTCCAGATCAGTCTCCACGGCACAGTCATCCACGAAGTCATCACCCGTGAGCAATTTTCCTTCATCCATCTCCTGCTGATACAGGTCGTTGAACTCCTCGTTCTTCAACTCGGTGACAGCCTGAGAGAGAATCTTCTGATAAGTCTCGTAACCCAGATCTTCCATGAATCCACTCTGTTCAGAACCCAGCAGATTGCCTGCACCACGAATATCCAGGTCCTGCATAGCCAGATTAAAACCGCTACCCAGGTCACTGAAGGTTTCCAGTGCTTCCAGGCGGCGACGGGATTCCGGAGTAAGACATGCCTTAGCCGGAGCTATCAGATAGCAGAAAGCCTTCTTGTTGCTACGCCCTACCCTACCTCTCATCTGATGCAGGTCGCTCAATCCGAATCGGTGGGCATCATTCACGATGATGGTATTGGCATTGGAAATATCGATTCCGTTCTCTACGATGGTAGTAGAAAGGAGCAGATCATAGTCGTAATTGATGAATCCCATGATGATCTTCTCCAGTTCCTCCGGCTTCATCTGTCCATGCCCGATGGCTACGCGGCAGTCTGGCACCAGTTTCTCGATGAGCAATTTCAGCTCGGTCAGTTTGGCGATACGGTCGCAGACGAAGAACACCTGACCGTTACGGCTCATCTCAAAATTGATGGCATCGGCAATCACCGACTTGTCGAAGGTGATTACCTCGGTCTGAATAGGATAACGGTTAGGTGGCGGTGTACGCATGATACTCATATCGCGGGCTCCCATCAGCGAGAACTGCAGGGTTCTCGGAATCGGAGTAGCACTCATGGTAAGGGTATCCACATTCACCTTCAGCTGGCGAAGCTTTTCCTTGGTAGATACACCAAACTTCTGCTCCTCATCAATGATCAGCAGTCCCAGGTCGTGCCACTGTACTGACTTCGATATCAGTTTGTGGGTACCAATCAGGATATCCACCTTGCCTTCCTTCAGTTCTTCCAGAATGCGCCGGGTATCCTTGGCAGTACGGGCACGGCTCAGATATTCCAGAGAAACAGGAAGTCCCTCCAGTCGATGCTTGAAGGTCTGGTAATGCTGGTAGGCAAGCACCGTGGTAGGCACCAGCACAGCCACCTGCTTTCCATCGCAAGCCGCCTTGAAGGCAGCACGGATGGCAACCTCCGTCTTACCGAATCCCACATCTCCACACACCAGACGGTCCATCGGCCTACCGCTTTCCATGTCTTTCTTCACGTCAGCCGTAGCCTTGCTCTGGTCGGGCGTATCTTCATAAAGGAATGAAGCCTCCAGCTCATGCTGCAGATAACTGTCGGCACTATAGGCAAATCCCTTTTCACGCCGGCGCTGCGCATAGAGTTTGATCAGGTCGCGGGCGATATCCTTGATTCGCTTCTTTGCCTTCTCCTTCAGTCGGTCCCAGGCACCTGTTCCCAGGGTAGAGAGGCGTGGTGGTTCACCGGTATCGCTTCTGCGGTATTTACTGATCTTATAGAGCGAGTGGATGCTCACATCCACCTTGTCGTTGTTCTTATACACGATGCGGATCATCTCCTGATAGCTGTCGCCGGTAGGCACACGCACCAGTCCACCGAACTTTCCGATACCATAATCCACATGCACGATGAAGTCGCCATAATCCATCTCCTGCAACTCCTTCATGGTGAGCGCCATCTTTCCGGCTCTTGCCGAGTCTGAACGGAGGTTGTATTTATGGAATCGGTCGAAGATCTGGTGATCGGTAAAGAAGCAGGCATGCTTCTCATGGTCCACGAATCCCTCGTGGATCGTTTTCTCTACAGGGGTAAAACGGATTTGATACTTTTTCAGCTCCTCACTGTCGAAGATATCCTTCAGTCGTTCCTGCTGTTTCTGGCTGTCTGCCAATATATATAAGGTATAGCCCTGGAGCTGATAATCTTCAAGAGTCTGGGCGAGAAGATTGAAATTCTTGTGGAACAGCGGCTGCGGTGCCATATCAAAAGCGATGAGAGCTTGGTTATCGCCCTTGGCAGTCAACAGATGCTCCTGCTTCCTGGCAACATCCCCCTCAGACTGCTTGCCGAATTCAATACGCACGTGCTCCACCAGCGCATGCTGAAAATCTGAAGCGGAAACGAGATTCAGCTCAGCCTTCATCTCCCTTCTTATCTTCTCAGCCTCCATCTCGGTGGCACCTTCCAACTGTTCGGTCAGACTCTGGGTAGAGAATCCATCCTTGTAAATCTGCTCTATACGGTCGTGCAGCAGCGTATAGTCATTCATCACCACGAGTGCATCCGCATCCAGGAAATGGAGGAAACACTGCTTCACGCTCTGTTCGGCAGCAAGTTCCGGAACGATTTCGATGGCATCACGCTTATCCTTCGAAAGCTGGTCTTCGATGTTGAAGGTGCGAATGGTATCAATCTCATCACCGAAGAAATCGATACGGAACGGATATTCGCAACTGTAGGAATAGACGTCGAGAATGCTTCCACGAACGGCAAACTGACCAGGTTCATAGACGTAATCAGTCTCCTGAAGTCCGAAATCACGCAACTGATGCACGATATCTACCTGTGCAGTCTGTTGTCCGACAGTAAGTTTGAGAATTCTCTCATCCAGAATCTGCTTGGAAACCACGAGCTCTGCCAGGGCATCAGGATAAGAAACGATATAGATTTGCTTGCCAGCCGACAATCGTGCCAGCACTTCCGTTCTCAGGATTTCGTTAGCCGCATCCCGCTGACCATACTTGATGGCGCGTCGGTAGCTGGAAGGAAAGAAGAAGACGCTCTCCTGTCCCAGCATCTGCGTAAGATCATGATAGAAATACCCCGCTTCATCAGCATCATTGAGCACGAAAAGCACGGTGCGCTTCATCTTAGCCTGCAGTGAACCGAAGAACACCGAGGCAGAAGAGCACACCAATCCCTGAAGAAAGACAGAATGAACCGACTTCTTCTTCAATAAATCAAAGAGGGCATTCGCCTGTGGCGAACGCCCGTATAGTTTTGCAATTTCCTGTAATGTCACTTTTACTTCAATTTCGGATATTTCTTGAACCATCCATCGAGACGCAGTCTCATCACGCCGAAGAAAGCCTCTCCAAAGATACCGCCACTCATCTTGCTCACTCCCTCACGGCGATTCACAAAGATAACCGGCACCTCCTTGATCTTGAAACCAATCTTATAGGAAGTGAACTTCATCTCAATCTGGAAACCATAGCCCTTGAAACGGATGGCATCAAGATTGATGGTCTCCAATACCTTGCGGCGATAGCAGACGAATCCTGCAGTGGTATCATGTACCTTGAAACCGGTAACGAAACGCACGTACTTGGAAGCGAAATAGCTCATCAATACGCGACCGATAGGCCAGTTCACCACGTTGACTCCCGAAACATAACGGGAACCGATGGCTACATCGTAGCCCTCATCGTGGGTAGCCGCATAGAGGCGAGGCAGATCATTAGGATCGTGGCTGAAGTCGGCATCCATCTCGAAGATGAAGTCATAACCCTGCTTCAGCGACCATTTGAAGCCCATGATATAGGCTGTGCCCAAGCCCAGCTTACCCGAACGCTCCAGGATATGGAGACGGTCGGCAAACTCATCGGCCATCAGCTTCTTAACGATGTCAGCTGTTCCGTCTGGACTACCGTCATCGATAACAAGGATGTCGAATTTCTTCTCCAGGCCAAAAACGGCACGGATGATTTTCTCTATATTTTCCTTCTCGTTGTATGTAGGAATGATTACGATACTGTCACTCATAATGTTCTAATTTAATATATTATTGGTCAGGATTCTCCACGAATCCCTGATATTCCTTCACCAGTCCACTCATGATGGCATCATAGCTCTTGGTCATCTGGTTCTTGATATTCTCAGGTCCCTTGCCAATCGGCTCAATCGGTTCATGGATAGTGAGCTTCAGCGGATGCCAGAACGCCCAGTAGATATCCTTCATACGGGGCTTGACCTCGAAACTGCCATTGATGGTAAGCGGGCAAACCGGCAACTGCAATTCGTCGGCAAGCATGAAGGCACCTCGGCGGAACACACCCATGTGACCGGTAAAGCTGCGGGCACCCTCCGGGAATACCACCAGCGACATACCCTCCTTCAATACCTCGCGCGCCCTGTCATAAGAAGCACGGATCTTGGATGGTCCGCTCTTGTCGATAAAGATATGATGTGCATACTCGCAAGCCAAACCTACCAGAGGAATCTTGCGGATGCCCTTCTTCATCATCCACTTGAAGTTACGTCCCAGGAAGCCGTAGATCAGGAAGATGTCGAAAGCACCCTGATGATTGGCTACAAACACATAACTCTGATTCTTCTTCAGATGTTCCCTACCCTCTACCTTCACCGGCAGGAGAAGGAGACGGATCCACAGGATAGACCACCACTTGCCGGGATAATATCCCCAGAAGTGGCCATTGCCCAGTCTGCAGCCTATCACGGTAACAAGACTGGTCAGGATGCTTGCCAGAACAAGAATCGGCAAACATATCAAAAGCTGATATAATCGATATAAGTACTTCATAATCGCAATTTCATGAATTATTGGAAGATCGTAATTTGATCATCTTATTTTCGTTTCAATGTGATGACTACTATTTCAGGAGTTGCTCCGATGCGGATTGGAATGGTTCCTCCCAATCCTGCTGTGGTATAGAGCTGGCATCCCTCGCGCTCATAGAGTCCGTAATCGAAAGCCGAGAACATAGACGGGCGCAAGCCGAGAACAGAAACCTGTCCGCCATGGGTATGTCCGCTCAGGGTAAGCTGTGGAGCCACCAGCACGCTGTCCTTCGAACCATATTTCTCGTTGATACGTGAAGGCGTCATGTCTTTCCACATCTCCGGAATATGCTGGAGCATCAGCACAAACTGTCCTTTCTTTATACCGTAGAGTGCCTGTGCCACCTCTGCACGCGAAGGCTTCTTGAAGTTTTCGGTACCGGCTACATAGATGGAATCCTTGCCGCGATGCAGCACGAAGTGCTCGTTCATCAGCAGATGCCATCCCATCTCCCGTTCCGTCTGCTGCACCTTTTCTTCTATCCTGCTGATTTCAGCCTCGTCATCCACATTCATATAATAGGTATAATCGTGATTGCCCAATACGCTCACCACGCCATCTTTCGCCTTGAGACCACTCAATGTCTTCTTGAAAGGAACCAGTTCCTCCGGTCTCACATTCTGCAGATCACCCGTAAAGCAGATCAGGTCGGGATGCTGGGCGTTGATGCTATCTACATCCCGCTGTGGCATGTGTCTGCGCCATCCATAATAGGAACCTACATGGATATCGCTGAAATGCACGATGCGGTAACCCTCAAACGCCTCAGGCAGATCGGGCACATAGACCGTGAGATGCTTCACCTGAAACTGTCGTACCCCCATCGTAAAGCCATAGATGAAACTGAAGAAAGCCCATACGGCAAGGAAGATTCCTACCAGTTTTCCCCAGTTGCGTGCCCGATGCACACTGCCTCCAAACCTGCCATCCCCTTTTTTTGCCTTGAAGCAGCGGGAGAGCTTCATACATTCCCATCCCACAAAACTGGTGAAGGCAAAGACAAACTGCGGAACAGCCAGCAGTGCCATCATGCCAAACCAGATGTCTATGAACACCGGATTGGCAGGCAGGAAGTCAGGCTCCAGGGTGAGATAGGCAGTGTATCCTATCACGATGGCAGCCGGCAACCAATATAGTATCTTTCGTTTTCCCTTAGGAATATGCAGGTATTTCCGGTCTATCCAGAGATAGGGCAATACCGTGAGCACAATCACGGGAATCAATAATCTAGCTATCATTGTTAAAAACTATCTTTTTTATCTTCTCTAACTTCTGATTACTAACATCATCTTCTCACCTTCTATTTCAGCAGGCTCGACTGCAGGAACCTTTTCATCAGTTCCACGGGAACGCCCCTGCGGCGGGCATAATCCCTCAGCTGGTCATCCCCAATCTTACCCAGTTCGAAATATCTAGCCATGGGATGAGCGAACATCAGTCCCGACACACTGGCATGGGGTGTCATCATTCCGCTTTCCGTGAGTCGGATGCCCACCTGCTTCATATCGAGAAGCTGGTCGATGAGGAAATTTGCACTCGTATCCGGCAGCGAAGGATAGCCGATGGCTGGTCGGATGCCCTGATACTCCTCCCGATGCTGCTGTTCGATGGTAAGATGTTCTTCCGGTGCATAGCCCCAGTAGGTCTTTCTTACCTCCTCGTGCAGTTTCTCGGCAGTAGCCTCTGCCAGTCGGTCGCTCAGGGTCTGTGCCAGCATGTTGAGATAATCATCGTGCCGGTAGGCATCCATGATACCTCCATCTACCGTAGAACAGAACACCCCGATCTGGTCTTTCTCCCCGTGATCCAGCGGACGGATGAAATCAGCCAGACAGAGATTCGGTGCGCCCGGAGCAGATGGATGCTGCTGGCGGAGCATCGGAAAACGGAGCTGCTGATCCAGAAACAGGATATCATCCCCATCGCTGTTGGCATCGAAGAGCTGGAAGATAGCCCGGCTGTGAAACCTGTCCTCCCAGGAGGCAAGCATATCCAGCGCTTCCTGCTTCATCTTCTCCTTGTCGCAGCGTGGTTTTCCGCTCAATCCCCAGGCATGGTAGAAATAGAGCCAGTTGATATAAGGCACCAGTTCTGATATTCTGTATTGCCTTACGATTCTATCTTTTGTCATAAGTCATCTCCTCGCCACGGTAGGCTGCATCAAAGGCACCCTTGTTATAGACAAGGTGACCATTGCAGAAGGTCTGCTCCACCTGCCACTGATATTCATGTCCCTCCATCGGACTCCATTTGCACTTGCTCTGGATGACATCCTTTGTAACGGTCCATGGAGAATGAGGCTTCACGATGACGATGTCTGCCTGATAACCCTTGCGCAGGAAACCACGCTGGGCTACCTGGAAGAGCTGAGCCGGCTGATGCGCCATCAGCTCAACCATCCGTTCGATGGTAAGCACGCCTTCATCTACCAGTTCCAGCATGGAAACGAGCGAGAACTGCACCATCGGCATACCCGAAGCCGCCTTGGCACATCCCCCCTGCTTGTCCTTCCACTCGTGTGGAGCATGGTCGGTACCGATGGTGGCGATGGTTCCGTCGTTGAGTGCCTTGCGCAAGGCATCACGGTCTGCCAGGGTCTTGATGGCAGGATTGCACTTGATGAGCGCCTTCTTCGTAGCATAGTCGGCATCCGAGAAGACGAGATGGGCTATCACCGCCTCTCCTGTAATCTGAGGAAGAGGGATGCCATCTCCGGAATGCTCATTCGCCTTTCCGTTCTGATGGGCGAAGAGTTCCAGCTCCCGGGCTGTCGTAACATGGGCGATATGCAGACGGGTACCAAACTCGCGGGCTAATTCCACTGCGAGTTTGCTGCTCTCATAGCATGCCTCTTCGCTGCGGATTTCCGGATGATGCTCCACGGCAGGATCCTCTCCGTACTTAGCCTTGGCCTCTGCCATGTTGCGGTTGATGATTCCGGTATCCTCGCAGTGCGTCATCACCGGCAGGTTCAGGTCCTTAGCCGTTTTGAAGACGCGCTTCAGCGATTCCATCTTATCCACCAGCATATTACCGGTGCTGGAACCCATGAAGAGTTTGATGCCAGGCACATGGTGCATATCCAGCTGGGCAAAGGAATCCACGTTGTCATTGGTGGCACCATAGAAGAAGCTGTAGTTTACATGACTCTTCTCTGCGCCCAGCTTTCTCTTGTCATTCCACACCTGCAGTTCGGTAGTCTGCGGCACGGTATTCGGCATTTCCATATAGGAAGTCACGCCGCCATAGGCAGCCGCGCGGCTCTCACTCTCGATATCCGCCTTGCGGGTTAGTCCCGGCTCACGGAAATGAACATGGTCATCTATTACACCCGGCAAAACGAAACACCCCGTAGCATCCACTACTTCATCGTAGATGCCACGGGGAGCCATGCCTTCAAATATATCAGATATCACTTCACCATCGACTAGAAGATCACCCAGGAATGAGCGACCTTCATTGACAATAGTTCCGCCTTTAATTAACATTTTAGACATAGTATTTCTTTTTTCTAAACTTTGAATTTACTCATTTGCTTCAGGAATGCTTGGCTTCGCCAGCTCGTTAGGCGTTGGTGCAGGAGCCGCATTCGGATCGGTCTGCGGAGCCTCCATCTGTCCAGCCTGCATGCTTGGATCCATCTGTGGTTCGTGGGTACCGTTCATGATAGCCTGGTTTTCCTGTGCTTTCTGGTAGTAGTCCTTCACGTATGGATCGCTCTTGAAGTGTTCTGTAGCCTTGCTCATGATATCCTCTATCCATGGCGAAAGCATCGGATACTGGTTGCCCATGGTTACGAGGAAGAATACGCCTGGTCCCAAGACATTCTCGAAGTTGTCGGTAATGAAGGTAGTCACCAGCTTGTCCTCCTGCTCGGAGAGTTTCATCGCCTCAGCATTCAGTTGGGCTGTCACCGCCTGCATATCGCTTCCATTCATGATGGCCTGGTCGTGCTTATGCACCAGTTCCCGCTGCTGGCTCTGCAGCTGCTGGTATTTCTTGAAGAATCCGAAGAGCTTATCGTTGAGTGGCGTTCCACTTACTACCTGCTGTACATCGTCGAGTTTCACGGTAATGGTTCCCGCCTCCAGCACCAGCGGCAGAACAGGCTCATCGTCCATGAAGACATTTGCCATTCTTGCAGAATCTACCGTTCCCTGGAAATGGAACTGTCCATGTACCACATCACAGGAGTCGATCTTGCTGAATTCGTTATTCTTTAAGATTTGAAGGTAGAGCATACGGCCATCCAGGGTACTCACGTTGGAAGTACCCGAAATATCGTAGCTACTGGCGCATGAGGTAAGCGCCACCAAGGTGATAAGTGCGTAAAATATCTTATTCATAAGCTTTATAATTCACATTCAGTGAACAAAAGTACAATCATTTCTTGAAGTACCGAAATAAATTGATGCAATTTAATTGAATATTACAAGTATTTATGTTTTATTTGCATTCTTCCCCCTTCATTTCGTGCGAAATGCGGAAGGTGGTGTAGAGTTCCAGGATAGATGCCACCAGCATCACCACGATCCACTTGCCATAGAAGATGGAGTAAAAGAGCTGCGGATTGCCCAACCATTTCTCGGTAAAGGTATAGACCGTATCCACCATCGAGATGCCGGCAAAGATAAAGAGGATGTTGGCTACATTCTGGATGCGCTTCAGGCGATGGATCACAGTCGACTTGCCCTCGTAGGTCTGCATCGACTGGATCACGCTGAAGAGCACGGTGCCCAGAAGGAACACCCAGCTCGTGGTTTCCACCAGCGAAGGATAAATCTGTTTCAGCACAAAGCTGCACGCACCGACAACCATCAGCACGCCGCCCAACAAAAACAAAGCACTCTGTATTTTATTCAACTGTTTCATCTTTCTTATTTTCTTTTTCTGTTCGTTCACACCTTATTATATATAGATAGCGCTATATAGATAGCGTTACCGGATGGAATCCTTGTCCTCCTCGTTTTCATCGATTTCCACCGAACCGGGCAGATCCGTGCTCAGCACGAAGATGTCCTCATTGTCAGCCTTCATGAAGTAGCGTTCGCGTGCTATCTTGCCGAAGACTTCCGGTCCCTTGCGCATTTCCTTCAGGATGCGGAGATCCCGGTCATACTCCGTTCTGTACTTTTCTATCTCAGAACGCAGCGTGGCTATCTCAATCTGATACTTGATATGCTGGCGGATGCTGTTGTCGTCAATGACACCCACTATCAAAACACCCGCAATTATCACTATAAGATATTTATAGTGAGCGAGATAATTCCATATAATACTTAACTTTTGACTCATTAATTTCCGAATTTGTTTGCAAAGATAATATTTTTTTGTTATCTTTGCATCACAATTAAGAAAAAATAATGTAAGTGAACGTATATTCAAGCAAAAAAGAATGGAAGAATACATAGTTTCGGCTAGAAAATACCGTCCGATGACCTTTGATTCGGTGGTTGGACAGAGTGCGTTGACTACCACATTGAAGAATGCAGTGAAGAGTGGCAAGCTTGCCCACGCTTATCTTTTCTGCGGTCCGAGAGGTGTGGGAAAGACCACCTGTGCCCGCATCTTTGCCAAGGCAATCAACTGCGAGCACCCTCGCGAGGACGGCGAGGCATGCAATACCTGCGAGAGCTGCCAGGCTTTCAATGAGCAGCGCTCCTACAACATCTTCGAGCTGGATGCCGCCAGCAACAATGGTGTCGATCAGATCAAGACCCTGATGGAGCAGACCCGCATCCCGCCTCAGGTTGGCAAATACAAGGTGTTCATCATCGATGAGGTCCACATGCTGAGTGCCGCCGCCTTCAATGCCTTTCTCAAGACTCTGGAGGAACCGCCATCGCACGTGATCTTCATCCTCGCCACCACCGAGAAGCACAAGATCCTGCCTACCATCCTGAGCAGATGCCAGATCTACGACTTCGAGCGGATGACCGTACCCAACACCATCGCCCACCTCAAGATGGTGGCAGAGAAGGAAGGCATCCAATACGAGGAGCAGGCGCTTGCCGTCATCGCCGAGAAGGCAGACGGAGGTATGCGAGATGCCCTCTCCATCTTCGACCAGGCTGCCAGCTTCTGCCAGGGCGACATCACCTACCAGAAGGTGATAGAAGACCTGAACGTGCTCGACAGCGACAACTACTTCAAGCTCGTGGACCTCGCCCTGGAGAACAAGGTGAGCCAGATGATGCTGCTGCTCGACAATATCCTGGGCAAGGGATTCGACGGCGGAAACATGATTCAGGGACTCGCCCAGCACGTACGCAACGTGATGATGGCGAAGGATACCCAGACCCTGCCGCTGCTGGAAACCAGCGAAGAGCAGAAGGCAAAATACGTGGAGCAGGCAAAGAAGGCCCCAACACCTTTCTTATATAAGGCACTCCAGCTGATGAACAACTGCGATGTGCAGTACCGACAGAGTTCCAACAAGCGACTGCTCGTAGAGCTGACCCTGATACAGATTGGTCAGATTACCCA
Organism: Prevotella sp.; assembly: GCA_052356385.1. Taxonomy (GTDB): domain Bacteria; phylum Bacteroidota; class Bacteroidia; order Bacteroidales; family Bacteroidaceae; genus Prevotella. The sequence goes on from DAWDAD010000056.1 coordinate 14,423, forward strand.
GCCGGAAGACCAGGATGTGCCTAGTGCGGGGCGTACGCCCCACAGACTAAAATCCCTGTTTCAGAAAATCGTTGCCCAGCTTAAGCCTGCCTCTCAGGGTGCAGGTGCCGGGCAAGAGAGCGGCAGCAAGGCTCCCATTACAGGAGCACAGCCTGTCGCTGCAGCTACTGCTGCGCCTATATCAACAGAGAAAAACGGCTCAGAGGAGGCTGCATCCGCAGCATCGCCGAAGGCAAAGACCATTCTCAAGTCGCCGGCTCAGGTAAAGCTGAAAGGCATCGGCATGAGCTTCGCCAACCTGGAGAAGACGGAGCAGAACAGTCAGCGCATCTACAATCCTATCGACCAGCTCAAGGAAGAAACACCGGCATCAACCGGAGCTGCCGCCAACCACGACCAGCCTTTCACCCAGGAACAGGTAGAAGGCCAGTGGATCAGCATGTGTCTGAGAATGCAAGGCATCAAGGACTTCATCGGACTTGCCAATCGCATGAAACCGATCGTACCTACCATCACCGACTTTCCGCATATTGAGGTAGTCATCGACAACAAGCTGCTGCTCGACGACGTGGTCAAGATCAAGGGAAGAATCCTGCAGACCTTCAGAATCGGCCTGAACAACAGCCAGGTAACCATCGACTACCGCCTGGCAGAATCGGATGAAGTTACCCGAATCCTCTCCAAGCGAGAGATACTTGAGAATATGATAAAGGAAAACCCTGCCATCGGCAAACTGACCCAGGATCTCCGGTTAGTCATGGCATAAACAAACAGAATAGTAAGACAATAATGGCAAGAAGACTTAGAAAGAAGCGTATAGCCGTGATACTGCTCACATTCACAGCCCTCATCGGATGGACCACCCACAGCTGCGTATCGCGCTGCACCTCATCCGACAAGGAGAAATCTGCAGATTCACTGCCTACGGTACATATCAACGATTCCATCACCAATGCCCTCACCGAGGGAAAGGCATACCAGGAGATGGATTCCGTCATCGAGAGATACCTCAAGAGATGGGAAATCAACGGTGCCCAGCTCGTCATCACCCGCAACGACTCCCTGCTCTATGCCCGTGGATTCGGATGGGCAGACAAGGAAAGGGGCATCCGCATGGAACCCAACATGCTGATGCGCTTTGCATCCGTATCCAAGCTCATCACCGCTGCCGGCATCATGAAGCTCGTAGAGATGAAGAAGCTGCGCATGGGCGACAAGGTGTTCGGGCAGAAGGGCATCCTCTGCGATACCACCTATAACAACGGTATCAAGGACCAGCGCTACTACAACATCACCGTAGAGCAGCTGCTGCGCCACCAGGCAGGTTTCAACAACTATGCCGGCGACCCGGTATCCTCCACCCGCTACATCATGATGCAGAACCACCTCACCACCCCTCCCGACCATCCTACCCTGCTCAGGATTCTCCTGAAGCGTCATCTGGGTTATACACCGGGCGAGGGCAAGTGCTACAGCAATCTGGGCTATATGATTCTCTCGATGATTGTGGAGAAGAAGAGCGGAATGAAATACGAGAACTTCATCCAGAAGTATGTGCTCCAGCCAGCCGGCTGTTTCGACATGCACATTGCGGGCACCTATTACAAGGACCGCCGTCCTAACGAGACGAAGTATTACATGCATCAGGGCAGCATTCCGGTATATGAGTACAACAACAGCGGCAGGATGGTAGAGAAGTGCTATGGCGATACCGATCTTCCCCGACTCTCGGGAGCAGGAGCCTGGTGCGGTTCGGCAGCCGAGCTGTCGAGATTCATTGCGAGCATCGACGGCATGCCTCATGTCAAGGATATCCTGAGCAGGAAGAGTGTGCAGTTTATGACGCAGGAACAGCCTAACCATCAGTACTCCATAGGTTGGAACTACACGCCGAAGAGCAACCGCCCTTGGATCCGCACGGGTTCCCTTGCCGGCACCTCTGCGCTGATTCTGAAATATCCCGACGGTCAGTGCTGGATTCTCATCACCAACACTTCCACCTGGAAGGGTCATGGCTTCAGCAACGACACCATGGCATTCTTCGAGAAGCTGCGCAAGAAATATATGCCGCAGATGCCAAAGCGTGATCTCTTCCTGTAAAAAGGACAGAGGGATGTGACAGTTCAACTTACCAGATAGACAAGTGCCGATAGGATTACTCCTATTCGGCACTTTTTATTAAATAATGAATTGTATTTTACGCACTATGAGGATGCAACTTATTAATAATGTTAGCAGTATAAAAGGAATGGCACATAAAAGAGCTGGCAAGAAATCCCACGCAACCAGATTCCAGTAGGAATACATCGGAAGCAAGACCGACATTCCACCCCAGGAAAAGCATTTGAATATACTTACAGGTTCTTTTGCTGGATGTATTCTTTGCCCGCAATGATTGCATTCGGTATAATAGCTTGTTCCATGCCAGAAGTACTTGCTGATTACCCGCAAAGACACCTTCTTGCCACAAGTTGGGCACTTTGCTTTCGAAAAATTTACGTTTACCATATTATTATTTTTGTTTGTTTGAGATCAAATTATGAATGCAAAGATACGTATTTTTAAAGTGCCGATAGGAAAATCCTATCGGCACTTTTTTATAGCCTGCAAATAGCCGTAATAAAAAATATTATTCCCGCTAGACGTTCCGACGGATTTGCAATCCGTCGTAAAAAAAGGTTCGACCTATTAAGCCGGGGGATTTGTAATCCCCTATCCCATCGATATGCCGACTATTGCCTGAGGGCTGGGGATAAAATATCCCCAGAGCATAAAGAGGTTAGGTCAGTTTTTGACGGCGGATTGCAAATCCGCCGGAACGCCTAACGGAGGAAAGGACATATCCGGCACTACGGACCTATTCCTTGATAATCCAATCACCTATCGTCCGCTGTGTGCTGTCATAATTT
>DAWDAD010000057.1:0-17180 GCA_052356385.1 Prevotella sp.
TCGTTCATGCGGTATTGGATTTTCAGCAGGGTTACTACCTCCGGCTTGTTTTCGGCGATGCGCTCCATCAGGGTCTTGCCCAGTCCGGCTCTTAATGCCGCAATACTCTTTACGGTAGGCGGCAGCTGACAATGGTCGCCTGCCAGAATCACCCGGCTGGCTCTTTTCATCGGAATCCAGCAGGCAGCTTCCAAAGCCTGCGCAGCCTCGTCGATAAAGAGGGTACCGAACTTCATGCCTTCCAGCAGATGATGGGCTGAGCCTACCAGGGTACAGGCGATGACACGTGCCTCGCCAAAGAGTTCTGCGTTGATGCGGAGTTCTATCTCGGCAGCACGGCTCTTCAGCCTGTCCATCTTCTGATGATAGTTTTCGCTACCCTTCTTCCTGTTCTTTCTTAATTCTCTGATTGCCTTGCGGATTGCCCAAAGCTGAGGGTAATCAGCATGGCTCTCGAAGCGGCGCTCGTAGGTGAAGCCCAACATCTTGTCGTTCACGCGGGTCGGTTTTCCGATACGGAGCACGTTGATGCCTCTGTCTACCAGTTTTTCTGATATCCAGTCTACCGCCATGTTGCTCTGTGCACACACCAGAACCTGACTCTCACGCATCAGGGTTTCGTTGATGGCTTCCACCAGGGTTGTTGTCTTTCCGGTTCCCGGAGGTCCGTGAACGATGGCCACATCCTTCGCCCAAAGCACCTCGTTCACAGCCCTTTCCTGGGTAGGATTGAGCCAAGGGAACTTCATCGGTTCGAAGGAAAATCTTCCTGCCTTCTGATGGGAATAGAATAAATCGCGGAGATAAGCCAGACGGTTGTTCTTCGCCTTCATCACGCGGTCTAGGGCCTCGAACATCAGCTTGTAGCTGGTTTCGTCAAAGGATAGCTGTACGCCGATAGGATCGGTTGACTGCTGAAGTTCGAGCAGAGGGGCAGAATCGGGTACGGTAATCACCATTCTGTCGCCATCTACATAACTCACGGTTCCGGTGAAGGAGAAATATTTTATACTTTGAACTTTGAGATTTGAATTTTGAACTTTATGATTAGCGTCAGAGGGCTTTTCTGGCTGCTGAAGGGCTGTGTTGCCCTGGTTCTCATTCTTGCCCATCTTCTTGACCATAAAGAACATGACGGGGCGACCGAACTCAAAGTTGTGCTCGATATCCTGGTCAGAGGTACGGAATACCTCAATGGCTGTTTGGTTCAGCGAATTATAAAAGCTTTTTCCCACCCGGAGCGGGAACCAGGCATCACCTCGTTTCACCTTCCGCTGCATTCCCATCTGTTCGGTAAGCTTGCGGAAGGCTTCTTTCTCGGTATAATACTCCAGCTGGAGCAGGGTGCGTTGCTGCAATAATGCCTGAATTGGTGAAATCTGTTCCATAATTGGATGCAAAGTTACACCAATTCAGGCAAAAATAAGAAGATAATAGGATAAATTATCTAAAATTTATTTCATGATGCGTTCTACGTCCTGGATGGTGCGGTTGAATGGTCCGTTGTGCTCCAGTTTGATGGTACACATGGCTGCCGCAAACTTGCCGGCTTCTACCGGATTGGCTCCCTGCAGGCGCTTGTAGAGATAGCCTGCCGAATAGGTATCGCCGCATCCTGTAGCATCTACTACTTCATGAGGAGGATAGGCTGGAATGTCGTAGAACGTATCATCTACATAAACCAGCGAACCCTCGCTACCTAGGGTGATGATAACCTCGGCTACGCCCCAGGCATGAATCAGCTTGGCGGCTTCCTTCGGGTCCTTCAGTCCGGTAATGGTCTCCATTTCGATCTCATTCACCTTCAGATAATAGGTGTTCTTGAGCACATCGAGCTTGTCCTTCCAGTCGATGGCGTAAACTTTCTCGTCTCTCACCTCGCGCAGATATCCCTGCACATCGATGGAAACTTTTCCCTTCTTGGCAAGAAAGGCAACTACTTCTGGCGAGAAATCATCGCTCAGCAGACTGCCCAGGTGGAAGACCTTGGCCTCTACATGCTCCAGCTGCTTGATGGTGAAAGGATCTGCCTTGGCAAGCACACGCTGCTTACGGTCGTTAGGATTATCGCCATAAATATTCTCGAAGAAAACCGTATTGCGCGATGGGTTCAAGGTGACGTCTATTCCAGCCTTGAGCATTTTTTCAACTGGTTCCTTCTCTGTAGGATCCATCGCCGTAATGAGCGAGAAACTTACATCCTTTGGCAATTGGTTGATGGCGTAGGCAAAATAAAAAGAGGTGCCGCCAGCCATGTAAACCGTACTGTTCGGGGTCACGATTTTATCCTTTGTTACGTGCCCAATACAACAAATATCTTTCATTCTTATTACATTTTGCGGATGCAAAGGTACTGCAAATCGAGAATAATACAAAAAAAAATGGGAATTATTTTGTTTTGTTCGCATTTTAATGTACCTTTGCATCGAGAAAAAGCAACTTTTAAAGTTTTATCTAGAATAGATATAAAGAAACATTATGTGGTTTGATAATTTAATCAACGTGCATTCGGCGGTGCAAGGCATCGTCATCCTGTCTTTGATTTGTACTTTGGGTCTTGCCCTCGGCAAGATTCATGTCAAAGGAATCTCCCTTGGCATAGCCTTCGTATTCTTCGTGGGTATTATAGCGGGGCATCTAGGGCTCTCTATTGACCAGAATATGCTGGAGTTTGCAGAAAGCTTCGGCCTTACCATGTTTGTGTATGTGCTGGGTCTTTATGTGGGTCCTAACTTCTTCGGTTCGATGCGTCACGAAGGCATTTCGCTCAATCTCTGGAGTCTGGCTGTCATCCTGGTGGGAACCTTGTTCTCGCTCGGTTTGTGCTGGATTTTGCCAATCAGTCTGCCTGATATGATGGGCATCCTGTGTGGCGCCACAACCAATACGCCTGCCCTTGGTGCTGCCCAGCAGGCGTTGCAGCAGTTGGGCTTGCCTAGCGAAGGTGCGGCTCTGGGCTGCGCCGTCACTTATCCTCTGGGTGTAGTGGGCGTTATTCTGGCGATGATGCTCTTGCGCAAACTCTTTGTGAAACCGGAAGATCTGGAGATTCGCAGTAATGATGATGATGACCATACGTCTATCGGACAATATGTAATCGTGAATCCTGCCCTGAACGGAAATACCATCGCAGAGATTACGATGATGACGCATCGCAAGTTCATCATCTCCCGTGTGTGGAGAGGCGAACAGGTGATAGTTCCTCAGGCTGATACGGTTCTTCATACGAATGATAATGTGCTCGTGGTTACCAATAAGGATGAGGTTTCGGCGATGCAGATTCTCTTCGGAAAGAAGGTGGATAAGGAGTGGAATAATGATAAGGTAGACTGGAATGCGATTGATGCAAAGGTAGAAAGCCGCATTATCGTTGTTACCCGTCCGGGACTGAACGGCAAGCGCCTGGGCAGTCTGCAGATGCGAAATTCCTATGGCGTGAATGTGAGCCGAGTGCTTCGTGGTGATATCCGTCTGCTTGCTACAGATGACCTCCGTCTGCAGTACGGCGACCGACTGACGGTAGTTGGCGACCCTACGAGTATCGACCATGTAGAGCAGTTTCTGGGTAATGCCGTAAAGACCCTGAACGAGCCGAACCTCGGCGCTATCTTCCTCGGAATCATTCTCGGTCTTGCCGTAGGAACCATTCCTCTGGATATTCCTGGAATGACGGCTCCTGTGCGTCTGGGTATTGCCGGTGGTCCTATCGTGATGGGTATTCTGATTGGTGCGCTGGGGCCTCGTGTGCATTTCATCTCTTACATGACGCGAAGTGCGGGCCTGATGCTGCGAGAACTGGGTCTTGCCCTCTATCTCGGTTGCCTGGGATTGGCGGCTGGTGGACAGTTCTTCGAGACGGTAGTCCGTCCGGAAGGTTTGATGTGGGTAGGCATCGGTTTCCTTATCACGGTTGTGCCTGTGGTTATCGTAGGTCTCATCATCCTGAAGACCAAGAAGTATGACTTCGGCAGTATCTGCGGAATCCTTTGTGGAAGTATGGCGAATCCGATGGCTTTGACTTACGCCAACGAGACGCTGGATGGCGATACGCCAAGTATCAGTTATGCTACGGTTTATCCGCTCGGCATGTTTATCAGAGTGGTGATAGCTCAGGTTATCGTGATGTTCTTTGTCTGATGTTACGATGTTTTCATCTGTTTCTGCGGATTCTGTCATCCGCAGATATGAAGAAAGGCTGGTTTCGGTTAGAAATCAGCCTTTCTTGTTATAGTCATCTTCTTTCCCGTCATCGGGTGCTCAAATGTGATTTCTTCAGCATGGAGATGCAGTCTTGTTGCCGGCTCGTTGCCGTAGAGCGGATCGCCGATGATAGGGGCATTCAGACCTTCCTGATGAGCACAATGCACTCTCAGCTGGTGCGTTCTGCCCGTTTTAGGATAGAGCGCCAGGCGAAGATGGGTATCGTCAATACGCTCTAGAACCTCGTATTCTGTAATGGCTTCCTTGCCCTGTTCGCGGTTTACCATCTGTCGTGGACGGTCTAGGAAATCTGCTATCAGGGGAAGCGAGATGTAACCTCTTCCGCTTTCAGCTTCTTTCAGAATCCGGTTGCACGATTCCTTGTCTTTTCCGCAAACGATGGCTACGTACTTCTTCTGAACCCGATGATTCAGAAACTCCTTCTGCAGGCGATGATAGGCAAACTCGGTCTTGGCAATAATCATCAGTCCGCTTGTTGCCATGTCCAGACGGTGGACGATGAGCGGACCGGTAGCTTCCTGATATTTCCTGCGCATCAGAGCGTAGACGGAAGGCTGGGCTGCATCTTTCCCCGGAACCGAGAGTAAACCTTCGGGCTTATAGATGACTGCCAGTTCACGGTCTTCATAGAGCGTTTCCACCTTATTATATATAGTAGTTTCGGTCTGTTGAGTTTCAAAGACTGTTTTAGGCAGCATCCAATGTAGTATCGGTTTGCATTTTCCGTTGCAGGCAGGATAAAACTGAAGATGATGTCTGATTTCTTCTTTCGGACTCTCTCCCCACCAGAACATCGCCATCTGCAGAGGCTTGTAGCCATGCTGGTAAGCGTATTGCAGGAGTTTCGGCTCGCAGCATTCTCCACTTCCGGCAGGTGGAATCTTAACCGCCTCGTCCTTGAAAATCTCCAGCAGATCCTTGCTTTCTCCTTCCGCATTCAGCATCTGAAATTTCGAAAACAGCCATTCCTGAAGTTCTTCAGATAACTGTTTGCGGAGCTGTTTTGCACTTTTCAAATCCTTTTCGTAGTTTTCATATAGCGTTTCGTACGCCGTCTTTTCGTTTATCGACTTTTTCAGCCTCTTCAGTTCTGCCTTCATAAACTGGCTCTCTTTTATCATCGCTTTCTCCTCTTCCTCGCTCAGGGACTTTCCTGCCGAAAGGGCTTCCTGGCGCCTTGCATCTCGCTTTTCCTTTGCTTCTTTTATCTTTGTCTGATAGTTTGCGATAACTTCCTGGCGCTTTTGCTGCAAATCATCAATCAGGCTTTTCGCCTTTATCAGGGTTTCGTTGGCTTCAAACTGTCTGATTTGCTGGCTCATTTCCGAAATCTCAGCCTCATGTACCTTGAAATATCCGTCGGGTTGAAGATAATCGAAAACGGCTGGCACAAAACCTTCCCAGTCGCTTCTGCCGCCAATCTGTCCGCTATAAGCTCTCAGATAGCCAATCTTACTGTTGTCGGCTTCTACGATAAGTACGCCGAACATCTTTCCACGGTCTATTTCCTCCCGCCAGTCGTTTCGCTGTGAGAGTTCAGCCTGCAGCTCCTTGCATGCTTCGATGCAGAGCGGATGAGGTTCGTAGCTGAATGGATTGTTCATCCTTTCAGGTATATTATTTAGTTCTATATTTTTGAATAAATGCATTTCCATGCTACAAAGATACACATTTAAACGCGTTTTAGTTCATATTTTATATAAAAAATGAGTTTTTCAGTTATTTTTTTGTCTATTTGGATTTTTTGTTGTACTTTCGCAACTGAAACATAAATTCATTTAAATAGTCTATCATGGTAAGTGTATATAGAAAGATAATGACGATGCAGATTAAGAACGGACTGTGCCTTCTGTGGTTATTCGTTCTGATGCTGCTGTTTGCCGCTTGTTCTCATCGGCAGAAGGGTGATGAGTCGTGGCATAAAGATATCGATGAATTTGTGTCCGGTCACCAATCTCTCATGCAGAGTCATCCTGATTCGATGATCATGCTGATAAGAAATTTCAAATGTGAAGGTAATCCCGATAAAAGCGATCAATGGAAAAAATTATTAATAGCTAAATGTTATTATATGAAGGGGGCTGATGCCCAATGCCAGTCGTTGATAGATTCGGTTAACGCTTATTGCAAACAAACTCCTGACAACAGAATTCTTTCTTGTGCTGATAATCTGCAAGGCATACTTTTGCTGGTTTCCGGCAAGAGGAAGGAGGCTTTAATTTATTATGAGAAAGCTTATCATGAAATCATGAACCTTGACAGTTGCGGCGAGGCGATTGATGTATGTATCAATATTGCCGATGCGTCCAGACAGATGGGTAAGCTGGCGGATGCTTCTTCCTGGTATCGCCGTGCCTATTTCCTGGCAGATTCTCTGAATCAGCATGAAGCCCAGAACAGTATTCTCTCAGGACTGGGACAGGTTTATAATGATTTGCAGAACTATCAGCTGGCGCATCATTATTTCCAGAAGGCTGAACGCCTGTATCCGCCAAAGAATCCGAAAGATGTTCATTTCTTTTACAACAGTTGGGGAAATGTGTACAGCAGTCAGGAAAAACCGGCTGAGGCTCTGAAATGCTTCCTGAAGGCTCAAAAGGCTACACGGCAGATGGAACAGCCCCTGGCAACGGCTATTGTTGATGCTAATCTCGGACAGACTTATCTGGAACTCAACCGGTTGGATTCTGCACAGAAATATCTGACTCTTACCACGAAATTCTTCTTTGCCCAGCCCTCCATGCAGAGCGATGTACAGTTCTATGTGGATGGGTTGAATGCATCTCTGGCTCTGAAGCAGGATAGTCTGGCGAAGGCTACTGAGATTTTGAACAAGCCATACGATCTCTCCAAGATGTCGCCTAATTATCTTTACCTTTATCATAAGGGACTGGCGGCTCTTTGTGAGCGCAAGGGACAATATGCCAAGGCTCTGCAATATCAGAAACTGATGAATCAGTACGACGATTCGCTCCGTAACGCTACGATGGTTTCGAATGTTCAGGAGAATGAATTGAGATTCAAGCAGGATACGGCCATCGTTCGCCGTGATTTATCCCTTAGCACCACGCAAGCAGAGGTAAGATCCTTTAGAGTCATCCTGCTCCTGATTATCGGCTTGCTGGTAATGAGCGTGTTGGCTCTCATCGCTTTCCTCCGTTACAAATGGTTGCGCAGCAAGCATCAGCATCATGAGGAGATGAACCGGATGATGGCTCTGAAGATGGAGAATGTGCGCAATCGTTTCTCGCCTCATTTTGTATTTAATGTGCTCAATATCTTCGTATCTAATCTTCCGAAGGGGGTTAATGTCAAACCGCTTCAGCTCCTGATACAGGTACTGCGTGCCTACTTGCTTTCTTGCGATAAGATGGCGGTAAGTTTGGAAGAGGAACTGCAGATGGTGACGAGCTATTCTACTCTTCGCCATGAAACCAATCCGTTCCTTCCGATGCCTCAGTTCCATGTTGCCAAGGATGTGGATATGAAGCTCATGCTGCCGTCTATGATTATCCAGATTCCTGTAGAGAATGCTTTGAAACATGCTTTTGTGGGAATGAAAGAGACGGAAGATAAGCCTTTGCTGGATGTAAACATCTGGGTTGAGGACGATATGCTCCGCATAGATGTTACAGACAACGGATGTGGAGTTTCGGGTACCGTTGGCAAGAAAAAGAAAAATTGTGCTGCCAGTACGGGAACCGGATTGAGAATTCTGAACAGTACCATCGAAATGCTTAATGCAAGCAACGAACGCAAGATGTTTTTCAAGATGCAGAGCAACAGAGGAGCATCAGAAGAGGAGGGTGGTACCAGGAATAGAGGAATATGTGTAAGTATCGGAGTTCCATGTAATTACGATTATAATGTCTTTAAGTAAGAAACTTTTCATAAGAATTTAAAACGAAATAACATGCAAGATAGAATTAAGGTTGTGATTGTGGACGATGAACCACAGAGCATCCACAGGTTGCAGGATGATTTGGCAACTCTGGAAGATTTTGAGGTGATTGCCACATCCTCTTCGGCGGTATCGGCAAAGAATCTGGTGATGAGCATACAGCCCGATGTGCTGTTCATCGATGTTGAAATGCCTGGACAGACGGGTTTTGAGGTGTTGCAATCTCTGAGAGATGAAATTCCGATGGAACTTATCGTAGTATTTTACAGCGCCTTCGATAAGTATATGATTGATGCGCTCAGAGCCTCTGCCTTCGATTTCCTGTTGAAACCTTATCAGCAGGATGAGTTTGAACTGGTGGTAGACCGAATCCGGCAGAAAATGAAAGATGGAGATGATGTGGATGAAGATGCTTCTTCCGTTCCAGAGTCCTCTTCCTGTTCTTCAGAATCAGTCTTGGCTTCTCAGAAGGCTCAGAATTTTTCGGGAATGAATGGGATGCTGGGAACAGCAGCCAAGCGTCTTGCCATTCAGACCATTTCGGGTTTATTGATGTTGAAGCCCGATGATGTGTTCAGTTGCACTTTTGATGAGGCTACTCATCTTTGGCAGTTGAAGTTGTCGAATGGGCAGGTTTATAAATTGAAGAGGCAGGTCACGGCAAAGACCATCCTTTCCATGTCGCCTTCTCTGGCTCAGGTTCGTCAGGATTGCATCATCAATCTCGATTATCTTCTCTGCATCGAGAATTATACGCTCCGCTGCATCTTTTCTCCTCCTTTCGACCATGAGGAAATCACGGTTTCCCGCCGCTGCTATAAGGCGGTAAAGGATCAGTTGGAGATATTGTAGGGATATGGAAAAAAGAGGGTGTGCAAGATATAGTCTTTGCACGCCCTCTTCTAGTTCTTGTTTATAGCAGGGGTGTCATATAGAGTGGCAGATATACTATCCCATCTTTTTCCGCTAAGTCTGAGGTGTGAATGACGTAAGGAGTCGATAGGTAATACGTCGTGCCCCATCAATGAGTAATGCGTTCTGCCCATTATCGTCTGATTTCCATCTTAATAATTGACTATAGATTTTACGTCTTATAACTTCCTGGTATTCTTGTTGTTGCACGTATCCTAGCTTTCAAAGTGCTAGATTTTACACGTTTCCTCTTTTTAAATCTTTAAACGTTTGATAATGAGGTAATTATCTCTCCTGTATAGCGTGATGGATATTCCCATTTTCGGAGTATCTGTCACGCTATTTAAGTATCTGTATATTAGAGCATTAATGTGCGTGATGTATGTAAATCGTGATGGATGATAGATAATTATCTAAAACTTATTCACGAATATGGCTGCGCTGGGTTACGAATATGGCTGCATCGGGTTACGAATATGGTTGCGCTGGGTTACGAATATGGCTGCGCTGGGTTACGAATATGACTGCATCGGGTTACAGATATGGCTGCGTAGGCTAACGGAGCCGTATCCGTAGGCTTACCGAGACGTCTGCATCAACTAACTGAGACGTCTGAACTCGCTGACTGAGCCACTTGAGTTAGCAAACTGAGCTACTTGAGTTAGTAAACTGAGCCACTTGAGAATTTTTCTTCATGTGCTTGCGTGCAACCATAGAAAAAATCAATTACGAAAACTCATTTGATTTCGATGCGGAGGGAATCCTTGTTGAATCGGATGCCGTCACGATTGATGAATCTGGATAAGGAACCATCGGCAGCCAGTTCTTTAGGAGTGCCGATAGAGAAACGGCTTTCTTCCATCAGCCAGAGACGGTCGGAGAGCTGGAGCGCCAACTCTACATCATGGGTTGACAGTAATATGGATTTATGCTGTTCGTGCGCCAGGCGACGGAGCATCTGTAGGGTTTCTATCTTGCTGGGGAAATCGAGGAAGGCGGTAGGCTCGTCCAGGATGATGATGCGGGTTTGCTGCGCCAAGGCTTTGGCTATCATTACTTTCTGGCGCTCACCATCGCTCAGTTCGCTAATGTTTCTCTGAGCAAGATGCTGAATGCCCGTTTCCTGAAGAGCAGAAGCAACAATCTGCTTGTCGGCAGCTGATAATGTGCCCCAGAAATCGGTATAGGGAGAACGGCCTATGCCTACAATCTCTTCGGCAGAGAGCTGGGCATGGTCTGTCTTCGATGTGAGAACGATGCTGATTTCTCTGGCGAGTTCCTGGGCAGAGAAATCAGAAAGAGATTTGTCCTGAATCAGGATTTCGCCATCAAGTGCGGGCTGAAATCCGGCTAAAGTTCTGAGTAAGGTAGATTTGCCCACTCCGTTGGCTCCGATGAGACAGATCAGTTCACCGGCTTGGAGCGAGGCATGAACAGGTGAGGCTATCGCCCGGAGCTGGTGCTTCGAACGATAGCCTATAATCAGATTCTTTAATGTAATGCTTGATACCATCTAAAGAATATTTTCACCTTGAATATTTACTTCCTGACAGAAAAGAGGAAGAATTACTTGGCTGCCAAAACCTCAACCTCTACGAGGGCGCCCTTTGGCAACTTCTCTACAGCTACGGCAGAACGAGCTGGATATGGCTGGCTGAAGAACTCGGCATAAACCTCGTTCATGGCTGCGAAATCGTCCATGCTGTTCAGATAAACGGTAGTCTTCACTACGTGAGAAAGATCGGTGCCGGCTGCCTTCAGGATGTTCTGGGCATTAGTGAGGCTCTGACGAGTCTGCTCCTTGATGCCACCCTCTACGAAATTGCCTGTTGCAGGGTCGATAGGAATCTGACCTGATGCAAATACGAAACCGTTTACTTCGATCGCCTGGCTATATGGACCGATAGCTGCAGGCGCATTGTCTGTGTGAATTGCGTTCATAATCTTCAATTTATAATTTACAATTTATAATTTAACACTTAACACTTAATACTAAACATTGAACACTAACCATTCAACATTAAATATTATACTATCCAGAGATGGAATCCCTTTGATTCCAAAGCCTCCTTGATTTCTTTTACGTGTTCCTCGTCGCGAGTCTCCATGGTGAGGCGGAGCACGCAGGCATTCACCTTGTTGCGGTTGGCAGAACGGTCGTGGTGAACACCGGTGATATTACCGCCCAATCCGGCGATGACAGAGCAGACCTCTACCAATTCGCCCGGTTTGTCATCCAGCTCCATCTCGATGGTGCAGAGACGGCCGCTCTTGGCAAGACCACGGGTGATGACGCGGTTCAGGATGGTTACGTCGATGTTACCGCCGCTTACCACGCAGATGGTTTTCTTGCCCTTCACCGGAATCTTGTTATACATCACGGCTGCCACGCTGGCCGCACCGGCACCTTCGGCTACCATCTTCTCACTCTCTATGAGTTTCAGGATGGCTGCACAGATCTCGTCCTCGCTTACGGTGACGATTTCATCCACATAGTTGGAGCAGGTTTCGAAGGTAATCTTGCCCGGTTCCTTTACGGCAATACCATCGGCTACGGTCGCTACAGAAGGCAACTTCTCCTGTTTATGATCGTGCAGACTCTGTACCATACTTGCTGCTCCTTCTGCCTGAACGCCGTATACCTTGACGTTAGGATTCAGCGACTTGATGGCAAAGGCTACACCAGAGATAAGTCCGCCGCCACCTACAGGAACGACAACAGCTTCTACATCTGGCAACTGGTCGAGAATCTCCAGACCGATGGTGCCCTGCCCGGCGATGACATTCTCATCATCGAAAGGATGAACGAAGGTGTAGCCATGCTCATCTCTCAGTTCCAGCGCCTTCTGGTAGGCATCATCGTAAACGCCAGGTACCAGGCAGACCTCTGCACCGAGACGCTTGGTGGCTTCCACCTTACTAATAGGAGCACCCTCTGGCAGACAGATAAGACTCTTCACTCCCATGGCGGTGGCACCGAGAGCTACACCCTGTGCATGGTTGCCCGCAGAACAGGCTATCACACCCTTCGCCTTTTCTTCATCGGTGAGTTGTGAAATCTTATAGTAAGCACCACGAATCTTGAACGAACCGGTCTTCTGCAGGCACTCTGGTTTCAAATAAACATCACTCTCTGGGTTGATTCTTGGCGTGTGAACCAGCTCAGTCTTTCTTATTACTTTGCTCAGCACGAAGCGAGCCTTATAGAAATTGTCAAGTTGTAACATAACTGCTGATATGTGTATAGTTTATTTCGTGCAAAGTTACTATTATTTGAAGAAAATACAAAATAATTCGGTTTAATTTTTGTTTATTCGATAATATTGCTTAACTTTGCGGCATAAAAACATAGTAACAAATAAACTAATTACTTTTATCTGGAAATGAAGAAAAACGTTTTAGCAGTAGCGCTGGCATTGATGGCAAGCATCGGTGCATACGCAGAGAAGAATACTGTCAGCTCTCCTGATGGTAAGTTGAATGTCGTGGTAGAAGACCGCGATGGTAAACTCTATTATTCCATCGACTATGCAGGCAAGCGAATGATGGAGGAATCACAGCTCGGACTCCTTGCCAATGTAGGCGATTTCAGTCAGGGCTTGACCTATCAGGGCAAGAATGAGATAAAGGTGGAGAAGAGCTATGACCTCCGCACCGCCAAGGTTTCGCATGTAGATTATCATGCCAACCAGCTCAACGTGACATACATCAATGGTAAGAAGCAGCCAATGACGGTTACTTTCAATGTAAGCAACAATGACGTGGCATTCCGTTATACTTTTGATCAACTGAAGGCTCAGCATATCATCGTAAACGAGGAGAAGACTGCCTTCAATCTTCCTAAGGTAACCACCACTTACCTCTGTCCACAGTCGGATCCGCTCATCGGTTTTGCCCGAACCAAACCAAGTTATGAAGAAGATTATAAGGTGGATCAGCCTCTTACAGCCAAGTCGGGTTATGGTCATGGCTATACTTTCCCTTGCCTCTTCAAGGTAGGTGGCGATGGCTGGGTATTGGTTAGCGAGACGGGTACTCATGGCAACTATCCGGGTTGTCACATCAGCGATTATGATGCTGCAAAGGGTTATCAGGTAGCCTTCCCTATGGAGAAGGAGGCTGATGGCATCGGTTCTACATCGGGCGCCTTCATCCTTCCGGGTTCCACTCCTTGGCGTACCATTACCGTGGGTTCTGATTTGAAGCCTCTGGTAGAGACCACCATTCCATACGATGTAGTAGAGCCAAGATTCGAGGCTTCCCAGAAATACGGAACAGGCAAGTATACCTGGAGTTGGCTCATCTGGCAGGATGAATCCTGCAACTATAACGACCAGAAGCAGTTCATCGACCTGGCTGCTACCATGGGGTATGAATATGTGCTGGTTGATGCGCTCTGGGATACCCAGATTGGTAGAGACAAGATAGCAGAGTTGAGCAAGTATGCGCAGAGCAAGAATGTGAGTCTAATGCTCTGGTATAATTCCAATGGTGTGGCCAACGATGCACCTCAGGGTCCTCGTGGCATCATGGATAACATCGTGGCCCGTAAGAAGGAGATGGCCTGGATGAAGAGCATCGGCATCAAGGGCATCAAGGTAGATTTCTTCGGTGGCGACAAGCAGCATACCATGCAGCAGTATGAAGACATCCTGAGCGATGCCAACGATTATGGCATTCAGGTTATCTTCCATGGTTGCACCCTGCCAAGAGGTTGGGAGCGCATGTATCCTAACTATGTATCTAGCGAGGCTGTACTGGCTTCGGAGAATGTATTCTTCTCTGCTTATCATGCCAAGCAGGAGGGTTTCGAACTGACCATGCATCCATTCTGCCGCAACGCCGTGGCTGCGATGGATTGGGGTGGTACCATCATGAACAAGTATCTCTCTAAAGATAACAAGAGTCGTCATCGCCGTTATACTACCGATGTTTTCGAGATGGCTTCGGCTATCATGAACCAGGCAGCTATCCAATGTATCGCCATCTATCCGAATAATCTCTCTGAGCTTCCTCAGCACGAGATTGATTTCCTGAAGAGCGTTCCTACTACCTGGGATGAGACCAAGTTCATCGCCGGTTATCCTGGAAAATATGCCGTTGTTGCCCGTCGCCATGGTGATAAATGGTATGTGGCTGGTTTGAACGGCACCGACCAGGTGATGAAGCTCACCCTGAATCTGCCAATGCTTGCCGGCAAGAGCGTTACCTATTATCATGAAACTGCCAGCAAGGACAAGAAGGCTCTCTGGCCTGTTTCTCAGATGAAGACCGTAAAGGTGGATAAGAAGGGAAACCTGAAGGTGGAAATGCAGCCTAAGGGTGGACTGATTGTTGAAAAGTAAAAAGGTAAAAAAGTAAAAAGGTAAAAAGAAACTAGGGAGATTATATCCCGCTAGGCTTTTTTACCTTTTTACTTTTTTACCTTTTAAAAATCCTTTTTACAGAAATGTTCCAAAGCAGCAGCTACGCCATCTTCTTCATTGGAAAGCGTGATGTAGTCGGCTTCGGCTCTAACCTCTGGTGCTGCATTCTGCATGGCTACACCCATGCCTGCCAGTTTCAGCATGCTCAGGTCGTTGTAGCCATCTCCGAAAGCAATCATATCGGCTGGGGTGAGATTGATTTTCGACAGAAGGCGGAGCAGGGACTTAGCCTTGTCGATGCCTTTAGGAACCAGTTCCAGGAAGAATGGGGCTGAGCGGAAGATGTCCATCCTGTCGCCCAGAATCTCTGAAAGCTCGTTTTCTGCCTTGAGCATATCTGCCGGGTCGCCCGTCATGAGGAGCTTGGTAGGGTGAGGCTCCAGGGCTTCGAACAGGTTTTCTACCTTTCGGATGTTCATCTTGTTGATACGCGATTCTTCCTTCACATACTGGTCGTCGGGCATCTCGGTGATAATCTCGTTGCCGGCATATCCCAGCAGGGCATGGTTCTTCTCCTTCGCGTACCTATATAATATAGGTATCACCTCATCAGGCAGGAACTGGGCGAAGAGTTTTTCGCCAGTCTTGGCATTCACGATGTTGCCGCCATTATAAGATAGGATGTATCCGCCTCGCTTATCCAGTTCCAGACATTCTGCCACCGGTTCGATGCCGTAGGTCGGTCTGCCTGAAGCAAGGATGATAACAACACCCTCGGCTTCTGCCTGGAGCAGCGCTTCGCGGGTTTTCGGGGTAACCACCTTGTCGTGGTTGGTCAGGGTGCCATCCAGATCAAGGGCGATGGCACGGTATGGAAGATGATTCATATTTGATATATTATTGTATTTCTAATTTGGCTGCAAAGGTAAGATAAAAAAACGATTGTAACAAAAAAAAGAGTTAAATATGATATAAATATAGGTGTTTGACTGATAATTACCTGCTTTTTTATTGTTTATTATACACTATAGTCGGAAAGTTTTCTTATCTTTGCAACCGAAATAACAAACAATAATATAAAATTAATAAAACCTATTTGAAAATGAAGAGATTAATTTCAGCAGTATTGCTTTCGGCAGCCGTAGTTGTGCCAACCATAGCGAAGAATGCAAAGACATTGGGCAATGGTTATCCATTTACTCAAGTACCATTCACCAGTGTGAAAATTTCACAGAATACTTTCTGGGGTGCCCGTCTGAAGGCTGCCCGAGAAGTAACCGTACCATTGGCTTTCAGCAAGTGCGAGAGCGAGCACCGTTACAAGAATTTCGATATGGCTGCCTATACCCTGCAGCATCCTAACCACCCGGGCTTGGATACCAAGGAGTGGGATGTGAGCAAGTTCATGGGCTTCTCTTTCGATGATACCGATGTTTATAAGACCATCGAAGGTGCCAGCTACATCCTCCAGACTTATCCGAACAAGAAGTTGAAGGCTTACATCGACAGCGTGCTCGATGTAGTAGCTGCGGCACAGGAGCCAGATGGCTATCTCTATACCGCCCGTACCATCAACCCAAAGCATCCACACCAGTGGTCGGGAAATAAGCGTTGGGTCAAGGACGAGGAGGCGAGCCACGAGCTTTACAACCTCGGTCACATGGTAGATGCAGCCTGCGCTCATTATCAGGCTACGGGTAGCACCAAGTTCCTGAACATCGCCAAGCGCTATGCTGATTGCGTGGTAAAGGAGGTGGGACCTAATCCTGGACAGACTACCATCGTTCCTGGTCATCAGATTGCAGAGATGGCTTTGGCTCGTCTCTATACCTTGACCGGTGAGAAGAAGTATCTGGATGAGGCTAAGTATCTGCTCGACTATCGTGGCAAGACCCATATCCGCAACCCATATTCTCAGAGCCAGGCTCCTATCCTGGAGCAGAAAGAGGCGGTAGGTCATGCTGTTCGTGCCGGCTATATGTATGCTGGTATTGCCGATGTGGCTGCCCTGACCAAGGATTCTGCCTATATGAAGGTCATCGACCGTATTTTCGAAAACATCGTTGGCAAGAAGTACTATCTTACGGGTGGTGTAGGTGCCCGTCATGCAGGTGAAGCTTTCGGCGAGAACTATGAGTTGCCAAACATGACTGCCTATAATGAAACCTGTGCAGCCATCTCTATGGTTTACCTCTTCGAACGTATGTTCCTGCTTCACGGCGAGAGTAAGTATATCGACTGCATGGAGCGTACCTTATATAATGGTGTCATCTCTGGTATGAGCATGGATGGCGGTCGTTTCTTCTATCCTAACCCATTGTCAAGCGACGGCAAGTATGCCTTCAATGCCGATGGCAACACCACCCGCCAGCCTTGGTTCGGATGTGCCTGCTGCCCAAGTAACCTGAGCCGCTTCATCCCTTCTGTGCCGGGTTATCTCTATGGTGTGAAGGATAACAACATCTATGTAAACCTCTTTGCCGGTAATACATCTACCATCAAGGTGAATGGCAAGGATGTGGTTCTGGAGGAGACTACCGAGTATCCTTGGAACGGCGACATCAAGATTGCTGTGAAGAAGAGCGGTGTGAAGAATGCCAACCTCCTGGTCCGTATTCCTGGATGGGTTCGCAACCAGGTAGTACCTAGCGATCTTTACAAGTATAGCGATGCAGAGAAGCCTGCTTACACAGTAACCGTAAACGGCAAGGCTGTAGAGGCTGATCTCGATGCCAACAAGGGTTATCTCCCTGTCAAGAACATCAAGAAGGGCGATGTCA
>DAWDAD010000058.1:0-16777 GCA_052356385.1 Prevotella sp.
ATACTTTTAGTTACATAAAACATTGAGAGCGGTTCCTTTGGAATCGCTCTTTTCTTTTTCTATTGTTTAAAGATTTTGTTTTATCGTTATTTCCTTTTATTTGCTTATAGTACAAATCAAATAAACTAAAAGGGGATTGCATCAATATCTGATGCAATCCCCAATATGTTGTAGTTAATGTTATGCTTATTCGCCTGGCTTGAGACCTGCCTTCTCGTAAGCATCGTTAGCTAACTTATTCTGTGGATCAAGCTTCAGAAGCTTATCCCAGTATGGCTTAGCTGTATTGAAATCCTGCTTGTCGTAGGTATAGATGAAGCCCATATACTGGTAAGATGTCTTCAGGTAGCTGAGCTCATCTTCATCACACTGCTTTGCTTCCAGCTCATTGATTACTTCTGTATAAGCAGCAATAGCCTTGTCGTCCAACTCGTTCTGGAAAGCAGTGTTACCCTCCTGAAGCTTAGCAAATGGCTTCAATGTAGGATATTTCTCTGCTAACTTAGCGTATACGCTGATAGCCTTGTCGATGTTCTCAATCTTCTTTGCTGGATCTTTCTTAGCCTTGTTTACATAGATTTCAGCAAGCTTCATGAAGTCTGTAGGAGCAGCATTTGGATTCTTATCCATGTACTGCTGGTTGTACTCCAATGCCTTGTCTTCATCGCCCAACTCCTTGTAAGCCTCAGAGATATACTGCAATGGCTTAGGATCGTCTGCCTTCATCTCCAATGCCTTCTGGTACTGAGCAATAGCCTCATTATACTGCTTGTTGCCAGCCAAAGCCAAACCATAATAAGCAACGATACTAGCATTTTTCTGGATAGAATCGGTATTCATTACGATGTTTGCATGCTTGAGAGCAGATTCAAAGTTCTTTACGTCAACAGCAGCGCGCATAGCCAAAACCTGCATAGCTGCATCCTTAGGGAACTTCTGGATACCACTTTCGCAAAGGCTCAAACTTTCTTCCTTCTTTCCAACGATATAAGCTGTGAAAGCATATTCGTACTGAGCATACTCTTCAAGTGTGTTTGGCTTAGCCTTTGAGAAATACTCATAAGCCTTCTCGTAGTTGCCGGCGCTGAAGAAGTTATGACCAGCTTCTGCCTCGATAGGGTAGTTAGGGTTGATTTCTCTCAGTTTGTTCAAAGCTTCAGCACTAGCCTGTGGGTCAATCTTACGGTAAACGTTAGAATAGCTGATGTATCCCTGAGGATTCTTAGGATCCATTGTCATACACTGACCATACCATGTAGCAGCCTCACCACCATTGTCCTGCATTGCATAGATGTCGCCTTTCAGAATGTAAGCGTCACCATAGTTCTTGAACTTAGCGATGACAGCATCAGCAACGGCATTAGCTTGATCATAGCTCTTGTTCATTGCAAGAAGGTTACCCAAAGCTACCAATGCCTTAGGATCCTTTTTGAACTCCTTCTGGTATTCCTTGATTTCCTTGGCAAAAGCCTTAGGATCTGCATTACCAGCCTTCAATGTAGTCTCTATAGGTTTCAGCATGTCCTTATAGTTGACATCCTGTGCCATTGCAGGTGCTGCCAAACCCATGACGAGCAAACCTGCTACTAAATATTTAATTGCTTTCATAATTCTACTTTTTTATATGTGTCTCTTTCTTAGCTTTTTCTTTAGCGTTTTACATTAACGGTCTTTATAGTGATGTCACCTCTGTATGGAAGTAATCCGGTTTTGAACAGTATGAGCTGACCTCTTGGGCCTGAAATGTAGTTTGCGAAGCTCCAAGGCAATGCCCTGTGAGGGTCAACTACAATAGCATATAATGTTCTCACGAACGGATATCTTCCATCCAGCAAGTATGCCTGATATGGTTGCCAGCTGTTATATGGTGTTGCCACATCTTTGATAGATACTCGCATGACATGAATATTCTTCTTAAATGTAGTGTTGGTTGAATCACGGCGGTCGTTCAGCCAGTTAGATCCAATTACACCGATTGAGCCTGGGTTCTGATCCACATAGTCGATAACCTCTTTACTAGTTTTTGCGGCCATGATTTTTGCGCCCATTTTAGCTCCGTGCAGTACAGAGTCTACTACATAATTGGTTGTTGCAGAGCGGGTATTATCGAAAATGACTTCGATGTCACCTCTCTTTGAACCTTTCACAATATCACTCCATTTAGTTGCCTTACCTGTAAGGATACGTTTGATATCTTTTACCGTAATACAAGTATCATTGTTTTGCTTGTTTACAATAAAGGCCAATCCATCGTAACCGATAGGGAAAACAGAAGGAATTACATTGCTTTTAGACTTCAAGTATGCTATTTCACTATCTTTCAAATTACGTGTAGTGAACAAGAGCGCTGTTTTGAAATCTTTAATCATCTGAAGTCCGGTGACTTCATCTGTATACTTCGGCTTGAGTTTAGCTTTTGGGAACTCATACTCAAACTGACTTCTTTCTTCGTCAATGATAGGACTCAAACTCTCGTCAGCCACAAACTCAATTGTGCCTGAAGTAGGAGTATCAGTTCTACCATCTTTGGCTTTCTTCTCGCCACATGACGAGAAGAAAGCCATTGATAGTACTGTTAATCCTATACCTAAAAAAATATAAGATGTTTTTTTCATTCTATTACTGCAATCTAAATACAACTGGTACAGTATATTTAACACGTACAGCAGAACCGTTTTGCTTACCTGGTTTCCACCTAGGCATGCTCTTAACGACACGCTGTGCTTCACGGTCAAGTGAAGGGTCAACTGAACGAGCTACCCTAACATCAGAGATAGAACCATCACGCTCTACCACGAATGAAACGATAACACGACCCTGTACACCATTCTCCTGTGCAACGACAGGATACTTGATGTTGCTTGCAAGGTAAGACATCAAAGCTCCATTTCCACCAGGGAATGAAGGCATCTCCTCTACAACATCGAAGACCTTAGTAGAAACTTCTGGTTTTGGTGCTGGTGGTGGAGGTGGAGCTACCGTTGCAATATCACTTCTTACAGCTTCAATTGTACGGTCCTTCACACCTTCCTTGTTTTCAGTACCGACTGCAACTTTTTCATCCAGTTTATCCATCTGCTTAACCTGGTTTTCCTCTTTTACGAGTTCATCCTTCTTGATGACAGGTGCAGTAAACTTCTGAGTTTCGCGAGCCACAGGTATCTCCTTCTTAGGTTCAATCTTTGGCTTCACTGGCTCCTTCTTCTTTTCTTCCTTCTTAGCCTGCTGCTGGAGTTTAGCCAACTCCATAGCTTCCATATATGCCTGCTGTTCTTCAGCTTGTTTCTGTTCGATAACTTTCCAAGCCAAGAATCCACCCACGAGAGCTGCAGCAATGACCAAGATCAGAAGAGACTTGATGTTTCGACCGGAAGTACCCTTACGGAGCTGGTATGCACCATACTCCTTGTTCTTTCCGGCGAAAACCATTTCGACCCATTTAGGATCGTAAAGATCTATTTTTGCCATTTCTTTCTTGTTTAAAATTGTTTGTTACTCATCTTACATCTTAACGTGTCTAGACTCGAGAAGCTTCTCATCGTCTGCGTTAATCTTATCGATGACGTAAGTACCAATGTTTGAAATCTGCATTTCGTCGAGAGCGTCAACCATATTCTTGTAAGAAGCGTTGTCGGTAGGCTTGATGACGATGGTAAGAGTAGGAATCTTTCCGTCCTTCAAGTTACCAGCCTTCAAATCGCTCAACTTCTTCTGATAGATGCTATCAGGATACTGCTTAGGATTCTTCTGACGGTCCATGTTCAACTCCTTGACAGCAAGTGCGATTCTTTCTACAGGGCGTGTGCCGTTTTCTGTAGCGTGCTCTCTCAAGACCTTACGGATGCCCTGGCTGCCCCATGTAGTCTCCTTGATCCATGATGGGTCATCGTACTTAGGAATACCTGCACCATAATAAATCTTGTTGTCTGCTGTTACGTAGAGTGTCACAGTCTCAGAAGCCTTTGCTTCGTTCTTCTTGTCCTCTGGTTGGTTGTCATCATTACTTGGCATAGTCAGCTCCATAGTCTGAGGTTTGCTCAAAGATGTACACAGCATGAAGAACGTGATAAGAAGCATGAGCATATCCACCATAGGCGTAAAGTCTACGCGGACATTCATTTTCTTTTGTTTGCTTTCTTTCTTTGCCATTTATTCGTCCCCCTGTTTTTTTAACTGTGTAATCATATAGTAATGACTCTCGTCCATATCCTGGAGTTCGTTCATCACTCTCTTAACGGTCTTGTAAGGTGTAGAAGCATCTGCCTTCAGGGCAATCTTGATGTCCTCGTTTACGTTACGAGCTGCGTCAACCCACTGCTGGAACTCGCTCATACCGCCCTTAATACTGTCGAGAGGAATACCTTTAGTCTGGAGATACTGTGGACGCTTAGAAGCGTTCATTGTCAGATAAGTACTCAAGTCGTTCATTGGTACACCAAACGTACCTTCGCTCTTGAATGTCTCAATCTGCTTTGGATTCAATGACACGCCGAATGCTCCTGTCATTGTACTCAGTGTAGCTCCCAACTGATCAGTATTATCAATACTCATAAATACTTGGCCCTCGCCGGTAGGATTACCAGCCTTGTCCTTTTCAGGACTTACCAAGATAGTCAAGACGCCGTTCTCTGGCACCTTAATCTCAGACACAGATCCTGGTGTGTTAACCTTTACAGGCTCATTCTTTACGAATGTAGAGGTGAGCATGAAGAAGGTAAGCAACAGGGTCATAACGTCTGACATAGGCGTCATATCGATCCAGATGTCACTCTTCTTAATTTTTACTTTACCCATAGCGATAAAATTTTAAAGGGTTAGCAAAAATTAAGCCTCTTCTGCGTGGTTAGCTTCGTATGTCTGAGCAATTGAGTAACCTACCTCGTCGAGTGCGTATGTCAACTTATCAACCTTGTTTGTAAATGTGTTGTAAGATACTACAGCACACCAAGATGTCAAAATACCAAATGCGGTGTTGATCAACGCCTCAGAAATACCTACAGAAAGTGCTGCTGAGTCAGCGCCACCACCTTCACCCATGGCCTGGAATGACTTGATCATACCGGTTACAGTACCGAGAAGACCTGTCAATGTACCGAGAGTTACGATTGTAGCGATGATAGGCAAGTTCATTGTCAAAGTTGGCATCTCCAACTGAGTTGCCTCCTCGTGAGCCTGCTGGATCTTAGCTACCTTCTGAGCCTTCTTCAAAGATGCGTTAGCACCAGACTCCATAGACTTGTAAGCGTTCAAAGAAGCCAAAACAACGTTAGCTACTGTACCGCGCTGCTTGTTGCAGAGCTGCTCAGCCTTAGCGAAATCGTTAGCGTTCAATGCAGACTTGATGTTTGCTACGAACTTAGGAAGAGCACCTGTACCTGTAGCTGTCTTAAGAGCCAACCAACGCTCGATAGTCATAGCCAACACTGTGAGCAACAATGTGTGGATAACTGGTACGATTACACCACCCTTGTAAATTGTACCCCAAATGTCTGCTGGGTGATCCTGGATACCTGGATCCTGGAAGTGCATGTCGTTACCGAACCATGTGAAGAACAATGTGAATGCGATGATAGCACATACCACGATGATCCAGAATGCGCCTCTTACTCCCTGAAAGCCCTCAGACTTCTTAGCTGGGGCTGCTTGTTTTGTAGTTGCCATAATTTTACTTTTTTTTAAATTATTAGTTAATAAATTATTAATATTTTCTTTTTTTTCTTTCTCGCTTCGTAGACCTTGAATGTGTCGTTTGTCAATAAACACAGTTGGGTTATCTATTTTGCATTGGCAAAGATAATAAATTAAAGTTTACTATCAGCCTAATTAAGAAGTTTTAACGAGATATTGGCTTATTTTATACCAATATCTCGCATTTTTCTTACATTTTGACCCTTGAAAATGGTCTTTAAGCCATTTTTATTTCAACTTGCCCAAAGCTTCCTTGATGCGCTTGATAGCTTCAACGATGTTCTCGTCGCTTGTTGCATAGCTCATGCGGAAACAGTCTGGATCACCGAATGCGTCACCACCTACGGTGGCTACATGGGCTTCCTCGAGAAGGTACATGGCAAAGTCGGTTGAATTGTTGATGGTCTTCTCACCATTGCTCTTGCCAAAGTAGCTGTTGCACTTAGGGAAGAGATAGAAGGCACCCTGTGGCATGTTTACCTCAAGACCTGGAACCTCTTTAGCCAACTTTACAATCAGGTTGCGTCGGCGCTCGAAAGCTACGCGCATTTCCTCTACTGCACTCTGGTCGAGTGTGTAGGCTGCTTCTGCTGCCTTCTGGCTGACAGAACATGTACCGCTGGTATACTGTCCCTGGAGCTTGTTGCAGCCCTTGATGATCCATTCCGGACCAGCCAGGAAACCGATTCTCCATCCTGTCATGGCGTAAGCCTTAGATACACCATTGGCAATGATAACCTGCTCCTTCATGCCCGGTTCCTGAGCAATGCTGTGGTGCTTGCCGATATAATTGATGTGTTCGTAGATTTCATCTGCCAACACAAATACTTCAGGATGCTTCTTGAGTACTTCTGCCAGTGCTGCCAACTCTTCCTTAGAGTATACGCTACCGGTAGGGTTGCTTGGAGAACAGAGAATGAACATCTTGGTCTTCTCTGTAATGGCATTCTCCAACTGCTCTGCTGTCATCTTGAAGTCCTGGTCGAAACCGGCATTCACAATGACCGGAGTACCTCCTGCCAATTTCACCATCTGTGGGTAGCTTACCCAATATGGTGCTGGAATGATAACCTCGTCGCCTGGATTTACGAGTGCCAATACTGCGTTGCAGACGCACTGCTTACCACCAGTACCAACGATTACTTCATTGGTAGTGTACTCCAAACCATTCTCGTTCTTTAATTTGGCTACAATTGCTTTTCGCAAGTCAGGATAACCTGGTACTGGTGAATAACGGGAATAGTTCTCGTCAATAGCCTTCTTTGCTGCCTGTTTGATATTGTCAGGAGTGTTGAAGTCTGGTTCACCTACGCTCATGTTGATTACATCAATACCTTGAGCTTTCATTTCACTACTCTTCTGTGACATCGCCAGCGTTGCTGAAGGTGCCAATCTGTTTAAACGATCAGATAATTGTGCCATAATTTTATTCTTATATTTGTTTATCGTGTGCAAAAGTAAGCAAATTATTTCTTTTTCGGAAGAAAATTGAGCATTATTTCATGTTTTGTATTGAAATAATAACATAATTTTATTATCCGAGGTGCAAAGTGTGCCCCATGCGGTCTCTCTTGGTCTTGAGATAACGCTCATTATACTTGTTAGGTACAACTTCGATAGGTACATTTTCTACGATTTCCAAACCGTATGCTTCGAGACCTACGCGCTTTACCGGATTGTTGGTGAGCAGACGCATCTTGTGCACGCCGAGATGACGGAGCATCTGTGCACCGCAACCATAGTCGCGCTCGTCTGGCTTGAAACCGAGATGGGTATTGGCGTCAACGGTATCGTAGCCTTCTTCCTGAAGCTTGTAGGCTGCAATCTTGTTCATCAGACCGATGCCGCGTCCTTCCTGCTGCATGTAGACAACAACTCCCTTTCCTGCCTCGTCTATCATCTGCATGGCCTTGTGGAGCTGCTGACCGCAGTCGCAACGCTTGCTGCCCAGAATGTCGCCAGTAGCGCAAGAAGAGTGAACACGGACCAGGATAGGTTCGTCTTCTTTCCATTCTCCCTTGATGAGTGCCATGTGTTCCAGACCATTGCTAGACTGGCGGAACGGAATGAGACGGAAGTGGCCGTATTCTGTAGGCATGTCAACCTCTTCGCCCACTTCGATGAGTGATTCTTTCTTGAGTCGGTATTCTATCATGTCTTTGATAGAAATAACCTTGAGGTTCCATTCCTGTGCCATCTTCATCAGTTCTGGCAGACGTGCCATGGTGCCGTCTTCATTCATGATTTCCATAAGTGCGCCTGCTGGATAGAGGCCTGCCATTTTACAAAGATCGATGGCTGCTTCTGTGTGTCCGCTTCTTCTTAATACTCCGTTATCTTGTGCGTAGAGCGGATTGATGTGACCCGGTCTGCCGAAAGTCTGTGGGGTAGAATTCGGGTCGGCAAGTGCTTTGATGGTTTCGGCACGGTCGTGTGCAGAAACACCGGTAGAGCAGCCTTCCAGTTTATCTACAGTTATGGTGAAAGGTGTTCCTAATACAGAGGTGTTCTCTGAAACCTGATGAGGTAAGTCGAGTTCATCGCAGCGGCTCAGGGTGATAGGGGCACAGAGTACACCTCTTGCGTGTTTCAGCATGAAGTTTACTTTTTCTGCGTCTATCTTCTCTGCGGCAATGATGAGGTCGCCTTCGTTTTCGCGGTCTTCGTCATCAACAACAATGACGAACTTTCCTTCCTTGAAGTCTTTTACTGCATCTTCGATGCTATTTAATTTGATTTCTGACATGTTTGATACCTTATTATATAGTTACATTTTACTTTTTCTGTTCTTTAATCCGATGGATGATGTCCGTATTGGTCTGACTGATGACCTTGAGGTCACGGAACAAGCGCAGTCGGAATCGCCACATTCTCAAATATAGCAGTGTGCCCACTGGGAAAATGATGGCTGCAATGATGTTGAGCCATTTCCGCTCGAATGGGCGTGTATGTGCCTTGACAGAAAGAACCGGATATTGGTTCATGTCGTGCAGGATATACTTGTTGGCGGTGTTGGTCAAATCTTCTATTACCTCTTCCAATTCTGCATTGATTCTTTCTATCTCATGATCAGGCTCGTATTTGAAGAATACATTGATGACGTTTGGAAGATGAACCAGTTTATGTTCCTTATTATATAAGGTGATGTCTTGGTTGATTCTTTCCAGTTTCTCTGCATCCGTCTGATAATCCGGGTCGGTGATGATGACTTCCTTGCCGAAGTAATGGCGTTTCTGTCGTAAACCGAGCAGTTTCATGAAGAACTCTTTGTAAACATCCATATTGAATACGGAAGAGTCATTGGTTGCCTTGTAGGTTACGAAGATAGCCAAAGGCGTCAATACTGCCGGTGCAAGACCTTTACCAAACCAGATGGCCCACATTCCGCTTCTTGACATTCTGTATCCTGTATTGTCGAGGATAAAGAAGACGATGAACACAAGTACGGAGATGACGACAGGGAAACCCAGACCTCCCTTTCGGATGATGGCTCCTAATGGCGCTCCGATAAAGAAGAATATGAGACACGAAAGGGCTAGGGTGAACTTGTTGATAGCCTCAATCTTGTGCTGTCTTATCATGTAGTCTGCATCGCTCGTTGACATCGATTTGAAATCAAGGTCAGAAAGCTCCTGTTGTACGGTAGACTGTGCCTGGTTTACCGCCATGAGCTTCTTGTCTTGTGGCAACTTATTATATAAGGTGTCGAAATTGAGCTTTTCGCCCTTCTTGATTTCTTTGAGAGAGTCCTTCTTGTTGATGCGCTGTGCTCCTCCATAGAATCTCGCGTTGGCTTCGTTCAGGTAAATTCTTCCGATAGAATCATATAATTGGTTGAGCGAATCGATGTCATTGTTGATTTTCTCCAGACTTTTACCCTTTGCATTTCCTGAAAGCGAAGCTGCATCGGTCATGCTGAAGTCTCCATCAAAGTCGAGAATGATTTTTTTTGAAACGAAAGTCTCTCGTCTGTATGGTACGGCAGCAGTATTGGCAAGTGCACTGCTTTGCATGTTCTCAAACCATTCTCCGCTGTAGAGGCTCAGAACAAGATGCTTCTTTTCTGCTGTACTCTGGAGCATGCCGGAATCTGCCAATATGATTGCGGCATCTTCATAGCTGTCGGTCATGCGGTAAATCATGATGCCGTAAAGTTTTCCGGTTTTCAAATCCTTCTTCTGCACATAAAGGTTGCAGTTTGGAATACCATCATAGAAGATTCCTTCCGGAATTTCCAGTTCCGGGCTTTTCTGTTTCATGGAAATCAGAAGTTGTGCCAGTTTCATGTTCGACTTAGGTCCCACATTGTTCTGGAAATAGAATGAGCCAAACATGATGATGATGGTGATGACGATGAGTGAGCGGAAAGCTTGCATCAGTGAAATGCCGGCAGCCTTGATGGCTGTAAGTTCCGAACTCTCGCCGAGATTACCGAACGTCATGAGTGAAGACAGGAGAATAGCCAAAGGCAGGGCCTGTGGTACGAGCATCAGACCCATGTACCAGAAAAATTGAGCCATCACGTCCATCGTGAGTCCCTTACCGATGAGATCATCAATATATCTCCATAAGAACTGCATCATCAGCACAAACTGGCAGATGAAGAAAGTTCCCATGAAAAGGAGACCAAACTGCTTGGCAATAAATATGTCTAATTTCTTAATTCTAAGCATTTCAATATTCTGTTGTTTCAGACCTTTTCTTTATTTAAAATAATAGCAGGTCTGTTATTCAGCGTGCAAAGGTAATATAAAAAAATAAGAAAACCTTTATTTTTCGTTTTTTTTATATATATAATTAGGTGAAAGTGGGGCTGGAATGTGAGAAAAATGAGAAAATAAAACTTTTTTTGAAAATTTCTGCCGAAAAATTTGTTCAATTCAAATAAATGTATTACCTTTGCACCCGCAAATGAGAAATCAATTGCTTGGATGGCGGGATAGCTCAGCTGGTTAGAGCGTCGGATTCATAATCCGGAGGTCGAGGGATCGTGGCCCCCTCCCGCTACAAGATGAGAGACATCAACTTTTTAGTTGATGTCTTTTTTATGCTCAAAACTTTTCCACACTTATTCACTTCTCATAGATAAGTTATCCACATATGTGTTGATAACTATGTTATTCCGTTGGTTATCAGATGTTTTTCCTGTTGGTAACTGATGTGGAAAAGATAAATATGAAAGATTTTCCGATGTTTTTTCTTGGTGTTCTCAGAATAAAATATTTGTAAAAAACTGACCAATGGGGCTAAAATACAAAAAAAAGTTGTATATTTGCAGCGGTAAAGTTTTATTTTTAGGCATTTGTTGACTGCCTCTTCTTTATAAACATAGAAATTGTATAAGCTGTATGAAACGAAAATTACACCTTATTATATATGTAGCTATCATCGTGTTGCTGACCGGTTGTGCTCAGCAGCCTAGGAAGTATGTCATTGGCGTATCCCAGTGTTCGGAAGATACCTGGCGCGATAAACTGAATGATGAACTGAAGATGGGCGAGTATCTCAACGATTCGCTTATCGTGAAACTGGCTTCTTCCAACGATGATAATGTGTTGCAGAATAAGCAAGTTAACCAGTTTATCGATGAGGGTGTAGATCTGCTTATCGTATCTCCTAATCAGCTGAGTGCTATATCCAAGGCTGTAGAGCGTGCTTACGATAAAGGTATTCCTGTGATTCTCTATGACAGGAAGACCAATTCTGATAAGTATACGGCATTTATCGGCTGCGATAACTATACGATAGGTAAATCGATGGGAACTTTTATCGCCCAGCAGCTTCAGGGAAAGGGCCGCATCGTTGAAATCAGAGGCTTAGAGGGCTCTTCGCCTGCTTTGGAGCGTCATCGTGGTTTTATGGATGCTATCAAGCCTTATCCTGGGTTACAGGTTGTAGCCTCTGAGGGAGGAAACTGGAAAGAAGAGGGTGGAATCCAGGCGATGAAACGCATATTGAAACAGACACAGGACTTTGATTATGTCTTTGCCCATAATGACTGTCTTGCCTGGGGAGCTTATGTGGCTGCCCGCCAGATGAGGGTAAAGCGTAACTATAAGTATACCGGAGTAGACGGCATGGCTACCGAAGGTGGTGGTTTGGAACTTGTGCGCGATGGTATTTTCGAAGCCTCTTATCTTTATCCTACCAAGGGTGACGAGGTCATAGCGCTTGCCATGAAGATATTGAAGCATCAGCCTTATGAACGCGACAATTATCTGAGCACTTCTATCATAACCCAGGCAAATGCTGCCCTTACATTGATGGAGGCTAGAGATGCCGAGCGTCAGACGCACAATCTGAAGACTTTGCATAAGCAAGTAAATCAGTATCTGTCTGATTATAACTCACAGAAAGTCATGCTCATAGGTCTGTGTCTGTTCCTCTTTGTTTGCCTCGCAGCTGCTGCTTTGGTCTTCAGAGGTTATCTGATAAAGGTGAAACTGAACGAAACATTGGCTAAGACAAATGGCGAACTGAAGCGACTGAATGTAGAATTGGGTGAAAAGAATGGAGAATTGAAACGATTGAATGAGGAGGTCTTGGAACTCACTCATTCCCGTCTAGTATTCTTTACCAATATCAGTCATGAACTTCGCACGCCTTTAACCCTGATAGCCGACCCGGTAGAGATGCTGCTTGAAGATTCCGGCATCAAGGGCAAGAGCCGCGAACTCTTGAAGATGGTGCAGCGTAACGCCCTTGCTCTCCAACAGTTGGTAAGTAACATTCTTGATTTCCGTAAGATTCAGAATGGCAAGATGGAACTGAAACTCTATCGCTTCGACATTGTGAAGACCTTGACGATGTGGGTGGGAGACTTCCAGCTTACTGCCGAGCGCAAGCAGATCAGACTGCATCTGGATGTTGATGACTTGAAAGGCAGCCATGAAATGATTGCCGATCAGGAGAAGATTTCCCGTATCGTGTTCAATCTGTTGAGCAATGCCTTGAAATATACGCCTGCTGGTGGCGAAATCTTTGTTTCGTTGAAAGATGAAGGTGCCAATCTACGTCTTGACGTGAGAGATACGGGCAAGGGTATCTCGCAGGATGAGGCTGATAAGATCTTTGAACGCTTCTTCCAGGCTAAGGGTGCTGCCAGCGGTACGGGTATCGGTCTGGCTCTGGTGAAATCATTTGTAGAGTTGCATCATGGTGAGGCTAGGGTAGAAAGTGAACCGGGAAAGGGCTCTGATTTTATCGTTGTCATTCCTCGTAAACAGGAGGGTGATTTACAAGTTATCCACAATGATGTGGATATTGTGGATAACTCTGTAAATGCTTCTGCGTCAACTGGTAAGAATGTGGTAGATGAATCTGTTTTGCAATATATTGACGATGGAGACAGAAGTCATGGAAAAGTCCAGCAGCTGGTAAGCGAGAATACCAATCGTCCTACTGTTCTGGTTATTGATGATAATACCGATATCCGTCAGTATGAGCGTACTCTTTTGCAGGATGAGTATGTTGTTCTTGAGGCTGCTGATGGTAAAGAGGGTCTGGCTGTCGCCTTGAAAGAGGTGCCTGACCTGGTGATTTGCGATGTGATGATGCCTGTTATGGACGGATTGGAGTTGACAGAACGGCTGAAGACGAATACGGCTACCTCTCATATCCCTGTTATTATGCTTACGGCGAAGAACCTGGAGGAGCATCGCGCAGAGGGTTATGAGCATGGAGCTGATTCCTATATTACCAAACCATTCCACAGCAAGGTGCTTCTCGCCCGTATCGAGAATCTCTTGCGACAGCGTCAGCTCCTGAAGAATCTTTATCATGGGGCTCAAGAGGCTGAGAAGGAGATTTCTGAGTCTCATCTGGAAGATCGTGACAAGCAGTTCCTCAAGCAGCTTCAAGCCATTATCCAGAAGAATCTTTCTGATAGCGAGTTTGGAGTTGAGGATATGGGACAGCAGATTGGCTTAAGCCGTGTGCAGCTCTATCGCAAGGTGAAGGCGATGACAGGTTCTTCTGTTGTTGACTTACTCCGTAAGGCTCGCCTTGCCAAAGCTAGGCGTTTGCTCGAAACCCGTAGCATGAGTGTCTCTGAAGTAGCCTATGAAGTGGGCTTTTCAGCGCCGTCTTACTTCACAAAATGTTTCAAGGAAGAGTATGGAATGTTACCTGGTGATGTAGGTAATGTGATGAAATAGAGAGAAATACGCTATACCTGAAGTATAAAATCTGTGAATATATGGATAAAAATCGTTCATTTCCTAGCATAAAAGGTACATTGTATCATTTTTATCACTATTTGAACGATAATTGTACCTGCTGTTCGCTGAAACTTACTATCTTTGCACCAGAATTTAGAAGTTTATAAATTGTTTCATGCAGAAATAGTTGCATTTTCATAGGTTTAGGTTTTATGTTTTAAGGTTATAGGATTGAGTATTCATTAAGGTAAGTAGTTTTCTTTAAGGTTAAAAGTTTTGTTTTGGGAAATAACTAGTAATGAGAGAAAGCAGCTGTAGACGGGATGTCTGACAGCTGCTTTTCGCGTATTATCTGGTTTGTTTCTTTTTAAGCGGGCATACTATAGCTTTTTAAAGGGGGCTTATTCCCAATCTTCGAATTCCAGTTCCAGTTCTTTGTATTCGGGTTTGAAACTGCTGTTCTCCTTATCTTGCTTCCTGGCTTCTTCTGATGAGGCATTGCTTACGGACAGACCAAGCAGGCGGATGGGATGAGCAGAGGAGTAATCTACCTGTTTCAGTAGCCGTTTGGCAAGAGGCAGAATATCATCCTTCTTTTTCAGAACCTTTTCTTGCGAGATACTTCTTGTTATCTGGGTGAAATCGGCAAACTTCACCTTCAGCGTCAGGGTTCTTCCTTCGAAACCGCTTTTGGCGATGCGCTCCAGCAGTTCGAGTACAGTATGGTACAGTTCGATAATCACAGCCGTTTTTAGATAGATATCTTCCAGGAAAGTCTGTTCGCAGCCTACCGATTTCCGTTCCCGGGAGGTGATGACAGGTCGTTCATCTATCCCCCTTGCGAAATCATAGAAGATGTGTCCGGCTTTTCCGAACACTTCTACCAGATGTTCTTCGGATACTTTCCTCAGGTCAGCTCCGTTGAAGATACCCATAAAATGCATCTTTTGCAGTGTTTTCTTGCCCACACCCCAGAAATCCTCTACAGGCAGCTGGGCGATGAAATCGAGCGCCTTGTCGGGATGAATGGTGCAGATGCCGTCGGGCTTGCGGTAATCAGAAGCCACTTTGGCGAGAAACTTGCAGTAGCTGATGCCAGCCGAGGCGGTGAGTCCGGTTGCCTCCTTGATACGGGTTTTGATTTCTTTGGCAATATCCACCGCCAGTTCTATCCCTTTCTTATTCTGTGTTACATCAAGAAAGGCTTCATCTATGGAGATGGGTTCGATGAGGTCGGTATATTCCTGGAATATCTGATGTATCTGATGGGATATTTTAGCATAATAATCATGCCGGCAGGGCACGATGATGAGGTTAGGGCAGCGCTGCTTGGCTTGAGCGATGGATTGCGCCGAGTGAACGCCATACTTCCTTGCCTCATAGCTGGCTGTAGAAACCACACCACGAGGTCCGTCGAAGCCAACCGCTACCGGTTTGCCCCGAAGTTCCGGATTGTCTCTTTGCTCTACCGCAGCAAAGAAGGCATCCATGTCGATATGTATGATCTTTCGCTCAGTCATTCCTGCCTTATTTTTCCCAAAAGTACAAAAAAGATGCGTTTCCACAAAATCTAAGCTGTTTTTTATTGTTCGTTAACGTTTTTGGGTATTAGCCTACATGGCCCATCGAAACAGGCTGCGTTGAGCATCGCAAGTACTTGCGTTAGCCAACTCAAGTACTTGCGTTAGCCAACTCAAGTACTTGCGTTAGCCAACGAAGCTATCTGCGTCTGCTTCCTGAGTCGTCTCCGATAGCTTACGGAACCACTTGAGTAAGCTGAACCAGACACTTGACCTCACTGATTCAGACACTTGACCTCACTGATTCAAGCACTTGACCTCATTAACTCAAGTACTTGAACTCATAAACTCAAGCACTTGACCTCACTGATTCAAGCACTTGAACTTATTAACTCAAGTACATCATGACACGCTCTTAATAGTCTGTAGTGATCTATATGACTCCCTTTGGCTGAAATAGAAAAGAGTTAGTTAAGAAGTAGAAAGTAGCAGAAAAGTGTGAAATTCCGTTCATGTAATAGCAATTATGTTACAATGAACGGAATTTTTTATTCGATGAAATGATTTTTTAAGCCCCTGTTCAGACCTTTATGTATTTTTGCAGCAGAAATCAAAACATTAACGCTAACAAATTAAACATTTAAAGTATGAACAACTTATTAAATGGAAAGAGCGCAGCTATGATGCTTGCACTTTCATTGGTAAATGTTACAGCAGCTTTTGCACAGGATGATAATTCAAGTGCTAAGGAAGAGGGTAATCGTAATGTGATGCTCAATGCAGCCAGTGCGAATGGTCCTCGTGAGATTCAGATAGGCTTGCCTTCTGCCGATGTCAACGTTTTGGAGAATGGTTTGCCTGTTACTTACGCAACCAATCCTCATTCTGTGAATACCATCTGGCGTGGCGATGCAAGTTTGAGCCATCAGGGATTGCTCAAGATTGCAGAGACAGCTATTACTACCGGTAATATCGGTTATGCCGTGAACTCTTTTACCCAGAAGGGACAGAAAGGTTTCAATGGTACTCTGAACTATAAGAGCAATCATTTCGGATTGCAGGAATTCTCTTTGAATATGAATGGTGATTTGGGTAAGGACTGGTACTACAGCTTTAATATGTATCAGGATTTCGACCCGGGAACCTTCAAGATTAAGTCAACTCCTTATCAGGACCGTACTCAGATTTATAAGGCGCTCCTCACC
Organism: Prevotella sp.; assembly: GCA_052356385.1. GTDB lineage: Bacteria > Bacteroidota > Bacteroidia > Bacteroidales > Bacteroidaceae > Prevotella. Next base: position 16,573 of record DAWDAD010000058.1, read on the forward strand.
AAGAAGTATAACGGCAACCGTGGTGAGTTCACTGCCATGTATAAGTATGCCAATAGCCATAACGTGTATAGCTATGCTACCCAGAGTGCTCCATTTATCTATGTAGGCGATGGAAGCGTGAAGGAGTATGGAGATTTCAAGCTCGGAACTACCTCTTATCTTCCTGTAGATAATGATATGACCTATCGTGATATGCGTACTGGTG
>DAWDAD010000059.1:0-16376 GCA_052356385.1 Prevotella sp.
CCTGTAAAGGCAAAAACTTTGTACTTTCCAGGTACTTAAAAGCTTTTGCCCTTACAGGGCGACATTCTTGCTTATGCGTAAACCCAGGGCGGTGCCCTGGGCTAGGAGCTTCTGCCCTTTCAGGGCGTATTACTGCGTTTTGTGTTTTTAAGCTTCCTTTTTCTGCGGAATCACCACCGAAGCTCCGATGCTGACGAGCAGTACGAGGATGATGAATACCAGCGAACTTACTGCATCAATCTCGAAGAAATCGTGGATGAGCATCTTCACACCGATGAACACCAGCAGCACGCTCACACCCACCTTCAGGTAGCGGAACTTATCGGCTATTGCTGCCAGCAGGAAGAAGAGGGCACGCAAGCCCAGGATGGCGAAGATGTTGGAGAAGAACACCACGAACGGGTCGAGCGAAACCGAGAATACGGCAGGAATGCTGTCGAAGGCGAAAATCAGATCGCAGAACTCGATGAACACCACCGTCATTACCAGAGGTCCCAGATGCAGACGTCGCTGCATGAACTTCACTACCGGATGATCCAAGGCATTGATTTCTTCCTTCTTGTTTCTGTTCAAGAACATCTTGGCACCGCTGTAAACCAGGAATCCTCCGAATACGAGTAATATCCAGGCGAATCGGCTGATGAGGGCAGCACCCGCAAAGATGAAGACGAAGCGAAGCACGATGGCTCCCAGAATACCCCAGTTCAATACGTGCTGGTAATCTTTCTTATCCACTCCAAACGAACTGAAAATCATCATCATCACGAAGAGATTATCCACTGAGAGCGTCTTCTCTATCAGATAACCCGAGATGTAAGAGATGGTCATGTAGTGGCGATATTGCTGCAGACTCCCTTCATAATCGTTCGGATCCAGTTTGAGATGAGAAGCATAGCGCGAGGCTATCAGCTTCAGGTCGTCGAAGTTCTCTATGCCGTGCACCATGTCTCCATGAAAGTAGATGAACACGGCGAAGGCGAGAGCGAGAATAATCCATACTGCCGTCCAGGAGCCAGCTTCCTTGATGGAAACCACATGCGCCTTTCGGTCGATGACCAGCATGTCTAATACGAGTATGGCGGCGATGAATATCACAAAGCCCACCAAAAACATCGATTCAGTAAAAACATGTTCCATTTTTCTTTTTTCCTTTTTCCTTGTCTATTTTATATAATACCTAATTTTATAATCTAATCTTAATATTCATTTCATCCGTTGGAAACGTGGACGCAAAATTAGGAAAAATATCTGAAATAGCGAAAGTTATGAGCTAAAACTTAATTGAATTTAACGTGAAAGATGAGAATGTAATGGGTTTGTAATATGTTGGAATGTAGAATATAACTTTTGATTTCTCGAAAAATACTCCTGATTTCTCGAAAAGTACTCTTCTTTCTTATCGTAATTTTGTATTTTTGCATCATCTTAGGTAATCATAAGCATCATTAATTCAGTAATCATCAGTATTATTGATTCTATGATTATACGTGAAACTGACAATCATTGGAAATTAATAACAAAACAATCAATCAATATGAATGTAAAGCAGAAAATAGGAATGGTGTTCGGAGTGTTGGCGATGGCTTTGTCTCCATCTGCCATGATGGCTCAGAATGACTGGAAACTGGTATGGAGCGATGAGTTCAATACCGATGGACTTCTCGATTCCAAGGTGTGGAACTACGAGGAGGGATTCAAGCGCAACCATGAGGCGCAATGGTATCAGAAAGCCAATGCCTATTGCAAGGATGGCAATCTCGTAATCGTGGCCCGTAAGGAGAAGAAGGCTCGCAGAAATCCCGGGTTCAGGAAGAACAGTAGCCGATGGCCTGAGAACATCGAGAAGATTCATTATACCTCAGCCTCGGTGAATACGGCAGAGAAGAAGGAGTTTCTTTATGGTAGGGTAGAAGTTAGGGCAAAGATTCCTACAGCGGGTGGAGCCTGGCCTGCCATCTGGCTTCTGGGTCGCGGCATGGACTGGCCGTCGAATGGAGAAATCGACATGATGGAGTATTATCGCAGGCAGGGTGTGCCTCATATCCTTGCCAATGCCTGCTGGGGTACCGACAAGCCTTGGACGGCGAAATGGAACAGCAAGGCTATCCCTTTCACCCATTTCACAGATCGTGATGCGCAATGGGCTGATAAGTTCCACGTTTGGCGCATGGATTGGGATGAGCAGAGCATCCGTCTTTATCTGGATGATGAACTTCTCAACGAGATTAGTCAGGCAGAGGCGGTGAATGGCAAGCTGGGCAATTGCGAGCAGCCTTTCAAGAAGCCGCAGTATCTCCTGCTCAATCTGGCCCTAGGCGGTGATAATGGTGGCGAAATCGATGATTCCGCTCTTCCGATGAAGTATTTCATCGATTATGTAAGGGTGTATCAGAAGAAATAATTCCGCCAACTGTCACAACGGATTTGGGTCAACTGCCACAATAAAAATGGGTCAACTGCCACAACGCAAAGCACCCATCTCGTATTCCGGAAGCAGAAAAAGATGCTTTCTTGATATGAGATGGGTGCTTTTTTTAGATGTGAATAGCTTACTTCTTCTTGGTCAGCACATAGTGCTTAGCCATGGCGCCTTCCGGTTCAGTACCGAGCGAGTCGGTCATGATGAGGCTGTTGGCATCCTTCACCTTAAAGTAAGTAGTCTCACCGCTAGATGGGCGGATGATTTCTACTACGTTGTTAGCCAATACCTTGAAGATACCGCTTGCTTCGTCGTGACCATCCTTGCGCTCCAGATAGTCGGCTGAGTACTGATAGGTACTGTCGGCATTGAGCGTCAATACTGTCTTGATTCCCGGGCAGTCGGCAGCAGGGAGAGTTCCCTCATAGGTGCCGGCGATGGAATCGAGCACGATATCGTTAGAATTGAGCGAATCATTTCCTGCATAGCTGAGGCTATCCTGATCAGCTCCCTGGCTATTTGTCTTCTTGCCATTGCAAGAGACAACTGACAATGCAGCGATAACGGCTGCAGTCAAAACTAATTTCTTTTTCATACTATACTGCTTTTTAAGTGAATTCTTTTCGCAAAAATACGCTTTTATCTGTTACGGGCAAACTTTTTGCATAGAATTTATAGAATATTATACTATTTTCTCAATTGATGATGATAGGCACAATCTCTTCCTCGTTAGGCCAATGCGGCAGATAGAGCAGCGGGCGAGGGGTTCCCCCCAAGCCCGTCCAGTCTATCTGTTTCACAAAGTCGAAATCGGGAGGACCGAAGTCGAAACTTCTTCCATAGAGAACGATGGCGCCCCTGCCTTCATCAATTTTCCATAAACCTCCGCCGTAGGTGCATTGCTCGCCTGGTGCCAGCATATCACGGTGAAGATAGACGTGGCCGAACTTCAGCACTCCGTCTTTATTGATGATGAATTTCTGAAACATCTCTATTTCTTCTCCCAGAACATTTTGTCGATGAAATCATAGCGTTTCTCCATCTGGGCATCAGACTTCACTTCAGTCTTCACATCTATCTGAAGCACAGGAGCTACTGCCTTGCCATTGGTGGATGGCCACTCCGGCAGACCCAGACCATTTGGATTGCCGGTCTTCACGAAGTTGACATAATACTGGCTGAAGATGTCGCTGATCATGTAATCCTCAGGCTGCCAGTTGAACACGCGGTTGGTAGGCAAGGTACCCATAGCATATTCTATGTCGGCAGAGTGAACGGCACCCTTATCCTGTGGAGCAGGAGCTGCATCTTCCTTCGCATCTACCACGCCGCCAGCCAAAGCTGCTACCTTTCCCTTGATGGCCATTGCAGGGCGAGGATGACAATAGCGGTAGCGGTAAACTGGCTGTCCGCCGGTCAACTTATGCATGTTGCCCCACTTCCAGGTAGAATAATCCAGGAAGATATCCGAAGCCAGATTCACACCCGGCTGCTCCAACACATCCTTGTCGCTGTTGATTCCGTAAAGGCGGAAGAGTTCATCGATGTTCTCTGACCCGAAGGTGGCCTTGGCGCCAGCCTTCAGATTCTCAACGGTAGGCTGTTTGCCCATCAATACCGCCCATGGAGTCATCTCCTGGTTGTTGCCACCAATGAGCAGAGGCACCTTGGTCTGCTCGCCCTTGGCAAAGACATCTACAGGCTGTTCTTTCATAAAATATCCGTCGATATTATAGACAGGAACCGCTCTTACTCCCGCCAGCTTCATCAGTTCCTCGGCAGGCAGGGCACGAAGCTCGTTGAGATTCTTCATTCCTATGTTCTTTTTCACCTTCTTGCCCGTTTCCTTGCCTATCTTCTCTGCGATTTTCTGGGCAAGCTGCACGCCTTTCTCCTCGGCTTCCTTCTGGGTAGCAATCTTCTTGAATCCCATCACCGAACCGCTGGAACCCATAGCCTGAGCAAAGAGTCCCTGGCAGAGAGGGGAAGCCATCAGGGCGCTTACTGACATGGAACCAGCCGATTCGCCTACGATGGTGATGCGGTTAGGGTCTCCGCCGAAAGCCTCGATGTTATCCTTCACCCATTGGATGGCTGCCACCTGGTCCATGAATCCATAGTTGCCGGAACCCTTGTAGGATGTTTCCTTGGAGAGCTGTGGATGAGCGAAGAATCCGAAGATGCCCTCACGATAGTTGGCTGTGATGGAGATGATGCCCTTGCGCGCCATTGCATCGCCCGCATATCTAGGTTCGCTTCCGCTGCCAGCCATCAGTCCTCCGCCGTTGAAATAAATCAAAACCGGCAGATGCTCCTTCATGGTCTTTGCAGGAGTCCATATATTAAGGTATAGGCAATCCTCGCTGTTTGTCTTCGTGCCGAAGTTCATGTCTCCGAAGATAGGTTCCTGCATCGGGTTCGGTCCGAACTCCTTTGCCTCGCGCACGCCCTGCCATTTCTGGGCTGGCTGAGGAGCCTTCCAGCGGAGATTGCCCACAGGAGGGGCTGCAAATGGAATACCCTTGAAAACTGTGATGCCTGAGAGGTCTTTTCCTTCGAGAATACCTTCGGCTGTCTTTACCTGAGTCTGCGCCATCATTCCCATAGCAGGGAGCAGAAAGGCGATGGATAAAAGTAGTTTCTTCATATCGTAAATCTTTAGTTTCTTTTAATCTTATAGAATTGTTTTATAAATCATAACTTGCATTTCTGCAATGATAATGCAAAAATAAACAAAATATCGGTAACTTGGCTTGTTTACCTCAATTTTTTTTCATATTTTTGCAGAAAATAAGCTGCGCTCGGCAATTTGTAAGCAAGCTTACATTGCGCTCGCTTGCATTATTTTTGCAGATAATATAATGTTGAATCTTTAAAACCCTAATGATTATGATGAAAGGTTATGAACAGAAGAAGTATCCTGTAGCCACCAAGCGCTATGTGCAGTGGCTGGAGTTGGAATCTGATGAAGAGGCTATCCGCGAATATCGCCGCCTGCATTCAGAGGGAGTGCAGTGGAAGGAGATACGTGATGGAATCCGTCAGGTAGGTATCCTGGAGATGGAGATTTACATCTTCGGCAACCGACTGGTGATGGTTGTGGATGCTCCCGTAGATTTCGATTGGGACAAGAAAATGGCAGAACTCGCCACCCTCCCTAGACAGGCAGAGTGGGAGGAAGTGGTAGGCAAGTTCCAGAAGTGCGGCAAGGGTGCTACGAGCGATGAGAAGTGGCACATGATGGAGCGCATTTTTTATCTTTACGATTAAGCACTCTCTATGATTAAGCACTCGGATAATCTTTGAAGGGAAGGATTATATTCCTTCCTTCCAAAGTTTTTTCAAGAAATCGAGGATGTAGATACATTCGATTTCTCCTATCTTTCGATTTATCGGGTCGAGCGATACAATCATCTGTCGGCTTTCCGGGTAATCAGATGCAAAAGTCTTGAGACCTTTCAGATGCCTTGGCAATACTTCCTCTACAGATTTTATTTCAATGGCAACTCTACCGTCACCTATCACGACATCCACTTCTTGTCCTGTATAGGCTCGCCAATAACTCAATTGTTCTGTACTTTCCTGGTAGGAAAGCCAGGCTCTTAACTCCTGTATTACCAAGTGCTCAAAGGCATGGCCATATTCTGCAGTGCCTCTAACCAGTTCCTTGCGATGCAATAAGTGGTTGGCGACACCTACATCAAAATAATAGAAGCGGGGAGCCTGTACCAATCTGCGCTTCATCGTCTTGGTGTAGGCTGGAATGCGAAAACCTAAAAGAGTATCTTCCAGAATGTCGAAATAGTTGCCTACGGTATTTGCGCTTACTCCACAATCCTGGGCGATGTTATTGAGGTTGATGATCTCACCATCTGTCAGGGCTGCAACTTCTAGAAATCGCTGGAAAGAGTTGAGGTTTCTCACCAAAGCTTCTTCCTTGATTTCTTCTTTCAGATAAACATCAATATAGGCTGAAAGACGTCGATGTGGATTCTTTGCCAGGTAATGTGGGGGCAACATTCCATAATTGATGGCTCGTTGGAGATTGAAGTCCGGAATCTCGGCACTAACGAATGGAAAGAGGTAAAACGGATAAGCTCTTCCGCCTAAGGTGTTGTAACCCTTTCGCTTCAGTTTTCGGGCACTGGATCCGCATAGGATAAATACGATTCCTTTTTCCGACATCAGACGATGTACTTCGTTGAGTAGTTCAGGCACTTCCGGTATTTCGTCTATGATGACCAATGTTCCCGTCTCTTTATCTGAAAGCATCTCGTAGAGCAGGGAAGGACGGCGTTTGAATCGTCCTTTGATGGTAGTATCTAATAGGTCAATATAGATACAGTCGGGAAAAGTCTGGCGCAAAAAAGTGCTTTTTCCTGTTTGTCTAGCTCCAAACAGAAAAATGCTATCTTCTAAATCATTGTCAATATGGCATATACGTTTAATCATAATAGCTCTTTTTATAAGTTTCTATTGCGGATTTTCATAGATTATCCGCAATAGCGTTGCGGATTTTCATAGAATATCCGCAGCAAAGATACGATTATTTTAAGAAACAGACAAGTTTTTTGGGGGGATATTTTCCTTTTTTCTTCTGTTTTCGGTCAATAATCTCTAAAAAGTAGTAGAAGTCTCGGTTTTTCTTCGTATCTTTGCCGCTGAATGCTGGGAATACGGACATCAACTGTTGGTAATGAGATGTTCTGATGGCAGTATCAATGATTGATAATGAAATATTTAAATCATAACATAAAACAGTAAAGTATGAAGAAAAACCTAAATGATTTCAAGCGTCTCTTGCTGACGGCTTGCTGCACCTTGGTGCTTTCGTGTGGCTGGGCAACGGTCAACGAAAAACCTTTTGTAATCCCTGAACTCAAGCAATGGAGCGGGGCAGAGGGAATGTTTACCCCATCGGGCAAATATGTGGTGAAGGGCGGAAAGAACGCCCAGGAGGTGGCGAAACTCTTTGCTGCCGATTACCATGACCTGGTGGGAAAATCGCTCACGCCTAAGACGGGAAAACCCTCTGCCGGCGACATCGTGCTGGTGCTCCAGTCTGATAAGAAATCAGCCCGACTGCTCGGCAAGGAAGGCTATCGCCTCACCATCGGCGACGTAACCACCATCACGGCTTCTTCGGTAGAAGGATTGGTATGGGGCACCCGCACCGTGCTGCAGCTTTCAGAGCAGCAGCGCTCGGCTGGTTTCGTGTTGCCGAAGGGTTCAACCCAGGATAAGCCTGCCTATGGGCTGCGAGGCTTTATGATGGATTGCGGAAGAAAGTTCATCCCGATGTCTTATCTGCGTTCGCTCGTCAAGATGATGTCTTATTACAAGATGAATACCCTGCAGATTCATCTGAATGATAACGGATTCCGACAGTTTTTCGGTAATGATTGGGCAAAGACCCAGGCGGCCTTCCGCCTGGAATGCGACACCTATCCTGGACTCACGGCTAAGGATGGCAGCTATTCCAAGGCTGAGTTCATCGAACTCCAGAAGCTGGCAGAGCAGTATGGTGTCAATATCATCCCCGAGATAGATGTGCCTGCCCATTCGCTCGCCTTCACCCATTACAAGCCGGAAATCGGGTCCAAGGAATATGGCATGGATCATCTCGACCTCTTCAATCCCGAGACCTACAAGTTTGTGGATGGGCTTTTCAAGGAGTATCTGGAGGGCAAGAACCCCGTGTTCCGGGGCAAGGTAGTGCACATCGGAACCGATGAATATTCCAACGCCAAGAAGGAGGTGGTGGAGAAATTCCGCTATTTCACCGACCATTATATTAAATATGTAGAGTCGTTTGGCAAGCAGGCTGCCGTTTGGGGCGCACTTACTCATGCCAAGGGCGACACCAAGGTGAAGTCGGAGAACGTGATGATGCATTGCTGGTACAATGGTTATGCTGACCCGAAGGAGATGAAGCGCCAGGGCTATAAACTGGTGAGCATTCCTGACGGATTGGTTTACATCGTTCCGGCAGCGGGCTATTATTACGATTATCTGAATTGCCAGTATCTCTACGATTCATGGACTCCGGCACAGATTGGCAACGAGAAGTTCGAGGAGAACGACCCTGCCATTCTCGGCGGTATGTTTGCCGTATGGAACGACCATGCGGGCAACGGCATTACGGTGAAGGATATTCACGACCGACTGTTCCCTGCCCTGCAGACGCTGTCGGCAAAGTGCTGGACGGGTGCAGCCACCTCATTCTCCTTTGAAGATTTCAATCGTCTTCGCCTTGCGCTCAGTGAGGCTCCTGCGGTAAACGAGGCAGCACGCTGGCAGAAGGGCAAGCAGCTCATGATAGAGACTTTGACCCCTGGTCAGACCACGGGCGAGAAGGAAGTGGGCTATGGCTATCGGGTGGAGTTCACCATCGAGGGAGCCGATGAGCCGAAGGGCACGGTGTTGTTCTCATCAGATAACGCCACCTTCTATCTTGCCGACCCTGAAAGCGGTCAGCTTGGTTTTGCCCACGAGGGTTATCTCAACAAGTTCAACTACAGGATAGAGAAGGGCAAGAAGGTAACTCTGGCGATTACGGGCGATAACAGGAAGACCTGTCTTTATGTGGATGGCAAGTTGCGCGAGGAGTTGGGTCCTATCACTCTTTATGCGATGCAGCAGAAAGACCTGGCTACATTCCAGAAGAGTGATGCTACAGCCACTCAGCCTATCGTGTATAATCCTTCTGCCAAGATGCACTATCAGCGCACGCTGGTGTTCCCACTCCAGAAGACTGGCGATTTCAAGAGCCGGATTACGGGAGTGAAGGTGGAGCAGGAGTAGTCTATAAGTGCCCATAAAAGCCCCCTATTTGTTTAATTAGGTAAAAACTTCGTTAAGATAGTTGAAAAATAGGGGGCGAGGAGTACAGTGTATTCTAAATTTTTGTAATTTCGCATCAATACTACTACAGAAAAACAGCTAGCTGTATCAACTAGATGGGTAATAGCAGACAATACCAGATATTCTGGCGTATTTCTTCAAAATTTAAAACCTATGAAGAAATATTTCACTAAAAGCCTATGGCTTATTATTGCAGCCTTACTAGTAGTAAGTTGTAGTAAAGAGGATGGCGTGATGGATTCTTCATCACGAAGTGACAAACTGGAAGTTAGCTTCAACTTCTTCGAGAAATCAATCTCAGAAATTGAATCCAGAGCAGGTACTGCTGACGTAGCTCAGGCTGCATCTCCTTGGATTACCCGTGCAGACACAGATGGGAAGAAGAACCTGAGTGACTGCAAGCAGATTACTGAGTTGGAGATAGCCCTGTTTCCGGAAGATAGAGATACGATGTATTTGGTAACCCAATTCTCTACCGACAAGAATTTCGGACAGGTGAAACTGTATGTGCCTAGAGGTAATTACAAGATGGTGGCTATCGCCGCTGCCACCGATAACCCTTCAAAAGACAACAAGGTCAGCATCAAATCAAAGACTGAGGTCGTCTTTCCGAAAAATGTGGTCACAGATATGTTTTATACCTATCAGGATATTGCTGTAAAAGATAGAGAAGAAAGCCAGAACTACGACTGCATCCTGAAACGTGGAGTAACCGTATTGCAGCTCAACTGCCGTCAGGAACCTTGCCCGGACTACATGAAGTCGTTCAAATATACGATTACCGGCAACTGCGGTAATGTCTTCAATCCAACTACGGGCCATTGTCTCCAGAAGACCACCCTGACTAGGATATACGATATCTCGGGCGATCAGCTCACGGGAAAAAGATTCAGTTTCAGCATCTATTTCTTCCTGGGCGCGGATAATGTTTCAGATATCACGCTGACTACTCAGTCTACTGATACAGAAGATAAAGTGGTAAAATCCCTGTCGTTCGAAAACGTCCACATGGTGAAGGGAAAGATGACCATCTATAAAGGTCCGTTCCTCTCTACCCATTCTTCCGCATCATTCATCATCGATTCCCCAACCATTCCAGATTCCGGTTTCAGTACCGAATTTGAATAAAAAAGCAAAAACGAAAAAGAGGGTGTGTCATGAACTTATGACACACCCTCTTTTTCGGAATCCAGCATGGTGCAACCACCAGACAGACCTATATGACCGATAAAATCTTAGTAAAGGTGGCGAAATTTTCGTCTATAGACGAAAATCTTGTTAAAAACAGAGATATTTTCGTCTATGGACGAAAAAAATGCTATCTTTGCACAAAAATTCGAGTATGAACGAAAATATAGAATCAGTAAAGAAGTATAATCTTTGGTTTGGCAACACCATTGATTGCGGTTTTCCCCGTCCGCTTTATACCGAAAGTGTCGCTTCGTATCTTGGCAGCAAGGTGGTGAAGGTACTTACGGGACAGCGACGTGTGGGAAAAAGTTATATATTGCGTCAAACAGCCATGCATCTTGTGCAGCAGGGTGTCAGTAGCAATAATATTGTCTTTATCAACCGTGAACTAACAGCGTTTGATTTTATAGAGAACTATAAAGATTTGGATAATTTTATTCGTTTGTACCGGGAGGAATTGAAACCTGAAGGACGAATTTATATCTTTATAGATGAAGTGCAGGATATTGATGGTTGGGAACGTGTAGTCAACTCGCTGTCTCAAGATTATACTGAAGATTACGAGATATTTATCACAGGTTCTAATTCTAAGATGTTCTCTGGAGAATTATCTACTCTTCTATCTGGTAGATATGTGGAATTTCACATATTCCCGTTGTCTTACGAGGAATATGCGAGTATTCATCAGCTTCCTGCCGGCAGGGTGAGTTATTTGCAGTACATGGCGGATGGTGGTTATCCTGAACTTGTGCATTTCCAGTCTTCCGATGTAAAGCGTAACTATATTTCGGGATTGAAGGATACGGTATTACTGAAAGATATCATACGCAGATATACGATTCGCGATGTAAGATTGCTCGAAGATTTGTTTGCCTATCTGGTTAATAATTCTTCCAATCTTCTTTCTGTTACCAATATTACCAACTTCATAAAAAGCAAAGGACGCAAGACTTCGTATGATACAGTATCTCTATATTTGGGATATATAGAAGAAGTTTATCTTGCACATCGTGCTTTGCGCTACAATATCAAAGGGAAGGAGATCCTTTCTGGCAGTTGTAAATACTATATGAACGATTTGTCGTTTAAAAATTATCTCTATGCCGGATTCGGATATGGAGCTGGGTATCTGTTGGAGAATCTTGTTTATCTAGAGTTGTTGCGTCATGGATATGATGTATATGTGGGTAGCATTAAGGATAAAGAGGTTGATTTCGTTGCCATCAAGAACGATCGTATCATCTATGTGCAAGCCACTTATATGCTTGTAGATGAGCAGACAATAGAGCGTGAATATGCTCCGTTGGAATGTATAGCGGATAACTATGAAAAAGTAGTAGTTTCGCTTGACGATCTTCAGTTGCCTTCTCGCAAAGGCATTACGCATGTGAGGGCATGGGAATTATCTCAGATGTTATAGTTTCATTCAGAATAGTAGATAGCTGCTGTTTTATCATATAAAAAAAGTGTACATCATTTTGCTTCTAAAAGCTAAAATGATGTACACTTTTTGCTAATTATCTCTTTCCTTTAGAAACTGACATAGAGTCGGGCACTGAGAGCCGTGAAATCTCCATTGTCGTTTTTGATGTACTGGAACGATGGCTGAAGGGAAATGGATTCCGTCAGCTGTCTTTTCCACGTTACTTCCAACGAATATTCCGAACCCTGCTGGAAGCGGGCGTACTGGCCCGACAGGCCACACTCGTTCTTCTCGTCCTGATAGGCACCGCCCAGTTCTGCGTATCGGTAGCAGGCATTCTGATGACTGGTATTCTCTGAATACTGTACCATGCACGAAATGTTCCTGTCGCCAGCCTTCCAAACGCTCTGCTCTCCGTAAATCCACCAGCCACAGGTTGTTTTGCCCTTGGATTCATCGGCAGAAACCATTTCGCCATCCTCGTTGATTGGATATTGACGGGTATGGACGGCAGCACCCGCAAAATACTTTCCACCTTTATGTTCATACTCCAACTGCGACATGTTGAAGATTCCATCCTTCTTTGGGCGAACCAGGAAGGGATTGTCGTGGGCTTTCCAGCCATTATATCCTGCGCCGTTATACAGACTGTTTCTGAAAGTCCATCCTCCCTTGGTTACATCAAAGTAAAGGGTCAGCCCCGAATACGGATAGTTGGCTATCGGATAGCTGGAAGCAACCGTAGGGAAGATTCCTTCAGAACTGTTCTGGAAAAGTGCCGTAACATCAGAGGTAAAGAAATCCTCGTTCACGTTCCTCACACCCACAAACAGATGGCCCGAATTCCACTCGTGCATGTAGCCCAGCACGGCAAGCATGGCGAAGTTGTTGTCTGCATCTATGTTCGAAAATCCCTGCCAGTCATCAATAATGCCATCATTGGTCTTTGCCACATGCAGCGTTGCCGCCTCGAACGAATCCTTTCCTTTTCCTATCGGTACACTCAGTTCCAATCTCAGCTGATTAGTCAGATTGGTATTCTTGTTCATGTCCCATTGCCATTCAGAGATATATTGTCCGTTAAAGCTCTGTGCATAAGCAAGGCAAATATTGATGCTGCCTAAAATAATAAAAATAATTCTCTTCATTTCTTCATGTTTTGTATCATTTCTTGTTCATTTGCTCGCCACTCGCGAGCATCTCGCTAATTCATGCTGCAAAGGTACTTGATATTCCAAAATCCTGCAATACTTAATAGTTGGTATTTTTAATTCTTCTAAATAAAAGGACTTCCCTTCTTATCCCCATTTCTAGGTATTTTTATTTTTTCTAAATAGTTAGGGCTCCGTCTGACCCCCTATTTTTAGGTAGTCAGACGGAAAAACAATAATATTTTTTAAAAACTTTGCCTTATCAGATATTATTCGTACCTTTGCATTGTTTTAAAAAGTTTAATCAGTTAGAAATCAGTTTAATCAATTAGAAAATGAAGAAGATATTAAATCCATATTTGAACAAGGAGGGTTACAACTGCGTTTGCTGTGCCCCCAACAATCCTGTAGGATTGCATCTTGAGTTTTGGGAAGAGGGTGAGGATGTGCTTACCATCTGGAATCCCGGCGAGAATTACCAGGGCTGGATCAATACCCTGCATGGCGGAATCATCAGTATGCTGATGGATGAAGTGGCAGGCTGGGTTATCAACCGCAAACTGCAGACCACGGGTGTGACGATGCAGCTCAACGTGAAGTACAAGAAGCCTGTGATGACTACCGATTCGCAGATTACTGTGCGTGGTCACATCGCCAGTCAGCGCCGCAACATCGTCACCATCCACCTGACTCTCGAAAACTCCCAAGGCGAGGTTTGTGATGAGGGCGAAGCCATCTACTTTACCTTTGGTCCTGATAAAGCCAAAGAGATGGGATTCGACTGCTGCAAGGTAGAGGGGGAGGAATAACTCTCCCCTTATGGTGAGGAATTTGATAAGGAAGCCTTTCTTATGAAGACTTCCTTTTATGAAGTCTCTTTACGATGCAGCAGCAGTCTTCTTGTTGAAGAGCCAAATCGACAGAATGACGATTGCGATGCTTACAAGGCTGAGGCTTGCTTCCATCATCGGAGTGCTGGCGATGTAAGTATCGTAGCATTCTTCTGGAATCCGGCAGAGCGTATTGTTGGTGATGTGGATGATGATGCCCGGAATCAAACTCTTGGTACGATAACACATCCACGCCATGACGATTCCCAGAATGATGGGTCCAGGAATCTGTGCCGGGTTGAGATGGATGAGGCCGAACATGATGCTTGAAGCGATGATTGCATACCAGGGACTGATGTTCCATCTCAGCATCTTTCTCATCATCAATCCGCGGATGAGGTATTCCTCGGCTATAGGAGCAATGATGCAGAGCACCAGGATTCCAATCGGATTATGTGCCAGGTTAACAAAATCCTGCTCCATGTAATCAGGCAAATCCATGAATCTTTCTAAAACACTCATAGGAATGGCCTGGAACAGTCCCACCAAGAAAACCAGCAAGAAGATGATGGTCTTAGGCATCTGCTGAATCTTTTCCAGGCGAACACGAAGATGGAACTTCTTCCGGCATTTATGAATTATATATAGCTCTGCAGCCAGCATATAAATTGCCATGGCCCATGCAGAACTATTGATGGTTGTCTTCGTCAGGAATTCGATAAATTCGCAGCTAAAAGCTGCTGCAATGCCAACCGGAAAGGCTGCAAGCATGGACATCAGATAGACGTAGATGGCACTTCTGGTGCCAGGCCATGCACGATACAGAAACCATCCCTTGGTTCCGTTTCTTCCCTTTGACAGGATTGCTGAAAGTTTTTCTTTTTCCATAAAGCTGTAGTTTTGTTTGTTTATGCAAAGATATAATAAAATCCTGGCTTGTTGGGTTAAGTGCATGTTATTTTTATGTTAAAATATCGCCACCCTCGAAGAAGTTAAGTTTTGTTTGTCATGCTCAGTCTGCGTTTAAGAGTTTCTTGAATCACAATTCCCCAGAAAGCCGTTTCCTGCCCATTTTGTGGTCTTCATTGATGACCGGCGCCTGCCATCTATTAAGACCAGCCTCGGTCTTCATAGATGACCGACTTTTGGCACAAGAAGACTGTTCTTTCGATTGCCGGTGCAAAGATACAAAAATCCGAAGCAGAAAGCAAGTTTTTCCCCGTAGAATATTGAAAATATGCTGTAAGTGGTTGATATGTAGTGATATAAGTATTTGCGGTTTTTACCTCTGATTGCAAAAGCCGCCTTGGATTGCTTTTGATGATTGAAAAAGCGGGGAAATGTGGGGTGGTGTCATTAAGGGTCAGTGTCATTAAGGGTCATTAAGGTTTTCGGGGGCGCAAATATCTCTATAGTATAATAATAAATATATATTTATATTATACTATGGCTCTAAATGACATTTGCTTTTTCTTAATGACCCTTAATGACACTGACCCTTAATGACACGATAGAGCTTCTGAAAGCTATTCTGGAAGAATGTGGTGTTGATTGTATTGTGTTGATAATCAGTTCGGTAGTTGCAAATGGAACTATTCTGATTCCCTCGTTTAATACTATAAAAACGCACGGAATTCCCCTTCGCTCTATCCAGTTTTTGATGCTCTTTTTACGAGAATCTTGACAAAATATATCAAGAAATTCCTTGTAAATCCTCGTTTTTCCCCCTTTCATTCTGCCATTCCCCCTCTTATTTTTGCCTTCTGAAGGGGTGAAAAGTGTTATCGGAACCACTTTTTCTTGCTTCTAAGGGCATTTTTCTCCTCCTTTCTCTGCAAAAACACAATCCAGTCTTTCTTGTTATTTTTGTTTGGATAATGTGATTTTCTGTTAACAATGGAATCTGGCTATTTAGGGGATAAGGTCGTTAAGGTCATTAAGGTCAAGGTCATTAAGGGTCATTAAGGTTTTTCAATATCTTAAAAGTCCTTTACGATTTTCTATGAAAATCGCCTTTGCAAAAAAGGGTGGTTTATGGGTTAAAATCAAGCTTTTTTTCGGAAAAGTGTAGCTTTTAGCCCTTGTTTTCATTGGAAAAGTGTGTTTTTTATTTGGTTATTTCGTAGGAAAAGTGTATTGGGGTATGCTTGAAAAAGGGGAAAAATATAATGGCAGGTTCCAAATTGATGCATCGGGAACCTGCCATTTTCTTTCATTTTACGCCAATCTCAACCTCAGCGAATTAAGTACTACGCTTACGCTGGAGAAGGCCATCAGGGCACTTGCCCACATCGGGGTTATCTGGAAATCAATGCCGAAGATATGAAGGGCTCCGGCTGCCAACGGGATGCAGATGATGTTGTAGATGAACGCCCAGAAGAGATTCTGCCAAATCATGTGAACCGTCTTCTTGCTCAGTTTTACGGCTTCCGGAAGTGCCAAGAGGTCGTCGCTCATCAGCGTAATCTGCGCCACATCCATCGCCACATCCGTTCCCT
>DAWDAD010000060.1:0-15959 GCA_052356385.1 Prevotella sp.
TTTCGAGCGAGGCGTATGCCAAGGCGAATGAACACTTCATGCTCCTGCATTGTGCCGGTGAGGTGACGGAGGATAGTCCAGAGTGTCTTCGCCGGAAGAAGCGTGCTGGTGCTGAGGCTTATCTCTATGGTTGGGGACCAAATGAATACACTCCTACAGGTACGCTCCGTGATTATGATTACACCGACCGCTTGGGCGAGATACAAGTACCATGCCTTGTGATGAGTGGAACCAATGACCTCTGCACTCCATTGGTAGCAAAGACCCTCTATGATGGTATCTCCGATTCCAAGTGGCATCTCTTCGTAGGAGCCCGACACATGCCTTTCGCTGAGCAAAACGATGAGTATTGCCAGGTGCTGGAAGAATGGTTGGAGGAGAAAGATTAGGCTCTTTAGAATTAGAAACGGTTCAATTCCTCATGACCAGCACCCTTACCCTTGTATCGGTTCTTAGATGTGTTAAAGTTATATTGCAATGTCAAGAGCAAGGCACGGCTGTCGCTGGTGCTGCTTTGCCAAAGCGTAACATCCTTATTGTAGAATCGTATGTCACGATTGCTTTTGTTGAAGATGTCGTTAGCTTCAAGCGTAACCGAGAAACGATTCTTGCAGAAAGCCTTGTAAAGCTTGGCATTGAGGCTAGAGGAAGAACTGAGCTGCATGTTCTCCTTGTTTCCACGGCTGTTCCATTTAAACTCTTTATTAAAGTAAACGATTTATAAGTTGTCCATAATTAAAAAACTGTGTCAAACTACATTTATTGTAGTTTGACACAGTTTAGTTTACACTCTCGAATTTTATTTTATTTTTCCCTTTCAAGCAAAGTTATTTAGTTGTGTTTTAAGCCATTAGAACTCTTATTTCTTAAAATATTCTTCCTTTAATTCTCTCTCTACGCTTAGTGATGGATGATTATATATCTGCAAACGACATACTTCATTCGGTATTTTTTCATAAGATGGTGTATTTTCTATCCATATAAGGTGATTATCATCTATAGAATAGAGGTATTTTGTATCCGGTGTAGTTATATAATCACTAATATTTTTAACATAAAGTCTATTTGCTTTTTCATTATACATATAAGGTAATATGACATATCCTATTTTTTGTGGTGGAATAAAATATAATAATCTAAAAGAAGTTTTCTTACGAATTTTATAAAAACCAGTACATATATCTCCAACGATGTCTCCAGCTTTTAAACTGTCTAATATTACATTTGTTTTGCCAATAATATATGTTTTCTGCCATTGCCAAATTCTTTCATTATCCATATATTTATTTAAAGAGTTTAAAGCTACTTTCGGTAAAATAAAATAGTTCTTGCCTTTATATACTTGCATTCTAAAATGAATATTCTCAGAAGGAATATCTATCTTTAAGTTTGTCTTTGAATACCTTTTAGAAAACGATTGGAAAAAAGGTATAGACATTATGCAAAGAGTGATAATCATTCTTTGCATAATGTCTATTTTATTTTTGGGGAGAAATATTAACATAAGCAGATATGTTAGAATTACTGAGCTCTCTTAAAAAAAGGGGCTCTGTTAGTGTAATGTAAATAAAATAAGGTGTACAAATCTGTGAGCTGGAACATGGCACCATTGTTCTTGTTGCCGAAAGCATTGTATTTTCTGATGAAGTCACAACTTATCAAATCATTGAAGGCTTCGGTCAACTTTCCACCAGAAGTGAGTTTTAAGGATTTCATGATGTCCTCACGGCTCATTCCAATTTTCTTCTTGGCTAATCTCCAACAAGTTGATTTCTCGCTTTCTTCCTATTATATTTTGCTGCATATCTTTTGTCGTTTTGATGATGGGGCAAAGATACTATAAAATATTGAAAAATAAGCAGAAAAGCATAGAAAAGTGCCGATAGTGGTGCCAAAAGTCGATTTTTTTAGGACTTTTGGCACCACTATCAGTACTTTTTAGTAATTTGAATACGATACGAAAGCCTCTAATTGCTTCTCTATTTCAGCGAAAGGTACGTTGAGGTCAAGAGTGCGGAAGTATATGGTATTGCCATCCGCAAGCTTCATACTTCCATTGGGTGTGATGTCTTCGTCTGTTTTAGCATAAAGCAACATGCCATCCACTTTGCCCGAATGCAGTTTGTCCTTATTCATGACATATGTATGAATTTGGTACAAGTTGTTAGAATGTATAGTCGCTTTGTCAAATTGCACTTGCATGGTATGTCCATAATACTTGGTGTCAATGATGAGCGTTCGGTCATTGAGAGTAAGTAATATGTCAGTTTGCATGAGAGGAAGAACATGAGTGGAAGATACTTCTCGGTTGATATTCCAATCTATTTGTGCAGCTTGAGCCTTGTATTCAGGATGTTTAGCCCTATAGTATTCTAAGACAAACTTCTCGAAAAGGCGACAAAGGTGTTCATCCGTAAATGATTTCATCTTATATTTTCCCTTTTCAGTTGTCATCAGAATATCTTCGGTAAGGAAATAACAGACATAAAGCAACATTTGATAGGACTTGTTATTTCTGTCGAATGCCAGCATGTTCCATTTTACCGTGCTTAGTTCGATGATGTCGATGCCTGAAAAGAACAGCATGAGATTCTTTAGCTTAGTCTTTTGACCTTTTTTGATGGCTCCGTGCTTGAGAAGTCCAAAGACTGTAGCTTTTATAATCTGATTGAAGATGTTGTTTTCCGATAACTCATCATATTCACAACCGATTTCTTGCTTTCTGCATAACTTGTTTTGTATGGTAACTTTCAAGTCAAGTTTTCCACGAAGGGTAGGGAGTGAGTCTTTGCGAATGATATATTGCTTGAGGATGCCTTGTTTCAATTGACATGAGATACCCTTGATGAGAATTTCGGCAAACAATTGTTGTATATTGTCGAAATCCTCACCAGCAATCTCTTCATAATTGTTCTGCTTTAGCTCACGAAAAGCATAAGTGAGCATAAAGTAGATGTTGAGTATGAATATGTTCTTGTCTTTCGTCATTTGAGTGAATCTAATAGTTTATCTACAGCCATTTGATACTTCGAATCGTTGTCAAACCAATATTCTCTAAGCATTGGCTTGATGTCATATTCCACGATATTCTCCAACCACAAATCATTGATGGTGCTTGGATTGGATGCGCAGAAGTAACTGTGCCCGATACAGAATCCCGAACCAAGTGAGTCGTCATTGATTATGTCATGGTTGAGTGAAACTATAGCATTGACAACTTTATTAAACTTATCATTTCCGATGGACTCTTGGTGCTTCTTGAAACCTTCAGTGTCAAATCCAGGAGTCATTTCATAGAAACTAAATCGACGGCGCAAGGCATAGTCTATCATGGCAAGACTTCTGTCTGCAGTATTCATCATACCTATTATATATAGGTTGCTTGGCACGCTGAACATTTCGCCATTATAAGCTAATTTGATTTCTGTATCTCGATAGTCTTTTTCTATCAGCATCAACAATTCACCAAATATCTTGCTCAAATTTCCTCGGTTTATTTCATCTATGATGAAGAAATAGTCCTTGTCGGGATTGCTTTGGGCTCGTTTGCAGAAGTTATAGAATACTCCCTTTTTGAGTTCGAATCCGCCATCCTCGTTAGGTCGATATCCCATCATGAAATCCTCATAGCTATAGTTTTGGTGAAATTGGATGAATTCGATTCTAGATTCGTCTTTTTCACCTATCATGGAATAAGCCAATCTCTTGGCGGAGAAAGTCTTACCTACACCAGGTGCTCCTTGCAGGATGATGTTCTTCTTGTTTTGCAAGAGTGAACGCAACTTGGTATAGTCTTTCTCGCTCATATACACTTCCTTGAGGAAGTCCTCTTCGGTATAGGATTCCAACTGTTTGTTGTCTTCTTTTGGATTAGCTTCTCTTATGAGATCTATCAGGTATTCATATTCGTCAGGTGTAACCTTGAAAAGCGAACCATTCTTGTTTTGGATGAATTCCATGCTTTTTAGCTCCTGTGCATCTTTGAATGTGGCGTAGTCGATAGGATATTGCAGAGTTTCTATTTTCTTGAAGCAAATGTGCTGTCCATCGGATGGTGTGTCGATTTCGGCAATGGCAACGATTTGTTTCACTGGGTTAGCCTCATACCCTATGACAATATCCCCTTTCTTGGCATTC
The DNA here is from genome assembly GCA_052356385.1 of Prevotella sp. GTDB lineage: Bacteria > Bacteroidota > Bacteroidia > Bacteroidales > Bacteroidaceae > Prevotella. The sequence continues at coordinate 4,138 of DAWDAD010000060.1, forward strand.
ACGAAGTTCTGAAAGATTCTTCGTGGATTGCCATTCTCATTATAAAGAGTATAGTCTTGGATTTCACCGACCTTCATCTTGGAGAAACTCCAAATCTTAGGACTGGCTACGAGCCACCAATATTGCTTGTCTATATTGTAATTTGTTTCTTTTGGGGTATCCATATCTTTTTTTGTAGATTCTTTCTTTAGTTCCTTAAGAATGTTTTGTAGTTCTTCTGTAAATTCAAAAATATCTTTTTGACCTTGTTCTGAAATGATTACAGATTGGAGCTTTGAAATGGATGCTTTATTTGCTTTTTTCATTCCAAAATATTTAGCTAAAGTGACAAGATCTTTCTTCTTGAATATTGGAATGCAGTCTTTCTTTGAATACAAAAATGCAATTTTCCATTTATATTCTTCACCAAGCTCTGTGATTGTATTTATAATTTCAAAATTTCCACTTTGTGCATTAGTCGCAATTGTAATTATGGCTTTTTTTACAACTTCAAATGCTTCAGAGGATGTCGGTTTATTGTATTCGGAGTGCCAAGCGTAGATTCCATCACTTGTTAATCTTTCATCCCAAACCTTTGTCTTACGCTGTTGGTATTTGAATATGCCTAATTTATAAGAGCTACCTCCCCAAATAGAGCCAAGATTGTATGTGCGTGTTTCTATCCAATAGCAAAAGGAATCCTCATTTTTAGTATCAGCGTATTGGTCAAGAGTCATTCCTTTTAGATTTTCAGTAGGAAATGCTAAAAGAAATGATTTCTTAATAAAATGAAGATATGCAATATGATTCTTTGTTTCATTTGTGTTGTTAAATTCAAGGCACAATGCCTCGTACTGATTTTCATTAAGTTTAAAGGATGGCTCTTCTCTAATTTCACCTAATTCCTTGTGTCTTAATAAAAAATCAGTAGCAGTCTTAAGGCTGATATTGAGATTACGTAATGCTTTGTTTAATCTAATACTCATATTTTATTTCTTTTTTAAGAGTGTTATTAATAATTTTTTACCTTTATCCGTTAGCTTAAATTTCTGAAATCTACTTTTCGGAATCTCAGGAATTGTTAACTCTAGAAATCCATGACTGACAAGTGGCTCAATATGCATCTTGTAATTTTTGGTCTGGAATGTTAATCCTAAAAAAGTAAGAATTTCTCTTCTCGTTTTTGGGGTTAAGCAATAATCCAAAATCTTTTGAGTGTTTTCTGTGACATAGTTACTGACATGGTTACTGACATAGTTACTGACATAGTTACTTTCTCTGTTAGTAGCTCTGTCACTAGCTTTGTCACTATCCAGCCAAAAAGTGACAGTGCTGGTGCAGATATCACTCTCAAAAGTCACGTCATTTCCTGTGATTTCCTTCCACTCATTCATCATGTCGAAACCATAACCGATGGTTTCTGATAGATTTACCAGTCTGAATATCTTGGCGATAATCGGGTTGCGAGGATTGGAATAGAGATGGTTGCCCAGTTGGGATATAGGCACAGGATAGCCACCAGCATTGAAGAACTCGACTCTGTCGGTATAGATATGAATGCAGGAGTGAATGGTGCTGAATGGATCGAAGTGAGAGAGCATATTGACTAATGCTTCTCGCAAAATCTTAAACTGCGAGCGATCTTCCACATTGAAACCCTCATCGTTCATCATGAAAGGCGTATCCACGATGAGGCGCAGTCTCCTGATCATAATCTGAAAATACTCCCAAAGGTTCTCTTGCTCGGGAATGCGGTAGGTATAGCGGGTTCGGGCTTCTCTTACACTTCTACCTGGAATCTCCACCAAATCCATCCAAAACGTCGGTACATAATGACGAACCCATTCTTCTTTGCCGAAACACATCAAACCGCCATAATTCAGATGCCCCTCATTATCGGCGATGCCGATGCGCTTGCAGAAGTCGGCGATGTCATTGCCTATCAGATTGGGTCGAGGACTGTATAGCTTGAAGTAATTGCGATAGTCGCGAATGGTATCCTCGTTGAGCATGGAGAGATTGGAGTCTAAGAGTATCTGCTCAGACTTGATGCCGAATGATTGGTTATGAAACATGGCGGTTATCTCACCATTGGTTGCTCGTTGGTCTCCACTGCCAAATCGGATGAATGTATTCTGTGGATTGTTATAGTAGATAGGCTTGTGGGGTGATGAGGCAATATGAAATGCCAAGACCCTATGCCCATCTATATGATAGAGCATACTCTTGGCATCGACTGGCTCATTGAACTTTTGGGAACGCAAAGTACCCAAAAAGTCTTGTTCCAACTTCTCTGCATTGTCAACTCCTGATATTTCAAACTTCTTGCCATTCTGCTTTATTCCAAGCACTATCCATCCGCCGGAAGTGTTTGCGAATGCACTTACGGTCTCCCATATATTCTTAGGAAGTTCACTCTTGGCTTCCTTTGCCTCGAAGTCTTCCCACTCGATGTCGTTGATTCTGTCTATCAGCTCTTCCTTGGTCATAATCTTAATGTTTTGGTGATTTCTTTTTGCAAATATACTCATAATAATAGATATTTGCAAGTTTTTATTTTTCTTTTCTAATTTCATTTTTCCTTTCACCTATCTTGCAATCATTTGTGAATCATTTGTTTATGGTGAAAGGAGAATGGAGAAAGCTGCCTTTGTTACTTTAGAAAATAGATGGGCGCATGGGGAGTTCCATCCTTCACCATGATATCTTTCTCGCAGAAATGAGTGAGCCACTTCTGAGCCATGTAAGGTGTCAAGCCGAAGTGGATGCGCATGATGCGAGTGGTGATGTAACGATTCTCTTGAAGATACTCCTTGATTTTCTCCAACATCTTTTCTTCTGAGTATTTTGTAGATTGGTTGGAATAAAGGGAGCGGACAAAGTGGACGTTGCGCTGTACTTCCTTCATCAGCTTTTCCTCTGGACGGAAGTTGATGCCAGTGATGCGTACTTCCTTGCCCGTAATCTTCTTGTCAGGATTCTCCTCAGGCATCTCTAGGCTAGCCGACATGGAGAAGTAGCCAATTTCTGGGATGTAAAAGCGGTGTCCCATGGAGAATTCTTCCACCAAAAGGTCATGAAGCTCTGCCAACACCGCAGCCACATCTCCCTTGGTGAGTGAGCAGCGGTTCTGGATTTTCTCTTGCAGTTGCTTCTCGGTCATAGGTTCATGCTGCACGATACGAACGTATTGGCGCTTTTCTCCTGTGCCCTGGGCATTGTTGAGAGTGTAAATGTCGTATTTCAGTTCCATATTTCTTGTTGCTTGATGTTTCGTTGTTTTCTATATTCTTTATCTTCTATGAAAGATGATGCAAATATATATAATAATGTGATAACTTGTATCTTTTGGTGTAAAATATTAGGTTTATTTAAATATTGGTATATGTCATATGATTATACGGCATTTGTCATTCGACCGTATGATAAGTGTCGTGTAATCGCATGACAAATGTCACGCAATCGTTATAATTGCTTCCTTGCATCGTTATGGTTGCTTCCTTGCATCGTTATGGTTGCTTCCTTGTATCGTTATAATTGCTTCCTTGCATCATATAAGTCACAACATTGTTACCATCCATCTCATCCTTGCCAATTTCAAGAAATGCTCATTCTAAATGAATGGTTTTGCTCTGAATTACTCATTCTGAATGAGCAAAAATAATAGAAATTGCTCATTCGGAATGAATAAAAGGAGGATTTATACCCCAGCATTTGGTGGATTCAAAAAAGTAGTACCTTTGCTAACTTCTATGGGATTACCTGCCGAGAAGAAGCTGAGGCTTATCTGGAGAATAAGATACTCAATGAAAGGTTGAGAAAGGTTTGCTGTATTGATGCCGTCTTGCCCAATGATATCTTTGCGGAATGGCTGAACACCGCACACTACCTAATTTATTGTGTAAGAATTAGTTTAGTGCTGCTTAGTGAGGTGTGCGGTAGAAAATCGAAACTATGTTTCTTCAACCTGGTAGTCGGAGAATCTTAATCCCGATCATTATAATAGTTCCTGCGGAGGTCACGAAAGTGCCCTCCGCAGGAACTATTACTGTTTACTGGAAGCTGCTTTCCATTCATCATAGATATGGCTAAAGATAGCTACGCCATCATTCAGTTGCTTCCTAGCTATAGACTTATCTTTGTTCCACCATTCAAGAATGTAATCCTTCAGTCCCTCATATTCCTTTTGATCCTTGAATTGTCGATCCAGGCTTCCCATTTTGCCAAGCGTTGCATTGTAAAGAATAAATGCCCTTTTCTGTCCATTCGGCTTCAGTGCATACCAAGTAGCCCAAGAGTTTCCTGTGTTTATGCCATTGCCAGGCAGAAATACGTGAACTTGGTAGACAGATGCATTCTTGCCGCGGTAAAGGAGTTCCATAAGGCGATCCTCTTTTACAGTCCTAATCGAATTACGTGCTATCGTTTGGCAATGTTCCCACACTTCACCTTCCGGGTGTTCCTCTGTGAGTGCAAGCCATTCCATCTTGGTTACTTTCTCAGCATCGTACTTCTTGGCTTTTTTGCCATCTGGATTCTCGGCAAGTCTTACTTGATATTCTAGCGCCCACCCCATGTACTTCTTAGGAATGTAGCCCTCTATCTGTTTGCCATCCATCATAGTGAGGCGAACATGACGCATTTCTGGGTCGTCATTCTTGCGAGCGTGTGCAGCTATCGCTACCACCATTACTGCCATGAGCAGCAAAAACTTCATTGCTTTCATAATGATTCCTTTTAGTTGTTATTTATTGTTTGTCATCTAATACTTCTATCACTCGTTGTATCATAGAACTTCGGTTGTGTTCACCTAGTCCAATGAGTTTCTTTTCCCATTCCTGCGAAAGTCCTACACAATGGCAAAGTTCTCGGATAAAGGATTTGTCGCATTTCTTATAGGTATCTCCCAGACATATAAGCTTGCCATCAGTCTGTCTGACATAGAAGTCGCAAGCCGTCTTGCTTGGGATGAAAAACATTGCTGCTGCTGTGTTACATTGCCTAGCTTTCATTCCTCCCATGTCCGTCACGGAATAACCTTGGGAGGCATAAATATAGACTTGCAATCGTGGGTGGTTGATATATAGCCAGCTCCATCCCACATTTTCCAAAGGAACAAGTGTGCGTACGTTTTGCTTGGAGGTTGCATTCCACACCACTACAGAATCAATGTTGGCGAAAGGTATCACATCGCTAGTGCATTGGCGAGAAAAGAAGTTTCTATAAACTTGAACATCCTTTTTCTTGCGTGGCAAGTCTATTCGGTCATTACTTTCATAGAGTTGCTGGATACCATTCTTTAGGTACACTCGTCCCTCGCATGATTGAGCTTGCATGCTAATAGTTCCCATATAAGCAAGCAAAATGCTAATGATGAGATATATTCGCCCCAAATTTACCTTCTCATGTACGGCATTTTTGATCTCTCGGATGGTCTTGCCATTGGAAAGACGCCAACCTTCTATTTCTTCATATTTGCACATAAGCGATTTCTCTTGATAATTTTTGCAAATATACGAGGAAACTTTCTGATTACCAAATAAATTAACCATTTTTTTTATAAAAATAGGCACGCATCCTTTCGGGGGCGTGCCTATAACCTTATTATTATATTATACCTTTATATTACCTTGACTCTCCCTTTCCCTTCTCTTCCGTTTATCACGATCTTCTCGAAGATGATGGCTGGGTCGTTAGGAGTGAGGGTGAGGGTGTGGATGCCATCGGCAGTAGCCGGCTTATTTGTTTCATTTTGGCTTTTCATGAGGTTTCTGTACGTCTTTTTCCTTAAATGTTTTGTGTTTTCAGAGAAAAGTATTAATTTTGCAACATAAAAATAAGAGGATTAGAATAATGATAGACAAACCGACGATAGCACGTATCATGGACTCCACCAAGATAGAAGAGGTGGTGTCCGAATTCGTCACGCTCAAAAAGCGCGGCATCAACTATGTCGGCTTGTGTCCTTTCCATAACGATTCCCATCCATCCTTCTCCGTTTCTCCTACGCGTGGCATCTGCCATTGCTTTACCTGCGGAAAGGGTGGAAACGCCATCAACTTCCTGATGGAGCTGGAGCAGATGACCTATCCTGAGGCACTGAGATGGCTGGCTAACAAATACCATATCGAGATTCAGGAACGCGAGATGACCAACGAGGAGAAGCTGCGCGAAAATGAACGCGAATCGATGTTCATCGTGAATGAATGGGCGGCGAAATACTTCCAGGACATCCTGCAGAATGATGTGGATGGTAGAGCCATCGGCATGCAGTATTTCAGAAGCCGAGGATTCAGAGACGACATCATCCGGAAATTCCAGCTGGGATTCGCCCTGAACCAGCGCACGGCGCTCTTCGACGAGGCGGTGAAGAAAGGATATCAGCCGAAATACCTGGTGGATACCGGTCTCTGCTTCAAGGTGGACAAGGAGGAAGCGGGCAACAAGAGCGGACAGGACAAGTATCTGGACCGATTCTCCGGGCGCGCCATCTTCCCGTGGCTGAGTGTGAGCGGAAAGGTGGTGGCTTTCGGCGGACGTGTGCTGGATACCCGTACCAAGGGTGTGAGCCAGAAATACGTGAACTCGCCCGACAGTATCATCTACCACAAGGAGCGGGAACTCTACGGACTGTATCAGGCAAAGAAGGCCATCGCCAAGGAAGACTGCGTGTATATGGTGGAGGGATATACGGATGTAATCTCCATGCACCAGTGCGGCATCGAAAACGTGGTGGCCAACTCGGGTACGGCGCTGAGCATCCATCAGATCAGACTGCTCCACCGATTCACCAGCAACATCGTATTGCTCTACGACGGCGATGCTGCGGGTGTGCATGCGGCGCTGCGAGGTACCGACATGCTGCTGGAGGAGGAGATGAACGTGAAGGTGCTCTTCCTGCCGGATGGAAACGACCCGGACAGCTTTGCCCGAAGCCATACCGCTGCCGATTTCAGAAAATACATAGAGGAAAACCAGAAGGACTTCATACAGTTTAAGACCGACCTCTCGCTGAACGGCGTGACCGATCCGGTGAAAAGAAGCCAGGCAATCAACAGCATCGTGGAGAGCATCTCGAAGATCAAGAACCAGATTACCCGAGCCTCTTACATCACCGACTGCGCCCACCGGCTGGGCGTGAACGAGGCGATTATCGTGAATGCGCTGAACAACTTCGTGAGAAACGGCATGAGCGAGCAGGTGAAGGCTGAACGGCGCGCAGCTGGACTGAGAGACCCGAAGGCTACTGCCCCACAGCAGGGAATGCAGGCTGCCATGAGGGGCGTGACGCCGCTGGACAAGCTGCTGGAGGTGGAAGACCTGCTGGTGAAGCTGATCATACACCACGGAGAAAAGCATATCGTGGTGAAGGATGTGGAGGGCAACGATATTGAACTGCCGATAGCACAATATATCTATCTGGATATGTCGGGCGATGAATTCAGATTCCATAACGAGCTTTATAACAAAATCTTGCAGGAAACGCTGGAGCATCTGGAGGATGAGAACTTCGTGGCGGAAAACTATTTTGCCAACCATCCGAATCCGGAGGTGAGCAGGATTGCCAGTCTGCCGACGGGAGAACAGGAGGTTTCTACGGCGAGTCTGCAGCTGCAGCTGAACGCTGAAAAGCTGCGCCAGTTTGTCTTCAAGGATCTGCTGAGCTTCCGCACACATTATATTGCACAGCGACTGATAGAGGTGCAGCAGGAATTTGCCAGAAATCCTACGAACAGGGAGCTGGTGGAAGAGTTTATGAAACTGAAGAAGATGAACTCGCTGCTTGCCAGCCAGACCAACTCGGTATTCAACTAGATAAAAAAAGAAAGGTATGATATATATTCATTGGATTTATCTCTTGCTTTATATGGCAATCATGATTCCCGCTATCATCACCGTCTTGATGGACAACCGACAGCCCGCCAAGACGATGGCATGGATTCTTGTGCTCGCTTTCATGCCTTTCGTGGGAATCATCTTCTACATCTTCTTCGGGCAGAACACGAGAAAGGAACGGCTGATCAGCGATAGAAGCATGGACCAGTTGACCAAGCGATCGATGCTGGAGTTTGCCGAGCAGGAGAATCTGCATATCCCAGCCAACAACAAGCCGCTGATGAATCTCTTTACCAATCAGAACTGGGCATTCCCGTTTAAGGACAATCAGGTGGATATCTTTACAGATGGTTATGAATTCATCTTCTCCTTATTATATAATATAGGTAAGGCTCAGCATCACATCCATCTGGATACCTACATCTTCGAGGATGATGCCCTGGGCTATCTGGTGGCTGATGCCCTGATAGACAAGGCGGAACAGGGAGTGGAAGTCAGACTGATATACGATGACGTGGGCTGCTGGAAGGTGAAGGATGCCTTCTTTGAGCGCATGAGGGAAGCGGGCATCGATGTGCATTCGTTTATGCCGGTAAGGTTTCCGGCGTTTACCAGCAAGGTGAACTACCGCAATCACCGCAAGATATGCGTGATAGACGGCAGGGTAGGATTTATCGGTGGCATGAACATCGCCAAGCGCTATGTGAAGGGCACCGGGAAGCAGAAGTGGCGCGATACGCATCTGAGGATAGAGGGCGGAGGCGTGTATGCCCTGCAGCGTGCTTTCCTGATAGACTGGTATTTTGTGGATCGCACCTTGGTGTCAAACCGAAAGTATTATCCTCCGGTGGATTCGAAAATCAGGAATAATTGTCTGGTGCAGGTAGTAACGAGCAGTCCGATTGCTCCATGGCCTGATATCATGCAGGGATATGTGCGCATTCTGCTTCAGGCGCAGAAGTATGTGTATATGGAGACGCCTTATTTCCTGCCTACGGAGCCTGTGCTCTTTGCGATGCGCACGGCGGCGCTGGCGGGAGTAGATATCCGCCTGCTGATGCCTAGACATTCCGATGCCAGGATGGTGGAGTGGGCTTCGCGTTCTTATCTGATGGAGGCGATAGAGGCTGGCGTGAAGGTTTATCTCTATACGGGTGGATTCAATCACAGCAAGTTGCTGGTGAGCGATGATAACCTCTGTACCGTGGGCAGCACGAATGTGGATTTCCGCAGTTTCGAGAATAATTTCGAGGCGAATGCCTTCTTCTATGATGAGGAAATGGCGCAGAGAATCAAGCGGATTTATCTGAAGGATGAATCCAGCAGCATTCTGGTGGATGATGTGGCGTATTTCGTAAGGCGCCCGTTCCTGAAAAGATTGTTCGAGAGTATTGTAAGATTGCTTTCGCCGCTGCTGTAATTAGGCACGGATTTTTATTAAGCCGTGCCTAAATTTGCTTTTATCTGAATATCGAGAAGTTTACGCTTCCGTAACTTCTATGCTCCAGGAATCTTGGATGGTCGGAGAAATCGTAGTTCTTGCCATGCTCGAAAACGAAGATGCCCTCTTCGTTGAGAAGATCGCCATTGAGTACGAGGTCTGGAATCTCGGGAAGCTTCTCCAGTGCGTATGGCGGATCGGCAAAGATGAAATCGAACTTCTGCTTGCAGGTTCTCAGGAAGCGGAATACATCGCCGCGAATCAGAAGATCCCTGTCTTCGCCCAGTTTCTTGAAACACTCGCGGATGAAGTTGGCATGGTCGCGGTCGGCCTCTACGCTGATCACTCGGCTGCATCCACGGGATACCAGTTCCAGTGAGATGCTGCCTGTGCCGGCAAAGAGGTCGAGGGCTATGGCATCCTCGAAATCGATGTAATTCTGCAAAACATTAAAGATGTTCTCCTTTGCGAAATCTGTAGTTGGTCGCGCCTTGAACGAACGTGGTATGTCGAAGTGACGACCCTTATATTGTCCTGTTATGATTCTCATAATTAATTTTTAACTATCAACTTTTAACTATCAATTTTTTAAATCAGCTTTTTACTATCAACTCCTACTTGCTTAAGTAGAGCGTCAGCAGATCGAACGGCATTCCCTTGATTTCCGTGATGGGCGCACGATTGAATTCGGCGCTTGGATTCAGGAGAAAAGTCTTCTTGACATAGAGCTTGGCATTGTAGAGGAACCAATCCTTATCCGGAATATCGCCCGAAACATGCAGCTCATCCTGCATCTGCTGCAATCCCAACTGCTTCCATACGAAGAGGATGAAGTAGAGTGCATCCTTGGCATGATCAGCCTGGAAGGAATTGTAGAACTTGAATCTGTTTTTCTCGAAACAGAAGATGTCCACCTTCTTGTCGTGGAAATACGCATAGAGCTTGTGGTAGATACCCGTGAAGCTGCGCTTGTGCAGATAGTTCCACATCGGCTGCATGATAGGAGTGAAGCGCACATCCTGGAAGTTGTCTTCTATCACCATCTTCAGATCCTTGTTGATTGGGAAAACGGCCACCACATTCAGATTCGGCTGCACCCTGTAGAGGATGGCATCGCTGTGGCTGCCCGTGAAGGCATGCTGATAGAGTACGGTGAGGTCTTCCTCGTGGAATTCCTCTATAGGTACCAGCAGGATAGGCGTATCGATATAGACACGCACCTTCTGATAGCCGCGCTGCAGGAGTTCGCTTTCGCCGAAAGCCTGTCTGAGGTTGGCTGCTATCGATACACCGCTTTTCACGGTGTAAGGTTCGTATATCAACTGGTGCTCGGCTTCGCGATCTACAACCGAGAAGCTGAGTGTATTCTTGCTCACACGGATGGTGAGTCGTGCTTGCTGTGTTCTTTTTTTACCAATTACTTGCATTGTCGTTGTCTTTGGTGATGTCTCCGATCTTTAATCCAGGAAAGTTGCCGGCATCGGAAGCTTTTTCTGTTACCTGTTGGATCGCCTCCTCGTTGAGACCATCGAGATAGTCTTCGTAGGTGGCTCCGCATTCCATCAGCGGAATCTGCTTTCCGCTTTTATGGATGATGGTAGTGGCGGCGAGCGAGAATTTCCTGCCATCGGAATAAGGGATGAGGGTATCCTCAGCCTTGAGATACTTCGCCTTGATGAGGATAGCGAAATCGCCGGTATAGACTCCGTGCTTCGCCCTGTATCTTTCTTCGGCAGAACGGATGAGCATCAGTTTCTCCTTCACCTCGGCTTCGCGGTTCGCCATCTGTTTCTCGAAGATGAGAGGCTGGCTGATACTGAGAGCGCAAAGCAGCATCATGATAATGACGCAGGCGCCCAGGATGGCATTATTGTTTATTTTTCTTAATTTCATTCTCATTTCAATTAGTACTTTTGCATCTGCTTCTGCAGCTTATCTTCTGCAAAGATAATGCAAGTGAGCGCAATGAAAGCTTGCTTTCACATTGCCGAGTGCAGCTTATCTTCTGCAAAGATACAACAAAAAGTTGAAAATCAGTAATAATTAAAGCAAAATTGTTGAAGATGACTGAATTATGTCGGTGAATGGGGTTTTCCATAAAGACATCAGAAGATAGGAAAATGCCAGTTTAAGACAGACTTTCGTTACTATAACGTTACTGCTTTTTGACGATGATGAATGGGCGATAATTACAGAATTAAAAGGCAAAAGTATCTAATAATTAGAAGATTGCCAAGAAAACTCGGAAGATTCTTTTATGCGTGATTCCAATGCTTTGATTCGCTTGGAATCGCGGAACAAATAAGAGCTATAAGTGTGTTAAAAAATGACTGGAAAACAACAATTAGTTTATTGCTAACTATTAAGAAATAGGAACTTGAATTAAAATGGAATTGATAGTAACGTATCAGTTCTCAAATAATAGGAAGTAGACCAATTTACAGAAGGTTCTTTTTAGTTATAGCCAAGACTGCACAAAGGCTTACGCAGTGCTGAAACATCAAAAGTTCCAATTTGCTGTGCAATGATGTGCGCTCACCTTGGCAGTCTTGGCAGGGCAGACTAA
>DAWDAD010000061.1:0-15932 GCA_052356385.1 Prevotella sp.
TTTACGTTCCAACCTCTCTTATTCTCCTTTGGCTGCTTTAGTGCTTTATGTTAAACAATCTAACTCGCCGTTTTGCGCCCCGCAACTCATACTTTTTCAGAAGAGAAAACATAGAGTTAAAGAGAAGAAAACACAGCACCTTATTCAGTATTCAGTTATTCAGTTTTTTTTTAAAGGGTTACTTTTTACCCCTTAAAAAAGTAAAGTTTATATACTATCTATATATCTATATATATAATATAATATAATAATAAAAATACATTACAAAATAACCAATCCCTTTCTTCCGGGTTTTCAACCCCTTTGTCCATGTAAGGGTTTAAAATAAAACTGAATAACTGAATACTGAATACGGAACAAGGTAAAAGCAGGCTTTTTAGCCTTCCAGGATATTGTGGAACTTGGAGAAGTGCTATATCAGGATTACCTCTCGCTCAGAACCAACAATCTCCGGCTGAAGGGAAAGGTAAAGTCCGTAAATACAAATAAAGTAGAAATGGATAAGAAGGCAGCAATTGCTGTCGTGTTTGAAAACCCTGAATTCGGTAAGATTCGTACCATGACCGATGAAAACGGAGAACCTTTGTTCTGCGCAAAGGATGTCTGTGATATACTGGGATGTAAAAATCCTATAACGCAGTGTATCAATTGGTTAACCAACATGACACCTTGAAACAAGGGGTCAAACTTTTTGGCCGTTTACGTAAGGATGGAACTCCATCTAAACGACTCCAAAAGATGATCTTCGTTAACGAGAGCGGATTCTATGCTTTAGTTCTTGGCTCCAAACTTCCTACTGCCGTGAAGTTCAAGAACTGGGTTACGGCTGATGTGCTGCCACAGATTCGCAAGACGGGTGGTTATATCCCGGTGCAGCAGGGCGAGAGTGATACTTCCATTATTTTCGTTTTCGTTCCTTCTGAAACTCATATTGCTTCATCAGCTTGTCGAATTCCGCAGAGACTTTCTCCATACGCTCTTTAAAAAGCTGCGTTACCTCCTTATAGGCTCGCAACTTATTTTGTTGTTCCTCTTCCGTTTCCCCCACCTTCTGGTTCAAGTATCTGAAAACAGTTATGAATGCTTTCATATCAGCTTGTTGCTGAAGTATTTTATCTTGTATAAACTCTTCCTTTATCATAAATCACTTTCCATTAAAATTAATAATTCTACTACTCATGGATTGTACGCTGTATCATGCGAAGTGTTTCCAGCTGATGCTTATTATTCTGTTGCAAGACATATTTCAGCATCTTGGAATAAGCCGCAGCCAAATATCCTGCCTCAATACGGGCATCTTTTTCTTCCTCCGTCGGTTCACTTGAACTATACGGAGCATCAAACTGAGCCTTATAATGCAGATATTTCTCTTCCAGCATCGAGGAGACCTCTTCCCATACTTTGCTTACCTGATTTCGGTAGTCTATTGTTTCAATTGTTAACATAGTTTTCTCTTTATGTAATATTATATGTTACAAAGATAACAAGAAAAACTTAAATATAATACAACCTGTTGTGTTATTTAACAAATATTTTACATAGGACGATGCTCTTGCAAGAGTTTAATGCCAGATTGAGCCATGGTTATTTCAAGTCTGTCAAAAATCAGCGTGATGCCATTCAGTGACATTTTGAAAAGTTTGACGTTGTGAAACGCAACGTCAAACTTCTGACCTCATAATTAATTAGGATGTCTACCATCTGCAACCATATGATAGTTAAATTCTTGATGGTAAGATAATTTATAACATTTTGTCTGTTTTTGCACATAAGGTAGAAGGATATTGTACCAATCTCGAATATTCCATTCTGGATAGAGTTCTCCAAATTTTAAGATACACTCCATAGAAAGTTTATGAATTGTAGAGACACCGACCATTTCCAAATACCCTACAACGAAATTCAAGATATCTGGATAATCCGAGAGAGAGGTCACCGTATTGAAAAAAAGCATAGTTGCCTTTGCCAAATAATTGACGAACTCATGTATGGAATATGGTCGAATGACAACTCCCTCACACTTCTTCGCATAGTCAATTTGTTTTTGGGAATCCGTATATATAGTTGGAGCAATAAACACACATTGGCAATTTATATTATTTGCATGCGAAAACTCTTGTAAATGTCTAGCTATCGGCCATATTTCCATCATAGTTTGTTGTCTCCCTTCTGCCATTGTTACCTCTACAATTACACCATTCTGATTTTCATAACATTCTATATCTGCCTTGTTTCCACCTGCTGTAGAAGTTGGAAGTCCCTCATCATCACAAGAATAATTTGGAATAACAGATACGTTAGGAAGCGTACTTTTTATTGCCAAAGCTGTTAAAAATTCAAGACGAGCTGGTGCTGCCATAAATTTTAAAACCGCATCCTTGGATGCATTTTTTTTCTCTAAATTAGAGAGTTCTCCTTTAATCTTTTCCCAACCATAAACCGTAATCCAATAATTAAGTTTTTCACCTGCAGCAGTTTTTGAAATAGGCTTTGACTCCTTCGAAAACAATATAGGATCAATTTTTGACATATAATCAAAAAAACTATCTTCGTCAGTATATTTACAATAATTAGAGTAGGTTTTCAGGATATAGAAAACTTTCTTATCCTCTACATGGTTAATGTCAATAAATCTACCTGCCCCCCGGAAGGATACCAGCCCTGTCATGCGCATTTTTCTGACGAACTCATCAGGATATTCAGACACAATCGACTTCAACTTAAACTTCTTAAACTCACCCAATATCTCTTTTGTACAAATTTCAGCAACGACTTCGTCAGAAGGTGTATACCCATATTTAACTCTTAATTTTACAATTCGTTGATATAGAGTTTCTGCATCATTATCTCTCCAAAATATAACTAGTGGTAATTCTTTATATGAAATGCCACAATTATTATATCTAGAGTCCGCATTGAGTTTTTGTATCACTTGAAGAAGAAGAATCAAAGGAATGTTATCATTCAACTCTCGAACAAAGGGATTACACCGTTGATATTTAGCAAAAGCCTGCATAAAAGCCATTTGCTCATATTGAGGAGTATCCGATGAATGGCGTTCTATCATTCCATCATCCGTAACAGTTATCTCAATACTTTTAGCTAGGTATTCACCCACCTCTGAAAAACAAATAGGCTCATTCATTTTGTATTTCACAAAGCCCAATGTCTTCATTAACTTATACTGAGTATCAAAACGAGAAGGCCATCCCTGAGCGAACCCAGCCTCCTTATGGCCTTTTATATCATCCCATTTTTGCGGATCATTATTATCATATACAGTTTTTGCCTCATTCGAAGTCAACGCCTCCTCTGCAAATTCACCAGTAGAAGTGGTACTCCATTTCTGTTTTACGCTAGCTGGTATTCGTTTCGTAGGACGATAGAGACCAACTGTGAAAATATCTTTTTCCACAGCCTCAATAATTTTTTCCGTCAAAACCTGCCCATTGTACTTGAACAATATATACATAAAATCCTTAAAACGTTCAGGATTTCTTATTGTTGTAGTGAACAACAATGGTTTATATTTTGCTTGCGCCATAATCATTCAATAATTAGTTACTAAAACCTCATTAAATGTTTTAGAAGTATTATCATGATAACTGATATAATTGCTCTTGATTGTATACACGTTATATTTGGCTGACCATTCTAAAAAAATGGAATTAACTTTTCCTTTATAATGTGTCACATTAGAGATAGCAAACTTTATTTTCTCCCCATCTAGGAAATCCAACAAAGCCAGCAAATCTTTCTCCGTCTCTTCATCCCACAATTTATTATACTCACTGAATGTTATCAGATAAGGAGGGTCAAGATACACAAAATCATCCTTTGATAGATGACATGACGATAAGAACTGTCGGAAATCCAAGTTTGACCAAATGATATGTTTTGAGTTGGTTATTGAGAAGTAATCACTTAAAGCATTATACACATTTTTATTGAAATCAACATTGCCGACAGGCAAATTATAATTGCCCTCACGATTGAACCGCAACATTCTGTTGAATCCATAAATGAGCAAGACATATAAATGAAGCATATCATCTTTTTCCCCTTTATTGAAATCAGACCTCATACGGATAAATGCCTCCTTATTATATTTAGCAAAGTATGTCTTTGGAAAATCCTTTTTCAACTTGTCTGGTATTACATCATTCCGATACGAACATGAAAGACCATAGTGGTCAACCAAAGCAAAGAGTTCATCAAAAAACTGATCTTTGTTTTTATTTTGTCCACACAAATATTGATGGATGCCTACCACCCAAGAATCGATGTCATTAAGCAAATAATTCTCAGCCTCAACATTCATGAATACAGAACCACCCCCAACAAAAGGTTCGACAAATGTCCTTATCCTTTTTGGCAAATGAGTCTTAATTTCCCTCATAAGTTTATACTTATCACCCACATAAAAAAGTGGTGACCGAAATATTCCTTTATTTGTCATAACTATAAACCTTTGTAACGAATAACAATTCCTTATGATCTTTAAAATCTGTTTTACCAGCATTAAAGAACTGATAAGCATGCTCTAATATTTTTGTCTCTCCCTTGGTTTCCAAGATACTCCTAATCTCTTCAAGTGTAATCTTATTTTGTGAAGACTTGCTTCTTGAATGATAAGTATTATTATAAGAAACAAAAATATATTTAGCATCCATATTAGATATCAAATCAGCAAATGCATCCCTTGCTCTACAGGAACAATACTCACTCATATTCTCTACTTGCGGTTTCATTGCCACTCCAAACAAAGGCCGTTTGTCCCAATGCACAAGCGTTTCATATACATGGTAAAAACGGCTATACTGTCTTGAATTATAAGGAGGATCAACATAAAAGACGTCCGCTGCTACATGCCGAACCAATTGGTTGGAATCTTCTCGGAATATTCTGACATTATCAAAACAATGCGCATCTATTAATCGCATATTTATATAATGTTCAGGAATAGGCTTTTTAAGATAAGCTTCATAATGACCTATAGTGTTTGAAACTCTATCCATACTATAGATTAAGGAACTTAACAAAATATGGTATTCTTTTTCTGTCAAGTTTCTTTTTCTATCCTCGATATCTTGTCTGATAAAGCCAATTATCTTAGCCAGATCTTTTCCGAAATATTTATCGCCATAATTGAGAGAAAAATAATTGTCTTCAATGTTCTCTGCTTTTAATTGGTTATATTCTGCTATAATTTTCTCCAATTTTACCTTGTCCCAGACTCCATTCGCGAAAAAACCATTATAAATCACATGATTTGAGTACAGAAAGTCATTAACGATGATCTCTCTGTATCTACTAATAGCTTGACTAGACACAGTACCTGTACCTGCAAAAACATCACAAAATGTTTGAGCATTAGGTGCCTCCTTACTAATAATATCCATAATCCAGTCTATCAGCTTAGTTTTGCTACCAATATACCTTCTACTTTCTATTGAGAATGTATTCATTTTACTGTATACTTCTTCATCTTGCAACATTTACGTTACAAGATAATGTAATAAACTCATGCTTCACAAAGTCTTGAAATATTTGTTTTTCACTAAATATAACAAGACTTTTAAATCAGCACGCAATATTAAAAACAGCAAAACAATGGGCAAAAGATACTTTGCTCATGATTTGCACTATAGCCTTAAACGTAGAACTATCTTATAAGGAATGCGGGTGGCAAACACCTTTCAAATGGACAAAAAGAAGCGTAGGCTTCCCTTATCCATTCTCAGGTATTTGCCGAACCCGCATGTACGATAAGTTCCGCCCACGCTATAGCGCAGACGTTCACTGAACTTATTCATTCGTACATGCATTATTTCAATCTGGCAAATTTCGAGAATGCTCCGAATAAATAGTAAACGTTATTTTACTCTAATATAATTTTATTCTATTTTTTCTGTTTCTTATTCTATTATTTAATTTAACATTAATGATAAGCAGAAAATCCTCAAAAAAGATTTCTGCTCGATTATTTTGCAAAATTAGCAAAAAAGTTTGGAAAGTCCGCATTTCTTAGGGTTAAAACTCTTAAAAAACAATTACAAAAGCCACAATAAGTACTCAAAAGGCTTATTTCCCTAAAGAAAAAGACTTAATAATAGGATATTTATCTCCGCACATCAGCTAAAACACGATTGCACAACAGCTGGCCGACATGTTGATGACCCTTGTGTCGCGAAACACGACACAAGGGTAGTGACTGGTATCCTTTTTTGAACTGTTACAAGAAAAATGCAATAACCTCTTTTCTTTCCATAACCCAACAAAAAAGCATGGCGCAAATCACTGCGTCATGCCCCAATAAAAGAAAACCTTATAGTCAAAATAGAAATTAGCGATTTCTAGTACTTCGCATTCTGAGGATCAAAGTTGGTCCAGCCGCTCATCCAGTTGGTGCTGCCATCGAAGGCTCCGATGTAGGTTACGGTGTCGAAACCTGTCCAGCCGGCGAAACTTGCGGCATCGAGCAATGGGCTTCCGGCGATAGGAGTATAGCCATCTGCATCTACCAATGAGGTCCAACTGTCAAAATACTTGTTGCTCTGCTCTGAGAAGAAGAAGGTGTTGCTGTATGACTTCTGATTCTTGTCGATACTGCGACAAAGGTGTTACGGCTAAAAATAGCGTTTTCAATTTTTAGAGAAATAGAAGCTTTTGGTAGCATTTAGATATTGATTTAGGATAAGAAAATAATTTTTTGTAACAAAAAAGCGTAAATATTTGAATTTTTGTTTGGTGGTTAATGGATTTTATTATACCTTTGCAACCGAATACATATTTTATATAAAACTTGTAAAGGATAACTAGCAATATATAAAGAGGTGTATTCAAGATAAAGAGAGATAATAATTATAAGAAGAGACAGATATTATGAGAATGAAGGTTTTATTTGCTTCCCTGTTGCTGGCTGCTTCGGGGCAAGTGCTGGCACAGTCTTCCGCACAGGTGGGGGGGCAGGTCTTCGATGAGAACGGAGACCCTGTAGTAGGTGCCCAGATCATGGTGAAAGGTTCCAAGACCGGAACCGTGACCGACATTGACGGTAAGTTCAGCTTGCCAAGTGCTAAAAAAGGAGAGGCGATAGTCATCACCTATCTCGGTATGGATTCCCAGACATTGAAGGCGGCTCCAGGTATGAAGGTAAGCATGCACTCTCAAGACCGCCAGCTCGACGAAGTGATTGTTGTGGCTTATGGTGAGCAGAAGAAATCCTCTTTCACGGGTTCAGCAGGCGTAGTGGATGCAGATAAAATTGCCGTGCGTCAGGTAACCAATGTGGTAGATGCCCTCAATGGTCAGGTAGCGGGTGTGCAGATGATAAATACATCTGGCGATCCGTCTTCTACCCCTACCATCCGTGTACGCGGTATCAGCTCAATCAATGCAGGTCAGGATCCGTTGATCGTGGTAGATGGTGCACCTTATTATGGTTCCTGGAGTGACATCAACCCAGCGGATGTGGCATCTGTTACCGTGTTGAAAGATGCGGCAAGTAATGCACTCTACGGAGCCCGTGGTGCCAATGGTGTCATTATGATTACCACCAAGAATCCGCAGGTGGGCAAGACCGTCATCACTGTTGATGCCAAATGGGGCAGCAATAGCCGTGGCTCTCAGACTTATGATATGATTTCAGATCCCGGTCAATATTATGAGACACACTATAAGTCATTATATAATTACTATACCAATGGCAAGGGTATGTCAGCTTATGCAGCTCATGTGGCTGCCAATAACGCAATTGGTGGTTCTTCAGAAAAGGGCGGATTGGGTTATATCTGCTACAATGTGCCTGAGGGACAGTATCTCATTGGCGATAATGGAAAGCTGAATCCTAATGCCACATTGGGCAATAAAATCTCTTATAACGGAAAGGACTATACGATTAGTCCGGACGACTGGCTCAAGGCGGCTTACCGAAACACCCTCCGACAGGAGTATAATATGAATGTGAATGGTGGAAACGACAATTCCCAGTTCTATGCTTCATTGGGCTATCTGGATAACCCAGGTATCGCATACGGATCTCAGTTTAAGCGATATACTGCACGCCTGAAGGCTACCTATAAGGCAAATGAATGGCTGAAGGTGGGTGGTAACGTAAACTATGCCCATACCGTTACAGACAATGCCACAGAGGTAGATTCTTATGGAAACAACAGTACTACCAATACCTTCTACATGGTCAATACCATCGCTCCTATCTATCCGCTGTATCTCAGAGATGGCAATGGCAATATCATGACCGATGATAATGGTAAGATATATGATTATGGTAACGGAATGAATGCAGGCTTGAATCGACCTGTACTCTCTCAGCTCAACCTGTTGAAGGATGACCAGCTTCAGGCATCCCATTCTGTAGGAAATACTTTCGGTATCAATGGCTTTGCTGAGATTACCCCAACATTTGTCAAGGGACTGAAGATTACCTTGAACGGTACGGTGGATGACTATGAATATCGCTATCAGAGTACCCAGCAGCCTTATTATGGATTTGGTGCAACGACTTATCCTAACGGTGAGGTAACCGTAGGACATTACCGTTATTATACAGTCAACTTCCAGCAGTTGGTAAACTATGCCCGTTCTTTTGGTCTGCACAACATGACATTGTTGTTGGGTCATGAGAACTATAAGCAGACTTATGAATACGTATATGGCGGCCGTTCCAACATGTTCTCTTTCAAGGGAAACCATGAGTTGGCAGGTGCTATCACCAATGAGCCGACATATTCTAATCAGACCAATTACAACACCGAAGGTTTCTTCTTCCGTGGCATGTATGATTATGATGGCAAGTATTTCTGTCAGGTATCTTATCGCCGTGACGGTTCATCCCGCTTCTCTCCAGCCCATCGCTGGGGCGATTTCTATTCTTTCGGTGGTGCCTGGATACTGACCAAGGAAGATTGGATGGCAGGCTCCAAGTCTTGGCTCGACATGCTGAAGGTGAAATTCTCTTTCGGTCAGCAGGGTAACGATGCCATCGGTAACAACCGTTATCTGGATACTTACGGCATCGGTAGCATGAATGGCAACATGGCGCTGACCTTTGCTTCAAAGGGTAATGATAAGATTACCTGGGAGACCAATACCAATATCAACGCAGGTCTTGAATTCGAACTCTTCAAGGGTCGTCTGACCGGTGATGTGGAGTATTTCTACCGCAAAACCACTGACATGCTCTGTTTCATCAGCGTGCCTATGTCAATGGGTTATGCAGGCTATTACTCTAATGTGGGTAACATGGTGAACCGTGGTGTAGAACTGAATCTTGCAGGAGATGTAATCCGCACCAAGGATTTTGCGTGGAACATCAATCTCAATGCCACCCACTATACCAATGAGATAACGAAGCTTTATGAAGAGAACAAGAACGAGATGCTGAGCGGATATGCCGGTTATCATAACGGTTCTTATTATTATGGTGAAGGATTGCCTATCTACACCTGGAGATTGAAGAAATATGCGGGCGTAAATGAGAAAGGAGAATCCACATGGTATGTTGAGAACGAAGATGGTTCGCTGGGCAAGTCTGCAAAATGGTCGGAAGGCTCTTACTTTGCCTGTGGCGACCCTACTCCTGATCTTTATGGTGGATTTGGCACATCGTTGTCGTTTAAGGGTATCGATGTCAGTGTGAACTTCACTTATTCCATCGGCGGCAAGTCTTACGATTCTGGTTATCAGAGTCTGATGAGTGTTCCTTATGATAGCTGGACAGGTTTTAATTTCCATAAGGATATGCTGGATGCCTGGTCTCCAAGTAACAGAGAATCCAACATCCCTCGCCTCCAGTATAATGATACGGATGCAAGCTCATCTTCTGATCGCTTCCTGATTAATGGAAGTTATCTCAACCTGCAGAGCATCAATATCGGTTATACCTTGCCAAAGAGCCTGACACGTCGTTTGGGCTTGACTAAGGTTCGTGTCTATGGTGCGGCAGACAATGTCTATTTGTGGAGCAAGCGAAAGGGATTCGATCCTCGCACAAGTTTCACCGGCTCACCTAGCAACGAGCAGTATGCGTTTGTTCGTACCATCTCTGGTGGTATTACACTTCAATTTTAAACTGTTAGATAAGGAGATTTTTATATAGATTAAGGAGAATTTTATATGATGAACAATATATTTCGCAAGGTTTCTCTGTTCACAGTAGTGCTCTCTTCATGCTTGATGATGCAGAGCTGTCTGGAGGAGGAACTGCCAAAGGATTATGCAACAGACAGTCAGGTGCAGGGGTCTGAGACGGCTCAGCAGGGCTTGCTGACCGGCTTGAGTGCCTATATGGTAAAGAGTGGTGTGTATGGCGACGGTTCGGCTTACGACAACGGTTATCCCAGCCAGATGATTATCCGTGATGTGATGACAGAGGATTTTCCGGTTTACAATGCAGATTACGACTATTTCTCATATATAGAGAATGGTAAGGGACTCCGTAGCCCATTCAATTACACCTATTTCTACTATTATGGTTTAGTGAACAATGCTAACAGTATCATCTCGTCGCTCGATGTGGAAGGAGCATCTGAATCTGCAAAGGCGTCTGCCGGTGTAGCTTATGCTTACCGTGCTTTGGCATACCTGGATATGGCAAGAATGTTTGAATTCAAGAAGACCGGATTCTCTGACTTTGATGCCAAAGCAGCCAAGATAATGGGACTTACCGTGCCTATCGTGACTGAGAAGACTACAGGCGAGGAGGGTAAGAACAATCCTCGTGTACCTTATTATACCATGTATCGCTTCATCCTGCACGACCTGAATAAGGCTGAGGCATACTTGAAGGGCTATAAGCGTACGGGCAAGGAACAGCCGGATGAGAGCGTGGTAGATGGTTTGAAGGCACGCTTCTGGTTGGAACTGGGTTCTCGTTTTTATGATTCGGCAGATGATCTGACAGCCCAGTTGGCTCATGAGAATGATGTTGACGGCTATGATGCCTTGGGCATTACGGCGGTTAATGACTGTTTTGCCAAGGCTGCCTCATACGCACAGGCTGCCATCGACAATTCCGGTTGCCAGCCAATGTCTCAGAGCGAATGGTATAATAAGAAGACAGGTTTCAATACTGCTAATTCTTCCTGGATATGGAAGGCTTCGCTGGGAACAAAGGAGCAATTGGGCAGCTGGTTCTATTCCTGGATGGGTACGGTATCTTCTGAATCTACTGCATTCTCCATGGGTGGTTATGGCAAGGCTTACCGTATGATAGGTGCTTCGCTCTATAATCAGATACCTGATGCCGACTGGCGAAAGAAGACTTGGGTTGCCCCTGAGGATGCTGGCAAGGCTGAGGTTCCGGCAGGCTATTCTACCTTGCTGGATGGAGCAGGATGGGCTAAACTGCCTGCTTACACCAACCTGAAATATCATCCGGGTTCAGGTAACTTGTCTGATCTCTATGTGGGCTGTTTGTGTGATATTCCATTGATGCGTGTAGAAGAGATGTATCTCATCTATATTGAGGCCATTGCCCATACAGAAGGGGTGGATGCTGCCAAGACCGTCTTGAATGATTTCATGAATGCTTATCGCTATACAGATGGCTCTTATGAGTGTCAGGCTACAGACATCGAATCACTTGAAGATGCCGTGCTGCTTCAGAAACGTATCGAACTCTGGGGAGAGGGACTGCTGTATTTTGATTATAAGCGTCTTAAGATAGCTGTTGTCCGCACCTATACGGGTACCAACTTCCTGGAGAGTCATCGCTTGAATTCCAAGTATGGTTTCGTGGCTCCATGGATGGATTGTTATATCCCTGAATATGAGAAGAGTTCTAATCCGGCTGTGGTACTGAATCCAGATCCTACAAGTGTGGTAGAGGCAAAGAGTGAGTAAATGAGGAGATTTTTCAATCTTTAAAATGGAATTGACAATGAAGAATATAAAGTTTTTTAGATATTTGGGGCTTGCCATCTCGGCTGGTCTCCTGTTGGGGTTCTCTTCCTGCAGCGATGACGATGATTATGCGCCAGGCAATCCTGCCCCAGACAATTGCATGGGAGTGTATTTTGATGCCGGCAATGCGGCAGAGTTTATTCTTACTCCAGACCAGGAAACCGTTGATGTGAAGGTTTGCCGTAAGGATGCTGCTGAGGCTGCGAGTGTTCCTGTCAAGGTAGAATATACTGATACAGCTGCCATTCAGGTGCCTGCTACGGTGGAGTTTGCCCAGGGCGAGAAGGAGGCTACGCTGACCATTTCTGTAAAGGGCTTGACACCTAAAAAGAAATTTGGTTTCAAGATAGATGTCGATGAAGCCTATGCCGATCCTTATACCAAGCAGGATGGCAGTACGGTGCTGCAGTCGTCGGTGCTGGTTTCTCAGTGGACGAAAGTACTGGAGAATGTGCAGTTCTATTACGCAGGTTTCACAGATTTGCCTGTTACCTATTCTGATATCTACCAGCTGGAAGGTGTCAATCAGTTTTATATCACCAATATGTTGGGTTCGGGTGCTGATCTTTATTTCAAGATTAATGGCACTTTCAATGCCGATAATCTGGCTGATTGCTCCGGTGAACTGGTTCCTGATGAAGGAAAGGGTGCTGCCATATATGACTATCAGACCTATAAGGAAAACTATATCGTAGCTGGTGTTGATTCTTCTACAGGTGACTATTTGTGGAACTGGACGGTAGGAGATGTAAATATCAACTCTTTCATGTGGTATGGTGGATATGGCTATAGTACTTATTCTTATATAGACTTCACACAGAAATACATCTATCTGAATGGATATATAGATTCCAGTGTTGAGCAGCAGTCTGTAAATGTGTATGGCGTTTGGTAGAAATACCGAATGATTTCCTAAAGATTTTGGACTTATGAAGAAGATTCTTATATTTTCTCTGATGTTGGCTTCTTTCCTTTGCTCTGAGGCAAAGGAAAGAAGCCTTCAGCAGAAATTGGAGATAGCCAGTGAGGTGCTGTGGGAGCATTTGCCTTCTGTTGGCGGGAAAACTTCTCGTGGAGGAGTAGGTGAGAGCCTTCGGATTATGCGACAGACGGATGCTTATACGGTTGTAGGACGCAACCGGAACGGATTTGTAGTTCTCGCCAATGATGATGCGTTCAAGGCTGTGATAGGTTATTCTGACGAGGGTACTTTTGGCGATAATCCTGCCTTGGGCTGGTTCTTGGCTAGAATTAATGACGCTTCACTTCGTGCTGCTTCTACGGGTTATCAGGTTATCCCTGCAGGTTGTAAGTCGAGTGTTGAGCATCTTGTTGCCGTAAAATGGGGCCAGGATGCTCCTTTCAATAGCCAGTGCCCACAAGTAAATGGCAAAAACTGCTGGGTGGGTTGCGTGGCTACGGCTATGGCACAGATTATGTCTGTATACCAGTATCCATCTCGTGGCAAAGGTGTCGCTTCTTATAGCGTCGGCGATGAGAAACGTACTGCTATGCTGAGTATGGGAGAGTATAAGTGGACGGAGATGTTGCCTGCTTATTCGGGTGATAGCTACAGCTCGGAACAGGCTGCCGCAGTAGCCAAGTTGATGTTTCATTGCGGTTGTGTGGCTGGTATGAATTATTCTCTTGATGGCAGTGGCGCGTCTTTGCAAGATGCTGCGGCTGGCATGAAGAAGCATTTCGGCTATCTTACCCAGTATTATGGCTATAAGGATTATCCCCAGACCAATAACTATGATGATGCAGCCTGGAAAAAGGTTATTTACCGGGAATTGAGCGCCGGGCATCCTATTCTGTATGCCGGTACATCCAATAAGCAGGGAAACGACAAGACATCTTCACATGCTTTTGTGCTGGATGGTTATGATGCTGATGGAAACGTAGGAGTAAATTGGGGCTATGGTGGTTTAGGTGATGGCTATTTCGACTTGAGCCTCCTTCCTCTGGAGTATACGGATAATGGTGTCTCCGTTGATGAGGAGTATCAGTGGTATCAGGAAATGGTGGCTATTCATTGCCCTGATGATGGTGAAATAGATTATGATTTGACTTCGGGATTAACTCCTGTTGTCGGTGTTACTAAGCCTTGCAGTTCCGATGTTTATGATATCAATGGCCGAAAGGTATCGCTCCCGGCGAAACATGATGGTATCTATATCCGTGGTGGCAAGAAATATATAGTAAAGTAGATTTCTCATCAATTGCAGATAATTAACAAATCCCGACAGGTATGTTGTTGCCTGCCGGGATTTGTTGTTACATATAGGTATCTTTATTTCTCTCATCAGTCGGCTATCACCATGCAGAGTCTGAGCACATTTTCTTCGAAGTGCTCCTTGTCGATGGCATTGTTCTTGAGCAGGGAACGGTAGTTGTATACGGTTTGTGGCGAATAAGACAGGATGCCGGCTATCTTTGAACTTTCGGTAATGCCTAATCTTAACAGGGCGCACACACGGAGGATAGGGGGCATTTCTCCATTCTCTTTCAGCTGGATGTGTGCCGATTCTGTAAGCTGCTTGTTCAGCTCGGTTATAAAAGTTGGGTACAGAGACAGGAATGCCTTGTCAAATTCCGTCAGAAACTCCTTGTTCTCTTTCTCTGTATTGGTTGAGGAAGAAAGGAGGCTCAGCAGCTCCTTACTCTGGTTGGCCTTGATCTTTCTTACTGCCAAGGTGCGCAGTTTGCTGTTTCTCTCTATGTTCTTATAGCACAGGTCAATATACACCTTTATCAGTCTCTCGCGCTTCTGGTTGGTGTCCTTCAGTTCGTCGTTGATGAGGTGCAACTGGCTGTTGAGAACTTCCATTTTTGCCGATGTAGCCGTGATTTCGTCTTTCTTCTGTTTCAGAAGTTTGTTCTTCTTACGGATGAACAGACTGCTAAGTCCCACTCCGAGCAAGAGCAGGAAAATGACCGACAGCGCAATGTAGAGCATGCTGTTGGTGGCTCTGATGTCATCTGTATAGGCATTGGTAATCATCTGCAATTTGGATGAAATCTCAATGCGGCGCAACCGGTTGTTGTATGCATAAGCATCTTCCAGGGATAGGTTGATGTATTCCTGGGCTTTGTTCAGACTTCTGGTCTTATGTTTGTAGATGAAGAGTGCGATGTTTTGCAGGGCTACGTTTTCTTTTATGGCAGAAGTGATGTCTGAGATGGCTGCAACCAGCAGGTAATGTTCCGTCAGTTTCTGGTTGTTGGCTTTCTGGTATACTTCGGATAGGGCAAAGGCGGTCATGGCATGGAGACGGCTGTCCGGCTTTTCCATACTCAGTGCTTTTTTGTAGTATTGGATGGTCTTGTTATTGTTGGAATGATAGCTGTAATAGTAAAACTCTCCCAGCAGGTAGTAATAGAATGCATCTTTCTTTGGCGACAGTTCTAATGTTTTCTTCAGGTATTCCACTTTCTGCTGGTCGTAAATCTTGCTGAATTCATTGTTTTCACAATAGGTTGACCAGTTGTTGTATAGTCCGTAAAGTGTATAATAGTATTGAAACTGATAGTCAAGCGGATCTTCTTCCTTGGGCTCTATCTTCTGCATGATGTTTTTTGCTTCAGCATAGAATCCACGTGTGATAAGCAGGCTGGTTTGGCTAAGTTGGAATCTTTTATGATATAAGATGTTGTTGCTCTTTTGGGCAAGAACAAGGCCTTTTTTTATGTAAGTCATCGCCGAATCATACTCGTAGGCTTTGTATCCATTGGCAAGTTGCTCGTAAAGCTTGAGCTTGTCCTCGTTGCTGGTTACATATTTGGCACCCTGCTTGATGTCGTTCAGACTTTTCTCTTTTACTTCTACATAATGCGCACGTTTTTCTATGGCAGCATCCAGCTGTTTGTAGAGCTGGCTGTTGTCTCCTTTTACGTATATCGGCTGTATCATCAGGGTGATGATTATAATGATAAGATGTCTCATATTTCATATGTTTTTAGATTCCGCTGCAAAAATAATAAAAAACATTGAGAATCTCGCATCT
>DAWDAD010000062.1:0-15825 GCA_052356385.1 Prevotella sp.
AGGCATAATGAAGGGTGGTGTTGAGGAGTGCATAGAGGAGAAGGAACCAGACATTTGTATTCGTCAG
The DNA here is from genome assembly GCA_052356385.1 of Prevotella sp. Taxonomy (GTDB): domain Bacteria; phylum Bacteroidota; class Bacteroidia; order Bacteroidales; family Bacteroidaceae; genus Prevotella. Next base: position 68 of record DAWDAD010000062.1, read on the forward strand.
GAAACTGAAGCTTCCATTCTTCTGAACATCATGATTCTCCTTCTGGACAGCATTCTTCTTGAATCCGAATTTACGATGCGAACTTCTGGCGATGGCAAGGATGATGATGCCGGAGATGAAGAAGCGGATGCCGGCAAAAAGCATCTTGCTTCCGGTCATGTCTGCTGTAATCTGATATTCCTCCATTCCCATTTTTATCAATGGGTAAGCCCATCCCCACGAGATAGCAGCCGTAAGGGCGAACAGGCTTACCCATACCGGGCGCTGAAATATACTGAGTGTATTTGTTTCTTTCTTTTCCATTATAACTTAATTGATATTCCCTTGCTTCTGTGTTTGCTAAATGGCAATCTACAAGTCCCCCAGATGTCTTTCTATCGGAATTCCGCGGTTCTTGTCCTTGTCATTCTTGTTGATGTCTATCCAGTTGCGCAGGGTATCCATGGCGATGCGGGTGGCATGGCGGAGATGATCGCCATCCTTCAGCCTGCCCACGATGATGCTGGAGAAGATGTCGCCGGTGCCCGGGAACTGAACGGGGATTTCTTCGTAGGGCAGGAGGAAATACTCTTCTGTAAGATGATTGAAACCTACCACGGCATGCTGACCCTCTACGATGCACGAGGTGATGAGCACGGAGTGGGAACCGATGGCTCTCAGTTTATCTATCAGTTCATAGGCTTCCTTCTCAGAGATTCCCTCTTCCTTATATTCCGAATCCGTCAGCAGACAAGCCTCGGTATAGTTGGGAAAACAGAGATGCGATACGCTCAGCATCTCCTTCATGCATCTCACGGTACTCTCACTGGCTCCACCATAGAGCTTGCCGTAATCGCCCATCACTGGATCCACATAGATGTCGGTGCCCAGTGCAGCCTGTTCTCTGCAATAGCGTGCCACCAGCTTAGCCTGACGCTCCGAAGCCATGAAACCCGTGGTGATGGCATCGAAGTGAATGCCCAGTTCGTTCCACTTCTGCAAGGCTTCCTCGATATACGAAGTGCATTCCAGAATGGCGTACTTGCCGTATGGGAAGGTGTTGCTGATGAGCATGGTTGGCAGATTGAACACGTCGAGTCCCATATAAGAGAGGATAGGCATCTGAACTGCGGCAGATACCTTTCCGTAGCCACACATGTCGCTGATAATAAGGATATTACTTTTCGCTTTCATTCTTTCTTTTTTCTACTTGCTTTTCTTTCTTATCCTGATTATCTCTTAATAGCTGGCTGTACACTTGATGCCCAGTGCCTCTACACGGTCCTTGATGGCATCGAGAACTTCCTTTGGCGCCTTTTCCAGCAGCTTGTCTGGTGTTTCGCGGGCGATGGTATAAACCATTACCTGCTGAGGCTGGATGTCTTTCACTGCCTCCAGCCAAGGAGCTACGAAATGCTCGCTGGTATTGTCCAAACCGTCACCTCTCAGGAACATGGTCTGGATGATGACGTGCCCCTTGAACATCTTCAGATATTTGATCACATCTTTCACGTCGTAGTTAGGCTGCTGAGGGCGGTCCAGCTTCTTGATGTAATCCATATCCACGGTATCCAGTTTCAGGATGTTGTTATCCACGAGCATCAGCGCCTCTCTCACTTCCTCCTTATATATATAGGTGGCGTTGCTGAGTACGGATACCTGTACTCCCGGGAAATATTTCTTGCAGAGTTCCATCGTATCTTCCACGATTCCCTTGAAGTCTGGGTGTCCCGTAGGTTCACCGTTTCCTGCGAAGGTGATATCGTCCAGAGGCTGGTTGTTGTCGTGGCGCTCTTTCAGAACCTTCTCCAATCCTTCTCTTACCTCCTCGCGGGTAGGGCGCTTCTTCTTAGGACGGAAGTCGGCGTTGAATCCGCATTCGCAATAAACGCAGTCGAATGAACAGACCTTGCCATCAGATGGCATGAGGTTGATGCCCAGTGAAACTCCCAGACGGCGGGAGTTTACCGGACCGAATATCGGTGATGGATAAATAATCGTTGACATAATCTTATTCTCCTTTATCTAATCTATTCTTTATTTTATCTTGGTAATACCTATTTTATACCAATCTTATTTACTTGTTTGTAATTTGGTGGGCAAAAGTACTAAAAAATGTTGGAATGAACAAATAAATCAACTGAAAATCGATTTATCCTTACCATTTGTCTTCTATCTCCGATAGATTGTGTACTTTTGCATTCCAATCCGGGGAGAATCTTGGAGATTTCGATTCGGATTTAAAGAAAAAAACAAAAAAGTTGATGTTTTGCTTAGTTTTTCGCTTGGCTCAACTGTATAGATAGTATATGAACAGAAAAAAGGACATAGAACAGTTATTCCGTCAGCATTACGCGAAGATGTACAATCTGGCCAGATGCATTCTTTCGGATGATGACGAGAGCAAGGATGTGGTGAGCGAAGTATTCGCCCAGATTCTTGCTGATGATGTGGTTCTGGTGCCTGGGAGTGAGGATGGTTACTTGATGCGGAGTGTACGCAACCGCTGTCTCAACCTGATAGCTCATAAGAGCGTGAAGGAAAGGGTGGCGAAGCTGCTGCTGGATGATTCCGACGTGATTCTCTCTGAAGAGACCGACGAGCGACTCGACCGGCTGATGCTTCTCATCGAAGACCTGGAACCGCCTATCCGGCAACTCATTTTCCGTCTGCGCTATCTTCAGGAGAAATCTTATCAGGAGGTGGCTGATGAAGTGGGAGTGAGCAAGGTGACGGTATTCAACCATCTCTCGAAGGCGATGGACTGGATTAAGAAACAATTTAAATGAGCAAGACAATGACAAACATGAGTAAAGAAGAAAAGCGGATGATGCTCTTTGACATGCAGGAGCATCCCGAGAAATATACCGACGAGCAGGTGGAGCACCTGCTTGCCGATGAGGAAGTGAAGGAGTTCTTCCATGAACTGGCGATGGCGAGAATGGCTGGCAAGAAAGCCAATCCGAAGGAGGTGGATGTGGATGGGGCTTGGAAGGAATTTGTTCAGGCACATCACGAGGATAAGATGGCGATAGATGCCGGCAAATCCAAAGGCGCTTATCGCAACCGGATGAAGATTGCTGCATCCATCGTTGGCATCATCTTCCTTTCTGGGGTAGCCTTGGCTGCGATTCACAATGGCTGGTTGGTTTTCCCGGCTTCTGATCAGACAGCGGATAACAAGGCTGCTACAGAACAGAAGGCAACACCCCAGGCGCTTGCGAATGACAGTCTTCGTGCTGTAACAGCAGAGAGTAAGGATTCGCTTGATATGAAGCCGGTGGTGTTTGATGATGCTGAATTGGGAACCATCCTGGCTCAGCTATCCGGTTTCTATCATGTCAAGGTGGAGTATGTGGATGCCGGTGCCCAGCACATCCGTCTCTTCTTCAACTGGAACAAGACGAAGACTTTGGAGCAGAATCTTGAGATTTTGAATGCTTTCGACCGCATACAGATAGAGTATATTGACGGAACATTGATGGTGAAATAAGATAGGAGGATATATTTATGAGAGATTTTTGGAAACCAATGCCCGTTAACGGCAAGCCTGTCAGAGAGCTTCTTCTTCTCTTCCTGTTGCTTTTGGTTCAGCAGTCTTATGCCCAGCGCATCACCCGACAATATAATAATGTGTCGTTCTCTGCGGCGTTGAAGGATTTGAATGCCCGCCAGCATAAGTACACCATCAACTTCGTGTATGATGAACTGGAGGATTTCAGGGTAACCAAGAGCATCAGAAACCAGAGTGTTCCCGATGCCATCATGCAGCTGATAGGATTCTATCCCATCAGAATGACGCAGGTGGAGGATAATATCATGGTGGAGTGTACGCAGAAGACAACCCTTCGTTATAAGGGACGTATTATAGATGAGAGTGGCAATGCTGCCGAATATGCAAATATAACCTTGTTGTCGCCCATTGATTCCACAATAGTAGGGCATGGTGTGAGCAATGAGAATGGAAGTTTTGTCATTCCTTGTAATTCCCGGAAGGTGTTAGCCCGTATCACATACGTTGGTTATAAGACAATCAGCCGTATATACAGCAATCCGGAAATGGGAATCATCAAATTGCAGCCTGAAACGATGATTATCAAGGGAGTTGTCGTGAAGGGTGAAAGACCTCAGTATAAAATGTCGCCTGGAGGAGTGGAGGTTGCCGTAGAGCATACCTTGCTTTCTAAGATGGCAAACACTTTTGATGTCCTGAATCTGTTGCCCCGTGTCTCTGTTGATGGACAAAAGATATCCGTGTTTGGTAAAGGCACACCGATTGTTTATATCAACAACAAGCGTGTGAATGACAATAATGAGATTGTAAATATCACTCCCGACAACATCAAGTCGATTTCCGTGATTACAAGTCCTGGTGCAGAATATGATGCGGAGGTGGAGTCGGTAATTCGTATCCGTACCAAAGAACGCCGTGCCAATGGATTCAGCTTGCGTACGGACGCTTATGGTAAATACAATAAATGGATGTCGGATTACGAGCTTATCAGCGCCCGATATCAGACCAAGAAATTCGAGATAGCCAATAGTTTATGGATGAGGGGTTATCATATTGGTGAGGATAATCACCTGAAAACAGATATCAATTTGCCCGACAAGCATTATCACAACGACCAGCATTTTAATTCGGATACCAACAACCGCTTCTTGTCGGAATATCTCTCAGCCGACTATTCGCTCAACGACAGCAATTCCATTGGCGGCTCTTATCGCTACTATGGCATGTTGAATGCCAGAACGAATAGTGCAAGCCAACAGGATGTGTTTCTGAACGGTGTGGCACAGGGTAGCATTGAGCAGAATGAGGTTGCAAAGCCTCACCTTAGTTCACATGAGGCAGAAATCTATTATGTGGGAAAGATAGGACAGGTAGGCATCGATTTCAATGGCACATACTATACGGTCAATAATAGACGTAATGACGAGAGTATTGAAAGCAGCAAGGAGTTGGGCAATCAGGAGGTACACTCAAGCAATCGTCAGAATAGCGATATGTGGGCAGGCAAGTTGGTTGTGAATATTCCTCTGTGGAAAGGAAATGTTTCTGTAGGAACAGAGCTGTCGAAGACCGACTCTCATGGAACGTTCCTGAATGAAGAGCAGTTGGTGCCATCCACAGAGACGGATATCCATGAAAGAAATGTTGCTGGCTTTGCACAATATGAACTGCCCCTCAGCAAGTGGACCATTGGTCTTGGTGTGCGTTACGAGAATATCATTCGCGACTATTTCTCTGGTGGAGTCAAGCAGGATGATGTGAGCAGAAGATACAGCAACTTCTTTCCTAACCTCAGCTTATCATGGAACAAAGGTAATTGGAATTGGCAGTTGAATGTCAACGAGAAAATAAATCGTCCAAGTTATCGACAGTTAGGCAACTTCATGCAGTTTGACAACCGTTTCCTTTATGAAGGCGGAAATCCTACCTTGCAACCGGAGAAGGTGTTCAATGTTGAGGCAATGATGACATATAAGTGGCTGAATGTTTCCGCAGGTTATAAATATCTGAAGGATGTGATAGAGTGGACCAAGTATATCTATCCTGGAAAGGAATTTGCTTATAGTACGTCGTTGAATTTCGACCATAAGCAGCTGCTTTATGCTTCTGTCCATGTTTCGCCAAAGCTTGGCATCTTCCGTCCTAGGTGGGGATTCTATTATAAACAGCAGTTCTTCGATACCAGGAAGTATGGTGCCAGCAAGGCATTAAGCAGACCTTTGCTGTTGTGCTTGCTCGACAATAATTTCGCTCTTTCAGAAACCATGAACGCGGCTATCAGCCTGAATGCAGAAACCCCCAATGCAGATGGATTTCTTATGATGAAGAGTAATTACAGCGTCGATCTGCGGTTCGACAAGTCGTTTGCCAATCGCACATGGATCATTTATCTTTCTGCAAATGACATCTTCAAGACTACAAAGGAACGTTGGACGATGTATGGACAGGGTTCGGGTACCATGAAAGACTGCTACAACTATACTCGTAGCATCTCTTTGCAGGTTACGTATAATTTCAATGCCAAGCGCAGTAAGTACAAGGGTACTGGAGCCGGTAATGAAGAAAGGAGCCGCTTGTAGCTCTTGTTAGGAAGAAACTCTCTTAATACAACAATGAATATATGAAAATCGGTCAAGCGAAAGCAAAACCATATTGGTTTGCTCTTTGCTTGACCGATTAAAATTTTGTCTTGTGATGGAATCTTTACAGGTGTGGCGTGAGCCAAAAAAGCCTTTAAGGAGATTTGTTCTTTCCCTTAAGGAAAAATATTTTTTTCCTTAAGGATATTTTTATTTTTCCTTAAGGGAAAATTTTAAATCTCTTTATGCCCCGTTTTTCTAGCATTTCAGGCGAATATGTATTTCCTGGAATATTGTTTACATAGATATGTCTTTTATCTCTGTTACTTCCTCTTTTTGGAGGTTGAAATAAGGATATTGACGAAATAAAAAGGCAGAAGTTTAGCATATCTCTATTTGTTTTTGTACCTTTGCATAGGTTTTTCGAAAATAATCTATGTTTTGCTTAGTTTTTTGCTTGGCTCAACTGTATAGATAATAAGTAACAGAAAAAAGAAAGACTGATGTATATGAAAAAATGGATTATGATTTGTGCTTGTGTGGCTGTTTTTCAAACCGCATTAGCCCAGCGCATCACCCGACAATATAATAATGTGTCGTTCTCTGCGGCGTTGAAGGATTTGAATGCCCGCCAGCATAAGTACACCATCAACTTCGTGTATGATGAACTGGAGGATTTCAGAGTAACCAAGAGCATCAGAAACCAGAGTGTTCCAGATGCCATCATGCAACTGATAGGATTCTATCCCATCAAGATGACGCAGGTGGAGGATAATATCGTGGTGGAGTGTACGCAGAAAACTCCCACCAAGATGATAGGTCGCATCATAGACAATAAGAATCGCCCTATAGATTTCGCCAATGTAGCCCTGCTGAATGTTAGGGACTCTTCATTGATAAATGGCGGCGTGACGAATGAGAACGGTCAGTTCGTGATTCCCTGCGAAGCCACAAAGGCGATAGTAAGAGTAAGTTGCGTGGGCTATATTACGACAAGCAATACATATAATATAGGTAAGATAGGGACGATAACTCTGAAGGAGGCAACGATGAATCTGCAGAAAATAGTAGTGAAAGGACATCGACAGCCTTTCAGAATGACTGCTGAAGGATTGGTGGCTCAGATAGAAGGAACCTCCTTGGAGAAAATGGGCTCGGCAGAAGATGTATTGAAACATCTTCCGAGAGTGATGCAGAAGAATGGTGATATAGAAGTCTTGGGAAAAGGTAAACCTTTGATTTATATCGATAACAAGAAAATCAAGGGAACCATTGACCTCGATAGATTGAGTTCTTCTGACATCAAACATGTGGAGGTGATAACCGAGCCGGGTGCAGAATACGATGCAACCTATCAGGCCGTCATCAGAATCAAGACGACAAGAAAAAAGGGAGAAGGTTTGGGATTGACTTATCGGCAAGTCTATCAGCGCAATCATCAGAACAATCATCGTGAAGTCCTCGATTTGAACTATCGCTATCGGGGATTGGATATCTTCTCCAATTTGTATGGTGGTTTGTCTCAGGGCTATCAGGATCAGCATAATGATAACAGACTCTACGGCAAGACGCTCATGAATATCAACGAAGATATGATTATCAAAAACAAGAGTTACTATACCAGTGGAAGTTTTGGTTTTAATTATGTTTTCAATGATAGGCATTCCGTGGGTGCCACTTACGAGGTGAACATCAATCCTTATAGTCGGGGTGGATGGAATTCGCTGATGGATGTCTGGAAGAATGGCTCCAAGACAGAAAGCTATACAAATGATATGTATTGCCGTTTCAAAAGCCGACCTACGCAAGATATTACGGCTTATTATGCCGGACAGATAGGAAAGGTGAGCATAGAATGGAATGGGGAAATATATCTTCGTAAAACAGGACAGACTCAATATTCTGAAGAAACAGGAATGGAGGGCGGAGATTCTCGTACGATAGAATCTGATTTCACGGCTGATAGTTGGATGCATGCATCTAAGCTGGTACTGAGCTTTCCGGTATGGAAAGGTACCCTGAAGATTGGTAATGAGTTTACCGAAAGTTGCCGTGCCAATCTTTATACTATAGATGAACAGGGAACTGACTTGCCAGGCAAGACGGACGACCAGGTGAAGGAAAGTAATCTTGCAGCCTTTGTTTCTTATGGATTGAGACTGAACAAGGTAGAACTGAATGCTGGCCTCAGATACGAACATGTTTCTTCCAATTACTATAATACAGGTGGTGATTATTGGAGCGAGGAAAATAAGGATTATTTCGTGCCCAATCAGAGTCGTAAGTACGACCATTTCTTTCCGAATGTGTCCTTGACCTTTCCTATCGGGAATGTGAAAATGAATATGGTTTATAAGGTGACGGTAAGTCGTCCTTCCTATAGTCAGTTAAGTAGTAACGTGCAATATAATAGTCGCTATTATTATCAGGGTGGAAACCCATTGCTCAAGTCAACCTTCGAACATGGCATAGGGATTAATCTGGGATATAAATGGTTCCAGTTTTTTGCCAACTGGCGTTATCTTGTAGATCCTTGCTTTCAGGTGATAGAACCGTATCATGACAATGAGTTAATCAGTATGTACACCTTTCGTAATTTGAATCATACTCAGGTTTGTTACGTGGGACTGACGGCATCGCCGACGATAGGATGGTGGCATCCTACGTTGGACGCTGGTATGAGAAAGCAGTTCCTAACCATTGGTGGTAAGGCATACAGCAAGCCGATATTCATCGGCTCTTTCAATAATGCGTTTTCACTACCATGCGGTTGGACGCTTAATCTTGATATGAGTTGGAACACGCAGGGCCATTCTGCGCTTCCGCTTTATATGGCACAAGGAGGAGTGGACGTCTCTTTGCGTAGAAGTTTTCTTCACGACCGCCTGAATGTCATTTTGGCGGGTAATGACCTCTTTGCGACGATGCGCAATTCCACAAGATTGGTATATGGTACCAGCGATATCTATACCAGAAAATATACGGATACCCGAATGTTCATGTGCTCATTCAGCTATAAGTTTAATGTTAGTAGAAGCAAGTATAAGGGTACGGGTGCCGGTAATACAGAAAAGAACAGATTGTAAAATAAAAAAAACAGAAAGTATATGAAGCGTTGTTTATGGATGATATTCATGGTGGTTGGCATCTGGATGCTAACTGGCTGTAGTAGTGATGATGATAAGTTGGACAGCCTTCCTTGGAATGACAAGGAACTGTTCAACCAGTCTTTTGTTTTAAATCAGGATGGGTATTGCATCTTAGATGGAAAGGCTCCTGTCTGTGATATAGATAGGAATGTTCTGAATTCTTGGCTTGTAAGTTATGGCTGGCAACCTGTCGGCATCTATCAGGTGAAGGAAAACGGTAAACTTGCGAAAACTGATTATCGTGAAGGTATCAAGGATTATAGTCCGAAGGTCTATGAATTCTTATCTGAGAATCAGTTGATGACTTATTATCGTGATCAAGATACACGTACATTCTGTTTCAAGAAGCAGGATTGGTCGTATGATGATGCGACGGGCATTGTCATCAAAACGAATAAGGTAGGTAAGGTTGATGATTATATGCAAATTCTGGATGTGAAGTTTCATGAAGATGAAGCTTACCTGTATGTGATGGAGAAGATTGGTTCGGTGACAGTAGCTGACAATCAGGAAAAAACTGTTTATGGCTTGGTGGTATATCAGCGTTTATCTTCATTAGAACTGATTGATGTGCAGAATACTTATACTATTGATAAGAGTGATGAAGAAGACAAGCCAAATGAAACTGAAAAAGTACCGGATGATTGCCGTTATTATATTCGGTGTGTATATGCCAATTCTAAGGATGCCCATGGAATGGGTGATGGACATAGTAAATTTCAGTCATTCAGACTATTGAGTTTTGATTTGACCGATTATCAGAACAATAACTCATCAGCTAACCCTTATTATCATTATTATGATTCCATTGTATGGTCTTGTAAGGGAATGCCAGATAGGGAAGTGAGTCTCAGAAATGATTACAATTGGAGTGTTGTGTCAATTAACCTTACCACTTATCTTTTTCAGATCAACCGTAATACTTCTATGACGGAGGAAGATAGAACCTTGATTGTTGCTGATGGCTATAAGGGTGGACGTGTAGTTTATTCTTCCGGCATCTATCTCAATATCTATAATACTGGTTTCATGGGTTACGATTTCGGCTCTTCTGATTTGCTGAATCCATCTAATGAAGACTATGATTTGTATTGCATCTTCGACCAGAGCAAGCGGTTCCGGATAGTCTCTCCTCGTTATTCTCCTGATTTTCCAGAAAAGCCATATTCTGAGTTGAAATACATTGTATCAGGGGTACTGTTAGATTCTGAGGATCCGGAAAGCATGAAGAAGCATGAGGCTGTGTTGTCTGAGCAAAAGAGGATGCTGGTTGATCTGATGGATATGTATTATGGTCAGTATGGCAAGGGTGTTGTGGTAGATGATTCGAACAGAGAGAAGTACCGCAATCGTTTCAAGGCTTTGCCATCCGATGCAGACCTTGTGATGTATTGGAAGGGCTATACGCCTGTGCAATGGAACTCTGATTATGAGGGATGTTTAGTTGCTTTAATCTTGAAAAAGAATAAGGAAAATCCCTTGAAGAGTTACTATTGTATCCATGCAGAGCCGATTAAATAGATTTCCCTCTCAATACAACAATGAATATATGACAATCGGTCAAGCGAAGGCAAAACCATGTTGGTTTGCTCTTTGCTTGACCGATAAAAAAATCACACACATATTTCTAAATCCTGATGAACTACATTTAATATCGGAGCTTGGAGAGCATTCTCAATAGATACAAGAGTGTCTATTGTAAAATTATGTGTTCCTCGCATCCATTTGCTTATTTCCGCTTCCCGTTTTCCGAGTAGAAGGGCTAGGTCTTTCTGCTTCATCCCTTTAGAAACCAGAATGTCATGTATCCTATCTACGATTTGGAAAGACAAATCTACAGACTTGCGAATCTCAGGATCAACATGTTTGCGGCGTTCTTCTAAAATCTTACTTCTTCTTCTGAGCATGTGCTCTAAGCGGTTTTTATCTCTACTTCGTTCTCTCATATACTAAGATTTTATCACGTTCTACTGATTCCTGTGCAAAAGGGAGTAAGGTTCCTTCTGATACCAAATCAACTTTTCTACCTAAGAGTTCTTCCAAATCATTCCACATACCGAAGAATTTTAAACCTATAGGTTTACTCTTGTCCAAAGAAACCATAATATCGACATCGCTATCCTTCGTTTCTTCCCCTCTGGAGAAAGAACCGAACAGCCAGGCTTTCAGTACGGGTTGGGTGCTGAAATAATGGCGTAAAGCTTCTATGATGGCTCGTTTACCCATAATATAATGATGTTGTTTCTTGGTGCAAAGATACACTTTTTATTCGAAAGAGTAAGCTTTTATCTAGTTTTTTATTACCTTTGCATCGTTTTTTCCAAAGAAAGTAGAAGATTTCTTCATTTTAGGGGTAATTGATTTCTGAAAAGCTTGTATATAAGTGTAGAAACAAGAAGAAAATGACGTGATGACAGAAGAAAATGAACAGCGGATGGAACGGCTGTTCCACGACCATTACAAGCAGATGTATCGCTTCGCCTTTGCCTTGCTCCATGATAATGAGGAGGCGAGGGATGTGGTGAGCGATGTGTTCTCCAGATTGTGGGATAAACAGCTGGTTCCAGACCGGGCTTACCTGATGCGGAGCGTGAAGAATGCCTGCATCAATCTTATAGCCAGAAAGAAGAGAGATGAAAGACTGAAACGGCTTCTCCCTCTCTCGGAAGAGAAATTGACGGAGGAAGAACCTTCTCGCCTGGAAGAGCGATGGCTGGCTGCCGTAGATTGCATCGACCATGACCTGACCGACCAGACTGCTTCCGTCATCCGATTGTGCTATCGGGAAGGAATGTCGTATAAGGATACGGCGGAGGAGCTGGGCATCAGCGTCTCGGCAGTGAACAAGCATATCGTAAAAGGTTTGCGAACGCTCAGAGAAAAGTTGAAAGGAAAATAATCCGCCAGGTGTTCCGACAGGATAGTCTTTGCCGTAAGAAAGTCCTCCGCCAGGCGTTCCGACGGATTTGCAATCCGTCGTTAAAAAAGGTTCGACCTCTTTATTTTGCGGATTTGCAATCCGCTTATACAATAACCCTAAAATGAAGAAAGGAAAAGAAAATGAAACATGAATTATCTGACATAAATCCTCAGAAGATGGATTCTCAGAAATGGGATATGCTTCTCGATCTCCTGGAGCATCCCGAAAAGTATTCCGAAACCCAGAAGGATGAACTTCTGGGTGATGAGGAAGTGAACGAACTCTATCAGCAGCTTATAGAGACCCGACAGTCTCTGGATTTCACCAAGTCGAAGGAAGAGATGAAGATGCCTTCGATTGATGCAGAATGGGAGAAGCTGAAAGATGAGATGAAGCTGAAAGAAGAAAAGCAGCAGAAAGAAGAGATGCAGCAGAAAGAAGAGATGAGTCAGAATGCAGAAACCCAGCAAACCGCCAAGCTGTTTCCTCTCTGGAGCCCGATGAGAAAAGTGGCTGCCGTTGCAGCCGTCCTTGTCGTCTCCGGCATCACCTTTGCTGCCATTCATCTGGTAACCCGTTCTCATCAGGCATCAGATAAGAACAATACCGAACTCGTGTCATCCCGAAAGGATTCTATCCAGCAGGTTTCTGCTCCTCAGAAATCCAACATAGAAGAAAAGACAGATTCTGCAAGTCTTGCCCAGCTCCCATTGGTTTACGAAAACGCTGAGCTTCAGAATATCCTTACTCCTATTGCCGGGCATTTCCATCTCCAGGTAACTTATCAGAACGAGTCGGCTCGCCATATCCGTCTCTTCCTGCAACTGGAGAAGAACATGAGTCTGGATGATATCATCGAACTGATGAATCATTTTGAGAAAGTGAATATTCGTCATGAAGGTCAAACTTTAATCGTGGAATAAGATGAAAAGATTAAGATATATCATGCTGCTGGCAGGTTTGATGAGCCTTTCTCTTCAGACCATCTATGCCCAACGCATCACCCGCAGCTTCCGCAACACTTCTATGTCAGAAGCGCTCACCATCCTTGCCAAGAGCACCAAGGATTATCGTATCAACTTTATGTATGATGAACTGGAGGATTTCACGGTTACAACGAGTATCGTGAAGCGAACTGCTCCGGATGCCATCCGCCAGATTATGGGTTTCTATCCGATGAAGATGACGATAGATGGCGAAAACATCTTTGTGGAGTGTACGCAGAAGACTCCCACCAAGATGATAGGTCGCATCATCGACAATAAGAAACGCCCTGTAGATTTCGCCAATGTAGCCCTGCTGAATGTTCGTGACTCTTCATTGATTAATGGCGGTGTGACGAATGAGAACGGCCAGTTCGTGATTCCCTGCGGAGCCAGAAAGGCGATAGTAAGAGTTAGTTGCGTGGGCTATCATACCGCTGTTGATACTTATAATACAGGTAAGATTGGTTCAATTACTCTGAAGGAGGCAACGATGAACCTGCAGAAGGTGATTGTGAAGGCGGTTCGCCCCAAGACAAAACTGACTCGCGAGGGATTCCAGACCCAGGTGCAGGGTACAATACTGAGTGATGCAGGTATGGTTGCCGACTTGTTGAAGCAGGTTCCAAGAGTGCGTGTAGATAAGGATGGAAACTGTTCGGTGTTCGGAAAAGGCACACCGGAGATTTATGTCAATGGCAGAAAGCTGACCGACAAAAATGAATTGCAAACCATATCTTCAAAGGATGTGAAGAACGTGACGGTTATCACGACTCCCGGTGCTCAGTATGATGCCCAGGTCAATTCGGTGATTCGTATTACTACGGTCAAGAAGCAAGGTTATGGATGGAGTGGTAATTTCCAGGCAAAATATGGTTTTGCCATGAAGAATGCCTGGCAAGAGCAGGCTAATCTCAATTACCGTGTGGGTGGACTGGATGTATTCGGTGGATTGATGTGGTCAGATTCGTATTCCTATGATAAGTTGGGATTGGATGAATATATCAATGGAAATCAGCATCAGATATATCAAAAATCAGTAGGGCGCATTGATGGAAGAATATATGGACCTGATGCCAATCTGGGTTTCAATTATGAATTCAATGAAAATCATACCATCGGTCTGAAGTATAAGTTTGGTTCTGGCAAAACTAAGTATTTTACTGTTAGACAGAACTATTCCATCTTTCAGGATGGAGTTCACCAGGGAGATGTGAATTATTTCAACGATGAGTCCTTGCAGACGCCTATTCATCAGGCAGACTTTTATTATGATGGTAAGATAGGCAAGTGGAGTATAGACCTGAATGCATCAGCGTTGTGGAGGACGAAAGACCAGATACAGAAAGCCACCGAAACCAGTTCTGAGTTGGGCGACCAGATTGTATGTTCAGATAGTCATACCAAAGGAAAGCTGCTTGCTGGTAAATTGGTTGTTTCTTATCCTTTGACCGACCAGTTGAACATAGACTTTGGTTCGGAATACACAAATTCTGATAGTCATACCAACAACCAGAATGAGGGTGGTGTGGCTGCATCCAATGATTCCAGAATCAAGGAACAGAACATTGCCACCTTTGCTGAGGCTGCATGGTCGTTGGGAGATTATTCTCTGAATGCCGGTGTGAGATATGAGCATGTAAAATCAGACTATTATGCCGAGGGAGTACTCAATCCGGATATGAGCAGAAAGTATGATAATGTATTTCCTAATGTATCCTTGGGATATGACAAGGGCAAGTGGCATTCTTCGTTGAGTTTCACGGCGAAGACCTATCGACCAAGTTACTTCCGTCTTTCCGGTTATACCCGATATACGAGTCGTCATTCCTATGAAAGCGGTAATCCGAACTTGCGACCAAAGGATGCCTATCATCTGGAATGGGATGCGCAATATTCCTGGCTGAGTTTCTCTGCTGAATATATTTACAACAAGAATGCTTCGGTATATATGATGAAGCCGTTCCAGGGCAATAAGGATATAGCCCTGTCATATTACGAGAATGTAGATAAGATTCAGAACCTGAAGTTCTATCTTGAGGCTACTCCGGTGATAGGCTTATGGCATCTTGACTATACGGTAGGTCTGGTCAATCAGTTCTTTGATGCCAGCAAATACGTCAGCGACTATAATGCCAACCGTCCTTCTCTCTATCTGGATTTGGAGAATACCTGGGTATTGCCACATCATTGGAAGGCTCGATTGGAATACTCTTACCAGTCGCGTAATTATCGTGAATTGGGTGTCAACTATGCATGGAATTCCCTGGATGCGTCTATTTCCAAGTCTTTCCTGAACAACCGACTGGTTGTGAGACTGGAAGCAGAGGATTTGCTTCATGGTCAGAACGAGAGTTGGAAATATAATAATTCGTATGCGCACTTCACCAGAACCGGTATAGATAATACCCGCATGTTTTTGGTTAATGTAACTTATAACTTCAATGCCACCAAGAGCAAGTATAAGGGTACGGGTGCTGGTAATGCAGAAAAGAGCAGATTATAGCTCATTTTTAAAACACGGACAAATTGAATTTGTCCGTGTTATTTTTTCTATGCTTCAGGCTAGGAGGAATGACGAACTGGATGGAATTGGTAATTTGATGCAGTTATACAAATTTAACGGAAGAGATG
>DAWDAD010000063.1:0-15799 GCA_052356385.1 Prevotella sp.
CGGACTTTGCAAAAAGCCCGCAAATAGGGGCGTTGTGACATTTTTGGACGCTTACGTCCCAGCCCGCAAAATATGGCGTAGACCTTTGATGGTCCGCCAACCTTAGAGCGAAGCGGTTCCGAGCACCGAGTAGGGCGGTTTCCTTCTTCTCGCCTGAGGAGAGAAGACCGAGATGAGAGGTGGAGCCTTCCTTAAGGGTAAGGAAGGACGGGTAGGTTTTCGAAAAAAGCCTTTCCTTGCAGGAGAGACGGAGAGGTAGAAAAATACCTTCTTTAATGGGAAAAAGCGATGCCAGTGAGTGCAATGAAAGCTCGCTTTCAAATTGCCGAGTGCAGCTCGCTTTATCAACAAGGAAGGACGGGATGATTTGCATGCAAAGCTATTTTGACAATCATGTGATGTAATCAGAATGAATACAACGAACAAAGGGGAACGACCAAAGACTGGTTGTTTCCCTTTGTTCGTTTAGAGGCAATTGTATCAGGTGTATCTGCCATCATCACAAAGGTTGCAACCAAACGAAAGATGGAGAAACCACCACACAAATCTATCTCAATTCTATCAAAAGCCCAGAAGTAGATGGTGCCAACGCCAAAATAGTGGCAGCCCTATAAGCCACAAAAAAGAATAAAAAGAGGGATTTTGTAAAATGAACCAAAATGAACCATTTTTCCTGAATCTTTACATGAGAGATACAGAAAAATCTAAAACTTTCGTTCAATCAACGACTTAGGAAATTATGTACGAAAAGAATAGTAAAATAATGTTGATTTTCGTAGAATGATATTAATTTTTTAACACGCATAATTTGCTAGTTTCCAACAATTTTCGTATTTTTGCAAAGAGATTCTGTGTCTCTTATATCGAGATTCAGATGAACGTCATCAAAAAACGAACTTGATTCGCATGATGAAAGAGACAAATATACACTCACAGGTTACGTCCACTATTGCAGGGGACGACGGCGAAGCCATGGCAAAAAGTGAAGGATATGTAGCTGAAAATGGTTTTGTAGCAACAGATCCGACGCACTTTGGAAAGACGTATCATGATAAACAGTCGAGGCAAACGTGTTGTCCGTGAGGCTGTTTTCTTACCACCTTTGTCTTTGTGAGAGTTGAGGACAAAAATCTTAATGAAATCCGCTTCCGCTCCGATGTTTATAAGATGCTTTCGGAACCAGGCAAAAGTGCCTCATATGCTATCCCTGATAGCAAATTCGACAATTTCAGCGAGCGAGAGTTTGAAGAAAAGGTTGCACTTCTATCATCCTGAGGCTGATGGAGGTATCAGCATCCTCGATGACACCCTCGGTATCGATTGGAAGATTCCAACAGAACATGCCAATCTCTCTGAGAAAGATACGAAGCATGCAATGCTGAAGGATTTCGATTCACCATTCGATATCAATATAGATTTATACAAATAGGGTCTTATGGCAGATAAAGAAGTTTTAGAGCGAATCCTCTCGATGATTCCAGAAGATTTTCAAAACTTTTACGATGCCCCGCAGAGGCAAAAGAGATGCGCAAGAAGATGGGGATAAGGACTATAAGTCTATGGCTCCATGTTACTATCCGATGAGGTGAAGGAGTGTGCTTAGCAATCCTTCACCCTAAAAGATAATGCAAACGAGCGCAATGAAAGCTGGCTTTCAAATTGCCGGGTGCAGTTTATCTTCTGCAAAACGATACAATAATCACTTTTTTCAAAATTGTTATGTGTGTAACTGCTTGTAAAATAGTGGGGACGCTGTAATGGTGATATACATCCCTCTTCGTGGTTATTTCTTACGATGTAATACATTCGATGAAAAATAGGTTTTCCCCTTATGGGATGGTCATAAAAACTATCGGTTATGCAACAAATAATAGATATAGTACAAAGATTGATGGAAGAACTGGATGTTACAATCTTAGGTCTTTTATGTGGTGCTTTCACTTTTATTCTTGGAGTTATCATCTCACAGTATAAATTAGAGGAATGCTTTCATCACAGAAGGGTATGGTCTAGGCTTGCTGTGTCTCTAGGCTTACTGATCTTAGCTGTATGCATGAATTCCTATGTTGAGGCTACTTTGGTATTACTATTGCTCGTTTGTTTGACAATTTTCCTACCACTTCCCCATGAATTACTCATCATATATTATTATAAATCCCATCTTGACGATCTGGATAAGGGAAAGTATCGTGGTTGGCTTGTTACTACAAGTGCAAAACTGCGTTTCTATGCATTAAGAATAAAGGCTTGCCATGACGAGGTCGACAGGCAAAATGTCCAGGTGGAATTTCTTGATGAAGCAAAGAAATGGGATTTATTTGATTATGAGTATAAGCAATATTACTTACCCCATCTCGATGTTTTGTTCAAAATAGGAGCGGTTAAGGCTTTTGAGTCTGAATGTGTGCGTTTATCCAGATTCAAAGACAATAGCTATATGTTGTGTTTCCAGACATACTTGGCACATAATGCTTTTGACTATGAAAAAATGGTAGAGTATGAGTCCAAGAACACCGATACATCTGATGAGTCTCAGCTAGTTTCGCTCCTTAACCTACTATGTGCATATGAGGCTTCTGGAGAGAAAGAAAAGATGAAGCCTATAGTTGCAAAATTACTTGAGTATAAGAAAAAAGGGATAATTCATATTGAAATGTACCGAGATTTGATGCATTATTATGATGAGATTTTATGCGATAAGGTTGCTGGAGATAGACTTGCTGATGAAATTGTGAAAATGAAGTTGGCTAGATTTGGTGATTTTCTAAATCTTTTAGATGTAGCTTTTATGCATTATAGAAGAGAAGGCAATCAGGCCAGGATAAATACCCTGTTGGATAAAATTCTGTCAGATAATGATTTGATGCAGCATGGTGAGAATCAATTGATAACAAGGATAAAACTGATGTATGTTATTTTTGATAATGGATATAAATGGCAGGAATATTCCCTCAAGCTGTTTTTCGATAGGGAAAGATATCTGAAATGTAGCTATCGGGTTGGAGCTTTATTCGTCAAGGAATCCCTTCGATTGATACGGGATGTTAATGCATTGACGGGAAAAGGGCTTCAGCAGAATTTGTTGTCAGATATGTTTGTAGATTTCAGTCGAAATTGTGAACGCTACTTATCGGAAATTGATTCGGATTTAGCTACATTGGATGAGCGATTTCTGTATAGGTACATAAGTTTATTGATGTTGAAACAGGAATTATTAAAATTTATGGCTGATGATGATCTTGTTCTTGTGCGGAAGAATAATGATGAGATATTTGAAAGGATTAGGGCTAGATGTGAGCACAATGGTAATCAAAGGGAATTGCTTCATTTCTTAGTGGTTCAGATTGATGATATTCTTTCTATGAATAAGCAGATTCTTGATTATGTGTCTGCTAATAAGCAATTTACCTTATCTCAGAAATTTATAGATTATAAAAGTCATTGGGATGCCTATTTTAATTATGCAGAGAATCTGATATGTGATGTAGTTAAGATTTTGCAGTCTAGAAATTATGACAAGTCGTTAGCTTACTATGTCCTCTATACAGCCTATTTTTATAAATTGATAGGTAATGGCAAGCGTAGTGTATTTTTCCTTTCTCAATTTGAGAGATATGGAGTAGATTTAAAAAACTGGACAGTGCCTATACAGGATTTGTATGCCAAAATAGCGATAAGTAAGACAAGTAAAATTTAATATTAAAACATAAACATACAATATAATGTTTAATCTCAGTAAATTCATAGGTCAGTATGTGACCAAGCGTGAAACAAGTATAATATTATGAGCGAGGAACAATACAACGAATTGCTGAAAGCCTACACAAAGGCGGCTTTGGCAAGCATGATAAAGGCTGATATACGCAGTAGGTTTCCAGAACCTTATGCAAGTATGTATTGCCAGCAGTTTGATAATTTCAAGAATGTTGCAGATTTCTTTGAATTTGCAGCAAAGTTAATGAGAAGATAATAACATATTTATAACTAGTCTTTGCTTTTTGCAGATTCAAGTAAATAAGGCTTAAGGTTAGGTATAGAAAGCCCAGCATCAAGGCGGTCCCATCCCGCACAATATGGCGAAGACCTTTGATGGTCCGCCAACCTTAGAGCGAAGCGGTTCCGAGCACCGAGTAGGGCGGTTTTCTCCCTCGCTCCTGAGGAGAGAGGGTCGGGGTGAGAGGTGGAGCCTTCCTTAACGGTAAGGAAGGACGGGTAGGTTTTCGAAAAAAGCCTTTTTAAATGGTAAAGAAGGACGGGATGATTTTAGAAAATCTTTAATATAAAAGAACAAGATTTATGCACGACATACAAATTATAATCATGGTTGGCGGCGTAGGCAGCCGCTTCTGGCCTATGTCAACCCCCGATTACCCAAAGCAATTCATAGATGTGATGGGAGTCGGCCGTTCCCTCATACAATTAACAGTAGATAGATTGAAGCCAATCTGTCCTGTCGAGAACATGTGGGTAGTGACAAACGAGAAATACATTCGCATTGTCAAGGAGCAAATCCCTGACATGCCAGTAGATAACATATTAGCAGAGCCGGAGGCTCGCAATACCGCTCCATGTATTGCTTATGCCTGCTGGAAGATCCAGAAGAAGCATCCTGATGCCAACATCGTGGTGACACCATCCGATGCCCTGGTCATCAATACCTCGGAGTATCAGCGAGTGCTCAGCAAGGCATTGAGCTATACATCCGATAAGAACGCCATCGTTACCATCGGTATTAAGCCAAGCCGCCCGGAAACAGGCTATGGCTATATCGCCGCAGCAGAGCCAACATCCGTAGATGAAATCTACAAGGTTGAGGCTTTCAAGGAAAAGCCAAACCTGGAGACTGCCGAGCAATACCTTGCCGCTGGCAATTACTATTGGAATGCCGGAATCTTCGTATGGAACATTGATACCATCAGCAAGGCAATCCGAACCTTCCAGCCAAATCTTGCCAACATCATGGACGAGATGGCACCTTCTTTCTATACCGAACAGGAGAAAGAGGTAGTCGGCAAACTCTTCCCAACCTGCGAGAAGATAAGCATTGACTATGCCGTGATGGAGAAGTCGAAGGAAATCTATACCTTGCCAGCCGAGTTTGGCTGGAGTGACTTAGGCAGCTGGGGCAGCCTCCGTACCTTGCTTCTGCAGGATGAGGCTGGCAATGCCAAGGTAGGCAAGGACATCCGCTTGTATGAATGCAAGAACTGCGTGGTTCATGCAGCCGATGAAAGCAAGGTGGTAGTTCAAGGCTTGGACGGCTATATAGTAGCCGAGAAGAATGGACAACTGCTTGTTTGCTCTTTGAAAGAAGAGCAAAGAATTAAGGAGTTTGGGAAATAATTAATATCATTTCATGAAAGGAATAGTATTAGCAGGTGGAAGCGGTACACGCTTGTACCCTATAACAAAGGGTATCAGTAAGCAGCTGATACCAATCTTTGATAAACCAATGATATACTACCCAATATCAGTATTGATGTTGGCAGGTATCCGTGAGATACTCATTATCTCAACACCATTTGATTTACCAGGTTTCAAGCGCCTCTTAGGCGATGGAAGCCAGTTAGGTGTGAAGTTTGAGTATGCAGAGCAGCCATCACCAGATGGCTTAGCCCAAGCCTTCATTATCGGTGAGAAATTCATTGGTAATGATTCCGCTTGCCTCGTATTAGGCGATAATATCTTCTATGGTGCAGGATTAAATCAGATGCTGCATCAAGCAGTAGTAGATGCTGAACAGAACAACAAGGCTACCGTTTTTGGCTATCGTGTAAGTGATCCGGAACGATATGGTGTTGCTGAGTTCGATGAGCAGGGCAATTGCCTGAGCATTGAAGAGAAGCCAGAGCATCCAAAGAGTAACTATGCAGTGGTAGGCTTGTACTTCTATCCTAACAAGGTGGTAGATGTTGCTAAGCATATCAAGCCATCCGCTCGTGGTGAGTTGGAAATCACCACCGTAAACCAGGAGTTCTTGAAGGATAAGCAGCTGAAGGTACAGACCATGGCAAGAGGATTTGCCTGGCTCGATACCGGAACCCATGATTCTCTTTCTGAAGCATCCACCTTTATTGAGGTCCTGGAGAAGCGCCAGGGCTTGAAGGTCGCTTGTTTGGAAGGTATAGCATACCGTCAAGGTTGGATTACCGCAGAACAGTTGAGAGAGAATGCTCAGCCTATGTTGAAGAATGACTATGGCAAGTATTTGCTTTCCATTCTCAGCGAACCTGATGAAACATTGAGAAAAAACCTGGAGTATTAGTGAATGTTACTATCACTGAAGGTGAAGATGTCTTATTAGTTATAGATTGTATTACGAAAGATCAATTATTATGGATACATTGAAAATTAATAAGGAATTCTTAGAATCTCTTTTATCCCAAGCTAAAGATAATCCTCGATTGCGCCAGAACTATGATCTTCGTACCTGTGAAGAGGATAAGAGTCAGAGAATGCTCAATGCCTTAATGCCTGGTACAGAAGTAGCTATACATCGTCATCCTGATTCTTCAGAGAGTGTTATTTGCCTTTGTGGTAGAATGGATGTTGTTATCTATGAAGAGGTTGTGGCGTATGTACAGAATGGTGAAGAAACGACTAGCCAAGTCTCATATAACGAGATAAATAGAATATCACTGGCTCCTGTAGAAGGTAAGTTCGGTTGTTCTATACCTAAAGGCGCTTGGCATACAGTTGAGGTATTTGAGCCTAGCGTAATCTTTGAAGCAAAGGATAGAGCGTATGGGGAAGATGGCAGTGAAATGGTTTTATAAGCTGGTTATTCATTATAATAAAGTTATTTATGAAAGGTGTAATTTTAGCAGGAGACTCTGGTGATAAGCTGTTTCCTCTCTCCTTAGGAGTTCCCAAGCAACTATTGCCAATCTTTGATAAGCCGATGATTTATTATCCAATAGAAATATTGGCAAAAGCGGGGATTACGGATTTATTGGTTATAACTTCACCTACACAGCAGAAAGCTTTTGTCGATACTTTAGGAGATGGTCATAATTTAAATGTGCTAATCACTTATGCTATTCAACAAAAGCCAGAGGGTATAGCGCAGGCAATAACTATTGCTAGTGATTTTATTGGTATTGATCAAGTTTGTTTGATAACAGGAGATACGCTTATATTTGGTAAACCGTTTTTGGCACAATTAGGTAAAGCTATTAAGGCAGCTTCAAAGAGTGCTAATGCTACCATCTTTGTCGCAGACCATGTTGATGGGGAACAGTATGGAAAGTTGCTCGTAGGTCAAACTCCTAGTGACAAACAGCTCATTGGTATAGGAGAAAATACTACTCGTGAGTTTTATATATCAGGTATTTATGTATATCCTAATAATGTAATATCAAAAGTAAAAGACATTCGTCTTTCTGAACGAAATCGCTATGAGATTCTTGATGTAAATCGAAAATTTTTAGTTGAGAACAAACTTCAAATTCAGAAGTTGGATTCGAATTGTATCTGGCTAGATACAAATAGTCCTGAGAACATATTAAAATGTAGCTTGTATGTTCAAGCTCATAAAAACGAAATTTAAAGATTATCTAATATGACGATAAATGATTGTAGAATAATAGAACTTCCTAAGTTCTTGGACGCAAGGGGCAATCTTTCTTTTGCCGAAAACTTTACTCAAATACCTTTTGAAGTAAAGAGAACTTATTGGTTGTATGATGTACCAGGTGGTGTGAATCGTGGTGGTCATGCCGAAATCAATAATGAAGAGTTGATAATCGCCCTTTCTGGTGCATTTGATATTGTAGTAGATGATGGTAAGGAGCGTAAGACTTTTACGCTTAACCGTTCCTATTATGGTCTTTATATTCCTAAAGGATTATGGAGAGAAATAAAGGAGTTTTCTACAAATGCTGTAGCATTGGAGTTTGGTAGTATTCCTTATGATATCAATGATTACATCCGTAATTATGAAGCATTCAAGGCTTATGCAAAGTCGGTAGAGAATGTTTCTGCTTGTAATACGGAGAAGAAGATCATACCAACAGAGTCACATTCTGAAATCAAACTTCATGGTGTTTTTGATAGTACCATCGTTGAACTTGACAAGCATCATAGTGACAGACGAGGAAATCTGACAGTTGTTGAAAATGGAAAGACCTTGCCATTTGATGTGAAGCGTGTATATTACCTTTATGATGTCCCTGGCGGTGAATCTAGAGGAGCCCATGCTCATCGTGAATTAGAGCAATTGATAGTTGCTGTTTCAGGCTCTTTTACCGTAACTTTGGATGATGGTAACTGTAAGCGTTCCTTCTTCCTTAATCGTCCATATCAAGGTCTTTATGTAAAGTCTGGTATGTGGCGAACCTTAGAAGATTTCTCTTCAGGAGCAGTCTGTATGGTATTAGCATCTGATGTATATAAGGCATCTGATTATATCAGATCCTATGATGAATTTGTACAATTTAGAAAGGAAAATGGCAAATAATACAGGAAACAAAAAGATAGCCAAAAATACCCTGATGCTCTATATCAGAATGTTCTTTACAATGGCTGTGAGTCTTTATACTTCACGAGTAGTATTGTCAACGCTGGGAGTCTCAGACTATGGTATATATAATGTTGTGGGTGGTGTTGTTGCCATGTTTACTTTCATTAATTCCTCTATGGTTAATGCTACTCAGCGATTTATAACATTCGAGTTAGGGCAGGGTAATAAAGATAGATTACATACTGTATTTTGTACAAGTTTAAATATTCATGCTATTATATCTTTAATCATAGTTCTCTTGGTGGAAACAGTAGGATTATGGTTTTTGTATAATAAGATGCAGATTCCTGATGAAAGAATAAATGCTGCCTTTTGGACATTACAATGTAGTATTCTTGCTACGGTTGTAAATGTCATGTCTGTCCCATACAATGCTTCTATTGTTGCGCATGAAAAGATGTCTGCTTTTGCTTATATATCTATATTGGAAGTAACATTAAAGTTGCTTATTGTATTTTTGTTGATGGTTTCACCTTTTGACAAGTTAATACTTTATGCAGTGTTGATATTGGCAGTTCAGATTTTTATTCGTTTTATCTACGGAAATTATTGCAGCAGGCATTTTGAGGAAACGCATTATGCTTTCCGAATGGATAAATCTCTGTTCAAGACTATGACAAGTTTTGCTGCGTTTGATTTGTTTGGTAATTTAAGTGTTGTTGCTAGAACGCAAGGCATTAATTTACTTCTGAATGTATTCTTTGGAACTATTTTGAATGCGGCTGCTGGAGTTGCCAATCAAGTGCAGGGAGCAGTGATGGGATTTGGCAATAATGTACTTATGGCTGTCACACCTCAGCTGATAAAATCATATTCAGTGAAGGATTATGACAGAATGAATTATCTCTTGCATAAATTTACATTGATTACTTTTATTTTGCTTCTTCTATTGTCGATGCCAATTATTCAGGAAGCTAATTATATCTTGGGTATTTGGTTGAAAGAAGTCCCTGCTTATGCTGTTTCTTTGTGTCAGTTAACTCTTATTTTTGGAGTAATAGCAAATTCTTTTAGATTAGTAAGTACAGGAATAGAAGCTACGGGTAACATCAAACGACAGTCAACTATATTGGGATGCCTTTACCTCTCGGTTATACCTATTGCATATATTCTGTATAAGATGGGATTTGCTCCAGAGACTTCATTTGTATTGAATATCATTTTTGTAATCATAGGTATTTTTATCAATGCTACAATTCTCCATATTCAAATGAAAGAGTTCTCTCTTGTAGATTTTTGTAAAAAGGTAATACTTAAAGCAGTCGTTATATTTGCTGCTTTCTATGTAATTACTCTAGCTGCAAAATCACAATTGGATGAGGGCTTTATTCGATTAATAGTTGTATGTTTTGCGAGCCTGTTTACTTCAATACTTTCAGCTTTATGTATCTTGAACAAGGAAGAGAGACAAAAAGCAAAGCAAATGGTTTTGGCAAAGTTTAATAAGAAATAATAATTATGATAAGATTTTTAGATTTACAGAAAGTGAATGCACTGTATGCTGCAGACATGAAGGCTGCTGCTAGCGAGATTATTGATAATGGTTGGTTTTTGCATGGCAAATACAATGAGAAATTTGCCAATGATTTGAAAAACTTCATTGGTACTAAGCATGTAGTTCCTTGCGGTAATGGTTTGGATGCACTTCGCATGATTTTCCGTGCTTATAAGGAAATGGGTGTAATGCAAGATGGAGATGAGGTGATTGTACCAGCTAATACATATATTGCTACAGTTCTTGCCATTACAGATAATCACCTTACCCCAGTTTTTGTTGATCCTTCTGAGGAATCTTTCAATATAGATATTGACAAGATTGAGGCTGCCATCACTCCTAAGACTAAAGCGATTGCTGTGGTTCATCTTTATGGTCAGGCATGTTGGTCTGAAAAACTCAACGAATTGAAGGAAAAATATAATCTCAAGATAGTTGAGGATAATGCTCAGGCGATAGGTGCTAAATGGCATGGTATTCGAACAGGAAACTTGGGTGATGCTGCAGGCTTCAGTTTCTATCCAGGAAAGAATCTTGGAGCGTTAGGTGATAGCGGTGCAGTTACTACCAATGATGACAAACTTGCCGATATTGTAGAAGCTTTGGGTAGTTATGGATCTCATATCCGCTATGTCCATGAATATGCAGGTTTGAATAGCCGTATGGATGAACTTCAGGCTGCGTTCCTTGATATTAAACTTCAGCGTATTGATGAGCGTAATGAAATCCGTCGTCAGAATGCCCAGAAGTACTTCGAGGGTATTAAGAATCCTTTGATTAAATTGCCTAAGTTGGTAAATGAAACAGCAGACGGCCACGTATTCCATCTTTTTGTTGTTCGTTGTGAGCGTCGTGATGAACTTCGTCAGTTCTTGGCGGACAATGGTATCGAAAGCTTGATCCATTATCCGACACCAGTACCAAAGCAAAAGTGCTATAAGCAATATGCTGATGCATTGTGTCCTGTAGCCGATAAGGTTCAAAGTGAAATCCTATCTATCCCTATGTCATCAGTATTGACTGATGAGGAAATTAATAAAGTTATTAACACATTAAATTCTTTCAAATGATTATAGCATCTTCTCAATTAGTTGCCAATCCATTGGTTTCTGTTGTCATAGCTACATACAATCAGGTGAAATACATAGAGCAGACTGTCATGTCTGCTCTTACACAGCAATGTCCATTCCCATTCGAGGTTGTAGTGGGTGATGATGGCAGTAATGATGGAGAGCGTGAACTTTTAAAAAAGTTACAGGAAAAATACCCGGAGAACTTAAAACTTATCTTTAATGATAAGAATATGATGGTTACTCGCAACTATGTGAATGCCATTCATGAGGCACGAGGCAAGTATATTGCCACTTTGGATGGTGATGATTATTACTTGGCCAAAGATGCCCTTGTCAAGCTCGTTGATGTTCTGGAGAAGAATGAGGATGTTAGTTTGGTGCATGGAGGTTTTCATTCTTTTGATAACAAAACAGGAAAGGTTTTGAATATATCTACAAAATGGGAATCACCGATGCTTCATACAAAAGGGATAAATAGTGTGCTTGCTTTATTGTGTAATGATTTTAATAATTACCCATTGGGCAGTTCTTCATGTTTTAGAAAAAGCATTTATGAAGAAGGTTGCATCAAATATAAGAAGTTAATTGATTTGTCTGATAAATATATTGGGGAAGGAACAATCTTGAATGTTTCAATGGCTATGAGCGGAAAGTTTGGATATGTTCCAGAAGAATTGACTGCATATAGAGTTTTGGATTCATCTCTTTGTCATTACAAGACTAAAGAAGAATCTTTTAGATATTTCTTTGGTTATGTAAAACTTCGTTTACATGTAGCAGAAATGCTGGAATTTACTCCTATAATGATAAAAACAATGTTATCTAAAACATTAAGGCAGGAATTGAATAGGGCAAAGGTCAGCAATTTGATAAATCTCTACATACAGGAGGTAAAGAGTTTGAAAGACATTAAAAACGATGTCGTTATCAATACTGTTATTCGTGAAAACACATCGCTATCCGTTGTTCTTCCTGCTAGAATTCGAGGTTATTTATATGTTATCAAATCATTTTTGAAAAAGATCTTAAATAAATAGCGCGTGAAGGAAATAATAGAAAAATCTAAGTGTTGTGGCTGCAACGCATGTGCTGATGTGTGCCCAAAGGGAGCCATTACCTTTCTGACTGATAAGGAAGGCTTCTGGTATCCTAATATAAATCAGGACTTATGTATTGATTGTGGATTGTGTCAGAAAACTTGTCCTGTATTGACAAAGGCAGATAATGTAATCCGTTATGATGAGTCTTTAGTATATGCTGCTTATACCAAAGATGAAGCTATTCGTACAGATAGTACATCTGGGGGAATTCATTCGATGTTGGCATTGGCTATGTATGAGCAGAATGCTTATATTGGCGGTGCAATCTACAACAAAGATCATACCGTAAAACATATCATTTCACCAGACCGTCAACTACTCCCAGAAATTAGAAGTTCCAAGTACCTCCAGAGTTCAATGGAAGGAGTTTTCAAGGAAGTTAGAGGTTTGTTGAAGGCAGGTGAAAAAGTGTTTTTCTGTGGTACACCATGTCAGATACAAGGTTTGTATAAGTTCTTGCGCAAAGAGTATGATAATCTGACCACCTGTGATTTTATTTGTCGTGGTGTTAATTCTCCTAAGGTATTCCTATCTTATATGGATATGTTGGAGAAGCAATATGGTTCAAAGGCAACACAGATTAAGTTTAAAAACAAGAAGTGGGGATGGCATAACTTCTCTATGCGTGTGAACTTTGAGAATGGACAGGAATACTGCAAGGATCGTTGGCATGATCTATTCTTCATAGGTTATTTGCAGAGCGGTAATTTTGCTCGGCCTTCCTGCTACCAGTGTACATTCAAAGGCTTTCCGCAAAAGGCAGACATTACATTGGCAGATTTTTGGGGAATAGAGAAAATTGATCCTTCAATGGATCAGGATAGAGGCACTTCTCTTGTGATGATAAACTCAGATAAAGGTAAAGTTCTGTTTGATGCGATCAAAGATAAAATCAATTGGCGGCAGTTTACGATGAAGGATGCTGAAGCAGGTAATCCTGCATTGAATACTTCCCTTACCTCAACTTCTCCAAACAGAGATGCATTCTTTGATGCATTAGATAAAATGCCATTTGATAAGGTAGCAGAAAAGTTTTTCCCTTTGCCTACATTCAAAAATCGATTAAAGAATAAGTTAAGAAATTATGCCCGCAAGTTGAAGAAGTTGTTAAAGCTGTTCAGTACATTGGGCGTATCTGTCAGAAACTGGAAAGCATTCCTGTCTCTTAATATTTTTTCTGCCCATGTAAAAAGAGGGAAAAAACTAGTTGCTAGGATTTATCCACATGTAACCATAGAGTTGCAGAAGGGTTCTATATTAGACTTGAATCAAACTCTTATTTTAGGCACTCCGCAAGTAAAAGGTTCACATAAAGAAACGAGATTGTTATTGGAGGAAGATGCAACGCTGACAGTAAATAATCAGTTTGCGATGTTTGCTGGTTCTTATATAAGAGTTATCAGAGGAGGACATTTAATACTTCATGGTGGTTTTATCAATGAGAATGTGCAGATTACCTGTGGGGATAGAATCGAAATCGGTAAAGATTGTGCTATCGGGCGTGATGTTGTTATACGTTCTTATGATGGGCATACAATAGAAGAAACTGGGTACAAAATATCAGAGCCAATAGTAATTGAAGATCATGTCTGGATAGGTCAGGGAGCTCAAATTCTTAAGGGTGTACATATTGGAAAAGGATCTATTATTGCAGCTGGCGCAGTCGTAACTAAAGATGTTCCTGCTCATGTTGTAGTAGGTGGTGTTCCTGCTAAAATAATTAAGGAAAATGTAAAATGGCATTAGTGTTATGCAAGATAAAAGACTGTTAGTTGTAGGCGGAACAGGTGTTATTAGTTTCGCTGTTGTTAATGAAGCTTTAAAGCAAGGATGGAAAGTTACTTGTATTAATCGTGGTATTTCTCATACTCAGACATTAAGTCCGGATGTTGAGCAAATTATTTCAGATTATCGCAATGAAACTTTGATTCGTGAAAAGTTAAAAGGGCGTATCTTTGATGCAGTTCTAGATGTGTTGTGCTATACAGAAAAAGATATAGAATATAGTGTCTCTTTGTTCAAAGACCATTGCAAACAATATCTTTTCTTCTCATCTGCAGAAGCATATAATAAACCAAAGTATGCTGATGTAATTTATAATGAAGATGCAGACTTGGTGAATCCTTTATGGTCATATAGTATCAATAAGGCAAAGTGTGAAGAGCGCCTTAAAGAATTGACCGAAAAAGTGAATCTTACTTATACCATCATTCGACCTGCTATAACCTATGGTAATACAAGAATTCCTTATGGAGTAATGCCAGGTTACGGATTTCATGGAACAATTATTCAACGTATCTTAAATGAAAAGCCTATCATCCTTTGGGATGAAGGGAAGGCTATAGCCCAAATTACAAGAGTTGAGGATTTTGCTGTAGGATTGGTTGGATTGTTAGGTAATTCAAAGGCTTACAATCAGGCTTTTCATATATGTGGGGACGAAGCTTATACCTGGAAGGATGTTATTGATGTTTTGGGGCAGATACTAGGGAAGCAACCTAAATATGTGAATTTATCTAGCAGTGATTTAGCGAGAGAAATGCCTAATTACAAAGAGCAGATTTTAGGAGGACGAGCCATTTCACAGCATTTGGACAATTCAAAGTTAAAGAAGGCTGTACCAGAATTCAAGACAAATATCAGTTTATATGAAGGAGTTAAGAAGACAGTTGATTATTACCGGTCTAATAATTATCTTTTAGGAATAGATTTCGCATTTGATGCTCACTGGGATCGTATAGCTAAAAAATATGGTTGTTCCTTACCTTTGAAGTTTATAGACTATCTTGGAAGTTCGTCTTTAAAGGAACAACTTATTTATTTCTGTAGCTATCATCAGATGACTTTTATCTTTAAAGTAGTTCGAAAATTGTTTAAATAGCAAGGTGCCTAGATTTTTTTATATAAAATAAATGTATCAAAACAAAGTGATTGGGGGATGAGAATGTATATGCCATGTGTGATGAGAGTGCTGAGGGGGGAGAGAAATGATGTGAATAAACAAAGAAAAAACTCCCCATCTGTTTTCAGATGAGGAGCATTTTTTAGAGATGGAAGTCTATTTCCTTCAGCCATTCCTTGATATTAAAGCAAGGACAGCTCTTGCGAACCCAAGGGAGGTCGCAATGGCCTAGGATCTCGGCATCGGGATAGTCGAGGGCGAGACTGTAGAGGAGGTCTTCCAGAGATTCCTTCTGGGCTGGAGTGCGAGTGTCGGCAGGCTTGCCTTTCTCGTCGAGACCACCCTCGTAGCAGATTCCGATGCTGTGGGCGTTGTAGTGGCGGGCGTGAGCCCCCACCTCGTTTTCTGGACGGCAGGGATAGACCATGCCATCCTTCGTGATGTAATAGTGGTAACCGATGGAGTGGAAACCACGGGCCTTGTGGCAGGCTTCCAGAGCTTCTATAGGGAAGTCCTGGTTTACACGTGTGGCACTGCAATGTACCACAATCAAATCGATTTTTCTTTGATTCTTCATTGGATTCTATGGATTTTAAAGGGTTTAACTGAACACGAATTCCTCGAATGACACGAATATGTCCTTTGAACAGATATTTAACTGAACACGAATTTCTCGAATGACACGAATATGTCCTTTGAACAGATATG
>DAWDAD010000064.1:0-15743 GCA_052356385.1 Prevotella sp.
CATCCAGCATCAGAGAAGCTTTCTCTTCCAAAGTGAGACGACCACATAAATCTACTGCTCTCTCATGAGCCGAGAGGGCTGGATTCTGATAAGGAAACTGCTGAGCTGAGGCATTGCCGGAGGACATAGTTACCACAAACATCAAAGCTGCGTATATAACATTCTTGTTCATTGTAATTACTATTAAGCTATTAGTATATTAAATTGTTATTTGTGCTGCAAAGATAAACAAAAAAGCAGAATACTACTTTATCACAAGTATCAAATACTTTATATGATGTAACACTTACATCTGTATCTTTACAGCCTTTCCGTCATATTCCACACTCTTGCTTGCCTGCATAGGCTGATCGCCCGCTCCACTATTGGCATCCACCAGTACGATGTGGAATCTGCGATGCTGGAGCATTCCCTTATAGCTGCCCTTGCGTGGCGCGATGTTCAGGGTTCTGTCTGCTTCATTCCATACAAACTGGATTTCCGAGAATTTACCTTTCTCATAGTTGTAGTTGTCGCCCTCATCCTCATAGAGCGTAAATTTACCATCAGCACCAGGATAGACACGGATTTCCAGCTCATCCCAAGGCTTCTCTGAACTATACTGCACTTCAGGACCGAATGGCAGGATGGTACCAGCCTTGATGAATACAGGCATGATGTCGATAGGACAAAGGCGATGGATATCCTGACCACCCTCATACTGGGTGTTGCTCCAGAAATCATACCATTTATTACCCTTTGGCAAGTAAACATTCACAGGCGCAGCTGCCTTCCTTACATCAGGATAGATGGTATGACCCTTCTTCTCCTTATCCTTCCAGGTATATAAAGGATCGGTTACCGGCTTCACCAGAATGTTGCGGCCGAAGAGATACTCATCGTTCAGACGGGAAGCCTTCTTGTCTGCCGCATAATCCATTACCAGGGCACGCATCATGCTTCCGCTATTCTGTACACAGTCGCCAGCCGTACTGTAGATATAAGGCAAAAGGCGATAGCGCAGCTTGATGGCCTTAATCATAGCATCATAAGCCCAGTCGCCCTGCTTTCCGAATTCATACAGTTCGCTTACCATCGGCGAAGAACAGTGGTTACGCATCAATGGCATGAAGGTTCCCCACTGCATCCAGCGGGTCTGCAGTTCCTGAATGGCAGGGTTCTTTGGATTCTGTTCAAACTCCCAGTAGAAGAAACCACCCAGGTCGGTGTTCCAGAATGGGATACCGCAGAGCGAGAAGTTCAAGCCCGATGGAATCTGGTTCTTCATCTCGTCCCAGGAAGCCACCACATCACCGCTCCAGCAGATGGTGCCATAATGCTGAATACCGAGACTGCCGCTTCGGGTCATCTGGAGCGAACGCTTTGTGTTGCCCTTCATCGCTCTCTGGTGCTCGTAGATGCTCTTGTTGTGCAACAATGGGAAGGCGTTCTTCACTCCCAACCATGAACCATCGAAGGTCTGATAGTTCTCATCGCCCGGCTTCTCAAAATGGTCTGGCTCCGTAGAATCGGTCCACCAGGCATCAAAGCCCATCTGGTAGAGATGAGTAAGATACTTCCAGTAGAGATCGCGCGCCTTCGGATTGAAGACATCGTATGGCATCACGCCACTGTTTCTTGGCCACGTTTCAAAAGGAAGGAGGGCATTCATCTTCTTCAGTTCACGATACTGCTCTGTCCAAGGACCAAAACTTGCCCAGATGGAAATCATCAGATGGGCATCGTTCTTATGAACATACTTCACCATCTCTTCCGGACTCTTCAGGCGGGGTTCTCCCTGTGCCTTCATCTGCTTCATATCGATAGGAAGATACTTGGCATAAGCTGGATCGCCCACCTTATTTATATAGTATGGGTTCTGGAACTTCATCGCATTCCAGTTGGAGTCGCATCCCCAATACTGCCAGTCCTGCACGATGGCATCAGTAGGAATCTTCAGTTCGCGATACTTATCCAATACGCCAGCCAGTTCGTCGCTGGTCTTATAGCGCTCACGGCATTGCCAGAAGCCCATCGCCCATTTCGGGAACATCGTAGCCTGTCCGGTGAGTTCACGGATGCTGGCGATGACTCCATCCTGCGTACCATCCTTATACATGAAATAGTAGTCGGCGCAGGTTCCCACTTCACTGGTAAAGGAAGTGCGGGATGGCTGGTTGCTATTATCCTTGGATGCTACGATATCATTGAAATAGGTTTTTCCTGCATTGTCCCAGTAAAGACCATAGCCCTTCTCACTGGTGAAATAAGGGATGGCGATATAAGTATTATTGTTCCAGAGTACGATATTCTGTCGACCACGCTGATTCATGTAAACATCGCGCAACTGTCCCAGACCATAGATTGCCTCGTCATCAGCAAGACGGAAGTCCTGCTCTATGCGGTACTTGCCCTTGTTGGCTTCATCCTTGCGAGCTTCCAGACGGGTCTTCGTATCAGTAAGCAACAGCTTTCCATCCTTCGAAAGGAAGCGGATTTCGCCAGTCTGCTGATTCAGTTCAACGGAAATAAAACTAGAATTGATTTTTACAATATCACCATTTTCCTGTATTTGAACGCCCTTCATCTGTTGAGGTTTCAAGATGACAGAATAGCTTTTCTTCTGAACAGGAGCACCAAGTCCGGCATCAGATTTCAAGATGCGGACGATGGATGGAGAATAGAATTCGATGGTTACATTCTGCTGAGCCACCTGACGGGTGATAGACTTGGCAGCCGTACCTTTCTGGGTGCCTGCCACCTTTACGCTCTTGGCGCTGAGTTCACTTGGAACACCAACGACAGCGATGCCCAAAAGGGCAATGAAAGATAAATTCTTTAGCATACTTCTGTTTATTTTATTAGAGGGTTTATGATTGGGACGCTTCTCGATTGTCAAATCATCATGAATTTATTGTTGCCTGAAATTCCATTTAGAATTATCGCTGTTGAAATCGAAGGGAGCCAAGCCTGGGGTACAGTCGCCGAGTGAAACCAATGCCAGTTTCTCTTCTGTGCCTGGCACAGCCTTCGGCATGATGCGATAGGTGCCATCGGTAAGCTGCTCGATGCGCCAAAGCTGGGCATCTTCACCCGTAAACTCAGGTTTGGCAATGACATCATGCTGAGCGGTTGCGGTAAGATAGCGAGTAGTGCCTTCTATGCAGATTTTATAATAAGGACCACCCAGATAACCACCCTTTCCGGCAGGCATGATACTCCACTTCTGATGAGGACGGAACATGTAATCGTTCATTCTTACCTTCACCTCGTCCTTAGGCCATTCTGCCTCTACCTCCTTCAAGGTCTGAGGTTCGATATTCTTCAGAGGCTTGGTTGGCTTAATCCAGAAAGGTTCGATATCCCGCTGCATTCTCACGAAATCTACGGCAATCTCCAGGGCATAGCCTCTTCGTTCCGATTCTATCTCGTAGGTTCCGGCATGAAATTCATCACCAGCCACAGGCCAGTCGTTCTTCCACAATAAAGGACGGATAGCCAACACGCTTCGTCCTCCCTGTCTGAAATCAGACTCATAGTGGAATGACATCTTTTCCACACCTTCTTCCTCAATATAGCGTCCGAAGTGACCGGGACCCGTCTTCAGATTATTGGCAGCAATCACCATCTTTCCACCGCCCTGCAACATCTCTCTGCCCACATTATCTACGTATGGACCGGTTATCTTTCGCGAACGTCCCACCACGATATTGTAGGTAGAATTAGGACCATCGCAACAGGTGCCATGAGTGCCAAGAAGATAATACCAGCCGTTACGGTAAATCAAATCAGTAGCTTCGCAGTCGATGGCGATATTAACGGGTTCGTTGCCTTCCATCCGCTTACCCGTCTTCGGATCAAGTTCTACCAGACGGATAAATCCGAAATAGGTACCATAGCTGAGCCAGAGTCTGCCGGTAGTAGGGTCGAGCAACAAGCCCGCATCAATGGCATCACAGTCTTCATCATCCAATGAAGAAGCTACCACCACCGGTTCAGTATATTTGAAATCAGGCGATTTCGGATCAAGCGTTTTGTTCCACATCGTCAGGACATCACCGCGATGACTGCCTCCCAATCCACCACCCGTAGCACTGTAGGCTACAAGATAACGGTCGCCAATCTTCAACACATCAGGAGCCGCTCCTCTGCCGGGACGAACAGCACCACCCTGCCAGGTCCAGCCATCCTCCGACCAGATTCCACCTTCACCCGTTCCAAAGGTATAATACTTTCCATCACACAGGGCAATGGTAGAAGGATCATGAATGAAAGGTTCGCCAACCTGGGCTTCTGCCTCGTAAGCAGATGAAGACAACAAGGCAACCAAAGCAGCGGCATAAAGTTTCTGCAGAACAGCAACCGGGCTAAAATATCTGAAAAATATATTGTTCTGTTTCATAACTTTCTTTATTGATTGCACTACTTCACGTGAATAGACAGGTTTCTGACAGGCTTGCCCTGTCCGTCGATGAATCGGACACAGAAGTCGCTCATACCAGGACCATTGATGACTGCACCACGAAGGATATTCCTACCTTTCTTCAAGGTAAGCTTCTTAGAAACCACATCATCGCGAACCATTCTTCGGTCACCTTCGAGCATCACCGCCTCCTCGCCATTGAGCCACCACATGGAAGCACCATTCGAGCCAACAGACAAGCGGACGTCTTTCATCTCCTCAGGGCAATCGATAATGGTAACCGCCCAGAACAAGACACCATACTTGGGCTTCTTAAACGAAGTAGCGAAACGGAAGAGCTTCACATTAAACAGTTTACTGTCCAGCGCATGCCATTTCAATTTTTCCTTGCCCACCTTCACAACGGCTCCATCCTTAGGAACTGTTTCCATCTGCTTAGGGAAATACTGCGTATGGAATATCTCCTTCAGATAAGAATCAGTAAAAACGACATTGCTCTTGACCGGCACAGAGATTGGCTCCAAGAGCAACCATCTCTGAATAAAGCCAGCCGCATTAGGCATGACTGCCAGCTTGCCGACAGGTCCGAAATAAGGATTGATGTCTGCAGGTAAATTCCTATTTTGGGCATCCGCAGAGGAATGCCCAAAAAGGAATACACATAAACAAAACAATCTAACTATTTTATTAAAAAAGTTGTACATAGACTATTCATTATTATTGAGGTTCGATAATCAGATAACGGCCACTCAGATGCATGAAGGCGAAGAGACGCAACAGTCCGTCGTAGTAGCCATCGAAGAAGCCTTCTTTATCTGGCTCATGCTTGGCATTCCAGAAATGACTGACGAATTCCCTGCCCTTCACATGATTGCTGACCAATGAAGCCGCAGCCGAAGTGGCAACAAAACCGATAGAATGGCGGAGTGCCTTAGGAGCCGTACCTGCCGGCAGAATATCTTCTACCATCGTTCCATCTACATTATACTGGTCCAGGAAAGAATCTATACCCTGACTATACAGGAAGTTCTGCAGCGTATTGGCATATTTCTGCTGCCACTCCTTATCCTTACAAGCCCAGGAATAATCGAGCGCTATGTTCATAGGCACTCGCCATGAGTCATAACGGAAAGCATCACCCAACAACCGACCGGTCTTCATCAGACTGCCATCATAGTTGCAATAGTCCGGGTTCAAGCCCGTCTTCTCATTGATACACTTATGCAGGAACTCACGGCTTTTCTCAGCACACTCCTTCCAGAACTGGGACCGTCCGTCGTTAGCCCATTTCGCCCAAACCTCGTAAAAGGCAGGGAGATGGTAAGAAGGGTCGGTAAACTTCCCGCCCCAATGATCGGGCGTAAAGGTGATGAGCTGATGTTCAAGATTGATAAGCGGAGCTGTGCGGTCCATTCCCGCCTTCTGCATGCTGCAATCCAGAATATGCTGCGCTTCCTTCAGATAGTTGATGCCCGTATCATTGCCCCATCGGTTGGATGCAAAGATAAGCGAAGTTACGAAATAGAGTTCACCATCCGATGCGGCGCCCTGCGCATTTCTCGTTCCATCAGTCTTGCAACTCCATGCGAAATAGCCCTTATAAGGTCCTTCCTGATGCTGCATGTATTTCTTGCTCCATCGCCAGAGGCGGTCGAAGATGTCCTTTTTGCCAAACTGCACGGCAGCCATCATTCCATACGACATGCCCTCGGTTCTCACATCATTGTTCTTCATATCGCTGACATATCCCATGGAATCGCCCACTTCGAAATAAACCTTGTTCTTACCGTAGAACACATCATTGAACACTTCGTTCACCTTCTTGTCAATATCAGCCTGCTTATAGCCCATTTCGGCAAAGAGATTACGATACTGGTGAGTTTCGAAAGCACCCTTTTCCCAAGGCAACGCATCGAAGCCCAGCCAGTCAACCTCTACATCGGCACCACTCTGCAAGGATACGTGTAGAGCATGGACGCCCAAAGGAGCATGAAGCACCTGGGCACGGATGTTCTTCCAGGCTGCCGACTTCGGAATCTTCACCTTAGCGATGATATTACCCTTCTTGCCATCGGCTCTGACTACGAGCACACCGCCCTTTGAAGACTTGGCACGAACGGTGATTTCTTCCACCTTCTCGTTACCGAAATCCACCTTATTATATATAAGAGCTGTATTCGATTTAGAGAAGAGAGTCATCCATCCGGCGAAACAGTTGTTCTTATCCAGATAATCAATACCAATACCCTTGCCTTGCAACGCAGAATAGCGGTCAATCTGAATACGCGAACGAGCGTTCGTCAATCCCACACCTCTTAGCGTAGGTATCACCTTCTG
Organism: Prevotella sp.; assembly: GCA_052356385.1. Lineage (GTDB taxonomy): Bacteria > Bacteroidota > Bacteroidia > Bacteroidales > Bacteroidaceae > Prevotella. Next base: position 6,740 of record DAWDAD010000064.1, read on the forward strand.
TATCGTTCCGTCAGGATTGAAGTTCAGAGAGTCGATTCGCACCGAGCGGTTCTTGTCAAACTTAGGCGAATAATCATTATGATGATAGAAGAGATACCACTGTCCCTGATATTCCACGATGCTATGATGATTGGTCCAGCACTTCGTAGGCGATTCATCCATGATGATGCCCTTGAATGTGAAAGGTCCCATCGGATGGTCAGCCATGGCATAAGCCAGCGTTTCGGTTCCATTCTTTTCACGTACCCAAGGGAAGGTGAAATAATACTTGCCGTTACGCTCGAAGGCAAATGGTCCTTCCTTGAATCCCTCAGGCAATCCCTCTACCTGTTTGGGGTCCGAGGCAAGTTCCGTCATGTTTGGTTTCAGCTTAGCCATGTGCAATCCTGCTCCAGCCCAGTAGATATAAGCCTGTCCGTCCTTATCTATCAGCACACAAGGATCTATGCCGTGCACACCCTCTATGGGTTTCCACATCGGCATAAACGGTCCTTCGGGCTGGTCGGCAACCGCCACACCTATTCCGACTCCCTTCTCCTCCCCTTTCGGAGCGGCAGGGAAATAGAAATAATATTTCCCGTCTTTCTCTACACAATCAGGAGCCCACATCGTATAACTGCCATCCTGTACCCAAGGTACTTTATCCTGCGAAACGATGACTCCATGATCCTGCCACTCCGTAAGATTAGTGGAAGAGAAAACGTGATAATCTGCCATGCAGAACCATTCCTTCAGTTTCTCGATAGGACTCGGAATATCATGAGAAGGATAAAGATATACCTTCCCGTTGAATACGCGAGCCGTAGGATCAGCAGAATACTGTCCGCTGATAATCGGGTTCTGAGCCGAAGCTCCTGTCGATAACGCCAGCATCAAGGCACACATCCATGTTTTCATACGTAAATTCCTTTAAAGAAGAAAAAAGGGAGTGCTTTTTTTCAAAACACCCCCTAATTGTCAAACAATCTATAGTTCTTTAAACTAAAAACACTATATTAACAAAACAACTTCATGATTACCAACCAGGATTCTGCTTCAGGTTAGGGTTCTTATCCAACACGGTCTGTGGATAAGGGAAGAACTCATGCTTGCCCTCCTTGAAACCTACCTTGAAATTAGTCTCAGGAGTGTTGGTCGTATAGAAACGGCTGTTTGCTTCTGATCCATGCTCCCAAGTTACATCCTGGTCGTCTGCCTTTGGAGCTCTGAAAACCTTATCAAACAAATGTGGCACGACTGTACCAGCCTTAGTCAAACGCTCAATGGCCTTTGTATCATTCCATCGCATGATATCGAACCAACGACAGCCTTCAAGCCAAAGTTCATATGACTTTTCTTTCTTCAACACATCCATATCAACAGTTTCACTGACTGTCTTTGAACCGGCGCGCTCCTGAATCTTATTGATATATATCTTAGCTTCATCCAGATCGCCTGTCTGAATACAAGCCTCTGCATAATTGAGCAAAACCTCAGCGTAACGCATGACAAGATAATTATTCAAACGAATGTTATCACCATATTTCTTGCCTTGAGTATCAGGAGCTCTCATTATTTGCTTGAACGCCAACCAGGTAGAGTTGCCGTAGAGTCCCTGAACAGGGTCATTGATGCCAATCTTGTCACTGGTTTTCTTCTGCTCGTCAGTCATATTATCGATTTCTTTCTTGCCGTAAGGCATATGATAAACCGCATCATCAATATGCTTTAAAGTAGCATTCAAGCGATAAGAGTGATCACCATCATTTTTATAGAATTCGTCACCAAACCACTGAGGCACGCCAAGGCCACCCCAGCCATCAACGCCGCCACAATAAACCTTGTTAGGAGAAACAACAAAGTGATCAGCACGCCAATCCCAATAGTTGGTCTCCATCCAGCTAGAACGCTGAATCATACCACCCCAATTGGTCTTACCTGTATTATACTCGAAGTTGACTTCAAATACCTTCTCCTCGTTGGCATCACCCTCGATATGGAAGTTGTCGGCATATTGCTCACCAGGAACAAGATCATACTTTTCCGAGTCTATAACCTTTTTAAGGGCAATTTTAGCCTCTTCATATTTACCGGCGAAAAGGTAAGCCTTTCCGGCAAGAGCATATGCAAAGCCCTTGGTTACCTTCACTGCTCCATCCTTGTCATCCTTACTTTTACGCTCATCCAAATCGTTGGCAGCATTCTCACATTCCTGCGCAATCCACTCTATCAACTGTTGGTGATTCATAGGATGCTCAGGATCCTTATCACAATTAAAAGGCTGTGCAGAAGGATCCAGAGCTTTAGTTACCAATGGTGGAGTACCCCAAAGATTAGCCAACAGAAAATAATCATAAGCACGAAGCACACGAGCCTCTGCGGCGCAACGTTTCTGCACAGCGGTAGTACCCTTGGCAAAGTGATCGAGTACAAGGTTACAGGTATATACAGAGTGATAGAGGCCTGTGTACATATGCTTTGGCACTTCAGCCTCAGCATCATAATAGAACTGATTGAGCATGATACCAAACGTATTATCACCAGAGTTGGCACCTGCTGCCAACACATCGTCTCCACACTCATTGAGTATCAGTTTCAATGGAGTATAAATACTTGGGCCACCACCATCGTGGTTACGTCCCACCACATTACACATAAAGCCTTCGTATGCAGCAACGAGGGCTGCCTCTGCATCAGCATCGGTCTTATAGAAGTTCTCGGTAAGTATTACACCCTTCTGCTCAATGTCAAGCTGATCCTCACAAGATGTAGTGAGCGTCATTGTTCCTGTAGCAGCAAGAGCCAATATTGTTGAAAATAATATTTTCTTCATTGTTTTTGAATATTAAAGGTTAGAATGTTACATTGATACCAAATACCACCTTCTTGGAAGTTGGATAAGTACCATTATCAAAACCACGAGAAGCACCACTGTTGATAGAAGCAGTCTCCGGATCAGCACCAGGATACTTGGTGATGGTAAAGAAATCATCCAGTGAGCAATATACACGAAGATTGCTGATACCTGCCACGCTAGAGATAGCCTTTGGCAATGTATAACCCAACTGAATCTGCTTGATCTTGAAATACGAGCCACTGAACACAGCTGCATCAGAACTGAAGAACTTCCAGTCTGTAGCAACCTTTTTCATATCAGGATATTTAGCATTGGTGCGGTCTGCTCTCCAAGAATCCTTCCAGTAGGTATCAATTCCATTGATCAACGGACGGTCAGCAGAAACCATCAAGTTGTAAATCTTGTTGCCAGCAGAGCCTGTTCCAAATACGGTGAGGTCAAAGCCCTTATATTCTGCATTAAGAGTAATACCATAAGTAAACTTAGGAATACCTGAGCCCAAATCCTGCTTATCTTCATCGGTTGGAGCTGAAGTTGTTTCGCCATTCTTATTATAATAGAGAGCGCTACCATCTTCGGCTACACCTGCATACTTGTAACCACGGAAATACCATACCTGATGGCCAGCCTCGAATGTAGGCTTAAGCTGGTTATTGAATCCATCGATACCTACTTCGGTCAAACGGCTTACAAGGTTAGAAACCTCCTTCACCTCATTCTTCAGAGTTGAACCATTTACGGTCACACTATACTTAAAGTCCTTGATGTGATCTCTCCAACCCAACTCGAAATCAAGACCAGAGTTAAGTACCTTACCTGTATTGACAACTCTCGTGTTTACACCAATCTCTGGAATAGGAGTGATTTCAATCAAGAGGTCCTTGGTTGTCTTACGATACCAGTCTAAGCCCAAAGTCAAACGGTCGTTAAGGAATCGCGCATCAAGTCCAAGGTCAACCTGCTCTGAAGTTTCCCACTTCAAATCTGGGTTAGCAAGTCCAGAAGGCTTAGAACCTAAAGTCAGCTTACCATCTCCGATAGAAGGATTATACTGATAGAAACTCTGATTAAGAGCTATGGTAGAAGCATAACGATAATCGCTCAAGATATTGACGTTACCATTCTGACCCCAAGAACCACGAAGTTTCAAGAAAGAAATGGCATCACGGCTTATATTGTCCTTGAAGAACTTCTCATTGCTGATAGCCCATCCTGCTGAAACTGATGGGAAGTTACCCCAACGTGCCTTCTTTGAAAGTTTTGATGTATCGAAAGCATCACGACGGAAGTTAACCTGCATGAAGTAACGGTTGTCATAGCTGTAAGATACACGGCCAAAGTAAGATAACTCTGTTGCATCTAAAGGAGCGTTACCTACATTCTTGGTTGCATCAGCCAACAAGTAGTTGATGTAATGGAAGTTTGGCTCATAAGATGTGAGTATGTTACCTCCTGTAGAACTGATGGAACTGTTATCCCAATGATTCTTGGTAAACGACATACCTGCCATGGCACCAATAGTGTGCTTGCCGATTGTTGTCAAATAGTTGGCAAAGTTCTCCCACTGATAGTACAAACCATTATTGGTATTCGCTTCAATGGTATAGTTTTCACTATGTGCCATAGATGTTAACCAATATGGAGTCTCGTAGTTATGATAGTTACTCTGAGTGATACGATAACCTAAGCGAGAAGTAAATGTAAAGCCCTTGAATGGCTTGATATTGGCAGCAACGGTACCACGTACATTGATACCAGAATTCCATGTATCATGACGGTCGCGCTGATAGAGAGGGTTACCAGTAGCATCTTCTACATATTTAGAAGTACCATAGTAGTCATTGTTATGGCTTGGATCTCTTGGAACTGGGCCACCGGCTTCTACCTGTGCCTTCATGCCAGGAGCCAAATCCTCCACATTACTGATATAAGCTGGAGTCAAAGGATCGATAGAAACCACAGAGTTCAGCAATGAACCATAACCTTTAGTTACACCTTTGGTCTTCCACTTTTCAAAAGATGTATTGGTAGTAATGTTCAACCACTTGTAAACATCATAATCGGCATTGATCTGACCAGTGAAACGCTTATAAGTATCCTTACTACCTTTAACGATACCATCATTGTTCAGGATATTCAAGCTGGCGAGGAAACGGCCCTTGCCATTGCTTGCCTGCACGGTGAGACTATGCTGGTGAGCCAAGGAATTCTCAAATACCTCGTCATACCAGTTGGTGTTCTGACCATTATAATTGTTCTTCTTCAGAAGATCATCGTTCAAGTCGCCCAAATACTTGTGATACTCAATATACTCAGGAGCATCAAAGATATCAGCCCTCTTTCCCAACGACTGGATGGTGAACTTGCTGCTGTAAGAAATCTGAGCCTTACCGCCATTGGCAGCACCCGTCTTGGTTGTGATGATAACGACACCATTACCAGCCTGCGCACCATAGATGGCAGCAGAAGCGGCATCCTTCAATACCTCCATGCTCTCAATCATAGATGGATCCAGGTACTGGATATTATCCACCTTCAGACCATCGACAATGAGCAACGGACCGATATTACCACTATTGGAAGAATAACCACGGATACGGATATCGGCAGCCTCACCCGGACCACCCGAGTTGATAATCTGCACACCGGCAGCCTTACCCTGGAGGGCAGCACCGGCATCGGTAGCAGACAAACCCTTGATGTCATCGCTCTTGATAGATGCAACTGCACCAGTCAGGTCGCTCTTCTTCTGAACGCCATAACCGATGACAACGACATCATTAAGAACTTTAGAATCATCCTTCAAGGTAATGGAAAGGGTTTTACCAGCCTCAGCTTTCACGGTCTTAGGCTCCATACCCACATAGGTAATAGTCAATGTTGCATCAGGAGCAGCATCAACGCTAAACTTACCATCCAAGTCGGTAACAACACCCAGTTTGCTACCTTCTACTTTAACAGTAGCACCAATCACAGGTTCTCCACTTGGATCAGTCACTATACCTTTCACTATGCTCTGAGCCGAAACTCCCAAAGGAAGCAAACAGAGCAGGAATAGCAAAACAAACGGCTTTTCAATCATTTTTAAATTCTTCATCTTAAAAATAGATTAATAGTTTTACTTTACTAGTCAGTTGTTTAATATTACATTATTATATATACATCCTAAATTCTCTAAAATTTCATTAAGGATGCTGAAACACGTCGCAAAAATAGATAAAAACATTAAAACGCATTTTATCTCAAGTAACAAATACTTTATCACAAATAACATCTACCCCAAAAGAAACAAAATGAAACATATTCTGAAACCTGAGACAAAAGAATCACCTTATTATATAACAAAGGGAAAAGTTATTGATATATGAGACAAAGCACGTATGGAAATCTTTTCATAACTTTGCAAACAGAACAGAAGATGAAAATCAATCTAATAATTTAATTAAATATAAACTATGAATAGATTATCAATCTTAGCATCGATGCTCGCGATGGCGTGCCTACCTATGATGGCACAGAAAACGGGCAGTAAGGTTCAGGAAAAGCCTGATCCTAATTTTCAGATTTATCTCTGCTTCGGACAGTCGAACATGGAAGGAAATGCGGCTATCGAAGACATCGACCGAACGGGCGTGAACCCGAGATTCCAGGCTATGTATGCCGTGGATGATGAAAAGGCAGGATGGAAGAAGGGACAATGGCACACCGCTGTGCCGCCACAGGCAAGACCCTCTACAGGACTGACTCCTGTTGACTATTTCGGAAGAAAGATGGTGGATAACCTGCCAGACAGCATCAAGGTGGGAACCATCACCGTGGCCGTGGGCGGAGCCAGCATCGACCTCTTCGATAAGCGTACCTATAAGGCTTATCTCAAGAAACAACCCGACTGGATGAAGAACTTTGCATCCCAGTACAACGGAAATCCATACGCCCGACTGATAGAACTGGCAAAAATAGCCAAGAAGCAGGGTGTTATCAAGGGCATTCTCCTGCATCAGGGCGAAACCAACAACGGAGATGCCAACTGGCCTAACCGGGTAAAGACTGTATATAACGACATCTTGAAGGATTTGAATCTGAAGGCAGAAGACGTACCTCTGCTCGTAGGCGAAACCGTACAGAAGGATATGGGCGGAAAATGCTGGGCACATATCGCCATCGTTGATGATATTGCCAAGACCATTCCTACAGCCCACGTCATTTCTTCAAAGGGCTGTCCGCAGCGTGGCGACGGTCTCCACTTCATCGCAGAAAGCTACCGCACCATGGGCAAGCGCTATGCAAACATGATGCTCGCCCTGCAGGGAATCATTCCAGACAGCAACTATCCGCGTGTAGATAAGGACCGCAGAGCTTATGTAAAGCTCCATGCTCCTGAGGCAAAGAAAGTAATCTTCGACATCTGCGGCAAGCAATATGAGATGAAAAAGGATTTGGATGGCGACTGGTACGGCGTGAGCGATCCGCTGGTAGTAGGATTCCACTACTATTTTCTGAATGTAGATGGCGTGCAGGTAGTTGACCCTGCCAGCGAAACCTACTTCGGCTGCTGCCGTGAAGCAGGCGGTCTGGAAGTTCCAGAAGGAGCAGAAGGCAACTACTATCGCCCTCAGCAGGGCGTAGCCCATGGTCAGGTTCGCTCAGTATCTTACTATGCAGGCTCCCAGAAGCAGTTCCGCCGCGCCATGGTTTACACCCCTGCCGAATATGAAACCAACACCACCAAGCGCTATCCTGTGCTCTATCTGCAGCATGGCATGGGCGAAGACGAGACGGGCTGGAGCAAGCAGGGAATGATGCAGCACATCATGGACAACCTGATAGCAGAAGGCAAGGCTGAGCCTATGATTGTGGTCATGGAGAGTGGCGATGTAAAGAAGCCTTTCGTTGCCCGCCCAGGCAAGAATGTAGATGAAGAGCGCAGCCACTATGGAGCTTCTTTCTATGATGTGATTATCAAGGATTTGATTCCGATGGTTGACAAGACATTCCGCACTTATACCGACCGCGAGCATCGTGCGATGGCTGGATTGTCATGGGGCGGTTGTCAGACATTCAATACGGTATTGCCTCACATGGACAAGTTCTCTGCCCTTGGCACCTTTAGCGGTGCACTCTTTGGCGTGGATGTAAAGACCTGTTTCAATGGAGTTTTTGCCGATGCAGAGAAATACAACAAGAACATTCATTATATGTTTATGGGCTGCGGTTCGGAAGAGAACTTCGGTACCGAGAAGATGGCACAGCAGTTGAAGGAGCTGGGCATCAAGCTCGATGTTTATGTATCACCAGGCACTCATCATGAGTGGCTCACCTGGCGCCGCTGCTTCAAGGAATTTGTTCCTCACCTCTTTAAGTGGTAAACAAACTATCAGACACAATAAATCCCAGAACTGCTTGGAAGAGCGATTCTGGGATTATTTTATATACTTCTTGTCATTGAATTCCCGCACAGAAATTACGTCACGACGTATCTTTTACTACGTCCGGACGTAACTTTTGCTACGTCGGGACGTAGCAAATACTACATCGGGACGTAGCAAATCCCTCAAAAACACCGTTATTTTGCTGATTTTATGCCAAAAGTGGTAATAGGTGGCAATAAGGTGGCAATAAAAACACCCCTTATTGTCACACGTTATCATCTAATAATCAAAGAGTTAAGTATAAGTGTGGCAAATGTGGCATTAAATTAGAAAAAAAATACACATGTAATACTACAGGATACTGATATAACTCAGTCAGCTAACTCAAGTAGTTCAATCAGCTAACTCAAGTAGTTCAATCAGCTAACCCAAGTAGTTCAGTAAGCTAACCCAAGTGACTCAATCAGCTGACGCAGATATCTCGACAAGCCGAAGGATACGTCTCCGTTAGCCTACGGAGTCGTATCCGTAACCCAACGGAGTCGTATCCGTAACCCAATGCAGTCATATTCTTAACCCCACGCAGCCATATCTGTAGGCAAACGGAAGCACATCATGGCAAACTATCAGACATAATAAATCCCAGAACTGCTTGGAAGAGCGATTCTGGGATTTATTATACCATTTGTTTATTATTTATATTATATAGATTAATTCGTTACTGAAGTTTCGCATGTAAGCCCCATACGCCCTGAACCAACGGTCACCGGCCGAAGGGAATTGAAAATCGCTGGCCGAA
>DAWDAD010000065.1:0-15719 GCA_052356385.1 Prevotella sp.
AATCGGTTGAACTTCAAGCTGTTGCGCTTGTTGAAAATTGTTTTGTACATTAAATTAAATGTTTATAAATGAATAATAAATCGAAGCCTTCCGCTTTCCCGGCTTTCGGCATTCGGGGTGCAAAGTTACTGCCTTTTGTGCAACTGACAAAATAAAATGTGAATTATTTTTTCAACTGCCGATACAAAGTTAATGTAAATCAAGGTCGGTTTCCTACCTCACAAATCGTATTCAATTCAGCCTTCTTGTGGCATAAAAAAGTATTAATTAGGCATAATCCTCAATAGGGTGATGCGATTTTCTTAAAGAAACATTCGCTTTTTCAGATTATTCTTGTATCTTTGCAGTTGATATGGGCAGCATTCAGCAATCAGAATACTGCTGTCGCAATTTTATGGTAATTAGAAATTAAAAAGAAAGGAACAGATAAGATGGAAAAGATCAACGTAAAAGAACTGAATGACAACGTCTTCGAGACTATTGGTAAGGAGTGGATGCTGGTATGTGCCGGCAACAAGGATCATTTCAATATGATGACCGCCTCTTGGGGCTGTTTGGGATGGCTTTGGAACAAGCCGGTGGCTGTGGTCTTTATCCGTCCGGAGCGTTTCACCCACGGCATCATCGAGGAGAATGAATTCATGACTCTCTCTTTCCTCGGCAACAGCGAGGAGGCTCGGAAGATTTATAACTTCTGCGGCTCTAAGAGCGGACGCGATTTGGATAAGGTGAAGGAAACAGGACTGATTCCTGTAGAAACCGATAATGGCTGCATTGGTTTCGAGCAGTCACGACTCACCCTGGAATGCCGCAAACTTTATAAGGACAGTATGACCGCCGAGAAGTTCCTCGACAAGGACCTGCTCCAATGGTATGGTGCCAAGGGTGGATTCCACGATGTTTATGTTGTGGAGATTACCAATGCTTATAAAAAGTAAGAATTAAAATATGGCTCAAGAACAAACAGCAATTCGTGAACGCCAGAAAACCAGGCTCAAGGAGCCGGGGCGTTACGTGGTAATGATGTTCAACGACGACTTTACACCGATGGACTTCGTGGTAGAAATCCTCGAATCCATCTTCTTCAAGTCGCAGGCTGAGGCTGAAGCAATCATGCTCAAGGTTCATCACGAGGAGAAAGCCGTGGTGGGCACCTACAGCTATGACATCGCCAAGAGCAAAGTGGAGAAAGCTATGGAGAAAGCCCGTACGCAGAAGTATCCCCTGAAGCTCACTTATATGCCAGAATAAAGAAAGGAAAATATAGAATGGATAGTATGGGATTAACCCGATATATGAGTGTCTTGATGGATGATGCCATGAAGCAGGCTCGGTTTTTCGACCACGAGTTCGTAATGCCCGAGCACATGCTTCTGTCATTGCTCCGCCAGTATGCCTTCTGCCAGGCTTTGCAGGAGGAAGGAGTGGATAGTATCAAGATGCATGAGGACTTGGTGGGATGGCTCGCCAAGCAGGAGCGTGTGCCTGAAAATATCAAATATCTGCCTGAGCCTTCGTCGCTCTTCAAGACGATGTTTGGTACGGCCTGCGCCTTGGCTGCTGCCGCTGACCGAAAACTCGTGAACGTGCCTCATTTCGTACAGGCAATGTTTGGCTTGCAGAACTCTGAAGCTGCATTCCTGTTGTGCAAGAATGTGGGCGACCGTCAGGGCGAATTCCTGGCGAGTGTGGATAGCTATTATCCGCTCGAAAATGAACCAGGTGATGAAACCCTGATGATGGGTGATGGCTACGATGAGGATGACTATGATAACGATTATGATGATGATGAAGAGGAAGGCAGAAGCCGACAGCCTCAGGATTGGCACCAGTTGGTTACCTGTATCTCTGATCAGGTGGAGGAACATAATCCGCTTATCGGCAGAGAGCAGGAACTGGATAGAACCATCCAGGTGCTCTGTCGTGCCGAGAAGAACAATCCGCTCCACATCGGTGAACCGGGCGTAGGTAAGACCGCCCTGGTTTATGGCCTTGCCAAGCTCATCAACGAGAATCAGGTACCCGAACGTCTCAAGGGAGCTCGCATCTACGGTATGGATATGGGACAGATGCTTGCCGGTGCCCAGTATCGTGGCGACTTTGAAAAGCGCATCAAGATGGTGATGGAAGGAGCCGTGAAGGAAGGCAACACCATCATCTACATTGATGAGATTCATAATATGATAGGTGCCGGTCGTGGCTCTGATGGCGGACCGGATGCTTCCAATATGCTGAAGCAGTATCTGGAGGCTGGCGACATCCGATTCATTGGTTCCACCACCTACGAGGAGTTCAACCGCTACATGGCTCAGAGCAAGGGCATCGTGCGCCGATTCCAGCAGATAGATATCAAGGAACCTACCGAGGAGGAGGCAATCAAAATCCTGGAGGGCTTGCAGTATAAATACAATAAGTTCCACAATGTAACCTATCGCAAGGACGCCCTGGAGTATGCCGTCCGTGCCAGCGCCAAATATATCAGCAACCGCTGTCTGCCTGATAAGGCCATCGACCTGATGGATGAGGCGGGTGCTTATCTGGAGGTGCATCCGGTAGAATCTCGCCAGCGCTCTTACGTTACCAAGTCAATCATCCAGCAGATTCTGATTAAGGTCTGCAAGATTGATGCGGCTGCGATGAAAGATGAGAATAACGATGCTTTGGCTACGCTCCGCCAGCGCATTCTCGACAAGATTTACGGTCAGGACAAGGCTGTAGACAAGGTGGTTGAGGCTGTGATGATGGCAAAGGCGGGATTGACAGATGATGACAAACCATTGGCTTCGCTCCTCTTCGTGGGACCTACCGGAGTAGGAAAAACCGAGGTGGCACGGCAGTTGGCCAAGGAACTCGGCATCGAACTGGTACGCTTCGATATGAGTGAATATACCGAGAAGCATACCGTGGCAAAACTCATCGGTTCGCCAGCCGGATACGTGGGTTATGAGGATGGAGGACTTCTGACCGATGCCATCCGCAAGACGCCTAACTGTGTACTCCTGCTCGATGAGATAGAGAAGGCGCATAGCGATATCTACAACATCCTGCTCCAGGTAATGGACTATGCCCGTCTGACTGATAACAAGGGCCAGAAGGCTGATTTCCGTAACGTAATCCTCATCATGACCTCGAATGCCGGAGCGCAATATGCTTCGCGTGCTAGCGTAGGTTTCAACGGAAACGTAAGCCGTGGCGAAGCGATGTTGGCACAGGTGAAGAAGACTTTCAAGCCTGAGTTTATCAACCGACTTTCCGACATGGTGGTGTTCAACGATATGGATAAGCACATGGCAGAGCTGATTCTTGCCAAGAAACTTCGTCAACTCGATGCGAAACTGGCAGCAAAGGGAGTTACCGTAACGTTAACCGATGCTGCGCGTGAACAGTTGCTGAAATGGGGCTTTACCAAGGAATATGGTGCCCGCGAGATGGACCGTGTCATCGGTAACCGCCTGAAACCGATCCTGATGAAGGCGCTGCTCTTCGGCAAACTCAAGAAGAGTGGCAAGGCGCATGTCGACTTTGATGGAAAGGAACTGGTGATTAATTATTAGAATGAAAGTCTAGTCAAGAATATTCTTGATAAAAGATAAGCGTATGATATTACAGATAGATGATACTGCGGACGAGATTTACTTTCCCGATCCGCATTATGGCGATGAGGATGGATGCTTTGCGATTGGTGGCGATTTGAGTATCGACCGCCTGTTGCTGGCTTATAGCAATGGCATCTTTCCCTGGTATAGTTTCCGTGACCAGCCTGAAATACTCTGGTTCTGTCCGATGAAGCGTTTCGTCATCTTCCCTGATGAAATCCACATCAGTCATTCCATGCGTACCCTGATGAGAAAGAACCGGTACAGCGTAGGAATCAACGAAGATTTCGATGGCGTAATACGGGGATGCAGCAAGACCAACGGACGGTATTGGGAAGATGGCGCATGGCTGGGCGAGAACATCATCCAGGCATTTACTGCCCTCCATAAGCAGGGCTTTGCGGCGAGCGTAGAGGTATGGGATAATGAAACTGATGAACTGGTGGGTGGACTTTATGGTGTCACCATCGGCAAGGTTTTTATCGGAGAAAGCATGTTCTCCAGGGTTCCGTCAGCTTCTAAGATTGCCCTCATCTTCCTTGCCAGATACTTGCAGGAGCACGGTGGCAAGATGATAGATTGTCAGTTGGAGACTCCTCATCTCAAATCGATGGGTGGCAGATATATTTCTTACGAGGAATATATGAAGATTATGAACGAAGAATAAGAGATGTTCTTCTCGGAATAGAAGAACATCTTCTTTTGAATAAAAAAAATAAAGGCTAGGTTTCCAGAATCGTGAACCTAGCCTTTGTTATTATCTGGCTTTTTGCTTTTTATTAGAATATCGGTGTGCCGATGCAGCCGTTAGGTGCCTGAATATGCAGCATCGCACAAACGGTAGCGGCAATATCTGTCATATAGTGAGGCTGGGCACTCTCGCCGTGCTGGATGCCCCAACCCATAAACAGGCAAGGAATATGGATATCGTATGGATTCCATGCTCCGTGGGTAGTTCCCTTGCTGCTGTAATAATCGTAGTGACCTGGTTTCAGTACAATCTGAACACCTCCGCTGCGCTCGCGGTTATAACCGTTAATGGCGCGGAACTTCAGCTCTTCAGGGATGCTCTCGATAGAGGTTTTCTCCATGTCGAAGGCATAGTGTACGTCCTTGTCTTTCTTCAGTCTGTCTACTACCACCTGCTTGATGGCTGCGTAATCCAGACCGAGTTCTTCGATGATGTCTGTATTGAAGAATACCTGATAGTTCATAATTGTCTTTACTAGGTCCTTGTCGGTGTTGAACTTTGTCTTCAGACTCTTGTTCAATTCATCTACCAGTCCCTTCTTGTTCCAGATGCCGGCAGGGATTCGCTGGTCTTGCAGGAAGGTGGCGTTGTTTACGCCTCCATGGTCGGCGGTGAGAAAGGTGAGATAATTTCCCTTGCCCACGGTCTGGTCGAGATAAGCGAAGAAATCTGCCAAAGCCATATCAAGTCGGAGATAGCAATCCTCTGTTTCGATAGCGTTTACGCCCACCTGATGACCGATGTAATCGGTGCTTGAGCAGCTGATGGTCAGCAAATCAGTATCTGTGTTTCTACCCAGGTTCTCGCCCTCGATGGCAGCCTTGGCAATATCGAAAGTCAGGTTGCAGCCGAATGGGGTACTGCGGAGAATCTTGTAACCATGCTTTTTATATAAGGTAGGCAGATCGAGTGGCAATACCGCCTTCTCGCCCTCAGCGATTCCATTCTCGTAGTTGTTGTCATCGCTGGTGCTCTCCTTGTAGGAATCGATAGGGTAGAGCGTCTCCCATTTCTTGGAAAGATACTTGTTTGGGAGTTTCTGCTTGTTGAACTTGTTCACCCACTCTGGCAACTTATCCATATAGAAAGTACTGGTGATGAACTTGCCCGACTTGTCATCAAACCAGAAAGCGCCATTGGCGTGATGACCCGCAGGGAGGATGGATGCTCTGTCTTTTAAGGCTACACCAATTACCTTAGAGCGGTTGTTGGTAGCCAGACGGAGTTCATCGCCGATGGTGGTTACCCACAGATTGCGAGGCGACATCTTGCCCGCCTTGCTGTCAGAGCCCACAGGGTTCACGGTATCATCAGCAGTACAGTACACAACCTTTCCATCCTTCACGAAGTTATTTCCGGCGATTCCGTGGATAGAAGGCACGGAACCGGTCCAGATAGAAGTGTGTCCGATGGCTGTAACCGAAGGGATATAAGGAATCTTGCAGTTTTCTACGCTGAATCCTTCGCCGAGCATTCTCTTGAATCCGCCTTCGCCGTAGCGGGCGTAGTAGCGATAGAGATAATCCCATCGCATCTGGTCGATAACGATGCCTACAACGAGCTTAGGGCGTTGAGGCTGAGCCTGTGCGATGCCGCAGAAGCAGCAGAGCACGAAGATGAGTTTGATAATCTTATTCATAGTCAAAATGTCTTTTTTATACATAACCATTCAGTATTGTATATTGCAATTCGGTTGCAAAGATACAACTTATTTTGGTATTTAACGATAAAAAAGACGATTTTTACCCAAACTTCTCATGGCGTTCAATACAGCCAGTACCGTAACACCTACATCGGCAAAGACTGCCATCCACATGGTGCCGAGACCAATGGTGGCGAGAATCAGTACGGCAACCTTCACTCCGATGGCAAATATCACGTTCTCGTGAGCGATATGAATGGTTCTCCTGGCTATCTTTACGGCAAGGGCAATCTTTCTAGGGTCATCATCCATCAGTACTACATCGGCAGCTTCGATGGCTGCATCGCTTCCAAGTCCACCCATGGCAATGCCCACATCGGCACGCTTCAATACAGGGGCATCGTTGATGCCATCGCCTACATAAGCGAGCGTCTTGCCTGCTGTTTTTGTCTTCAGCAGTTGTTCTACATGCGAAACCTTATCGGTTGGCAGCAGTTCTGCGCGGCACTCGTCCAGTCCCAGTTTGTGTGCAACATCTTCTCCCACTTCTCTGCGGTCGCCCGTCAGCATTACCGTTTTCTCTACTCCAAGTTCTTTCAGCTCTCTGATGGCATGGGCGCTTCCTTCCTTAAGGGTGTCGTTGATCACAATATGTCCTGCGTACTTGCCATCAATGGCGACGTGGATGATGGTTCCCACCTGGTTGCAGTCGTGCCATTTTGCGCCGATGTTTTCCATCATCTTCTTGTTGCCCACGCAAACCACCTTGCCGTTCACTTTGGCACGGATACCCTGTCCTGCAATTTCCTCTACATCGGTCACCTCGCAGCCATCCGTTGCTTCTTGCGGGAAGGCTGTACGCAGGGCTGCTCCGATAGGATGAGTGGTGAAATGCTCGGTATGAGCTGCCAGATGAAGCAGGATTTTCTCCTTGTCAGAATATTCGCCAATATGCACATTATCTGCATCATGGGATGGATGGTTTGGGCAGGAAGCATCTGCATGAACAGCTGCTACGGCAAACTCTCCATGGGTCAGAGTTCCGGTTTTGTCGAACACAACGGTTCCCACCTTGGCTAAAGCATCCATATAGTTGCTGCCCTTGATGAGAATACCGTTCCGGGATGCTCCGCCGATGCCGCCAAAGAAGGTGAGGGGCACGCTGATGACCAGGGCGCAAGGACAGGAAACTACCAGGAATATCAGGGCGCGGTTGAGCCATAATGGGAAGTTCTCGCCAAAGGTTCCTTCACCTACGATCCCTGTTGCTGCCAGGAATGGAGGAATAACCGCCAGGGCAATGGCTGCGAAAACAACGATAGGAGTATAGACTCGGGCGAAACGGGTGATGAAAGCCTCGCTCTTCGACTTGTTCTTGTCTGCGCTCTCTACCAGAGAGATAATCTTGGATACGGTACTCTCGCCAAAACTCTTGGTGGTGCGTACACGAACTACTCCTGAAAGGTTGATGCAACCGGACATGATAGTATCGCCTTCATTTAAATCCCGTGGCATACTCTCACCTGTCAGGGCAATGGTATTCAAGGCTGAGCTTCCCTCAACAACAATACCATCCAATGGAACTTTCTCTCCCGGACGGATTACGATAGTTTCTCCTATCTTGACGTCTTCCGGCGAAACTGACTCTACTTTTCCGTTTCTTTCAACATTCGCTACATCCGGTCGGATATTCATCAGATGCGAAATACTGTCGCGGCTCTTTCCTTCCGCATATCCTTCGAAGAGTTCGCCCACCTGAAAGAAGAGCATCACAAAGACTGCCTCCGGGAATTCTGTATCTGATCCTGGGAAGAATCCGATGCAAAGTGCTCCGATGGTTGCAATAGCCATCAGAAAGTTTTCGTTAAACATATCGCCCTTGGCAATACCTTCTGCAGCTTCGCCCAGCGTCTCATGTCCTATCAATAAATAAGGAATGAGATAGACGAGGAGCAACTGCCAGGTAGCCAGACTGTATTCCTTTTCGATGAAAACAGCGATAATCAGGAGGATGATGGTTGCTCCTATCAGAAAGAGTTTGGATTTCAAACCGCCTTCTTCATGGTGATGATGGTGGTGGCAACCGCACCCCTGGTGCTCATGTTCTTCTGTGCCGCATGAGCAGTCATGATTGTGCTCATGATGATGTTCGTGAGAATTTTTCATTTCTTCCATAATTTTGCAATACTTTTAGTTCTATATAACCAGGAACATTCAGTTCCTTTTTCTATTTCGGTTGCAAAATTACGAAAAGGTTTCTGCAACTTGGTTGCAAAAGCCCCATTTGGCCTCTTTTTTTTCTGTCGGATACGTTTTGTGAAAAAAGAAAAACAGCGGCCTACGATTGCTCGTAAGTCGCTGTAATAGAAGCGTGGACCAGCTAGGGCTTGAACCTAGGACCTCCAGATTATGAGTCTGTTTTAATGCTATTTTAAGAAATTTTATAAGGTGTTATTTGGTTGATTATCAATAATTTATTATCTTTGTTGAAATCTTATGAAATGCGGTAAAACCCCATAACTCGAAGACGATGTTTTCGCAATGTTTTCGCATAATTTGTCTGATTTTCTGATAATTATGAGGTGGGAGATTGCCGATGTTTTCGCAAAATTGCATAAAATAGCAAAAAACGACAAAATATGGCACAAAAACTAGTAACATCATTTGGTACGTTTTCTGAGCGCAAATGTACCATGGCTTTAGTGTTGGATAAGCGTACAAATCGTAAGAATACGGCTGCTTATCCGCTTTCTGCACGCTTTACTATTGATAGAAAGCCTTACTATTATCATGTAGGTGGCAACTTCACTCCAAAGGAATTCTCGGAGATAAGTAATGCTCAGAAGAGCAAGTCGCCTAAGTATGCTACCAAGTTGATTTGGCAGTCTTATATTGATAAGTATAAGGATATGTTGGAGAGTTTGAATCGAGGAAAGGAACTGACTCTTGATTCAATCCGTATTGTTGTGGAAGGAAAGAGTACGACAGAGGAGACTTCTTTCTTGAAGGTATGGGAAGGTCTCATCCATAGGTTGCAAACCGAAAATGGTGGTGAGCGAGCTACAACCGCTGATATTTATCGCAATGCCCTCAACTCTTTTAAGCGTATTCTTTGGGATACGAAGATTGTTGGATTCAAGATTAGTAAGGAGGAATTGATCAAGTGGAACAATGGAATGAAGAATGGTGTCTTGAATGCGGATGGAGTCTTGGTTGGAAAGATAGCAGATGCTACACGAGGCATCTATCTACGCCATGCTCGTGCAGTTTGGAACGAATGTACCAAGCAAGGATATTTGTTGAATGTGGAATATCCATTTTCCAATGTGGCACAGAAAGGTTTGATTGTGATACCAAAGGGACCATCTAAGAAAGATAGCTATCTTGATGTTCAGAAGATGACACGTCTCTATCAAGCTTTCATTAATCATGAGTATCACGAGTCTTGGGATGAAGAATACAAGAAGAGAGTACATCACTCTTTGGGGATGTTTCTGGTGCAATATCTGTGCAATGGCTTCAACTTGATGGATGCTGCACATCTCACTTATTCTCAATTCTACTTTGATATGGAGCGACGAGCATTTAAGTTCCGTCGCCATAAGACTCGTAATAGTGCGCAGACGGAGCGAGAAGTGGTGGTTCCCATTATAGAGCCGTTGCAGCGAATCTTGGATGAGGTGGCAGCAGAACCATCCAAAGGTAGTCATGTTTTCCCATATATATTACAAGGTGAGACTAATGAGGCGAAAGTAAGAAAGCTTGTCTCACAAGAAAACTCGAATATTGCCGATCGAGTAAGAAATCTTTGCGCCAATGTGCTCAAATGGGAAGTTTCTCCATCTAATACGTGGGTGCGCCATTCTTTCGCTACCAATCTTTCTCATGCAGGCATCAAGGAAAGCTATCTGAAAGAATGTATGGGACATTCTGAGGGGCAGAATGTGACGGAAGGTTATATCGGTCGAACACCTTTGGACAAGATGTTTGAGTATAATAACGCATTGCTCGATTTGAATCATGCCAAACCAAAACAGCTTGAAAATGTGACAGCGAAGGACATCAAGAAGATGTCAAAGAAGGAAATGGCAGCGCTTTTGGCGAAGTTGGTGGAAGAGTAAGTAAATGCAGTACGTTATCAGAGAAGTGACATAAAAGTGTTTATTTTTGGGCGATGGCTTGAAAATAATACTCAAATCTTTGGCATTTCGTATTTATTTTCGTAATTTTGCCCTTATTTAGGCGATAAACTATAAGGAACAATGACAAAAGAAGAGCTTGAAAAGCGAATCAATGAGATAGAATGGGATGATTTCGAAATGAAGACAGCCCAGAACAAACTTCCTAATGATGTATGGGAAACGGTATCCGCTTTCTCTAACACATCAGGAGGGTGGATTGTGCTTGGTGTTCATCAGCATGGTAAGAAGTTTGATGTAGTGGGTTGTGATGACCCAGAGAAAATCGAATCTGATTTTCTAAATACTCTGCGTAATGGGCAGAAATTCAATGTGAAACTTACTGCTTGGGGCAAGAAATACAATATTGATGGCAAAATCGTATTGGCTTTTTATGTGCCTTCGTCATTGTGCAAACCAGTTTACTTTGGTAGTTCGATAAATACATATATCCGTACTGGTAGTGGTGACCGCCGTGCTACCGATATGGAGGCTATGGCTATGTTGAGAGACCAATCTTTCGGCAGTAGAAGTGAGCAACCTGTAGAAGGAACAAGTATCAAAGACTTGAATCCAATTTCTCTTGAAACTTATCATAACCATGTGATGAGATTCAATCCTTCATTTCCTTATGTAGATTTGCCGATGGAGCAGTTTTGTGAGAAAGTTGGTATCTGTACTTCGAAGGGAGAACTGACTTTTGGCGGTATGCTCATGTTTGGTGGAAGAGATGTTGTGCAAAGTCATTTAGGTAACTTTTGGATTGATTATCTTGAGATACCAGGCACCAGCTATTCTGATGCTAAGGTTAGATATACCTATAGGCTTCAAGAACAAGATAATATTTGGGAATCTTATCAGTTGATTATCCAGCGACTTCGTAATTTTTGTGATAATCCATACATGGCTTTGCCTAATGGGGTTGGACCGGAAGATGAGTCACAGCTCTATGCCTTGCGTGAGGGATTGGTCAACTTTTGTGCCCATTCTGATTATTTTAGCCCGATGCATCCTACAATTCGAGTTTATACCAACCGCATAGAGTTTCAGAACCCAGGACGTTTCATGTTCCCTTTGGAAGAGATTCGTACCCAACTTCATTCTCTGCCAAGAAATCCTAGTTTGATTAGATTCTTCCGATATGCCAAACTTGGGGAAAACGCAGGATTTGGTATTGATAAGATGTTGACATGGGAGAAATTGACAGGCAAGAACGTTGATTTTAAAAGCGATTTAGTATGCTCTACCGTGACATATTGGTTTAGTGACCAAGCTAGTGGTCAAGCTGGTGGTCAAGTTAGTGAACAAGTTAGTGAACAAGTTAGTGAACAAGTTAGTGAACAAGTTAGTGAACAAGTTCAAATATTAGTAAATGCAATTCGTGAAAATGTGTATTCTATGTTTGAGATACAGCGTAGATTAAATATTTCTAGCAGAAGGTATGTATTGGTTGAAATGCTGACTCCTGCAATAGAACAAGGGTATGTTTTGCGAGCATACCCAGACAAACCTCGACACCCTAAGCAAAGATACTATCTAAGTGAAAAGGGGTTGAAGTTGGTGAAATAACATATTCCTACTATACTACTTTCTTGTTTCCCTTAATATTAAAGTCCGCAGACTATAACTTTTGAGCTTATACATCCCAAGTGTAAATTCTACATGGCTGACGGCACAGAACTTATAGTCGAGATGCCTTTGGTTACAGTTTTGAACAAGACACGGGAGCAAAATGACGTTTTCCTGCGTATTCATCGCTCGTTTGCTGTGAATGTAGAGCACATCGATATCTACTACAACGACAGTTTGATCATGAAGAACGAAATGCGTGTTCCGATAGGTCGCTTGTATCGTGACATTCTTCCTGACAACTTGACCATTATCGACAAAAGAGATCGAACTTCAGACGAAGCCGGAAACGAACAGATAGATTAAAGAAGCATCAACAATTATCGCTTAGATAGTGTAGATGCTTCTTTTTTTATTTTAATTTTATCGTTTCAATCCTCTTCCTCCCCCTTCGTGCCTTGCCAAATTAACCTTCGTATTTTAACACTTTTCATCCGAAAAATACTCGAAAACGCCCGATTTATGTTAAAAATAAAGTTTAATTATTTTTTGCCATGAAATTTTGTGCAACGTCATTACCTTTGCAGAAAATTTTAAAAAGAATTAATAATAATAACGCATGACAAATAATATTTCAGGACAGTTCATGTTCGTGGATCGAGCAGAACTGAATGCGATTTTTGAGGAGGCTGCTGCACGTATTGTGGCAACTCAGGTAAAGAAATTAGGTGCAAGCTCTGGTGAGGAGCAAGCTGCCGAACATGCTCCATTCCTAACAAGAGCAGAGACTGCAGAGATGCTAAAGGTGGACTTTACTACCTTGTGGCGTTGGAATAAGTCGGGCTTCTTACGTGCCATCAAAGTGGGGGCACGCAAGGTGATGTATAAGTATGAGGATGTATTGGCAGTTTTAGAGAACAAGTAATTATGGCGCTTAGTATCAAAAACATGTGTGATGGTATCAAGAAAGATGCTATCGCACACATCCGAAGATTCGATGAAAAACAAGAAGAGGATAAAGTGGTTTCTACATTTCCCATTTCTTGTTTTCCATCGGATATACAGAAAATCGTCTTGGCCTTGCGAGATTTTCTAGGCTTTCCCATTGATTATACATCAGCAGCAATCTTGGTTGCTTTCTCTTCAGGGATAGGCAATCAGGTGCGTATCAAGGTGAAGAATGGTTGGATAGAGTCGGCAACTCTATATTGTGCCTTGGTTGGTAAGCCTGGTTCCAATAAGAGTCATCCTATGAGTTTTATCTTGCAACCGTTCATCCTTCATGACCAAAGAACTTATGAGGCTTATATCTCTGCCTTAGATGAATATGAGGCTTTGAAAGAAATGACGAACAAGGAACGTTTGGCGAAGGGCATAGAAGAAATGCCACAAATGCCTCATTGGAAACAAATGGTGGTATCGGATGTTACGCAAGAGTCTTTGGGAAAAGTTTTGTCTCATAATCCTCATGGTGTTTGTCTCTATTCTGATGAACTAGCTTCTTGGCTTAAGAACTTTGAGCGATATAATAAGGGCTCGGAAGAACAGTTTTGGTTGTCGTTGTTTAATAACAAGTTGGTTACGACAAGTCGAAAGATGGATAAGCGACCGATTAACATCGCTCATCCATTTGCCAGTGTCATTGGTTCTATACAATTGGATATTCTTCAGATGCTGCTGAAGGGAGATAAAGGTAAGAATGGTTTCTTTGATCGTATCTTGTTTGCTTATCCCAAGGTGTTGAAGAAGAATAAATGGCAAACGGAAGACATTGGGCAAGATGTTGTTGATATGTGGGAAAGAATCGCTGGGCGACTTATCTGTAAGTATGTGGATGGTAATCAGACCAATTCTGAATTTGAATTGCTGTCCTTTTCTGATGAAGCCAAGCAACATCTATGGATGTGGCAAGAACAGAATACAGATTATTGTAATCAGGCTTCTGCTGATGTGCTTGTTGGAATTTCCTGTAAGATGGAAACTTACATCATTCGATTTTGTCTCATTCTGCAAATGATGGATAACATTTGTAATGGAGATAATTCTATGGTGGTGAATAAACATATTGTAGAGAAGGCTATTAGTTTGGTGGACTATTTCAAAGATAATGCCAATCGTGTCATTCGTTTAGCCCTATGGGATAACTTAGACGAAAGCCAACGTGAACTTTATGACAAACTGCCCGAACGCTTTGCTACTTCTGAAATCAAACAGATGGGGAAAGCTTTGTTGGGATGGGAAGAGAAGAAGGTAAGTCGATTCCTAAAGAGTCATTTAGATACTTTATTTAAAAAGGTAGAATTTGGTGTTTATCGAAAAATCTTGTAAAAAAGTGTCCTTTTTGTCCTTTTGTGTGATGAAAGGGACAAAAAGGACAAGAAAAAGTTGTAAAAGAGAAAAAATGAAGACGCATAGATTTGTTTTAGAAAAGTATCATGGACCCAAAAGCCGAACGATGTGTCCACATTGTAAACGATATAAATGCTTTACTCGTTACGTGGATTTAGAGGGAAAATATACTTTCCCTACGGAGGTGGGAAGGTGTAACCATGAGAATAGTTGTGGTTATCATCTTACTCCAAAAGCTTTTTTTGAGCAAAACCCAGAGGAGATGAAACTGGCTTGTTTTGATGGTGAGACAGACAAGAATGTCGTTTCTATAGTAAGACGATTCAATCAAGCTCATCATATGGATGATATAGTTCAGAAGAAACCCAGTTACGTTGCCGAAGATATTATGCTACGTTCGAAGAGGGGATATAACAACAACCATTTCGTGAGATTTTTGTATTCTTTGTTTCCTGAGCCTATAGTGTTGAATATCTTGAAACGATATCATATTGGTACAGCTAATATGTGGGATGGTGCTGTGGTATTTTGGCAAGTAGATGTGGAGGGAAAGGTGCATGATGGTAAAATCATGCTCTATGATGTTGCGACAGGTCATAGAGCCGATAAGGTATCTTGGGCACATTCTGCTATGAAGATGAAAGATTATGTCCTAGAGCAATGTTTCTTTGGTGAACACTTATTGGCGGACAATCGTAAACCTATAGCTATTGTAGAAAGTGAGAAGACGGCAATCATAGCTTCTGTTTTCATGGATGATTTTATTTGGTTGGCTTCTGGTGGAAAGGACGGATGCTTCAATCGACGTAAGCATGTGCTGAGAGGTAGAAAGGTGGTATTGTTTCCTGACTTGAAGGCAACGGCGGCATGGCAGAAGAAAGCAGATGCCATGAATGATGATGGAATTCAGACTGAGGTGTCGATATTCTTAGAGGACCATGCCTCTGATGAGGAACGGGAACAAGGACTGGATATTGCCGATTACATCATTAGGCTGATTCAAGAAGAGAAAAGGTCAGGGCATCATGAGTTGACGTTTGATGAAATGAAAGCATTGCTACATGGTATGCAAGAAAGAAATCCTGCTGTGACAAATCTCATCAATGCTTTCAATCTTGTTCTCGTTGATCCTCAACAAAAGTAGTTTTATGACATTAAAACGATGGATTTTGGTAGGGGCGCTTGCGCCAAAATCCGCAACATTTTTATAGCAGGGGGGAGCCTAATCCCCGGTTTCTTGGCTAACGTCTTGAAACTCGGAGCTTTACTAGCAAAAAAAGTTGCGACTACCGTGCGGCAAGCCGTGACAAAAATGATGTGTAGATTTTACGTTGTTCCTATCTAGAGTGTACGTGTGAACATTGGGGAAGATATAAGAAAATGTTGGGATGTGACAGTGAGTAGTGAACCAAAATAATAAAGATCTTTTATTTTGCCTTTGGGGGATAGTGCATAACATTGCAAAATGTCAAGATAAAGTCTCATAAGAGGGTATTAACTGAAATTCGATGTTTTCGCAATGTTTTCGCAGAACAAAAAAGCGACTTGCGCTCGAAAGCGTAAGTCGCTGATTTTCAGCGTGGACCAGCTAGGGCTTGAACCTAGGACCTCCAGATTATGAGTCTGTTGCTCTA
>DAWDAD010000066.1:0-14422 GCA_052356385.1 Prevotella sp.
AACCAGGAATGACAGGACCAGAATCTGTAGTGTTACCATTACACCATATCCCAATATCATTGCAATCTCAAGCATATTGTTTCTCAATTGCGGGTGCAAAGGTACAACATTTTTTTGAATCACCAAAATTTTTCGGCACTTTTTTCTAAAAAATCTCAATTTTTTCTGTTTTCTATGGCTTTTTCGGGTATTTAGCGTATCTTTGTACCATAATTACATATAATAAGGTAGTAAATAAAGAAAATAAAAAAATAAAGAAAGATTAAATGAACACAGTTAAACAACTCGTAGAGACTATTAAGGAAGGAATACAGGAGAAAAAAGGTCAAGACATCGTTATCGCCGACCTCAGTGAAATGGATGGCACCATCGCCAAATATTTCATCATCTGTCAGGGTGGATCACCTACACAGGTAGAAGCCATCGCAGAATCAGTGGGCGATATGTGCCGCAAGAACCTTGGCGAAAAGCCGGTGAATGTGGCAGGTCTGGGCAACGACCAGTGGGTGGCGATGGACTTTGTGGATGTTCTCGTTCACATCTTCCTGCCAGAAGTACGCGCCTATTACGACCTGGAGCATCTCTGGGCAGACGCCAAGCTTACCCATATTCCGAATCTCGACTAATTCCCAAGAATACCGAACTTGGCAGCAGACTCTACAGATGCTTCAAGAACGGCATTAAGAAAGATGATGCACTAAAAAAGCGCATCAAGAAAGAAAAAAGAGCATACATAAAATAGAAATAAACAATAACAATGGAACAAAGCAACAACTTCAATAATCCTGGCGGAGGAAAAGGTCCGAAGATGCCTAGGTTTAACATGAATTGGCTCTACACCATTATCCTCATCGCCCTCATCGCTTTGTTTTTCAGTGGCGGTGGTGATGCCTTGGGCGGAAGCGCAGCCAAGGAAGCCACCTATACCGAATTCAAACAATATGTAGATAAGGGATACGTGCTGAGCGTAGTAGCCAACAAGACGGAAAGTACTCTCAAGATATATATCAACCCGAAATATACGAGAGATGTCTATAAAATGAGCGCCCAGAGCGTAGGACCGAATCCTTACGTCAAGGTACAGTTCGGATCGATCGACGAGGTAGATCGCTACGCCAACGAAATGGTGAAGGAAAAGAAAATCCGTTCCTTCAGTTACGATAACCAGAAGAGCAATGATTTCTGGAATCTCGTAATGAGCGTTGCCCCTCTCCTCCTCTTCTTCCTCTTCATCTACTGGATGTCAGGCAGAATGGGAAGCGGTATGAGCAACATGGGCGGCGGCATCTTCAATGTAGGTAAGAGCAAGGCAAAGATGTACGAGAAGGGAAATTCCCTGGGAATCACCTTCAAGGATGTTGCCGGACAGGAAGGTGCCAAGCAGGAAGTAGAGGAAATCGTGGAATTCCTTAAGAATCCGCAGAAATATACCGATCTGGGTGGTAAGATTCCTAAGGGCGCATTGCTCGTTGGTCCTCCAGGAACCGGTAAGACTCTCCTGGCAAAGGCTGTAGCTGGCGAAGCTGGCGTACCATTCTTCTCCATGAGCGGTTCAGACTTTGTTGAGATGTTCGTCGGCGTGGGTGCATCGCGCGTACGCGACCTCTTCCGCCAGGCAAAAGAGAAGGCTCCTTGCATCATCTTCATCGATGAGATCGATGCTGTGGGCCGTGCCCGCAGCAAGAACCCGGCAATGGGCGGAAACGACGAGCGAGAGAACACGCTCAACGCCCTGCTTACAGAGATGGACGGTTTCGGTACCAATAGTGGTGTCATCATTCTGGCAGCTACCAACCGTGTAGATATGCTCGACAGCGCCCTGCTCCGCGCAGGCCGTTTTGACAGAGAAATCCACGTAGATCTCCCAGGCTTGAACGAGCGTAAGGCAATCTTCCTGGTTCACCTCAAGCCTATCAAGATAGATGACACTGTGGACGTGGACCTCCTGGCTCGCCAGACCCCTGGCTTCTCGGGTGCTGATATTGCAAATGTATGTAACGAGGCTGCCCTCATTGCTGCCCGCCACGACAAGAAGGCGGTATGCAAGCAGGATTTCCTTGATGCCGTAGATAGAATCGTAGGCGGACTGGAGAAGAAGACCAAGGTGATGACTGCCGATGAGAAACGAAGCATCGCACTCCATGAGGCAGGCCATGCAACCATCTCCTGGTTCTGTCAGTATGCCAATCCACTCATCAAGGTTACGATCGTGCCTCGTGGTCAGGCACTCGGAGCAGCCTGGTATCTCCCTGAGGAGCGACAGATTACCACCAAGGAGCAGATGCTCGATGAAATGTGCTCGCTGATGGGTGGACGTGCAGCCGAGGAACTCTTCACCGGTCATATTTCTTCCGGTGCGATGAACGATCTGGAACGCGCGACCAAGAGTGCGTACGGAATGGTGGCTTATCTGGGTATGAGCAAGACTTTGCCAAATATCTGCTATTACAACCAGAACGAGTATTCATTCCAGCGTCCATACTCAGAGACTACAGCCCGCGAGATAGACAAGGAGGTTCTGCAGATGGTGAACGAACAATACACCCGTGCCAAGAACATCCTGATGGAGCACAAGGAGGGTCACAACGCCCTTGCCGAGCTGCTGATTCAAAAAGAGGTGATTATGGCCGAAGACGTGGAGCACATCTTCGGCAAGCGTCCTTGGCTGAGCCGTTCTCAGGAAATCATGGAGGACGAACAGCCTAAGATTGATGATGCCGTAAAGGATATGCCTGAGGTTCAGGCAGCCATCAAGGAGCACGAAGAGGCAAAGAAAGCTTCGAAGGAGGAGGCTGAAGAGAATACTTCAGAGAAAGCTCCCGCAAAGGTTTCTGAGGATACAGAAGAGAAGGGTTCCGAAAAGACTTCAGATGATGCTTCTGAGAAGGGGTACGAGAAAACTTCTGGAAACAAGAAAAATAACGAATAAAAAGCAAGACCATGACTGAGAAACAAAAAAATCTAGTAATTAGATCCATCACAGGCGTACTCTTCGTTGTGTGTATGGTATCTTGCTTCCTGAATCCTAGGGCGATGGTATTCCTGTTCGCCCTGATTACAGGCCTAAGCATCTGGGAGTACTGCGGACTGGTGAACCAAAAGGAAGACGTAACTGTCAACCGATTCATCACCACCGTGGCAGGAGTATATTTCTTCCTTGCCGTAGCTGGATTCCGCACAGGTATCGTGGGCAACTTCGTGGTATTCGTACCATACTTGCTCACCATCATCTACCTCTTCATCGGAGGGCTCTATACAGCCAACAAGAACGCCATCAACGACTGGGCTTACACCATGCTTTCGCAAATGTACATTGCCCTTCCATTCTCGATGATCAACGTGTTGGCATTTGAGACTTCGGCATTCGATGGTCAGATTCATTACGACATGCTCTTGCCTCTGAGCGTATTCATCTTCCTCTGGACCAATGATACGGGTGCTTATTGCAGCGGTTCGCTTTTCGGCAAGCATAAGCTGTTTCCTCGCATCAGTCCGGCGAAGAGTTGGGAAGGTAGCATCGGTGGTGGTATCTTCGTAATTATCGCAGCCATCATCATCGGTTACATTGCCAACGATGGCGAGGCTCACCGCCTCAGCATTCTCGGATGGGTAGGTTTAGGAGTAGTTGTAGCAGTTTTCGGAACCTGGGGCGATTTGGTAGAAAGTCTCTTCAAGCGCACCCTGGGAGTAAAGGATAGTGGTAATATCCTGCCGGGCCATGGCGGAATGCTCGACCGCTTCGATTCATCACTTATGGCGATTCCAGCTGCCGTGATTTATCTCTACACCCTCCAGCTTTTCGGATAGACTCCGTTCTGAAAAAGTACAATAAGAAAAAAATCCAAGCCAGATTCATTCTAGCTTGGATTTTTTAATTTATAACGGTACCCATAGAGCAACTATTTCAATTCCTCCTGCTGCGACTCATTAAGCTGTTCTTCTGCCCTTCTGGCTCTTTCGGCTTCTTCATCTGCCAGTCTTCTAGCCTCTTCCACCTTCCTTCTTGCCTTTTCGGCTTCCTCTTCCGCTCTTCGTCTTGCGGCCTCAGCCTGTTGTTCCGCTTTCTTTTTTGCAGCTTCAGCTTCGGCCAGGGCTTTCAATCGGGCACGCTCGGCAGCTTCGGCAGCAGCCTTGGCTTCTGCTTCGGCTCTCTCCTTAGCAAGTCTAACCAGCATTTCACGACGCTTGACCAAGAGATCGAACATGACGGCAGCAGCCTCATCAGGAGCAACCTGGTTACCCAGACGTTCTCTCACCTCACGATATTCAGAAAGCATACGCTCCCTGCCCTCCTTGCCTGGCAAAATCCGATAAAGCTGGTCGGCGATGGCATCCACTTGAAAACGGTCAGCAAACATCTCCTGCACCACTTCCTTGTCGGCAATCAGATTCACCAGCGAAATATACTTGCACGACATCACATGCTTAAACGCAAAGCGAACTAGATGCGGCAATGGGGTCTCATAGCAAACCACCTGCGGAACCTCGAACAGCGCCGTCTCCAAAGTAGCCGTACCACTCGTTACCAAAGCAGCCGTACTGTGACTCAGGAGCGGATAGGTCTTATTGCGCACCATCTTGACAGGCGTACCCTTCAGGAACTTCTCATAATAAGAATCCTCGATGGAAGGAGCTCCTGCAAGCACCATCTGGTAATCCTCAAACCGCTCTGCCACCTCAATCATGGCAGGCAGATTATCCTTAATCTCCTGCAAACGGCTTCCGGCAAGCAAAGCAATAATCGGGCGATGCCTGTCCAGATTATTCTCTTCACAAAACTCCACGAAATTCTGATGATATTCCGATTGAAACTCATTCACCTCTTCTGCCGTAGGATTACCTACATAATGGATAGGATAACGGTGCTTTTTCTCGAAGAAAGGCACCTCGAAAGGCAGGATGGAGAAAAGTTCGGCGATATCACGCTTGATACTGCGGATTCGCCATTCCTTCCACGCCCAGATTTTAGGCGAGATATAATAGTACGCCGGAATATTAGTCTTCTTTTTCAAGAACTTAGCGATATTCAGATTAAATCCAGGATAATCTACAAGGATTACCACATCCGGTTTCCATTTCACAATATCTTCCTTGCATCTCTTCATATTGGAAAAGATGGTACCCAGATGCATCAGCACAGGAACAAAGCCCATATAGGCAAGCTCCTTGTAATGCTTGACACGAGTGCCACCTTCGGCAGCCATCAAGTCGCCACCGAAGAACCTAAATTCCGCAAACTCGTCAACATTTTTTAGCGAACGCATCAATCTGCTGGCATGCAAATCACCACTCGCCTCTCCTACAATCAAATAATACTTCATAATTCAAAGTTCTTGATCCAATCATAATCCGTGATATCAATCTTGGTCGGCGTGATGGCAATATAGCCATGATTCACCGCCCATTGATCTGTATCCGCAGCATCCGGTTCGTCATTGCGATAATCGCCCACCATCCAATAGTATTCATACCCATGAGGGTGCGTACGATGTTCCACCTCGTTGATCCACGAGCCATGTGCCATTCTGCAAGCCTTGAAGCCCTTGAACGGAGGCTGTGCCGGGAAGTTGACATTCAGGCAGGTATATTTCGGCAAGCCCTTCTCCAGAACCATCTTCACCACCTGGGCTACACCGTCTCGCAAAGGCGAGAGATCGGCATTCTCATCATAGTTGCAACTGCTGAAGGCGATGCTAGGAATATGCTGCATACATCCCTCCTTGGCTACGCCCATCGTACCTGAATAGTGATTGTTCACACTGGAATTATCACCATGGTTGATACCACCGATTACGAGATCAGGGCGACGGTCCTTGTAGAACTGGTCGAGCGCCAGTTTGACACAATCCACCGGCGTACCGCTGCACGACCAAACCTCTACATCTTCGCCCATATTATGACGGCGCTTCAGTCGCAGCGGAGTGGTAGCCGAGAAGGCACAGGCGAATCCGGAGCGGGCACTTTCGGGAGCCACAACGAGTACGTCGCACCAGTCTTTCAGAAAGCGCACGAGGGTCTTGATACCATTGGCATGATAGCCATCATCATTTGAAATTAACACTAAAGGTCTCTTATTTTCCATAAAAATATCTTTCTTTTTGGTGCAAAAGTACGAAAAAACCTTTAAAGAAACATATTTCTCGCATATTTTTTGTATCTTTGCCGAAAAATTCTGTGCGCAAAAGCCATTTTAGACTCGCAGGCGCACACTTCAGGTTATTATATAGACTTTAAAAATGGGAAAAATCATAGCATTAGCTAATCAGAAAGGTGGCGTCGGAAAGACAACAACCACCATCAACCTGGCTGCATCGCTTGCTACCCTGGAGAAAACGGTACTCGTCATCGATGCCGACCCTCAGGCAAACGCATCCAGCGGTCTGGGTGTGGACATCAGCGAGGTAGATTGTTCACTCTATGAGTGCATCATCAACCATGCAGATGTGCGTGATGCCATCTACACTACCGACATCGACGGACTCGACATCGTGCCGAGCCACATCGATCTTGTAGGAGCTGAGATAGAAATGCTCAACCTTAAGAATCGCGAGAAAGTAATCAAGAAACTGCTCGACCCCATCCGCGAAGAATACGATTATATTCTCATCGACTGTTCCCCATCGCTGGGTTTGATAACAGTGAACTCGCTTACCGCCGCAGACAGCGTGATCATCCCAGTGCAATGTGAATACTTTGCACTGGAAGGAATCAGCAAGCTGCTCAACACCATCAAGATCATCAAGAGCAAGCTGAATCCGAAGCTCGAAATAGAAGGTTTCCTGCTGACGATGTACGACAGCCGCCTCCGACTCGCCAACCAAATTTACGACGAGGTGAAGCGCCACTTCCAGGAATTGGTATTCAAGACTGTCATCCAGCGCAACGTGAAATTGAGCGAGAGTCCGAGCCACGGCCTCCCAGTCATTCTCTACGATGCAGAATCAAATGGTGCCAAGAACCACCTGGCACTGGCAAAGGAAATTATCAACAAGAATAGATAAGATTTGGAAATTGAACCCATCAGGAAAGTTCAATGTTCAAAATTCAAAGTTCAAAGCAAAAATGGCAGTACATAAGAAATTCAATAACGGCATAAGAAACAACGCCCTGGGCCGTGGACTCGATGCCCTCATCTCGACAGAGGGAGTACGTACTCAGGGCAGCAGCACCATCAACGAGATACCTCTCGATCAGATCGAGGCAAACCCAAACCAGCCACGACGGGAGTTTGACGAAGAGGCGCTGCGCGAACTCGCCGATAGCATCAGTGCCATCGGCATCATCCAGCCTATCACCCTGCGACAGATTTCGGAAAACCGATTCCAGATTATTGCGGGAGAAAGACGATGGAGAGCTTCACAACTAGCTGGACTCATGGCAATACCTGCCTACATCCGCACCATCAGCGATGAAAACGTGATGGAGATGGCGCTCGTGGAGAATATCCAGCGCCAGGACCTCAACGCCATAGAGATTGCACTCGCATACGAACATCTTCTGGAAAACGAGGGAATGACCCAGGAAAAAATTTCCGAACGTGTGGGCAAAAGCCGTGCTGCCATTGCCAACTATCTCCGACTCCTGAAGCTGCCGGCACAGGTGCAGATGGCGCTCCAGAAGAAAGAAATCGATATGGGACACTGCAGAGCGCTCCTAGCACTCGACAGTCCGTCGCTTCAGATCAAGCTCTTCAAGGAAATCCAGAAGAACGGTTACTCCGTGAGAAAGGTGGAAGAGATGGTACAGCGACTGAAAAGCGGTGAAGACGTGGAAAGCGGCAAGAAAACCATCACTGCCAAGACACAGATACCCGAGGAATTCACCATGCTTAGAGAAAAGCTCTCCAAATTCCTCAATACCAAGGTGCAATTCACCTGCTCTGCCAAGGGCAAGGGAAAAATCAGCATCCCATTCAGCAATGAAGAGGAACTGGAGCACATCATGAACGTTTTCGATAAACTGAAACAGGAATAAATCTTGTTTTAATAGAAAGAAATAGATTATTTCGATAAACAGGAACAATTTCATCTGTTCCGAATAAGATATAGAAGAATAAAAAAGTGAATTTAAGATTATCACATATTTGCATTTCGGCTTTACTGCTGGCAACCTCGCTCCAAGTTTCGGCTCAGAAACAGAAGGCGAAGGCAGAAGTAGCCGTTCCTGACTTCGCTGCTGCCGACTCGGCAAGGATGGCGACAGAAGCGGCAAAGACTTCGGTAGATTCTGCCATCACAGCCAAGGACAGCATGAATCTGGCTAAACTCAACAGTTCGCTCAAGCCGATGCAGAAGAAGAAGCGCGATTGGGCTACCTGGCGACCAGATGCCAAGCGCGCCATGTGGCTTGCACTGGTTTTGCCCGGAGCAGGACAGATCTACAACCGCAAATACTGGAAACTACCTATTATATATGGTGGTTTCGTAGGCTGCGCTTACGCCATCACCTGGAACAACCAGATGTATCACGACTACTCGCAGGCCTACCTCGACATTATGGATGATGACCCGAACACGCAGAGCTACAACCAGTTTCTGCATTTGGGAGCCACAATCGATGCCTCCAACATAGAACGCTACAAGGAAATCTTCCGTAAGCGTAAAGACAAATTCCGCCGATGGAGAGATATGGGAACCTTCGTGATGATTGGCATCTACGCCTTCTCCGTCATCGATGCGTATGTAGATGCATCGCTCTCAGAATTCGACATCTCCGACGACCTCAGCCTCAGAGTGGAGCCTGCCGTGCTCAATAACGGCAGATACAACAACCCGCTGCGTTCAGGCGCACTCGGACTGCAATGCTCACTCACATTCTAAAAGTAACCATCAGAAAACTAAACGAAAAAGAAGCATATAATTAAAATAGAAAACAATAGACATTAGATAATGAAGAAAATAATCATCATGGCAGCAGCGATGCTGTTTAGCTGGCAGGGCATTCAAGCCCAAAACGACAATGCAGAAGACAATGACGATGTGATTACCGTAACCGACAAGGACGGTAAGCAGGAGGAAATCGAAGTTCCTGAAGGTTTGGAAGACAACCTCGACAGCCTTCTTCACCTCTACAATACACAGGCTTACATGATGGCCGACACCTCTTGCAAATACCGTGATGTGAATCCGGTTTTCGAAACACAGGTATATATCGACCGATTGAAGCGACTCCCTACACTTATTGAAATGCCATACAATGAGGTAGTACAGAAGTTCATCGACCGCTACAGCGGCAAACTTCGTCGATCTGTAAGCTTCATGCTGGGTGCCAGCAACTTCTACATGCCTATCTTCGAAGAGGCATTGGAAGCATACAACCTGCCACTGGAGCTGAAATATCTGCCGGTTATCGAGTCGGCACTCAACCCCAAGGCTGTTTCCCGCGTAGGAGCCACAGGTCTCTGGCAGTTCATGCTGAGCACAGGCAAGCGCTACGGTCTGGAGGTGAATACCCTCTACGATGAGCGCCGCGACCCAGTGAAAGCATCTTATGCCGCAGCCCACTACCTGCGCGATCTCTATAAGATCTTCGACGACTGGAACCTCGTTATCGCAGCCTACAATTGCGGACCAGCCAAGGTAAACAAGGCAATCCACCGTGCCAAGGGCGAGACTGACTATTGGAAGATTTATCCATACCTGCCAAAGGAGACACGTGGATATGTACCAGCTTTCATCGCAGCCAACTATATTATGAACTATTACTGCGACCACAACATCTGTCCGATGGTAACCGAGTTGCCAACCAAGACAGACACCGTGGAAGTGAACCAGGATGTTCATATTGAGCAGATTGCCAAGGTTCTCAACATCGATGCCGAGCATCTTCGCAACCTGAACCCACAGTATCGCCGCGACATCATCAACGGCAGTCACAGGCCAATGCCAGTACGTCTGCCGGAATCACTCATCGGAGCCTTCATCGACAACAAGGATTCCATCTTCAGTTACCGTGCTGATGAGCTTCTGCAGAAGCGTGATGTGGTAGAAGTCAACGACGATGAACCAAGCTACAGCCGTTCCCGCAGCAGCCGTTCACGCAGCAGCGTATCATCTTCACGTAGCAGCCGAAGCAAGTCTTCACGCAACAGCCGCGGCAAGAAGGGCAAGAGCAAGAACGCAAGAAGCAAGAGCGTAACCATCAAGAGCGGAGATACACTCTCGGAGATTGCTGCTCGCAACGGAACAACCGTGAAGAAACTCAAGAAGTTGAACAAGATTTCGGGCAACAGTATTCGTGCCGGAAAGAAGATCAAAGTGAAATAAAAAAAAATAAAATCTATATACTGAAGCCCACGCCCAGGATCGTGGGCTTCAGTAATACATCATTAATCATTTTATAAATAGGAGGGTACAGCTATGGATGACCAGAACTTGAAAGACCTAGAAAGAGAGCAAGCCGACAACAAACTGATCGGTGATGCCTTTCAGCATTTACTCGACACCTACCTCAGCTCGCGACACCGCAAGAAGGTAGATATCGTGACAAAAGCCTTCAACTTCGCCCGTCAGGCGCACAAGGGCGTGCGCCGATTGTCTGGCGAACCGTATATCATGCACCCTATCGCCGTGGCACAGATTGCCTGTGAGGAAATGGGATTGGGTTCTACCAGCATCTGCGCAGCACTGCTCCATGATGTGGTAGAAGATACAGACTATACGGTAGAAGACATCTCCAACATCTTCGGTGCCAAGGTGACACAGATTGTGGATGGACTCACAAAAATCAGTGGTGGCATCTTTGGAGACCAGGCTTCTGCACAGGCAGAAAACTTCAAGAAGTTGTTGCTCACCATGAGCGATGACATCCGAGTGATTCTCATCAAAATCTGCGACCGACTGCACAATATGCGCACCCTGGAATCGCAGCCAGCCAACAAACAATACAAGATTGCAGGCGAGACCTTATATATATATGCGCCACTCGCCAACCGTCTCGGACTTAACAAAATCAAGACCGAACTGGAAAACCTCAGCTTCCGCTACGACCATCCACAGGAATATGCCAACATTGAGCATAAGCTTGCAGATACCGAATCGCAACGTGACACCCTCTTTGCACAATTCACTGCTCCTATCCGTGAGGAACTGGATAAGCTGGGTGTGGATTACAAGATCAAAGCACGTGTCAAGAGCCCTTATTCCATCTGGAACAAGATGCAGAACAAGCACGTTTCTTTCGATGAAATCTACGATATTCTTGCAGTTCGCATCATCGTGACTCCAAAGAGCAGAACCAACGAGGTGAACGAATGCTTCAATGTCTATGTTGCTATCAGCAAGATATACAAGAGCCATCCCGACCGTCTGCGCGACTGGCTGAACCATCCGAAAGCTAACGGATACCAGGCTCTCCACGTTACCTTGATGAGTAAGCAGGGACGCTGGATAGAGGTACAGATCCGCTCCGACCGCATGGACGAGGTGGCAGAAAAGGGATTTGCAGCCCACTGGAAATACAAGGAGGGTGGCGAATATACTGAGGATGAAAACGAGTTGAACGACTGGCTGAGCACCATCAAGGAGATTCTGGACGATCCGCAGCCTGATGCGATGGACTTCCTCGACGCTATCAAGCTCAACCTCTATGCATCTGAAATCTTTGTCTTCACCCCGAAGGGAGAAATCATCACGATGCCAGCCGGATGTACTGCACTCGACTTCGCCTTCCAGATACATACATTCCTGGGCAGCCACTGCATCGGAGCCAAGGTAAACCATAAGCTGGTACCTCTGAGCCACAAGCTGAACAGCGGCGACCAGGTAGAGATCCTTACCTCCAAGAGTCAGCACGTACAGCCTGCATGGGTGAACTTCGTAAGCACAGCCAAGGCTAAGAGCAAGATCATGGCGATATTGCGACGTGACTCCCGCGAAGTGCAGAAAAAGGGTGAGAGCATACTCACCGAATGGCTGCAGAAGAACAATATGGAGATGACCAACTCGGTAGTGGACAGGCTCTGCGAACTCCACAATATCCAGAAGCGCGACAACTTCTTCCAGTCACTGGGCGAACACTGTATCCTGCTCGGAGAGAAAGACCTTGATGAGCTGCAGGGCAAGCCCAAGAAGCAGAAGCAATCATCGAGCTGGCGCGACTACATTCCATTTCTGGGCAAGAACAAGCAGAAGGAGGAAACGGGCGGCATCGTAAAGCCACAGGAACTCTTTGTGGTGGGCAAGGACTTCAACAAGAAGAAGCCGCTCATCCTGACCGAAGAAAACATCAATCAGTTTATCTTCCCTTCCTGCTGCCACGCCATTCCGGGCGACGACGTGATGGGATTCATCGATAACAAGAACCGCATCGAGATTCACAAGCGTTCGTGCAATGTAGCTGCCAAGCTGAAATCAAGCTATGGCAACCGCATCGTGGATGCCAAGTGGGATATGCACAAGCAGATGCTCTTCGATGCAACCATCGAAATCAAGGGTATCGACCGCAAGGGCATGCTCCTCGATGTGAGCAAGATTATCAGCGACCAGCTGGGCATCAACATCCACAAGCTTACCATCAGCAGCGACAATGGTATCTTCGACGGAACCATCGAACTTCGTATTCATGACCGTGATGAAGTAAAGATCATCATGGATAAGCTCAAGACGATTGAGGATCTGCAGGAAGTGCAGAGAATCTTATAATCTGAAAAGAACAGAGATGGTATCATCATTAAAAAAGAACAAAGATGATATCATTTGAAATCTGGAGCTGGAAGCCTACTGCTTCCGGCTCCAGAATTTCATCAAGCCAAATAAACTACAATCATTAAAACAAAAACAAACAAAACAATGAAAAAGCTTTTTTTATCATTTCTGATGATGTTGGCTATGCTACCTCTGGCTGCAGCCAACAAGTACGACAATCCAGATACACTGGTCGTTTCACGAGATGGCACGGGCGAATTCCGCACCATTGACGAAGCCATCCAGGTATGCCGTGCCTTTATGGAATACACCAAGGTAATCTATGTGAAAAAGGGCGTGTATAAGGAGAAACTCATCATCCCATCATGGCTCACCAACATCACGATCTGCGGAGAAGACCGCGACCAGACCATCATCACTTGGGATGACCATGCCAATATCCTGATGCCTATCGGCGGACTTGACTCAGATGCATCTGTCAAAGGCAAAAAGATGGGAACTTTCCGCACCTACACCCTCAAGGTAGCAGGTAGCTACATCACGCTGAAAGACATCACCATCGAAAATAATGCCGCAAAACTGGGACAAGCAGTCTCACTCCACATCGAGGGCGACCATGTGTTGGTACAGAACTGCCGTCTTCTGGGTAATCAGGATACCGTTTATACCGGCAAGGCAGGCTCCCGCATCGCCTTCTACGACTGCTACATCGAGGGAACCACCGATTTCATCTTCGGTCCTAGCTTGGCATGGTTTGAGAATTGTGAGATTCACAGCAAGGCAAACAGTTACATTACAGCCGCATCCAGCCCTGCTGGTCAGAAATACGGTTATGTCTTCAACAAGTGCAAGCTGACAGCTGATGCGGGGGTTGACAAGGTATATTTGGGTCGTCCTTGGCGCCCATACGCCAAGACCCTCTTCATGAATTGCGAGATGGGCAGCCACATCACACCTGCAGGTTGGGACAACTGGCGCAACCCGAAGAATGAAGAAACTGCCGAGTACAGCGAATACAAGAACTATGGTCCAGGTGCATCCACCAAGGGCAGAGTAACCTGGAGCCACCAGCTCAGCAAGAAAGAGGCCAGCAAGATTACCATCGCCGAGGTTTTCGGCGAAGAATGCTGGTAATCCCCTACACTTTACTAATCATAAAGTTCAAAGTTCAAAGCTCAATGTTCCAAGTTCAAAGTATTAAACCAGTCCGTCTAGCTGTTTCTTGAGTTCCTTGAGCTGATCTCTTACAGAAATGAGGGTGTCGAGAACGTCAGACGATTTCTCGGCACCCGTTCTGTTTTGACTCAGATACTTACGTGCCGCAGCAATCTTGAATCCCTTCACCTTGATCAGGTTATAGATGAGTTTCACCTGCTCAATATCCTTGTCAGAATATTGACGCACCTTGTTCACACCCACCTTAGGCCTGAGGAAAGGAAACTCCTTTTCCCAATAACGGAGAGTTGACTCCGTTACACCCACTTCCTCAGCCACTTCCTTGATGGAATAGTACAATTTTACGTTTTTATCTGTATTTAAAGCCATTTTTCCAAACTTTAATTTCAAAAATAATTAATTTTGTTGCAAAATTAAGCAATTCTTCTTATCTTTGCAAAGTTTTTCGGAAGAAAATGCCCTTAAGGGCAAAAAATAATCAAAACAGAGGAGAAATACAGCCTCTGAAACAATATTTGAGAATTAAAAAAGATTAATATAAAAGATAATATGATGACAGCTAATGAAGTGCGCGAATCCTTCAAGAAATTCTTCGAAGGTAA
>DAWDAD010000067.1:0-14384 GCA_052356385.1 Prevotella sp.
GTATCCCCGAAATAATCGGACTGCAAAATTACACATTTTTATTTGATTATGTGTAGGTTACGAGTTTTAACCCCGAACTTTTATAAATATTTAACTTAGTTTGTGCTTTTCTGCTCAGGATAAGCAAAAAAAGAGTGCATTGTTAACGGCAATGCACTCTTTTTTATTATATCAATTCCTTATCCAGGAAATATTATCTGATGAACAACAGCTCACGATACTTTGGCAATGTCCAAAGTTCATCGGCTACGAGAAGCTCGAGCTTGTCTATCTGATAACGGATTTCCTCCATCTTTGGAGCTACCGTGTCGTGATATGCTACTGCCTTCTCGCGCTCGCTCTCTATCTTGTTGGCTACCTTGCGGGCATCTACCAATGCCTCTACACCACGCTCTATCGACTCGGTGCGCTCGGCAATCTCACGGATAATCTTCACGTTGCGGGCAGTCAATTTCTTGCCTTCCTCGCCACCGAAGATGTGAATCATGCCCTCTACGTTCTTTGCCAGACGGCTCTGATAGTGGGTAGCCACAGGGATGATATGGTTCATGCTCAGGTCGCCCATCACACGAGCCTCAATCTGAATCTTCTTGGTATAAGTCTCCCACTTCACCTCGTTGCGCGCCTTCAACTCGCTCTCGCTCATCACGTTGGTCTTGGCAAACATCTCGATGCTCTCCTTGTCCAGATAACGGTCGAAGACTACCGGGCAGGATGCCTCGCAATCCAAGCCTCGCTTCTGAGCCTCTTCCTTCCACTCATCAGAATAGCCGTTGCCGTCGAAGCGGATAGGCTTGCAGGTCTTGATATCCTCGCGTACAATATCTATAATAGCCGATGTCTGGTCCTCGCCCTTTGCTATCAAGGCATCTACACGAGCCTTGAAATTTTCGAGAGCCTCAGCTACGGCAGCATTCAGTACGATGAGAGATGACGCACAGTTGGCCTCTGAACCTACAGCACGGAACTCGAAACGGTTTCCGGTGAAGGCGAATGGAGAGGTACGGTTGCGGTCGGTGTTATCGATCATCAGCTCCGGAATCTCAGGGATATCCAGCTCCATACCCTTCTTGCCAGCCAGGGCGAAGAGTTCGTCCTTGTCTGCCTTTTCGATATGGTCGAGCAGGTCGGTGAGCTGCTTTCCGAGGAATGAAGAGATGATGGCTGGTGGTGCCTCGTTGGCTCCCAGACGGTGCGCATTGGTAGCGCTCATGATAGAAGCCTTCAGCAGTCCGTTGTGCTTGTATACACCCATCAGGGTCTCTACGATGAAGACTACGAAGCGGAGGTTGTCCTCCGGTGTCTTGCCTGCTGCATGGAGCAGTACACCGGTATCGGTGCAGAGACTCCAGTTGTTGTGCTTGCCCGAACCATTCACACCAGCGAATGGCTTCTCGTGAAGGAGCACACGGAAACCGTGCTTGTGAGCCACACGCTTCATCAGACTCATCAGGAGCATATTATGGTCTACGGCAAGATTGCACTCCTCATAGATAGGCGCCAGCTCAAACTGGTTTGGTGCCACCTCGTTATGACGGGTCTTGCAAGGGATGCCGAGTTCGAGCGCCTGTATTTCCAGATCCTTCATGAAAGCCTGCACACGCTCAGGGATTGTTCCGAAATAGTGGTCGTCCATCTGCTGGTTCTTCGCA
Organism: Prevotella sp.; assembly: GCA_052356385.1. Taxonomy (GTDB): domain Bacteria; phylum Bacteroidota; class Bacteroidia; order Bacteroidales; family Bacteroidaceae; genus Prevotella. Next base: position 1,653 of record DAWDAD010000067.1, read on the forward strand.
GAGTCGTGTCCCATCAGGGTACGGCCCGTAAGCATCAGGTCAGGGCGAGCCGAATAGAGACTCTCATCTACCAGAAAGTACTCCTGCTCCCATCCGAGATTGGTCTGCACCTTCTTCACCTGAGGGTAAAAATAGTGGCACACCTCGGTAGCCGCCTCACTCAGAGTATGGAGCGAGCGGAGCAATGGAGCCTTGTAGTCCAACGCCTCACCCGTATAAGATATAAAGATGGTAGGGATACAGAGGGTATCGTCGATGATGAACACAGGCGATGTAGGATCCCATGCAGAATAGCCACGAGCCTCGAAGGTGTTGCGGATACCGCCGTTAGGGAATGAGCTGGCATCAGGTTCCTGCTGGACAAGCAATTTGCCAGAGAATTCCTCAATCATACCACCCTTTCCGTCATGCTCCACGAAGGCATCATGCTTCTCGGCAGTACCTTCTGTCAATGGCTGGAACCAGTGAGTATAATGTGTTACCCCGTTTTCCTCAGCCCAGAGCTTCATGCCGGCAGCCACGGCATCCGCGATGGAACGGTCCAGACGATTACCGTTGTCTATCACATCGATGAGTTTCTCGTACACATCGGATGGCAGATACTTGTACATCTTCTGGCGGTTGAATACATACTTGGCGAAGTACTCCGAAGGGCGCACCTTGGGAGCCTCTACCTCTACAGGTCTTTTCTTAAAGGCCTCGGCTACAACCTCAAATCTCAAATTAGCCATTCTTTCTTTTATTATTAATTATAAGTTTGCGGGTGCAAAGTTACGAAAAAATGAGCAAATTGCTAGCGTTTGAGCGTATTTTTTATGCAAAATTCAAACTTTTCTTATACATAAAGTGCCTTTTTCCTACATGGCGACGTAATCTTTCCTACGTCCTGACACAAAAACTCCTGCGTCGCCATGTAATTTCAAGGGCATTAGAAGAGAAAAAAATCCCTTGCAACCACTAGAGTCGCAAGGGATTCACATTATCCACTTATCTATTTGTACCTTAAGGATTTATTGAAGATTGGAGGTAGGCAATTAGAAACGGTATACAACAAAGCTGTTTGGCTTCATCTTCACGTTCAACACATTGCCCTGAACCTGTGCATCTGATACTACAGGAACAACCACATTTTTATTGTCTATCTTGTTTTCTGCCTGAATATCGTCGGCATGGAGAACGGTTACCTTACCTGGGTTCAACTTCTTGATACCATTAAAGGTGACGTTGATTTCCTTTGCCTCGTTAGAGGTGTTGGCAATCTTTACGATGTAGCTCTTGGTAGCCTTGTCGAAGCAAGCGGTGGCATAGAGACCATTCTCGCCTGCTACAGCCTTGCCGTTCTCGGTAAGTTTCAACACATTGGTACCCTTGTTCTCGCCGTAGAGCTGCTGAACATAGTAGTTGGCAGAACGGACAGAGCTGAGGTTATCGAACCAGATGAGGTCCGGACGCCACTGCCATCCCTCTACATGAGCGAAGAGAGGTGCATAGGTAGCCTGATAAACCACATCGGCATTACGCTCCAAACCGGTCATGAAAGCTGCCTCAGAAAGGGCTGCCTCCCAAGAGTTTGGATTATTCTCGGCATGAGCAGCATACTCACCGGCAAAGACCTTAGGACCCTTGCGGTCGTACTTGTCGTAACGGCTGGCATTGCTGCGGAACCACTCAGGGCTCTTGTAGTAATGCTCATCTACCATATCTACGCCCAACTTGCGCATCTGCTCCCAACCGTAGTCGAAGTCCTTGCCATCAGCAGATGGACCAGATGAACCGCAGATCTTGATCTTAGGATACTTGGCATGGATCTGCTCCATGAACTTCTGCAGACGCTCAGGGTACATAGGTCCCCACTGCTCGTTACCGATACCAATCTGCTTCAGGTTGAATGGTGCTGGATGACCCATATCGGCACGGAGCTTACCCCACTTGGAGGTGACAGGACCATTGGCGAACTCGATGAGGTCGAGTGCATCGTCGATATAGCTCTGGAGATCCTTGACTGCCACATGCGCATTAGGATCCTTATCATCGTTCTGATACTGGCAAGCCAGACCTACAGAGAGAATTGGCAATGGCTCAGCACCAATCTTCTCAGAAAGAAGGAAGTACTCGTAGAAGCCCAAGCCCAAAGACTGATAGTAGTTAGGGAAAAGGCGATGTGGGAAGGTATCTCTCCAGCGGTTCTCGTTCAGAGGACGGTTCTCAGGAGCACCCACAGAGTTCTTCCACTCATAACGGGTATCGAGGTCGGTTCCCTCTACGATACATCCGCCAGGGAAACGGAAGATGCCTGGCTTCAAGTCAGCCAAATCCTGTACGAGGTCGGCACGGAGACCATTCCAGTTGTCCTCTGGGAAGAGAGAGATATGGTCGAGATCTACGCTCTCAGAACCCTTCTCCAGATAAACACGCATCAAACCCTTGGCATCGGTCTGAGGAGAAGTAAGGGTAGCAGTAAGCTTCTGCCATTTATTATTGGTGATGTTGATGACCTGCTTGGCAATCACATCATTCTTTGAATTGACGAGTTCTACGCGAATCTTGCCCTGCTTGCCATCGATGAGATGAAGACGGCCATATACGGTGAAATCGTACTTCATATCCTTCTTCAAGCCCATGCCGAAGAAGCCACGGTTCTCAAGACCAGTCTGTTTCTCACGTGCGCCTGCGCTCTCAAGTGTTACATAATGAGGATTGCGGTCGAAGGCAGGTTTTACATCGCTGAGGGTTACATTTCCGAATGTATTCCATCCCATCAGGCGCTGTGGGAATTCGAAGGAACGGTTCTCTACCATCTCTGCATAAAGACCACCATCGGCACCGAAGTTGATATCCTCGAAGAAGATACCATACATGGTAGGTTGGATTTCTGCTCCAGGCTTGTTAGCCTGAACAGTAAACTGATGCTGTGCGAAAGCTCCGAGTGAAGACATCGCCAGCAATGCTGCTGCGAAAATTTTTGCTTTTCTCATATTGTTCGTTATTGTTTTATTTTTAGGCTGTACCTACACTTTTCCGTGATAGGTGGTGCAAAGATAAAAAAATCCACCCCGAATGAGGTGGATTTTCTGTTTAAATATATTGGATTTTCGTATAAATCCCTGCTTTTCTACTATTTATCTAATGGAATGAGCACGAAAGTGAAGTTCTTATCGCCATAATGGAGGCGATATTTCTCCAATGGCCATGCACCCCAAGAGTTCTCACCAGCCACACCAGAATGCTCTGCATCGAGGAAGAGATTGGTGAATTTTGACTTCTTCAGGTTGAAACTGTGACGCTGATCCTTGTCATCACCATCATCCAGTTCTTCTGTATCGAAGTGGATGGCGGAAGCATAGAACGGCTTGCAGCTCTTCACCTTGAATCCGAAGCCGGAAGCATCGGTCTGGTTCCACCAGCGCATATCGCCCTTGGTACCACTCTCCTGTGGACGGATGTATGGGAAGTACTGGTTGTCGGCATCATCGCTGTAGATTCCGATGCGCATGCAGTCCTCACGGTCAGAATAGTTCTCGATAGGACCACGACCGTAATACTGGCTCTTGTCCATATCGTATGGCAACTGCATCAGCATACCGAAACGGAACAGATCGCTGACCTTGGCATCATCAGAAGCATCAAACTCCTGGCTTACCTTCATCGCACCGGTGTTAGGCATGATGAGATAATCGATTTCCAGTTCACCCTTCACCTCTGGCATCTCATAGGTTGCACAGATGCTGATGGTGTTTGCCTTCTTATCCTTTTCAACAGCTACACCCTTCAGGTTCATGACAGGGTTCTTCCAAACCTGGAACTTCTTCTGCAGGCCGGCACCGAAATCATTATCGGTAGGAGCACGCCAGAAGTTTGGCTTCAGGGTACCGCCCTCGCCGAGGAGCGACTTGCCACGATAGGTATATTCAGAGATGAGACCGGTGGTACGGTTCACCTTCACGGTCAGATTAGGAGTAGTAACGGTGATATCCTGCTCGCCCTTCTTGTCGATGAGCTTAGCCTTCACCTTCTTGCCGTCCTGAGCCTTAGCCATGTTTTCTGCACAATGACCGCAGCACTTCTTCTCCTTCACTGCCAGCTGGGCATAAGCCACAATCTGACCAGCCTCCATCAGAGGTTCAGCCTTCTTCAGGCGGAAATCGATGTTGAGGAACACCTCCTTGCCCTTTACCTTAGAAAGGTCGTAAGGGATGGTGAAGTTCTTGGTCTGCTGGGCAGCCACTTCGATATCAGCGATGGTACCGTTCTGAGTCTCCACGCCATCCTCAATGAGGCTCCATGCCAAGGCATAGTTGCTCAAATCGCGGAAGAAGTTCTCATTGTATACACTTACTTCGCCCTTCTCTGCATTCACCATCTTAGCCCAGATGTTCTGATACTGGTAGGCTACCTCGTAGGCATGAGGATTGAGCTGACGGTCAGGACCGATGATACCATTGCAGTTGAAGTTGTTGTCGCTAGGGTCGTAATTGTTGTAATCGCCACCGTAGCAATATTCTATCTTGCGGAGCTCTTCATTGCTCATCTTCTCTGGATTCTTGATGGTCATCGGCTTCAATACCTTGCGGTGCAAGCCCTGGTCAACGAAATCCCAGTCGAAACCACCCTGGAGGATAGGATACTTGCGAATCAGAGCCCAGTATTCCTTCAGGTTACCACCTGAGTTACCCATGGTATGGTTGTACTCACACTGGATGAGTGGCATCGGACTGTTAGGATCCTTCGCATACTTTTCGCAAGCACTTACAGGATAGTACATAGGGCAGAAGATATCGGTACCCTCGCCTCTGCGAGCCTGCTCATACTGAACCGGACGGCTCTGGTCCTGGCTCTTGATCCACTTGTAAGCCTGCAGGAAGTTATCGCCCATCACAGTCTCATTACCCATACTCCAGGTTACGACACTAGGATGATTGAAGTATATGGAAACATTGTGCTGGTTGCGCTCCAGAATCTGCTTGGCAAACATCGGCTTCTTGGCAGCTGCATCATCGCCATACTGGAAACCGTGACTTTCCTGGTTAGCCTCAGCTACCACATAGATACCATACTCATCGCAGAGCTCGTACCAGCGTGGATCATCAGGATAGTGGCAGGTACGGACAGCGTTGATATTCAGGCGCTTCATAATCTTGATGTCCTGAATCATGCGCTCCATGCTCAATACATAACCTCCATCAGGGTCAATCTCATGACGGTTGGCACCCTTGATGAGCACAGGCTGACCATTGACAAGGAACTGCTTGTTCTTGATTTCCACCTTGCGGAAACCTACCTTGACAGGAGTCATGCTTGCTGATTTCATGTTGCCATTCTTCAGCGCACTTGAGAGGGAAACCTGAAGGGTATATAAATAAGGTGTCTCTGCACTCCACTTGTGTGGATTCTCTACGTTCATCGTAATGTTGGCTGTTCCATTCTTTGCCAATCCTGTAGCTGTAGCCACCTGCTTGCCCTCTTTGTCGAAGAGGATGAAGTTCAGCTTGCCATTACCCTTTACCTTGGTAGAGATGTTGAGCACACCATCCTTGTAGTTGTTTACAAGGTTAGGAGTAACACGGATATCCTCCAAATGCAACTGGGCATCGCGGGCAAAGAGATAGCTTTCACGAGCCACACCACTCAAGCGCCAGAAGTCCTGATCCTCATCCCAGGAACCATCGCACCAGCGGAAGGTCTGGAAGGCAATCAGATTCTTGCCCGTCTTCAGATAAGGAGTGATGTCAAACTCGGCAGCTACCTTGCTATCCTCTGCATAACCGGCAAACTTGCCATTTACATAGAGATAGATGTTGGAAGTTACGCTACCGAAATGAGCTACAACCTGCTTGCCATCCCAGTTGGCAGGAATGTCGATGATACGACGGTAAGAACCTACATGGTTATCCTTGGTAGGAACAGCTGGTGGCTGCTCATTGAAATGTTCACGCCATGCAAAACCATTATTTACATACTCCGGATCACCGAATCCGTTCATCTCCCAGTTGCCTGGAACATTCATGGTCTTCCAGTTGGAATCATCAAGATTTTCCTTGTAGAAGTCGGTAGGACGCTGGTCGGCATTAGCCACCCAGTTGAACTTCCAGGTTCCGTCGAGCGAAAGGAAATACTTGCTCTCCGTCTTGTTCATGTGCAGGATATCCTTGCTCACGATCTTACCGTCTTTCTCAGAAACCCAGTCATCTGCCGGATAGGTGAAGAAATTGGTGTGCAACGGAAAACGATTGATGGCATTCACCTGAAGGTCGTGCCATTCTGTGTAAGTTGGCTGTTGGATGGTCGTCTTATTCAACGACTTAATGGCAGTCTTCGGTTTGGTTGCACCAAAGGTTGCCATTGCTAATCCTGCCAAGCTCAATGTTACGAACAGTCTCTGTTTCATGTTTGTTAGTTATTTATACATTAGATTGAAATTACACCTTATTATATATAGGCTATTCTATACCTTTTATATATAGGCATATCCTTGAGCATCTTATATGCCTCCATGTTGCCGGTAGCCTCAGCTAAGCAACTGCAAATATATGAAAATTAAGTTAGAAACAAGCAGAACGACCGTATTTTTTATTGTTTTTTCAACACCGGAGCACCATTTTCCCAAGAAATAGGTACCCACAAGTGTCTGCTGTCACTCAAGTGCTTTGGGTTCCACATGTCTGCCATGAACACATAGTCAGCACCATGAAACATCTTCTTTTGTGCTGCAGTTTCCACCTTTAAAGGTTGCCATACCATCATAGAAAGGCATATAACTTTTTCAATATCCGCTAAAAGAAAATGACAAAAAAGTTTGGTGTTTCCAAAAAAATGCATTACCTTTGCCATCATAAAATAAACAACGAAACGACATAAAAATTATGATGACAATCGAAGAATACAGAGCAGCCATCTTGCAGGCTTTGCTCGATGCTAAGAACGAGGACGGCACTCCAGCCATTACTCCAAGGGAAGCACAGGAAGCACTCAACGGATTTACCGACGACGAGTTGCAAGACGGAATCCTATGGAATTCGCCCGAAGACGTGGCATCAATTATCCTTGAGGGATAAATCACGGAAGTTATATTCAGCTACCAACAATAAGAATAGGAGCAAAGACCCTTTTTGCGGGGTCTTTGCTCCTATTCCCATTTATACTTCCTGTTCTTTCTTCCCTTTAAAGACAGTCTTCAACAGCCCCGCAATACTTCATTTCTGTTGCAAAAGCAATAAAAAACTAAAGAATGCGACAAAAAACAAAAGAATGTGCAATTTTTCTTTCACAATTCAATTATTATTTGTAAATTTGCAGCCGCATAAACGGAAAGGGAACTTGCAAATCCCTCTTCAATCAGTTTAAAAAGATAATTTTACCGGTAAAAAAGATATATTAAATAATGAAGATAGAAAACGAAATCATCAGCTCGGTCATCGCTGCGGTGAAGGAGCTTTATGGTCAGGACGTACCTGAGAAGATGGTAGCCCTGCAGAAGACCAAGAGTAATTTCGAAGGTAACCTTACCCTCGTCGTATTCCCATTCCTCAAAATGTCGAAAAAGACTCCTGAGAGAACTGCACTTGAGATTGGTGACTACCTGAAGGAGAACTGCGCTAACGTTATCGCAGACTTCAACGTGGTTAAGGGTTTCCTCAACCTTTCTATCGCTCCTGCTGCTTGGGTAGGACTCTTGAACACCATCAACGCTGACCCTAAGTTCGGCGAGAAGCCTGTTACTGAGAATAGCCCGCTCGTCATGATCGAGTACTCTTCTCCTAATACCAACAAGCCTCTCCACCTCGGTCACGTGCGCAACAACCTCCTCGGTTGGTCTCTGGCTCAGATCATGGAGGCTAACGGCAACAAGGTAATCAAGACAAACATCGTTAACGACCGTGGTATTCACATCTGTAAGTCTATGCTCGCTTGGCTCAAGTGGGGCAATGGCGAAACTCCTGAGACTTCCGGCAAGAAGGGCGACCACCTCATCGGCGACTACTATGTAGCCTTCGACAAGCACTATCGTGAGGAAATCGCAGAGCTCAAGGCTCAGTACATGAAGGAGGGCATGGAAGAAGAAGCTGCCACAGAGAAAGCAAAGGCAGAGGCTCCATTGATTAAGGAGGCTCACGAAATGCTCGTGAAGTGGGAGAACAACGACCCTGAGGTCCGTGCACTCTGGCAGAAGATGAACAGCTGGGTTTACGCAGGCTTCGATGAGACTTACAAGATGATGGGTGTAAGTTTCGACAAGATATATTATGAGTCAAATACTTACCTCGAGGGTAAGAAGAAGGTAGAGGAAGGATTGGAGAAGGGTCTCTTCTTCCGCAAGGACGACAACTCTGTTTGGGCAGACCTCACCAACGAGGGCCTCGACCAGAAGCTCCTGCTCCGTTCTGACGGTACTTCTGTTTACATGACTCAGGACATCGGTACTGCCGACCTCCGCTTCAAGGACTTCCCTATCGACAAGATGATCTACGTAGTAGGTAACGAGCAGAACTACCACTTCCAGGTGCTCTCTATCCTGCTCGACCGCCTCGGCTTCAAGTGGGGTAAGGACTTGGTTCACTTCTCTTACGGAATGGTAGAGCTGCCTAACGGTAAGATGAAGAGCCGCGAGGGAACCGTAGTAGATGCAGATGACCTGATGGCAGAGATGATCAAGGATGCTCGCCAGACAAGCGATGAGCTTGGCAAGTTCAAGGACATGAGCGAGGAAGAGCGCCAGGAGATTTCACGCATCGTGGGTCTCGGAGCGTTGAAGTACTTCATCCTCAAGGTAGATGCCCGCAAGAACATGCTCTTCAACCCAGAAGAGAGTATCGACTTCAATGGTAATACAGGTCCTTTCATCCAGTATACCTACGCTCGTATCCGCAGCATCATGCGCAAGGCAGCAGCCGAGGGCATCGAGATTCCTGCAGAGTTGGGCGCTGATGCTCCTATCAACGAGAAGGAGATTGACCTCATCCAGAAGATGAACGACTTTGCAACAGCCGTAGCCGATGCCGGCAACAACTACAACCCTGGTGGCATTGCTAACTACTGCTACGAGCTGACCAAGGAGTTCAACCAGTTCTATCACGACTACAGCATCCTGAATGCTGAGAGCGAGGCAGAGAAGATTACCCGTCTGGTTCTTGCAGCCAACGTGGCAAAGATCTTGAAGAACGGTATGTCTCTGCTCGGCATCGAGGTTCCAGAAAGAATGTAATATATACATAAGATATAATAACCTACAATTTAAAAATAAAAAAAATATTGACTATTTGACATAATGAGCATGGCCCTGGAGCTCGACTCCAAGGCGCATGCTCATTTCAGTTTTAGCCAATCCTTTTTGTTTTCCAACCCCAAAAAGAATAAAGATGAATAAAATGCCCGTAAATCCTCCTTCATGGAGAAACGATACCGTTTTGCCTCTGCCCAACGAGGTAAGAGCCAACGCCTGGGCTGTGGATGCCGCCTGTTCCGGCAATCCCGGTCCGATGGAATACCAATGCATCGACCTTCAGACCGGTGCCCAGGTTTTCCATTATGGTCCTATCCACGGCACCAACAACATCGGCGAGTTCCTCGCCATCGTCCACGCCCTCGCTCTGATGGCCCAGAAAGGCATTACCGACAAGGTAATCTACAGCGACAGCGTGAATGCCCAGCTCTGGGTAAGCAAGAAACAATGCAAGACCAAACTGGAGCGCACTCCCCAGACCGAACAGCTCTACCAGGTCATCGCCCGAGCCGAAAACTGGCTCCACACCCACCCCATCAACATACCTATTATAAAATGGGAGACGAAGAAATGGGGCGAGATTCCAGCTGATTTCGGAAGAAAGGGATAAGTTTTTTCAGCCTTAGCGCTTCGGATTCTTTTCGTAATTTTACAGTAGTATTAATCTTGTTTTTAAAAAGAAATAATATGAGATTTTATACAGAAGAAGATATATTAGATAAGCATATAGGCAAGATAGGAAGTCCTCATCGTGATCAATTTGAGAATGAAATCAACAGATTCTTAACCAAAGAGACCACCAAACTCCCAGATTGTTCTTGCTGATTCAGTAAGCATCACCTTTAGATAGACAGTTTAAGAAATAAACGAAGCTATCATCAAAATACTCTTCACTCTTCACCTTTCGGCTGGAAGCCCCTGTGTTTATCGGCATTTCGAGAGGTGAAGAGTTGTTTTTATCTCTTCACCCACTCTTCACCACTCTTCACCTTCAGAAACGGAAACAGAGGCGAAAGACTGATAGGTGGATTGCAAATCAGCCAGAACAGAAGGGTGAAGAGTGGTGAAGAGTGCCCGAATACTCTTCACCACTCAGAATGCCGATAAACACAGAGGATTCGGGGCTTTTGGTGAAGAGTGAAGAGTATTTGGCAGGAAGCCTATACGAAAATAAAATAAAGGAGGTTTCGATAACTGTTCCAGTAAAACAGCCGACTAGCGACAAATGCGCTAGTCGGCTGTTTGCAGTTTGCTAGTTGGCTATTTATATTTTGCCAGTTGGCTATTTCCGGTAAAGCTCAGAAGGCTTCTGCATATACAGATATTTCTTTGCCACGTATACCTCCAGCTGCATCATCTGCTCATTCTGGAGATAGGCTCCATAAGGAAAGAGGATGTTGATATTCGGAACATTCTGAGCCTGGGCATCCGAGAAATTCACGAAGGTAAGGTCGTTGATATACATCGTGGTGATGAATCTGCCCATATTCTCCAGCTTCTTCTGATAGAGATTGCCCAACTGGATATAGTCGTTGCGCATCGCTACGGGCACCTGCTTCTGCCAATACTTGTCGCCAGCCTTCGGGAAAGGCACAAAAAAAAGCCTGGGCTTTCATCAACATGGATGAAAGCACCAAGCCTAATATCATTATCAATTTCTTAGTCATATCGTTTACTTTTTGCGTACAAAGTTACGAAATTATAACAAGACCGAAGTCTAGAAAATGATAATTTTAGAGCAAATATCGCTTTAAGCGGTATTTTAAGAGAGAGAATTTCACTTTTTCCTCTGTTTATACCTCCAAAACTTACTACTTTCTCAAAGAATTGGCAGTCAGTTCCAGAAGACTCTGCAGATATTCATCGTCTGTATCCTTCTTCATCTTATTCAGCGAAGAGGCGCAGAATTTCTTCTCGTCAGCATTCAGCAACTTGCCGTATCCCTTACAAAGCTTGACTATTTTGTTGGCAATGCCCGTCTGGAGGGTACGCCGAGTCACCTGATTTCCCCAATAAGGGTATTGGTCTCTGGCATTCTTAAAGGCAGCACGGAGCGTGTTGAGTTGCATTATAAACTCTGCCGCATCCTTTGGAGGAGTCATATCCAATCCATAACTGCGAACCAGATTTTTGTTATACCTGATGTTGCCCAGAGAAACAAGAGAATCCAAACCTTGAACAGCATTCATCTTATAAGATAATGGCTTCTTATAGGTTTGCGGATCCTTGGAGTAGAACTTATATACACTGCCCTTTACCGAACGATCCATTCCCTGATACCATACCAAGGCATAAACATATCGCATGGTAGAATCCTTGCTGTCGCGGAAATACTGCAGGTTATAGTTGCGGTCTTTGTGAGTACCAAACTCGTAAGTCATGGAATTATCCTTGCCATACCCCACCCTATTCGTTTCAAGACTGAGAGAGCCCGCTTTCTTGGTAAAACTAATATAAGCGAGGCGACTATTGCTCAATAAAGCCTTTTGAAAGGTATCCACCATTTTCTGCTTTCTCTCAGGAATAGCGAACTCAAATCCCTTCATCATACCTATATTGTAGGTATTCATCGTGGAAGAAGTAACGAGGTCGTCTTGCGACAAATCCTGTACGAATTTATCAAAAGCCTGGTCGATGTTCGGTATAGGCTTCTGGGCATGGCAAGCCGAAGAGAGCATCATCAGGCAAGCCACAAATGCTAATTTAAAAGTTGTTTTCATATCCTTCTTCTTTTTAATTGTTTCTTGTTAATAAACCTCCTGGTCATCACTCACATAGTCCTCATCATGCACATTCTCCTCGCTTTCGAACGAGGCACTGGCTACTTCGGCATTGAGCGACTGGGTCTGAAGAGCATTGATGAGATAGAGTTTGAAGAACATTTCGTTCTGCTGTGCCTCCATCTCACAGAGATGCTCATCGGCAAGCTTTTCCGGCTCTGCCAACAAAGAATCGGTAGCAATATTCTGAGCTATCCAAAGCTTTGGAGAAGCAGGAGCAAACAGATGCTGACGATATTGCCTCTGCTTGTGCTTCCTTGTCTTGGGAGATACGGAATCACCCGACTTTTTTATCTTTTCAGGCATGGAAAGATTGGCATCTGTCGATTTCTCCTCGTGGACAACAGCAGAATCAACATCCTCCGGAGGCGTTCTTCCTTCGAATTGAGCCATCTTCGAATCATCCCGATGCCCTGTCTGTCGCCCTACCCAAGGAATAGCAAACCCTATCAGCAAGGCGATGGATGCAGCCAAACTAAGCGGCAACCATAGGCGGCGCATTCGTGCCTTAGCCTTTGGATGAGCATTTTCTACATGCTCCTCCGCCTCATGGTCAAGAGGCATACCCTCGTCGAAATATCCAAACATCATCTGGTATTCCTTCAGGTCATCGCTCACATCGGGATGCTTACGAAACCACTCCCCTATCAGAGCCTCCTCTTCCAGAGAAGTCTCACCAACCATAAATCGGTCGAGCAACAGTCGTATGTCCTTTTCTTTTTCGTTCATATCCAG
>DAWDAD010000068.1:0-14290 GCA_052356385.1 Prevotella sp.
CTGAATAGAGCACTTGACTACGGATCAAGAGGTTCAAGGTTTGAATCCTTGCGGAATCACTTTTCCAAGATAAAAAGATTATCATTCAGGTAATTAAGTGTTGCACCCTTAGCTCAGTTGGTAGAGCAACTGACTCTTAATCAGTGGGTCTAGGGTTCGAATCCCTAAGGGTGTACAAAGGATGGCGTGTCATAAGTTTATGACGCGCCATCTTTTTTTATGGTAAAAGTTATGACGCCCTATCCTATTGGATGGTTATCCAGATACTTTCGTCTCGGTCGCGAGCCGCTACCATGGCGTTGATGAGTCGCTGTAGCCAGATGCGAGAGTCCACCACCATACCCTCGAACTTGTTCTCCCCCACGAGGATACAGCCTTGCGTGTCGTCAGGATAATTGCCTGCATGGATGCGGATGCCCTCGAAATTCGGCACGCCCAGCAGCAATGGCAGCCAACGCTTGAATCTTGGCGAATACGATATGACCACGGGATATGATCCCTCAGGAATGGCCGTATGACCAGGTACCTTACGTGCCTTCACGCCGCTCTTACGGCTATAGCGGGCATCCACTTCCTCTGGCTTTAGCTTGATACCCAACAGATTGCGCCATGTAGGCTCCATGGTATCGCAGAGATATGTATCCTTGGACAGCAGCTGGCTGTCAAAGGTATGAACCAATCTTCTCTTGTCGTCTATCTTCTTACCAGGCAGCGAGTTACGACTTACGCTTGCATCGGTCAGCAGATAGAGTCTGCCTATGGTATAAGTTCCTCTTTTAGCTATACGCTTCAATACTATTTCCATTTTGTCTGAATCTTAAGTGTTAAGTTTTTTAAAACTGTTAAACGTTGAAACCTCTCAGGTCGAGTCCGTCGGAACGATATAATAGCTTCTTAAAACTGAATAACTGAATACTGAACACCTTTCCGCCCTGCTTTCCGTCAGCTCCGTCGGCATTTGCTCCCTTCGGAGGAATCTTCTCGATGTAATGGCGGTTCACCCAGTTTCTCAGCATCATCGCCGTGCCCTTCTTGCCGAACTCGTTCTGCTGACGCACCATCTCAGCCTGCGCATAGGTGAAGGTGTCAGGCAATTGCTGCAGCAGGTTGGCAGGTCCTCGCTTGCTCGATTTTTCTCCAGTCTCATTAGCCTTGGCTATGCCTGCACCAAAGAAAATCATCTTGCACCACAGGTCGTAGCTCTCGCTCCATCTGATGAACTCTTCTATTTCAGGTTCCCATTTGCAGCCGTTTGCCACGTACAGCACGCAAGCCTTGAGGAAGGCTATTACGTTGCCACGGAAGGAGAGATTCTCGAACACTCTGTTTTGCGACATGCGCGAAAAGTCGGCGTTCTCTTCCTTCAACTTTTCTGCCAGGGCGAAAGCCTCAGCGCAGTCTATCCTACCCGACGCCTTGCACAGATTCTCTATGTACGGTCTGAGCGCCTCTCTGAAGGCATCGTCGTATTCGCCATATACAGGCATATCGGCACCGATTTCCCGCTCCGGGATGGTACAGAAGTTGATGCGGCTGATAGGTCCGTCGGTAAGCACCTTCGAGAAATATCGCTGCCCCAGCTGGACGGTGGTCGATGCATTCCAGTTGAACCGGATGGTGATGCGCTCGGTGATACTCGATGTGCCCACGCGGGTCTGGCCGTATGAGTTCCCCGGATCAAAGGCAAGGCACATGATCTTGAACTGCTGGTTGCCCTGCCCCTTGAGGGCGTCGAACTGGTCTATCTCGTTGAGCAATGTATAGAGGAAATGCCCCTGAGCCTCAGCCGTACGCATCACGAATGCCGGGTTGGTCATATCGGCGTCTATCTCCTGGATGATGAGGTTTTCCGGACGCTTGCGCTTATCCTTGTTGGCGCCCTTGCGTGTCACCTCCTCCTTCCATTCCTTCTCCCGGTTCAGGTTCTCACGGTCTCGCTTTCTGATGTCCTCCATAATCATGTTGATAGGCATCTGCACACAGTTCTTGCCTGCGCCCGTGCCCGCCAGCAGACAGCACATCAGGGTAGCCTCGTGCTCCACATTGTCAATATATTTAAAGGTGGTCTTGCAGAGGTGTGTGGCAAGTGGCGGGAAGATGGCGTGTGCCACGGCAGGCTTATAGATGTCCGGGGTCTTCGATAGCAGAAGCTCCACGAGTTTTGGGAGATGTTCGGGCATCGGAGGCGGAGCGATTTTTTCATCTTCCGCATTGGAATCCGTGCCGTCCTCGGAACTCATGGTCTTGAACGATACGGCATCCTTCTGAGATGACTTCTCTGCCTGGGCATTGATGCGGATCACGGCTTGCGACATCGGCTTCGAACTGTCGCCATATTTCGCATAGAAGTCGTGGATGAGCTGCTGGCAGTCACGCTCCTGTGAGAAGGCAGGCATCTTCTGTTCCACCACCGCCTTCAGTTCCTCTTCAGGCATCACTCTCGATGCGCCTGCGCTCATGATTGCCAGGAGCGATGAGTGGCGCGAGCCTTGGGAGTTGATATCTACATCCTTCAGACCAGCCGCATTGCGGAAGAGGTCGAAGGCAGCGAGGTTCTTGCCGGTTGCCACAGCGACAGCCTCCTGAGGAGTTCCAGCAGGGCTGAGATGAGCAGCATGAGCAGCATTGCTATCACAAGGTTGGGCAGGCTGAATAGCAGAGCCAGAAGAAACAGCCACACCTTTTCCGTCGATGGTTAGCCCACGGTCCAGGTAGGCTTGTCTGCGCTTCTTCAGCTCTTCCTGCGGCAGCACCTCGTACCAATGGGGTGAGCGATAGATTTCCGACTCCTTGTCGGTGATGAAGAGCATGCGCTCAGGCGTGATGCAGCTCTCGTCGTAGGGCACGCCCAGCGCCTCGCAATAGGCTCGCTGCGTCTCCTCTATAGTCATACCTACGGGCATGCGGATGTCGATGTGCAGCTTCTTGCGGGCTGAGTACTCCAGGTGCAGCAGGGCGCCCTTCCAGATGGTGTCGCTGCAGTTCAGTTCACGTGCCTTCTCTATCGCCTTGTCCACATATTTCTTATCGTCCACATCGATGGTGGTTTGGAAGAGGAAGCTTTCGGGCACGGCGTTCTTCTGCGAGCGTCTGTTGTCCCGGAACTGGTAGTAGTGTGCGCAGCGGAAAGGCAGCTGCTTCTTTAGTTCATCGTTACCCCCACGGATGGCAGCTACCAGGTCTGCCATCCAGGGATAAGCAATGGTCTTGTCGTAAACCGAGAGTGGCTGGGAGCTTACGCTCCCTTTATTGCCATTCTTGTACGGATTATATGCTATAATATGTTCCATTTTTTTTAATGTTGAATGATACATTACCCCTTGATGTCTGCCTCCTTGAATCCGGCAATCAGCTCCTTGTGCTCTGCCTTGAGGTAGCGCAGCATGTCCTGCTTGTCCAGGTCTCGGCTGAAGGTATAGTTCACCTGCACCGTGCGCTTGGTGGTGCGCACCACGGCGTGGTTGGTCTTGAAGATTTCCTCGAAGATCTTCTCGCCCGTATGCTCGTAAGGCTTGAAGTCGAACTCGTCGCCTCCCTTCTCGCCAGAGCATACCATTCTGCCCGGTATCACCTTAGGCTGTTCGCAGATAACCTCGGCATCGTTCCATGGCGCCTTGCGGAAGGCGATGGTACCGTTTTCCTCACTGATGATGGCTCCGTCCACCTTCTGGGCGTTGAGGAGCTGCTTCTTTGCTGCTTGTTTCATGATTGTAATCTCTTGTTTATAAGATGAATAATGTCAGTTGATTCGCGTATCGTTGATATACAGGCCGTCGGCAGCATATCGGATGTCAATCGGCTTTTCTAGAGGGTCATAACAGATTCTTTTCATCATGACACATTCATGACGCCAACATCTGTCCTCGTCCTCCATCACAGGCTGGATATAATCCTTGACCCACTTGTAAAACAACTTACGCTCCGGATCTTTCGAACAGCCTATCGTCATATCTCTCACCACCTGAGAGTCAACGAATATCATATTTCTCCAAGCTATTCTACTTTTTTGCACCACCTTGTCAGCATTGCCAAAGAATTCACCGAAAAACAAACGATGTGTAAAATCCTTCGGCACCTTTTTTGTATGCACTTCCACATACATTTCTACCACTTTCCCCTCCGTGTCGGCTAATACCGGGAACAATGTATCTCTGCCGATATCAGTGATGGCAACCAGGTCCTCGAGGCAAAAGAACAAACCTCCGTCGATGTTCACCACTCTCAATCCGCCATACTGCGGATGATAAAACACATAAGCATTTTCTGCCATATCAATATATCATATTAAAGGGTTGGGCTGCGAGATATTCGCCAGATTTCAGTTTCAGGAACGGTACCGGATTCCTATAAACGAAAAACGCCCGCAACCAGACTTTACTTGTCTGATTACGGGTGCAAAGGTACGGTGATTTTTTTATATTTACCTAGTACGTACTATGTACGCGTACTAGTACTATCGTTCAGCAAAGGGGTTATTTCATCCAGGAATTTTATCGTCTTCTTCTGCTCCATTCCTCTATTATAAGCAGCTCTCAGGGCATTGGGAGTAATATTCCAGAGATCAGAGAATACTTTCCACATCTCATTGATACCCAGCGTTATGGCTATCTGATAGGCAAGGACCGCAGACTCAGAGTTGGACAGCTCCATAGGGTAGAAGTTCTCATCGAGCAACCCATGTTTCTGCAGATTTTTCAAGACTGCCAGCCCCCTCTCTCCCTTCAGTTCATCCGACATACGTGCCGCAGGATCGTCATCGTTCTTCTTTTTGGCGATACCATTCACATAGCAATTCTCCACATACTCTATATAGCAGGCATTGCCCGTTACGTTTATAGTTCTTCCTTCTCCAAGCATGGCTTCTCCTCCTTAAAATCGTTGTTCATATACTCAATATACTTGCTGTTGCCATTCAATTGAATGACCACGCAAACAAGGCTGAATCGCCCATACTTCAGTATCAAGCGCACGAGCTTGATGATAAATCTACCCATAATTCTAAATTGATGATGGTTAGTAAATTAAGTTCTTTGTCGCTCGTTCCTTAGTAGAGGACGTCAGAATTTGTTTGCGCTAACATATTTTTGCTGGAACAAGCAAATGCCAGGAGTGCTATAAGGGAATACACCCTTAGGGGACAGTTGGTCTCCGATTTTATCAGATACTATTTTCTTTTATCAGTATTTATTTTATAGATTAGTAATTAGCCCCAAAATGAGTTCGCCAACACATAGTGAGGCGGAAAATCACACTTATATTTTTCTTTCATCTCATACAGTATGGCAAGCCTAGAGTTTCATCTGCTTGATTTCCTCTGCCGTCAGCCCCGTCATATCCATGACCATTGCTTCATCCATACCCTGTGTCAGCATCTTTCTGGCAATCTCAAGGCTTCGCTGGTTCATGCCTTTCTCTATGCCTTTCTCTATGCCTTTCTGGTAGCTGTCATCAATGAGGGTTCTTTCAACGCTTACGGAATCCCAGAACTTGTCGTAGGCCCAGAGTTCGGCATCTGTGAAACCGGAAATCTCCAGTTCTTCTACGGCTTTTCCTATCTCCGGGTCATTAAGCAGGTCGGCTGGTACTTCCTTCGTATTGGAATTGATTTCCGTCAGGAAACGGAGCCACAGCACCATCATGCGCTTGTCGGCGATGGAATGAGGAGTGAACTTAGGGAGTTCTATGAAGGTGAAATGCAAGCCTTCAATGACCTTATTGCTGTCCTTATCGTGCACGATGCGGTAGTTGTGGATGAAATCCGGAGTATCATGCGCAAAGATGTCATTTATCAGGTTGAGAGAATACACGGGTTGGAGTTCGCTGTATTTTCCTCCCTTTTTAGCCTGACTCACATAGAGCTTGGATGCATTGAACAGTACTCGCTGCTGGAATGCATCAGACCATTCCATCTGCATCTCCACGCAGAACTTCCTGCCTCTGACGTCGGTGCAGAGTACATCCACTATGGTATTCTTGCCCCCTTCGAGCTGGGGCACAAGTTCTGTTGGCAGATACTTGATTTCTTGTATCTGCTCCTCTTCGCTGAGTGGCAGGAGGGCGTTCAGAAGACTGATCAGTCTTTTAGGATGATTGCCGAATATCTTCTTGAACGTGAGGTCTGCCTTAGGATCTAAGTACTTCATAACCATCTGTTTTAAAATCTACCCCACAAAGTTACGATTTCTTTTTGAAACTGCCAAGGATTTCGGGAGAAAGTTTTGAAAAAAGTTATTTTTGGATCAAATAACAAAGGACGTTTACTGGCGATGCGCCTTAATACTATATAATTCAAGCGTATTGATTACTCTCTATTGATTCTTTCCACCAATTCGTCTGGTGTAAGTATCTCCATCTTGGAGAAACCAAACCACTTCTTGCCCAAGTCTTTAATGGATGCTCCTATATGATACACATCATCGTCTATACAAAGGAAGCGGTCATGTGATAAACGGAATGTTTCAACGTCAATCGGTGCATATTGAGCATTATGACGGTTTATGTCGAGTTGGAACTGACGGCTTATTTGTTGAGTATAGATTACGGCAGACACATCGTTTCCTCTTTTATCGAGCAATGTCAATACTGTCTCGTCAACATAGTTGTCGATAAGGATAATATGTTTCTTCGCACTCTTAATCAAGTCGGACACGAAAGTATAGGCATCATAAACTTGCCCATTGTAGAACACACCCTGCTTCGGCTTTGCGTTGCCCTCGTCCAATCTGCGAAACACCTCGTCTATGCGTTTGTCTGTTTCTTGCTGATGTTGTTGCATTTCCAGTTGATGGTACTCCATTGTTGAAAGACGTTGGAAAACTTCTGCATTTGTTACCATGAAACGTCTCATTGCAACAAATGCATCCATAATACGTATGCTTACACGAATAGCCGTTTCACTTCTGAGAACGGTAGAGAGCATTGCTACTCCCTGTTCTGTAAAAGCATATGAGCGAACTGTTGAGTGCTTCAAACTATTGAACCGATCACAATTTGTGACCAGTTCATTCATTTCTTCCTTAGTCAGTTGAAAACGAAAACGTTCAGGAAATCTCTCCATATTACGTTTTACAGCTTGATTTAACACCCTGGTTTCCACTCCGTAAAGTTCAGCCAAGTCTCTATCTATCATAATTTGATTTCCACGAATAGACATTATTCGACTTTCTACAGGAGTGGTAACTACGACTTCATCATTTTGTAACTGGTCACAATTTGCGACCAGTTCTCCTTTATCTTGATGTTCTATATTATCTGCCATATTTCTATCTTTATTTTTGAGATCACAAATTGTGACTTTGAACATTACCATATTTAACAGCATTCAAAGGTAGTGCTTTTAGCCTTTAAGCCACTATTGCACAACCCCTTTCTTTGAAAAGAACGTAAAATTAATAGTTTTATTGCTATGATTGTGTATTTTAATCGCTTAACTCGTTGCACCGTACTCACGCCCCTTCCACTTAACTTTTGCCACATCCCGAATGGAATACCCCTTGCGGAGTAAACTAATTAGTGCCTAAAAAGGGTGTTCAGTATTCAGTATTCAGTTTTTTTCGCGATAGTTACTCTTTCTGTGGTTATAAATTGTAAGTAGATATTTTATATTATATATATATATATTTATATATATATAATATACTATCTATACAGAGAATGGTAACAAGGGCGAAAAAAACTGAATACTGAATACTGAATACGTTTCCCTATAATCGGGTATTACTTCGTAATATGCTGATTTATATCGCAAAACATAGTTTTCGATACCGCAAAAACATAGAGATGCGCCCCATAAGAAATAGAGTCCGTTTTTTAACGAAGTTTCAAATCGTAAGTATTTTGCTGAAAATCGGCCCTTATCACATGCCAAAATTTGGTAGATACAGAAAATCTTCGTATCTTTGCACCAGCAATCGAAGGAACAGCCTATCGTGCCAAAAGGCGGTCATAATAGAAGACCGCAGCTGGTCTAAAATGATGGCAGGCGCCGGTCATCTATGAAGACCCAGAATCGGGGCAGAAACGAGAGCTTTCCGGGCAGTTGTGATTTTCTAAGAACTTTTAAAAACAGTACAGAGTATGATTAACTACAGTATCGTAATGCGCAGCGTGAACGCAAACCTCCTTGAGATCAACCAGGCAAAATCACGTATCAACCAGGCTAAGAAGGACGGCAAGGAGCCGGACAAGAAGGACACCGACCTGGTGAAGACCGAGAAGCAGAATGCGTTCGCCATCTCGCAGTACACCGATGTGATGACCATCGAGAAGTTTGCCAAGCACATCACTTCTCACGGCAGTGTGTATTCAAGAGCTGACATCAGCGCCATCCTCTACATGGCAGTGGACTGCATGAGAGAGATGCTGCTCGAAGGCAAGAAGATCCGACTGGGCGACCTGGGCGACTTCTCTATCCTGCTCAGCTCCAAGGGCGCAGAGACTGCCGACAAGTTTACGGCGCAGAACATCACCAACGTGAAGGTTCAGTGGGAGCCAGGTCAGCAGTTCAAGAACCTGCTCGACGACGCAGAATTCAACCTTGTGGCTAGCCGAAGTGCTCAGGCAGCCGTGATCAAGGCAATCAGGGAGGGCAAGACCAACGTGGACCTCAATATTCCAGAAACTCCTGATGGTGGCGGCGATGGAGACGGAACCACTGGCGGTGGAACGCAGGGCGGAGGCAGCAATGCTGGCGGCAGCGGAACTACCGGAACTGAAGGCAGTGGAACCACTGGTGACCAGGGTACCAGCGGCGGCAATGCCGGCGGTGAAGACGGCGGCGGCGACAATGTAAATTTTTAAGTCTTGCTTGATGCGGATTGCAAATCCGCAGAGCTAAAAGAGGTTAGGACGTTTTTTAACGGCGGATTACAAATCCGCCGGAACGCCAAACGGATTACAAATCCGCCGGAACGCCTAACGGAATTAAACACTAAACATTAAACACTAAAAGACAATGAAGAAGGATACCTGGAAAATGGTGATTCAGATTGCGATTAGCATTCTCACCGCAATAGCCACTTCGCTTGGCGTTACTAGCTGCATGTAAGCTGCAGGAAAGCAGAACGAAATCTGCATGTGATTAGTTTTTGAGAAGACTTTATCTATTACAGAGAGTGTGTCATAAGTCCATGACGCACCCTCTTTAATGGCATTATTTCAGGCAAAAAAAATAGGATCTGTTTCACAACAGATCCTACCACATACTTACTAAAACTAAATTAACCACTAAAAAAACTAATATCTTTATTCCCTATCACTTTAGGGAGATTTTCCTCAAGTATATTTTTTTAATCCTTCTTTTTTATATCTGCAAAGATAGAGCTTTTCTGCGAAACGACCAAATTTTCTAGCCTTTTTTTACTAAAAAAAACGAAGAAAGCTCTGTTTTTTGCATTCTTTAAACCTTCGGCCTATTTAAAACTTGTAACCTACCGTAAGCAGGAGCTGATGGCGATTGTTATCCACCTTGCATGAAGTAGGGATATTGTCCAATGTAGCATCATCCTTATTCACATAGCTCATAAACGGATAGAAATCACCCTTCTGGGTAGCATACTGATAAGCTACATCAATATTCAAGTTCTCGTAGTTGAAACCCACACCGCAGGTAAAGCGATTCATCGCCTTCCAGTTGGTATAATCGGTAGAAGTAGCGATATCTACACCATTGCTGCCAATCGACTGATCACGATAGGCATTCTCTCTGAACATCGGCGATACATAGTTGTAACCGAAACGGAGAGAAAGCATAGAGGTTGGCTTGATTTCAGCTCCCACCTTCAAGGTGCTTACACCCTTCAGGTTGGCACGGGTATCTGCATTCATCGCATCATCGCTGCTGCTTGACTCGTAATAATCACCCCAGTAATAATCGTAGTAACCGCCATCCTTCACGCGGTTGTCCATGTGGTCGTACCAGGCATACTCGTAGGTAGCACCCAGGGCAAGATAGTTGCCCACGGTATGACCCATGCTGACACCCACCTTCCAAGGAGTGTTCAAGCGGAAGTCGTAATCCACAGTCTGTCCCTTATCACCCTTTGTATAGCAAGGCACATTGAGGATATTGCCAGCTGCATCCTTATCCTGGAAAGTAGCTGGTGCTTCACCGCCATACATACTCAGATCGTGGGCTGCGCTGAGCGAAAGATCGTAGAACACCGGAGAATTGACGTAGGCACCGATGCGGAAAGGAGACTCCTCTACCGGACGGAAGATGATACCAGCCTTCACGTCATATCCAGTACCCGTAATCTTGATCTGCTCGTAGGAATCGCTGAAGTTGCCATCCACTAGATTCTCTGCATAGAGGGAATTACTGTTGTAATGAACATCATGCAAGCCGATGGTAAGTCCGAGCCATACTCTATTGCCGATAGAACCACTGATGTTGAAATCGTAGCTGCCGATGTAGCCATGCTGATATTGTCCGAAGAGATAAGAGTTGGCTTCGGCGTAAGACAAATAGCCATCAGAAGTGAGGTTGAGCAGACCATTCTGATACTTGCCACTATTATCCTTGTAACCGCCAAAGTTTGCATCTGCGGCACTCCATCCATCCACACCCTCTGCATTCTTGGCTGCAGTCAACTTGTTCTGCGAAGCCTTCGTAAGAGAATTGGCAGCGTTGAGGAGCTGTCCGAAGTCGGTACTCTTATGATAATTGAACGCAAGATTGAGTGCACTGGAGTTTCTCATCTTCGTTGACCAGACGATGCCTACCTGGTCGAAGGTTGGATGACTCTTCTTGCCCTTGATATCTATGGTAGAATTGCCAAGGGAAATGCTGTTGTCTGCACCGCTCTGGGCGATGACGCCGGCAGAGAGGGAAATCTGATTCTTGCGGAAAAGACCCACACCGGCTGGGTTGGTGCTGATGGTAGAGATATCGGCACCCAAGGCCTCCATCGCACCACCCATACCTACATAGCGGGCGGTACCCGTGAGTTGGCTGGCTGCCAACTTGGTATCCTGATAGGTTTCCTGCGCAGCGGCACTCATGGAAGCCACGAGGGCACTGGCAAAAAGTATATATTTTAAATGATTCATATTATTTTATATTTTTTATTGTTTAATAAAGCTTTTGCCCTTTCAGGGCGTCTTGCTGATTGCCATTATACCCAGGGCGATGCCCTGGGCTAGGAGCTTCTGCCCTTTCAGGGCGTTTATCGGCGACCTCCGAAGCTGCCGCCGCCTGAGCGACCGCCACCTCCAAAGCTGCCACCACCGGAATGGCCACCACCGAAGCTGCCACCTCCGCCTACGCTGCCGCCATTACCAAAGCTGCCGCTGTTGCCGAAGCTGGAATTATTGCGCGTTCCGAAGTTGGAGTTGTTGTTGAAACCATTGTTCTCACGACGCTGACCGAAGCTGCGGTTGGAACCGCTTCTGCGGGTATAGGTATTGTTATTACCCTGCGACCCGCCATACACATATCCATGAGAAGCATCGATGCGTCCCGGATTGTTATATCGCTTGCCACCGGCAAAACCGCCATAGCTTACATGCCCAATCATCGGGCCACCCCAGTACCAAGGGCCATACCAGCCACCCCAGCCATAATACCATGGGTCGTACCAGCCGCCATACCAGCCGGCATAGCCATAATACCATGGATCATACCAAGGATCAAACCATGGGTCGTACCAGCCCGTATAGTAACCATATCGCCAAGGATTGTGCCAGCCCCACATGCGGGAGCGCCAATAGTATGGACCATAGCCATAGTAGCCATAGAACCAAGGATCGTAGTAGCCATCCCAGCGACTCATTCTGCGGGTATTGCCGAAATCCTCTTCCTCGTTGATATACTTCTGGGCGAAGTAAGCATCATCGTAGATGCTGTCGGGTGCCACCCCCTTGCCTACATGAAACTGGATGATATCGTTACCGAGTGAATCAGTACCCACTTTCTCGTAATGGCTCAGGAATCTGCCACCACGGTTGTACTCATCCACATTCCGGTTGCTGCCGCTCCAGTAGAGGGCATAGATACTGTCGCGGCGTGCCTGCTGAGCCTTGTACTCACGCAGCAACGCAGCTTTTCTCTCAGCCTTCTCCTTCGCCTCCTTCTTCGGATTGAAGTAGAGGTCGTCGTCCTGTGCCATCGAAGTGAATGGCATTGCGGCTGCCATCAGGACTGCAAGAAGATACATTTTCTTCATTGTATATTTCTCCTATCTTTTTCTGTTCTTTATGCAAAAATACCACTTATTTTGATGCAAAATTACAGAATTTCCCTAAATAATAGTAGGTTTTCCCCTATTTTTTTATAATTTTGCAGAAGATTTAAAGGATTTCAAACTTTTTAGAACATCCGTAAGCATTTTTAGGACAAAATCAATAGAAAAAAGACATGAAATATTTAGTAGCGACATTCAATATCGAGACATCGGCCGACTTGATGCAAGCCTGCCAGGACTTGCTCGCCGACGGTGCTGCCGAGGCTGGATTCGAATCGTTTGAAGAAACCGAAACGGGTATGGAGGCATACGTGCAGAAAGACCTCTTCGACAAGGAGGCGCTGGATGCCTACATCGCCGACTTTCCTATCATGGGCACCCAGATAACCTACGACATCCAGGATGCCGAAGACAAGGACTGGAACCAGGAATGGGAGGAGCAGGGCTTCGACCCTATCTTCGTGGGCGACCAGGTAGTGATCTACGATGCCAAGCATCCGGAACTCTATCCGGATACCAGCGACCGTCCCGACATCATCGAAATCGGCATCGAGGCAAAGCTGGCCTTCGGAACCGGCAACCACGAAACGACCCGTATGATCATCGCACAGCTGCTGAAAATGCCTGTCAAGACCAAGCGCATACTAGACTGCGGAACGGGTACGGGCATCCTGGGACTCACCGCATCGAAGCTCGGCGCCAAGGATGTAGTGGGCTACGACATCGACGAATGGAGCGTGGAGAATGCCAAGCACAATGCCGTACTGAATGGCGTAGATAACATGGAGGTACTCTTCGGAAACAGCAGTGTACTGAACCACGTGAGCGGTGTCTTCGACGTGGTGATGGCCAACATCAACCGCAACATCCTGCTGGAAGACATGAAACTCTTCCGCAGCGTGATGAATATGGGCGGCACACTGATTCTGAGCGGTTTCTACGAGGAAGATGTACCTGTATTGCTGGAGAAGGCAGATGAGCTGGGACTGCACGAGATAACAAGACAGGTAGATAACAACTGGACCTGTCTGGTACTGGGAGCGTAAAACCAACAATAAAGAATAAAAACAGCAGAAAAAAAATAAAGCTTGATCTTTCCCCCTTGGAAAAATCAAGCTTTATTCTTCTTCATTATCATCCCACAATTTCTTATCCTTGTCATTGCTGCCGATGCAAAGCTGGCGCAGATCGTAGTAGCTGCCGTTGTAGATATCGAAATCCACATAGCCCTTGATGCCCGGAAGCTTTCCTGCATCCGTATGCTGCCAGAACTTCCACTTGCCCTTGTACTGCACCTTATCTACATAATAATGGGCTATCCAGTAAGGATAGTCATCGAAAACGGGTGCGCTGAGATACTGCTCCTTAAACTTGTAATAGGTATAGATGATCGGTTTCACATGATACCTATCCTCTACGATATGCAGCCATGTGAGCACATCACGCTGAAAATCCTCAACACTTTTGTCATCGGGCTTATGCTCGATGTCGAGTACGGGCGGAAGATCGCCATCCGTAAGATGCACCTGCTCCAGAAAGTAATACGCCTGTTCGCGAGCCGTAGATTTATTGCTCCAGAAATGATACACGCCACGGATGAATCCATAGTCGCGAGCCTGATTGAAGTTCTCGCGGAAATTCTCATCCAGGCTGCTGGAACCCTCGGTACTCTTGATGATGACAAAGCGCACAGGACAACCCTTGATCATCGCATTGTTGAGCTGCTCCCAGTCTATCTTTCCCTGATAATGAGAGATATCAATGCCATGAATCTCGTAGCCTTCGGGATACACCTCATCGCCATAGAGGGCACGCCATCTGAAACCGGTAGGACCTACGAAGAAATGATAGAACAGAAAAACATACAGCACTACTACCGCCGTTCCACCAATCCACCATGCCAATCGGGGATAACGCAGAAAAACAGAAGACGAACGCCTTCTGCCACGAGAGCCCCCACGCCGAGAAGAAGTCTTCCTTCTCGCCACAGTACCCTTTTTTTGTGAAGAAGCCGTTCGTCTTGTTGACATATAATAATATGATTTATTTCTTATTACTTAGCCTGCTCCAACTGGAGAGTCTTTGTGGTCTGATCGCAAACCTCAGAT
>DAWDAD010000069.1:0-13875 GCA_052356385.1 Prevotella sp.
AGGAGGGTATCGAGGAAACCGTAAAATGGTATCTCGATAACCAGGAATGGATGGATCATGTTACTTCTGGGGAGTATCAGAAGTATTACGAGAATATGTATGGTAAGTAAGCCCCACCTGTCTTCAATAGTCTTTACGACCCTTTCGGTTCCCCTTGTAGGGGACAGAAACCCTTGCGGGAGGGGCCTTACCCTATACCCAAGCCCTAAATCCCTACCATAGGGATTAGGGATGTAACCGCCCTCCGGTGCTCAGAACCGCTACGCTCTAAGGTTGGCGGACCAATCAAAGGTCTCGCCAGCTTGTGCGAGCTGGGACCGCCTTACTAAAGGTGGAGACCGCTTGTGTTGGTCTTACTACGGCTTGTTATAATGGAATTATGTAATACTGATTTTTTCCATCCGTCATTAAGAACGAGGCGTTTGGAGTGGTCATGACTGAAGCTATTGTGGTACTCCTGCTGTCACCTTTACTCTTCCTGGGTGTCGCTGAATGGCGAGACTGGCAGAAAGAGTGTGAAAGAACTCTTCATCGTGCCAAAAATGCTAGAGAAAATGGAAGAATGCTATAGGGAGATAAAAGTAAACAAATGAGGTCGTTCAAATCGAACGACCTCAGAATTCTGTATGTGTTCTTCTGTGTGACAGAACACAAATTCGCTAGCGAAAAACGTGGGATGCCGAAGCTGTGATGAATTAAAGGGATTCTAAGCAAGCCGTTGAAGTTCTTCTTCAACTATTAGAGGTTCCTCCTCTACGCTTAGACTCCATTCAAGATATTAATCAGATTGACCTCCCGCAGGAGTGCACTCTGAACATCACTTATTTTAAGTCGCTACCCCCATAGTCCGACTATGGGTGCAAAGATACATAATTATTATGGAATATCCAATAAAAATTAAAGGAAAAACGATAAAGCAAGTTACAAAACTTAATTTATCCCATAAAAATCTAAAGACAATACCTGATAATGTATATCAGTATGCAAATCTAGAAAAGCTCGATTTAAGTTACAATAGGATAGAGGTGATTCCTCAAGAAATATTGAAACTCAAAAAACTTCGAACCTTAGATTTGGCTTTTAATAATTTAAAGGTATTACAAGGCGCCTTATTTAAACTGCCAAAGTTGAAGATTTTGAATCTGCATGGTAACCAAATTAAGCATTTACCCAAGCAAATACTTGATTCGAAGATTGCTACACTCATTCTTAGTAAGAATAAAATAGAACATCTTGATGAAAGTTTGATAAGCGGTATCACAAAATTGGATATTGTAGATAATCCTGTGTCGTATGTTGATGAACTGGTAATTGAGGATGATAAAAAGGTTGTAATACCCTCTATGCAACTTCTAAAGAATGAAACTGAAAATAAAAAGATTATTATGCATAAAGATAAGAAGAAAATATTTATCAGCTATTCTCATGCTGATGAAATATTCCACAATAGATTGATGACCCATTTGAGTGTGCTGAAAAAGTATATTGGAGGTTTTGAAGAATGGTCTGACAAGAAAATTCATGCTGGACAACACTGGAAAGAAGAGATAAAAAAGGCATTGGATGATGCTAACATTGCAATACTTTTGGTATCTACAGACTTTCTTGCTTCTGATTTTATTAAAAACAATGAACTTCCACCGATTTTAAGGAAGGCTGAAGCTGAGAATACTAAGGTGTTGTGTTTATTGGTAGAACCGAGTTTCTTTTTAAAATCAGAATTGTCAGAATTCCAAGCAGTAAATAAGCCTGAGGAAACTTTGGCGGAAATGGAAAAACCTGCACAAGAAAGAGTATTTCTTAAATTGATGGATGAAATTCAGAGAATAATAGAGGTCGAATAGTTAGGTCTTGACATTAAAACTATATGATAATGGGAGCGCATAAAAAATATGATTTAGAAAGCATTAAGCAAGAAAGATGGTTCTATATTATCCATAGAAATCAATGCACTTTATGTGGAAAAGAATTTAGCAATGGGGAGGAAACTTTTATTGGGCATTTAGATGATGGTGCATTAGCTCATACTTGTAAAGGCTGTAGTTCGAAAATGAAAGATGCAAGGTTGTATTCAATCAGTGGGAATAATCACCGCACGATTCCAAGACCTTCTGCAAAGTTATGGAGATATATGGATTTAGCAAAGTTTCTTTCTTTGTTGGATGAAAGTTCTTTATATTTCACTCGTATAGATCATTTTAATGACCCTTATGAAGGTGCCTTGGGAGTTGCTACCAATGAAGATGCTTGGATTAAAATGGAAATGCAGCGAAGAGCACCATTCGTTAATTTGAAAGAATTTGACGATGGGAGCAATGACGAAGATAAAGCCAAATATGAATTTGATAGATATAGAAGAACAATTAGAAAGTGGCGCTTAAATAACTACATAAGTTGTTGGCATCAGTCAGATGTCGAGTCTGAAGCTATGTGGCAATTGTATTCTAGGGATACTAAACAAGGAATTGCTATTCAGACTACGTTTGAGCGTCTTTATCAGGCACTACCGGTTACAGCAAATTGCGAATTCGGTATGGTAAATTATATTGATTATAGCGAATATAATAATGGAACATCAGGGAAATACTTTCATATGTTTGATGCTCCTTGGTATAAAAGATTATCTTTTGCTCACGAGAAAGAATTTAGAGTGATTTCGGAATCTCCCGATTTCAATATGTTGACGGATGCACATGACTTGCTTATACCTGTGGATTTGAACCTGCTAATTGATAATATTTACTTTTCGCCAAAGGCAGACAAATGGTTTGTAAAATTAGTCTCGAATATCATTAAGAAAAAATATGGCCTATATTGTCCAATGCTTCAGTCTAATTTAAACAGAGCATCCTTTTATTAGCAGCAAGTAAAATAGGCTTGAGCATGCTAAGGTTCTGAATTTGGAGGATACTGATGAAAGGTTATTACAGATTCTATAAAATAAAGCATAGCTCAATCAATGAGCTATGCTGATGAGTTTACTTCCTAAGGCTGTTTCTATACGAGCAATGGTTTGAGTAGTGAAGTTATGTCTGCCTGTTAGCCATTTAGAGATTTCTGAGTCTCGCTTGTTGAGCAATCGGGCAAAATCCTTTTGGGTGAGTCCCTTGGCTTTCAGAATCTCACTAATGCGCTCGGCAATACCGAAAGACAAATCGAACTCTGCCTTTTGTTCGGCAGGTATCGCAGCGAGGCAATCACGGAATAATTTGTTCTGTATCATAATGCTTAAATTTCAAATGCGCTTATAATTCGTTGTCTAGGATTTCCATCATTTTAGCAGCTGTAATCACCTGCGGTTCTTTTGGAAAGTGTTTGAGATTTCCTGTTACTAAGAAGGAATCTTCCTTGGTCAGGCAGACTTCGTAGAAGACTCGGTCGTCCTCATCTGGCATTTCTCCATCATAAGGGAAACGAGAAGAATTAATTCCGTTTTGTTTTACAAGTTCTATAACTGTGCAGATTTGGTCGTCTGACAACTTGAATTTTGCGCGATGAAGCACTTCATCGTATTCTTTTATAATGTCATCATTATATAAAGGTATAATACGATGAAGGAACAAACTTTCAAGAACTCTTGCTGTTGAAGCATTTGAGTTGTGGGTGATAAGGGCTGATACAAATATGTTTGTATCAATGACTGCATATACCATTGCGTTCTTTTCTTAATCGTCTGACTTCTCTGATTTCTTCATTGATTTCATCAAGTGTGAGCTCTGGGGTTTCACCTCTTTCTGCTTTAGCTCTAAGTTGCTTGAACGCAGCCTTTGCTTTCGCTGTCACTTCATCTTCTTCTTCATTTTTTGCCTGAATGGAGAATGGAATGCTCTTACTGCGAATTACTGCCTTTACAAAGATATTGATAGCGGTATTCGCACTCATACCGAATTGTTCGCAGAGTTTATCAAACTGTGCTTTCTGCTGATTGTCCATACGGACTGTCATTGCTGTCTGTGCCATAAGCCGATAATTATGAAGTTATACATTCTGACTGCAAATATACATCATAATGGCGTAAAATGGTGCAAGGTGGCTTATAATTTAATAAAGATTAAACTTTAGAATGTGACCGCCCTCCGGTGCTCGGAACCGCTACGCTATAAGGTTGACGGGGCGTCAAAGCCCAGCGCCATGTTTTGCGGGCTAGGACCGCATGGGGGATAGCAGTTTACAGTTAATAGTTTATGGTTGATTTCGTGGTAATTTGCTGATAACTTGCAGATTTCTTGTGGTTTTCTTGGTGGTTTCGAAGAAAAAGCGTATTTTTGCGGCAGAAGTGTTAAATATAGAAGGAATTGATTATGAGAAGTATGAATAAAATGTCGGCGGAGGATATCGCTAAGCTTAAGGCGGTAGCTTTGTATGTCTTAGACAAATGTGGTGAAACGGATTTCATTCATTTGTTTAAGATCATCTATTTTGCGGAAAGGAATCTCTATGCAAAATATGGTCAACATTTAGTTAAGGATACTTTTATCGCCATGGAACACGGACCGGTTCCCTCTCATCTTTATGATGCCTTGAAATTAATGAATGGCAAGGGAAACAATAAGGATGTCAAAGCTATTAGCGATTCTTTGTTACCTGCTGGTGGGGAATGCGCTTGGTTTTTTGTGAAAGCTGGCGAAAAGCCTGACTTGGACGAATTGAGTAAAGCTGAGATAGAAGCGTTGGATGCTGCCATTGATAAATACAAAGATATGGATACCAAGACTTTGTCTGAGCTATCTCATGATTCTGCCTGGCATGAGGCATGGGATAAGAATCATAATGCTGTTATGACCTCTCTGAATATTGCAAAAGCAGGTGATGCTTCTAATGAGTTTTTAGAGTATCTCCAGGAACAGGAATTTATAGATTCTATTTTGGAGGCTTAGGTTATGGTGAACTTCAAAGAATTGCTGGGAAATAATAATCAGCTTCAAAACTTGCTCCTTGATACAGTTGAGGAGGGTGAAGTTTATCGTCTTTGTCTGACAAAAGAAGAAGGTATTATTCCTAAAAATAAAGGAGATGAAGGGAGAAAGAAGTTCTTTGTAGTTGTGGGTAGAGACCAAGAAGGAAATGCGATTGGCTTTGTACTTATCAACTCAGAAATCAATAAGCACCTTCCTGAAAGTAGAAGGAAATTGCACTATTTATTGAAGGCTTCTGAGTATGAGTTTTTGGGTGACCAAGATAGATTTGTCGATTGCTCTGATTTTAAAAGAATTTCAAAGGAACGATTTGCAGAATTGTTTTCAATAGATAAGATGAAGGGAAAAATTAATAAGAATGATTTGGTAGAAATAAAAAAGGCCATTTGTTCTTATGAGAATGTTTCCATGAAGTTGTTGAAACGTTTTGGATTGATATAACAGGGAAATTTATTGTGATTTTCTTGGTGGGTTAAAGATAAAGGCGTTACTTTGGCGGCAAAGTTATAATGGAACGCTCAAAAAATGTTAAGATTAAACTTCCTCTTTAATACCTAATATCTGAGAAACACAAAAGAATTAGAATTTGTAACCATCTACTTCTCCATATTGCCCGCTAAAAAATAAGTATTACCTTTGCTGCCGATCAAAAAATGGTAACAGATGGAAAATAAGAAGAAAGCAAAAGTTGATTACGCAGCCATCATTCGTGAGTTCGAGATGTATGGTCGTGGTCGTTCTCTCAAACAATTTTGTGATGACAGTAGTTATGTTTATCCTAATGTGCTTCGATACTATCGTAAGTGTTTTTGGAATAGCAAGTGTAAATGAGATTACAGCTTTGTTGCACAAAATAGTTGGCTGAAATGATATCCTTTACAAGTAGACAGAAGTACTATTTTTATTCTGGTCCTATGGATATGCGTAAGGATATCGATACGCTTACAGAGGGTGTCCTAGTCACTAAAATGCAGATAAAAGAAGATGCTGTTTGATTACTTAACTGCCCGATTGTTAGTGTTTTAGTTATAAAAAATATTCGAAAAAACTTGCATATGTCAGAAAAAAGTAGTACCTTTGTAAGCATGAATGACGAAATGAAGTTACGTTTGGCTTATGCTGAGATAGCTCGTCTCAAGGATGAGATGGCAACAGCGAATCGTGGGCAGGTAGATTTGATAGCTCACGATCAAGCCTTGCGTGCCGATTTCGAACGTCAGCGTGAGGAGGATCGCCAGTTCTTCAAGGCTCAGCAGGACAATATGAAGGAGTTCTATATGCAGCAGATGAAGGAACAGGCTGAGCGCCATAAGGAGGAACTTAAGCATCTGCGAGAGGAGAACCTGGAAAATGTAAAGCGTATTATGAAGGATAGCGCCAACCACCAGAAGGCATCGGATAACTTGATAGCTTCCTTGAATGAGAAGATTACAAAGCTCACTTCGATGCTTGAAAAGTCTTCGCTCTCTGCATCGGAGGCACAATGGCTGGCCCGTTATCGCCAGCGCCAACGGTTCAAGCGTAATGCGGAGCAAAAGAATTTACTGAAGTCTGGCAAAGAGGTTACGAGAGAAGAAGAAAAGTCTGATTGGCCTGAAGATTCCAATGATGACGTTCCATCTACTCCGTCTTCTGCATCAGGTGACGGGATTGAATATGAACGAGAAAACCTTGGGAGTCATCGTACATAAGATAATCTCTTATATCCGCAAGGAAATGAAAGATGTCTGGGAGGCGACTATCAAGAAGACTCACAATTGGATGATTGATGAGACGACGGTTATGTAGTATATAAAGTGTATGACGATGATGAACTTCATCCTGATCAACATCGTTCAGCATGCCTGACACATATAAGGCGAAAGTTCGTAGAGTCGTTGGAAGAGAATCATTCCTTGTCTATGTGGTTTATCGATGAGATAGGTAGACTATTTGGAATCGAGCATGACTGCAAGAAGGCAGGTTTAACAGCCGACCAGGTTCTTGTGGAAAGGCTTCAAAGGAGCAAGCCTATCATGGACCGAATCAAAGAGAAGTTTGAGCGATTTGCTAAATCGAATTACAAAGGCTTGGGCGCTTTGACAAAGAAGGCTCTTAAATATATCAAGACTGACTATGCCTTCATGTTTTCTGTCATAGAAAGCTGTAATATGAACAAGTTATCTCCTGGGTGTTACATCAAGGAGCTAGTTAGTCGTCTTACTGCCAAGCCTGTTTGTACAGCAGAAAAAGTGGCACTTTTGCCTTGCTTTATGCAAAAATAAATGTTAAATCCAATCATCTTTTATTTTTAACATCTCTTGAATCGCCTTTAAATAAAGGCGGTTCAGAGGGTGTATGGAAATATAGATGGTTACAGCAGTTTATAGTTTACTGTTAATAGTTCACAGTTGATTTTGTAGTAATTTGCTGATAACTTGCAGATTTCTTGTGGTTTTCTTGGCAGTTTCGAGAAAAAGGTGTAACTTTGGCGGCAGAATGTTGAACTAGAATAAATAGGAGGAAGAATATATGGATACAACAAAGTTAACAAGGGAAGAGGCTCTACGCCGTTGGAATGCTTCTAAGGAAAACAAACGTAAAATGGTGGAGAAACTGGAGAACTTGGTTCGCAAAAGCTGTCTGGAACGTACAGGTAAAGAACCTATAGGGGTAGAAGTATGGTAGTAGAAAAGATGTCTTTGGCTGCGATTAATGCCAATTCGCCCTATGAGGTAAAAGTGGCCCTAGCTGATGATACATTGTGTTTCATCACAGATTATGATGCTGAAATCTTCGTAACTTTTGAAAGGGATGATATACTTCATAATGGGTTAGTTTATCAATTTGGTATCTCTAATCCGAAGGGAGTGAAGTCTCCTCGTGATCCTAAGGTGCGAGAGACTATTCTTGCCATAGTGGAGGAATTCTTTGCAAAGAACAATGCTGCATTTCTTTATATCTGTGATACAAGTGGTGGCATGCAGAAGATGCGTAATCGCTTATTCAAATACTGGTTTGGCATCTACGGGGAAAGAAAGGAGTATGTTTTCCTGCCACAAACGATTACTGACGAGGAGGGTAATGATAACTATGCTGCACTAATCATTCGTAAGGATAATCCTCAATTCGCTGATTTGGTAAGCGAGTTTATGGCTACCGTGAATTTGCTAAATACTAAGCCGGAAGATTATGATGAATAGATTTGTATAATAGTGCCAATTCTTCTCCAAAGTCTGTAGATTTTGCGAGTAATTTGCTGATAACTTGCAGATTTCTTGTGGCTTTCTTGGTGGTTTCGGGAAAAAAGCATAATTTTGACGGCAAGTTATATAAACTAAATAATAGGAGATAAGATTATGGCAATAGCTATTAAAACTATTCCTGTATTGAGTGGTGATGTTGCTGAGCGCTTTATAGAGATTGTAGAGTGTGGTAGAAATACGCCTACAACTGTAATCCCTGAAGGTGTACAAGAGGCAATCCGTCGTATGGTGGAACGCTCAAAAAATGCAAAGATTAAACTTCCTCTTTAATACCTAATATCTGAGAAACACAAAAGAATTAGAATTTAATTTTTAATTATATACGATAAGATGGGCTGAGCTTTGAATAAAAGTTCTGCCTATCTTGTTGGATAATTGCCTTTTGATAAGGTAATGGACTGATTAACACGGATGATGGTACGTAAATCACCATTAGCCCGTATGGCGGTACCTATATTAATATATTACCTTTGCATCCGTAATCAAAACAGTTTGATAATGGAAACAAGGGAATATTTCGAAAAAGTGATGCAGGATTACAACCAAAATCGTAAAGGTCGTAGCTTGCGCAAGTATTGTAAGGAGGAGACTGCTCGCTGTCATAAGATAAGCCGTGAGACATTGATACTGTTGCTATCAACATCCGTATAAACGGAAATCATATTATGAAGACACCTGCGGTTATAAACGAGGACACGATAATGTTCGTATCAATGACTGCATATACCATTGCGTTCTTTTCTTAATCGTCTGACTTCTCTGATTTCTTCATTGATTTCATCAAGTGTGAGCTCTGGGGTTTCACCTCTTTCTGCTTTAGCTCTAAGTTGCTTGAACGCAGCCTTTGCTTTTGCAGTCACTTCATCTTCTTCTTCATTCTTTGCCTGAATGGAGAATGGAATGCTCTTACTGCGTATTCTTGTCTCAAAATTAGGAAAATGATGCCGCCGTGCAAAGTTACAATTTTTTTTTGAGATATGCAATACGGAATTGAACGGATACTTACATTTCTTTTGAATGAAGAAAATCAAGCTTTATGATTATCAGCAGAAAATGCTGGAGGAAATCATCAACGTGCTGACCACGAAGGAGATAACCCGTTACCGCAAGAAGAAGGGTTATGAAGAAGGTAACTCGGTCATCGTGCAGATGCCTACGGGTACGGGAAAGACCTACGTGATGGCATCGGTGGTGAAATGGTTTCTGGATAACTACGAGAAGGGTGAGGTGTGGATTGTTGCACACCGCCGTGAACTGGTAGAACAGATGCAGCAGACACTGGACAGATTCTGCCTGGACTATGGGGAGAAAGAAATGGTGCTGAAAGCCAAAGTAAGAATCCGTGTGCTCTCTATCCAATGGCTCGGCAGGCATATCGGGGATTTGAAAAAGGCGGATTGCATACCGGGGATGATCGTGGTGGACGAAGCTCATCATGCCCTGGCACGCTCTTACAAAGACCTGTTTGACCGCAACAGGGATGCTTTGAAACTGGGAATGACAGCAACGCCTTGCCGTATGAAGAGGGAGTCGTTCGGTATGCTGTTTGAGCGTCTTATAAGCTCTCCATCTACCAAGGATTTCATCAAACGTGGGTATCTGGCACCCTATGACTATGTGGTCATCGGACAGTTCTCGCAAGACCAGCTGACCATCAACTCTTTGAAAGGACGTGGCAGTGATGGTGACTATTCCATCAAGGAGATGGATGAGAAACTGAATGTGCCTCAATCCATCAAGCGACTGTATGAGAGCGTAGTGAAGCATGCCGACGGAAAGAAGGGTATCGTATATGCCATTGACATCGACCATGCCCAGATGATTGCCTCATATTACAAGGCGATGGGTATCAGGGCGGTGGCTCTGGACAGCAAGACTCCTGCCAAGACCCGTCAGCGAATGGTGGAGGCATTCAGAATGGGTGACCTGGACTGCATGGTGAACGTGAACCTCTTTGATGAGGGGTTCGACTGTCCGGATGTGGAGTATATCCAGATGGCTCGTCCTACACTCTCGCTAGCCAAGTATCTGCAGATGGTGGGGCGCGGGTTGCGCATCAACCACAAGCAGAAGGACAAGGTATGCATGATCATAGACAATGTGGGTAACTACCGTAAGTTTGGTCTGCCTGACAGGGAGCGGAACTGGGCATCGATGTATGCCGGACTGAGAGCCGGAAAGGGAACCATTCCGCCTTCTGCCAAAAAGACAAAGGGTGTGATCGTACCCAACAATGACATGGTATTTGTGGCGCAGTATGACAAGAAGAAAACGGAGCTTAGCAGCAAGCAGCGCTATGAATATCTGCAGGATGTGAAACCTTTTGAGAAATCAGGAAGATGGGGACTCCGTGTGGGGGATGACATCATCCTGCAACCGGTATATAGGAAAATCCATGATTTCATAGGTGGTTTTGCCATCTTTGAGATTGCTCCCAACAGGGTGGGTATCCTGATCAGGAACGGCAAGGTGTATTATCCTGCAAATTATCAGGAAATCAAAATCCTCTCCGGCAACCGTGCCTTGCTCACAGAGAATGTCATCCATACCGAAGAGGTGAAACTGGATACGAAATGGGGATATTAACATATAGCACCGCATAACTATATAAAAAGGTAGTTATGACGGTGCTTTTGTGAATTAGAGTGGATATTCCTCGAAAGCATAGAGTACAGTGCTTAAATAACGCTCGCCAGTATCTGGCAAGAGGGCTACAATCTTCTTGCCCTTGTTCTCAGGACGCTTCGCAATCTCGGTGGCTGCAAAGGCGGCGGCACCTGATGAGATTCCTACCAAGAGGCCCTCGGTCTGAGCCAAGTCACGACCAGCCTTGATGGCATCATCGTTCTGAATGTCCAATACCTCATCGATGAATTCTGAAGAGTAGGTCTCTGGAACGAAGCCGGCACCGATGCCCTGAATCTTGTGAGGACCGCTCTGTCCGCCGTTCAATACAGGCGATGTGGCAGGCTCTACGGCAATCACCTTCACGTTTGGATTCTGCTCCTTCAGGTACTTGGCGATACCCGAAATGGTTCCACCTGTTCCTACACCGGCTACGAAGATATCAATCTCGCCATCGGTATCAGCCCAGATTTCTGGTCCAGTTGTGGCATAGTGCTTGGCAGGATTGGATGGGTTGGTAAACTGTCCCAGAATCACAGAGCCTGGGATGGAATCACGTAGCTCCTCGGCAGCCTTGATGGCACCAGGCATTCCGTCTTTACCGCTGGTCAATCTTACTTCAGCGCCGTAAGCCTTCACCAGGTTTCTGCGCTCCACACTCATGGTTTCAGGCATGGTGAGGATGAGGTGGTAGCCCTTTACGGCTGATACCAGAGCCAGACCTACACCCGTGTTACCGCTGGTTGGTTCGATGATGGTGGCACCTGGTTTCAGGATGCCCTTCTGCTCAGCGTCTTCGATCATCGCAAGTGCGATACGATCCTTTACGCTTCCGCCAGGATTGAAGAATTCTACCTTGGCAATTACAGGAGTCTCCAAACCCTTGGATGCTGAATACTTACCCAATTCTACCAATGGGGTCTTACCGATTAAATCAGTAATCTGCTTATATATCTTTGCCATAACTGTACTCTAATTTAAATCATTCATATTTTTACTTTACGTAGGTAAATGCCTCATCGAGAGCCTCAATCAGGTCGTCGATGTTCTCGATACCGATGCTCAGGCGAACGGTAGAAGGATAGATGTGCTGCTCCTCCAATTCCTCTGGGCTCAGCTGAGAGTGGGTGGTTGTTGCTGGGTGGATAACCAGTGACTTCACGTCGGCTACGTTAGCCAGCAAAGAGAAGATGCGCAGGTGGTCGATGAACTCCCATGCCTCTTTCTCGCCGCCCTTGATATCGAAGGTGAAGATAGAACCACCGCCGTTAGGGAAGAGCTTCTTGTAAAGCTCGTGGTCTGGATGAGAAGGAACGGCTGGGTGATTAACCTTAGCCACCTTAGGATTGTTCTCCAGATACTCTACCACCTTTAATGCATTCTGAACGTGACGCTCTACACGGAGGCTCAATGTCTCCAAGCCCTGAAGAAGAATCCAGGCGTTGAATGGAGAGATGGTTGCACCGGTATCACGAAGGATGACCGCACGGATTCGGGTTACGAAGGCTGCTGCTCCGGCTACATCTGCGAATACGGCACCATGATAAGATGGGTCTGGCTTGGCGAGAGTAGGGAACTTGTCGGCATTTGCCTTCCAGTCGAACTTACCGCCATCTACGATGACACCACCGAGAGATGAACCGTGACCGCCGATGAACTTGGTAGCAGAGTGAACCACGATGTCTGCTCCGTGCTCGATAGGGCGGATGAGGTATGGGGTGCCGAAGGTGTTATCGATAATCAATGGGATGTTGTGGCGATGAGCAATCTCTGCCAACTTATCGATATCGGTTACATCTGAGTTAGGATTTCCGAAGGTCTCAGCATAGAGAGCCTTGGTATTGTCCTGGATGGCAGCCTCTACCTGCTCGAAGTTGCGAGGATCTACGATGGTGTAGCTTACACCCTGTGTGGATAATGTATGAGTGATGAGGTTATAAGTACCACCGTAGATGTTGTCGGCAGCTACGATGTGGTCGCCATTCTGAAGGATGTTCTGCAGAGCGTAGGTAACGGCGGCAGCGCCAGAAGCGACAGCCAAACCTGCTACACCACCTTCGAGGGCAGCTACACGGTCTTCGAATACACCCTGAGTAGAGTTGGTCAAGCGACCATAGATGTTACCTGCGTCACGGAGTCCGAAGCGATCGGCAGCGTGCTGAGAGTTGCGGAACACGTAACTTGTGGTCTGGTAGATAGGCACCGCACGAGCGTCGGTAGCTGGATCTGGATTTTCCTGACCTACATGCAACTGAAGTGTCTCAAAGCGAAGTTTCTTTTCTGTACTCATAATCTATGTCCTTTCTTTAATTTTATGTTAATATTCAATCTTATTCATTTATATAAATTGCCGCCCAGAAATCAGATTGATGTTCTCTCTCTGAAAGACATTCTTCTGAAAGACATTCTGATGTCCTTCTGAAAGTCATCATACTGTTTGTTCTGATTGACGCTGCAAAGGTACGGCGATTTTCTGGATTCTGAAATAGCATATGAGTAGTATTCCTGCTACCACGTTTGTGGTATTCGGGCATTTTTTAGCAGAAAAATGGGCAAAATTACCCAATTTGGCCGTGTTTTGTTACCCAATTTGGCCGTGATTTGCGAATTTCGTTACCTAATTTGGCTGTGATTTGTTACCCAATTTGGCTGCGATTCGTTACTTAGTTTGGCTATGTTTCACTTCCGAGTTTGGCCGGTAAACAGCAAAAAGTGGCGATAGGTGTGCGTAATCTATGTTTTTTTATGAGATTTCGCACACCTATCGCCACTTTTTTCGATTTTTTTGATAAATCCTAGGCTTGCGGCTAAATGCTGAAATTGTGGGCTTTTTTCACAAATTCCCGAATTTGGCATTGTTTAATTCCCGAATTTGGCTGAATATTTTTCCCGAATTTGGCCGTTTTTAATTCCCGAATTTGGCAGAACAAAAAACTGTCCTCATCTGAATGGGGGTATCAGATGGGGACAGTTTCAGTTATGTTTTGCTACATTGCAGCTATGTTACAGTCTAAATCCTAAGCCGATGGTCATTGGGTAGCACTCGGGAGCCTTGGTCTTGTTGAGCAGCGGGGTTATTCCGGCACGGG
>DAWDAD010000070.1:0-13616 GCA_052356385.1 Prevotella sp.
CCCTTGAATGTACGAGGAGTAATAGGATTGTTCACATTGTTTGTGAACAATGCATAATCATTTTCAATGCTACGTGTCTGGTAAGCCAACTGCCAGTTGATGGCGAGATGGTGACCTTCACCCATGAATACAACTCCGGCTGGATTATAATAAACACCGTCGATACCGATTGAAGCCTCACGGCTCATCATTCTGTTGAATGCTACATGTTGATTGGTGTTGGTGAGCAAACCGCCTGCAAAAGATGGGGTTGCACAAGCCATCGCAATGGCTAAACTAACTAATTTTAGTTTCTTCATCTTAATAATATTAAATAAAAACGTCCGCAAAGGTAACTATAATGTTCTTTTTCACTATAGTTTTCTTGAAATATTTAAAGCATATTAACGCAAAAAGCCCTTCCTCTTGCACAGATTTTAAAAACTGTGCAAGAAAAAGGGCTTTTATTGGTTATGTTTTACCTTTTTGTATATCCGTTTATACGCTTTACGGCATAAGAACTTCACGAATTGTATCTTTACTCTTGTTCTTTAGACTCCTGACTCGTCTTTTTGCCGGCATTCTGTCTTACGTTTAAGTGAGGATACGAAATGCGGGTATGGTAAATAGCCTTGAGTCGTTCGATGAGTACCTGCTTAGCGAGAGCGATGTCTCGGAACGTGATAGGGCACTCCTTGAAGAAACCATCTGCCACCTGTCCGTCGATGAGTTTATTGACGAGGTTACTGATGCTTTCTTCTGTATATTCGTTCAGAGAGCGCGAAGCCGCTTCAACCGTATCTGCCATCATCAGAATGGCCTGTTCGCGGGTAAATGGGTTCGGACCAGGATATTGGAACTGCGACTTGTCAATCACCTCTGTAGGATGAGCATTACAGTAATTAATATAGAAATACTTGGTGATGCCCGTTCCGTGATGAGTAGTGATGAAATCCTTTATGATGCCTGGCAGACCAACCTTCTCTGCCATCTTCAGACCTTCTGAAACATGGCTTATGATAATCTGTGCACTCTCAAGGTCGCTTAACTGGTCGTGAGGATTAACGCCCGCCTGATTCTCTGTGAAGAAAACAGGGTTAGTCATCTTACCGATATCATGATAGAGTGCTCCGGTACGCACCAGGAGACTGTTTGCTCTGATGCGGTTGGCAATCTCTGCTGCCAGGTTACCTACGGTGATAGAATGCTGGAAGGTGCCTGGAGCAATCTCACTCAGGTTGCGAAGTAATCCCTTGTTGGTATTTGACAGTTCGAAAAGTGTAACATTAGATGTAAATCCAAACATCTTTTCTATAATGTACATGAGCGGATAAGAGAGTAACAGGAAGATGCCGTTTACGGTAAAGTAGGTATACATGCTGGCATCTACGTTGAACACCTGGTTGTCCTGCATCAGCTGAAGGGCAAGATATACTACACCGCTGGCTATAGTTACCAACAGGGCTGTGATGAATATCTGCGAGCGCTTGCTGAGTTCACGCAAACTGTAAATAGCAACAAGACCTGCTACCAGCTGTACGATGATAAACTCGTACTGGTACTTTACCGCTGCTGCACAAATGAGAATCATCGTAACGTGGCTGATAAAGGCTGTACGCGAGTCCATAAACACACGTACGAAGATAGGCGCCATGGCGAATGGGATGATATAGACGCTGAAGAAATTGTGTTTCATCATGAGTGACACAAAGATAGGGAACAGCGTAATCATCGCATAAAGCATGGTAATGCTGCGCGGCTTATCAAAATAATCTTTTCTGAAAAGTGAGAGATAAGAGGTAAACAGCATGACAAGAATGAAGATAAACAGTACCTGTCCGATGATAGTGGTTGTCAGTTCTTCCTGGGTAGAACTGCGGCGCTTCATCTCCTTATCGAATGAATTGAGCACCCGATAGGTGTTGTTCGTAATCACTTCACCACGATCCACAATCTTCTGTCCGCTCATCACCATTCCGCTTGCCAGTGGAATGCTGCTCATCATGTCGGCTTTCTCTGCCTCGCTTCTTTCCTTATCATATATGACGTTGGCTTCAACATAATTGTTAAGGTTGCAACGGGATAAAAGCTGACGCTGGGTTGCCAGCTTCTCATCGTAGAAGATGCGTTCGTAAGCGGCAATAGTAGAGTAAAACGAACCGATAGGTACGCTCTTCA
This sequence comes from Prevotella sp., assembly GCA_052356385.1. Taxonomy (GTDB): domain Bacteria; phylum Bacteroidota; class Bacteroidia; order Bacteroidales; family Bacteroidaceae; genus Prevotella. Next base: position 2,158 of record DAWDAD010000070.1, read on the forward strand.
CATTCTTTCCGTTGATAATTCGTATCATACTGGTAGAATCTTTGTAGATACGATTATATTCCGTGGTAGCGATGATGCCGGTCTGATAAAGGCGCTGAAGCTGGTGGGCTATGAGTCCCACATATTCTTTTGGCAAACCTGGTACACCTTGGCTGAAGTCGTGCAGGAAACGGCTCACCTGTTCGCTGCCGATGGATTCATTGACAGAATAATAAGGTTGGAATTGCTTCATCAGCGAATCCTGTTCACGCTTGATGGCTTCATCGGTCTTATAGATCGGAAAGTCAAATTTTGCGATGACGGAACCATACATCCATGGCTTTCCAACATCGTACCGGAACATCCTTCCTTCGTTGCGAGGAAGGAACCAAACAATGATAGCAACGGTAATTAATATCAAAACCGTTTTTGTGGCGAAATTGCGCCAATAGTTCTCTTCTGGGTTGTTAAATATGCTCATTTTCCTACTTTTTTCTTACTTATTTCGTTTTACAGTGCGAAAATACGAAAAAAAACGGCTAAAATCGCAAAAAAAGATGTAAATTTGCAGAAAAATTTGAAAATAGCTATAAAAAGACATGGCAGATAGAAAAGTAAGGGTGCGTTTTGCCCCTAGTCCAACGGGTGCATTGCACATTGGCGGTGTTCGTACCGCTCTGTATAATTATTTGTTTGCTCGCCAACATGGAGGTGAGCTGGTGTTCCGTATTGAGGATACAGATTCTCATCGTTTCGTGCCTGGAGCCGAAGAATATATCCTGGAATCTTTCAAGTGGCTGGGTATCCAGTTTGACGAGGGTGTAAGTTTCGGTGGAGAGCATGGACCTTATCGCCAGAGTGAACGTCGTGATATTTATAAGCAGTATGTTCAGCAGCTCTTGGATAACGATAAGGCGTATATTGCTTTTGATACTCCTGAGGAGTTGGAAGCAAAACGTGCCGAAATCCAGAATTTCCAGTATGATGCTCATACTCGTATGCAGATGCGCAACTCTCTGACTCTTTCTAAGGAAGAGGTTGATAAACTGATTGCTGACGGAAAGCAGTATACTGTACGTTTCAAGATTGAACCGGGACAGGAAATTCACGTGAACGATATGATTCGTGGTGACGTGAAGGTAATGAGTGATATCCTGGATGATAAGGTACTTTATAAGAGTGCTGATGAATTGCCAACTTATCACCTGGCAAATATCGTAGACGACCACCTGATGGAAATCTCTCATGTAATCCGTGGTGAGGAATGGTTGCCTAGTGCGCCTTTGCACGTACTTCTTTATAAGGCTTTCGGTTGGGAAGATACCATGCCTCGTTTTGCGCATCTTCCTTTGCTTCTTAAGCCTGAAGGTAAAGGTAAGCTGAGTAAGCGTGATGGCGACCGCCTCGGTTTCCCGGTATTCCCGCTGGAGTGGCATGATCCTAAGACTGGCGAGGTTTCTTCCGGTTATCGTGAGAGTGGCTACTTCCCAGAGGCTGTAGTCAACTTCCTGGCGCTCCTCGGCTGGAATCCTGGTACAGAACAGGAAATCTTCTCTCTTGATGAACTGGTGAAGGCTTTTGATATTTCACGTTGCTCTAAGGCTGGTGCCAAGTTTGACTTCAAGAAGGGAATCTGGTTCAACCACGAATACATTCTGATGAAGAGCGATGATGAAATAGCTAACCTCTTTGCCCCTATTGTTGCCAACAATGGTGTAGAGGAAACTCTGGACCGCGTAAAGCAGGTGGTACACATGATGAAGGATCGTGTGAACTTTGTCTATGAACTGTGGCCATTGTGTTCTTTCTTCTTCATTGCTCCTACAGAGTATGATGCTAAGACAACCAAGAAGCGCTGGAAGGAATATTCTGCACAGCAGATGACAGAACTTGCTGATGTGCTTGAAGGTATTGAAGATTTCTCTATCGAAGGTCAGGAACCTGTCGTGATGAAATGGGTAGAGGATAAGGGCTACAAACTCGGTGACGTGATGAACGCATTCCGTCTGACTCTCGTAGGTGAGGGTAAGGGCCCGGGTATGTTCGATATCTCTGCCTTCCTTGGCAAGGAGGAAACTCTGCGCCGTCTTCGCAAGGCAATCGAAGTTTTGGGTTAATTCACAATAATTTCTCTCTGAATGGCTTTCTGCAGCATTTTGCTGAAGGCTATTCAGAGAGTTCACGTATTTATAGATAGTAACCAATATAAAGAAATATCATGATCTATAATATCGTAATATATTTCGTCCTTTGGGGCATAGCCATTGCAAGTCTGTTCAATGAAAAGGTGCGCAAGATGTGGCGTGGTGAGCGTGAGGCTTTCAAAATATTGAAGCAGAAGGTGGATCCTAACGCTAAGTACATTTGGTTTCATGCTGCATCGCTCGGTGAGTTTGAACAGGGACGACCTTTGATGGAACGTATCCGCAAGGACTATCCTCAGTATAAGATTCTGCTTACCTTCTATTCTCCTTCGGGTTATGAAGTGCGCAAGAACTATGAGGGAGCTGACATCATCTGTTATATGCCGGTGGATACTAGGTTGAACGCCATCCGTTTCCTTAGATTGGTACGCCCTGTGATGGCTTTCTTCATCAAGTATGAGTTCTGGTCTAATTTCCTTCATATCCTGAAGCATCGCAACATTCCTACTTATAGCGTGAGCAGTATCTTCCGCGAGGATCAGGTGTTCTTCAAATGGTATGGCAGAAACTATGCTGGAGTGCTGAAGTGCTTTACCCGTTTCTTCGTACAGAACGAAGAGAGCAAGCGATTGCTCGAAGGTATCGGCATCACGGCTGTGGATGTGGTAGGAGATACCCGTTTCGACCGTGTTCTCCAGATAAAGGAGGCTGCCAAGCAATTGCCGATTTGCGAGGCTTTCAGAACAGGAGTAGCTTCATCTCAGTCTGCTGATGTACCTCATCATGATTTCAAGGTATTTGTTGCCGGTAGCTCTTGGCCACCAGATGAGAATATCTTTATACCTTTCTTTAATGAGCATAAGGATTGGCGCCTGCTGATTGCTCCTCATGTCATCGCTGAAGAGCATCTGAAGTTGATTCTTTCTCTGATAAAGGGCAAGAAGGTGGTGCGCTATACGCAAACTACTCCTGAAGAAGCTGCGGAGGCTGATGTCTTGATCATCGATTGTTTCGGATTGTTGAGCAGTATGTATAACTATGGTGATGTGGCTTATATCGGTGGTGGCTTTGGTGTTGGCATTCATAATACCTTGGAGGCTGCCGTATGGAATATGCCGGTTATCTTTGGTCCGAACAATAAAAAGTTTCAGGAGGCTCAGGGCTTGCTGAAATCGGGTGGAGGTTTTGAAATCAATACCTATGAGGATTTCTCAGGTTTGATGAGTTCTCTGATGAATGATGAGACCTTCCTGAATCAGGCTGGCGATAAGGCTGGTGCCTTCGTGGCTCATTTGGCTGGCGCTACAGATAAGGTCTTGGCAAGTGTAAAGTTGTAATAGCTTCATTATATACATATATAAAAAGGTCTCATGAATGTTTTTCTTCATGAGACCTTTTCTTGTAAATGTATGTGCCGTAAACCAGGCATCCTGCCTTTATTTGATAATGCGGTAGTAATCCTCTTTTCTTGGTTTTACGGTATGAGGATGCGCAGAAGCATAACCCAAGGCTAAGGCTCCTACTCCCATCAAACCTTCTGGAAGATTCCAGTCTTTCATCAATTTCTTGCCTTCTTCTGATGCAAACATGCCGTCTTCACGGTTAATCCAGCAAGATGCAAGGCCGATAGAGTGGGCAGCAAGCATCATATTGCCTAAGATAAGGCTGCCATCTTTCACACCGTTAACGTTGCTTTCTGGTGCCAGAACAATAACGATGGTTGGCGCTCCATAGTAAGGATCGCTTTCTACACCCATGATTTCTGCGTTCATCTTGCGAAGCTGGGCGCAAATCTCAGGATTCTGAACGGCAATGATGAAAGGCTCCTGGGTTCCATGACCTGTTGCTGCCCATGTGCCGGCTTCCAATACCGTTTTCAATTCTTCGTCGGTAATCTGATCTGCCTTGAAGCGACGAATACTTCTTCTCTCCTTAATGGCTTTTAAAACTTCATTTTCCATCTTATCTTGTTTTAAACATTTTATTTAGAAATCTTTTCTCTTTCTTCGCTCTTTTATGCAGGGCATCCGCTTAAATCCTCTTCATCCATATACTGGCTGAGAACCCGAGCAATGCGGATCAGGCCCTGCATCAGGGTCTTGCGAGGACAGGCGATGTTGAGGCGCAGGTAGCCCTGGCCAGCCTTTCTGCCATACATCGTACCACTGTTGACGAATACCTTACCATCGTTCATCAGCTTTTCATAAGCCTCGTCGCTTGACAGTTCGAATGGCAGGATATCGAGCCATACCAGGTAGGTGCCTTCAAGGCGGGTAACGCGAACTTGTGGCAATTCGGTATTGAAGAATTCCTTTACTGCCTGATAGTTCTCGTAGAGATATTGGTTCAATTCATCCAACCATTCTTCTCCCTCATTGTAAGCTGCCTGAAGAGCGATAACGCCGAATGGGTTTACGTCACAAACCTCGTTGATGTTGATGGCACGGTTGATGCGGCGGCGCAATGTTGCATCCGGACAGATAATGTTGGCTATCTGAAGTCCTGCAATATTGAATGACTTTGATGGTGAATTCAATACTACGCAGTTGTCACGGCAAGCTTCGCTGATGCTGGCAAATGGAGTATACTGATAGCCTGGCATGATGAGCTCGCAATGAATTTCATCTGCGATGACCTTTACCCCGTGCTTGAGACAGATGTCGTTCATTCGCTCAAGTTCCTCTTTCTTCCACACTCTTCCGGCTGGATTGTGAGGATTGCAGAGGATGAAGGCTGTGGTCTTCTCATCGGCACATTTGCGTTCGAAGTCTTCGAAATCAATCTCATAAGTGCAGTTGCCCACACGTTTCAGTTCGTTTTCTACTACTTCGCAGCCGCTGTTCGTAATGCAGGAGAAGAAGCAGTTGTAGACAGGTGTCTGTACCAATACCTTTTCGCCAGGCATGCAGATGGCTTTCAGACAGCAGGAAATGGCTGGTACAACGCCTGAAGTATAGAGAATCCAGTCTTTCTCTATCTTCCACTGGTGGCGGCGGGAAAACCAGCTGATGATTGCCTCGTAATAAGAATCAGGTACGAGGGTATAGCCGAAGATGCCGTGAGCTACGCGTTTCTGCAGGGCTTCGATGATGCAGGGAGCTGTCTGGAAATCCATATCTGCTACCCACATAGGAATAACGCCGTCTTCTTTCACCAAATCCCATTTGTATGAGTTGGTTCCACGACGTTCGATGATTTCATCAAAATTGTATTTCATATTTGTTTTCTATCTATGTTGTTTCTTCTATCTATATAGGATAAATCTCTTATTTATATAGGATAAATCTCTTTTTCTCCTAATTGAAATCTTCGTTCATAAACTTTGAATCTCCGTTCAAAGACATTGAACGTACATTCAAAGCTTTTGAACGGCCGTTCAGTGTCTATGAACGGAGATTTCAGTTAAGTGTAGGAATAATTAGTTATGGGAACAATAAGTAATTTACTTGATTGTTGTCATTTCTGTAATTACCTCTTAAACTATTTCGATTTTTCTGTGATTTTACATGCACCCTTTGGCGCTTTGGCAAACTCAGTATATGTTACGCTTCCCACTTCGTCTGCCTCGATTCTTCCGGAGATAGGGTTCTTGATATTGGTGATACTTCCCTTGATCTGTGCATCGATGTTGGTGCAATCCTCGAAGGCACGGTCGCATTCCTTATCAAAGGTGCAATCCTCCAGAGTTACATGGTCCATGTAGCAGAGAGGCTGCTCGCCGCTGATGTGGCAACGTACGAACTTGATGTTCTTGCTGTGCCAGGCCAGATACTCACCATTCAGTTCCGAATCATAGACGGTTACATTCTCGCATTCCCAGAAACTGTCCTTGGTTGTAATCTTTGCGTTGTGAATCTCCACATTCCTGCAGTATTGGAATACATATTTAGAGTCGCTCTCCAGTCCGTCTACATAGATATTCTTGGAAAACATGAATGGATAAGTTCCATCGTGGAGCTTTACGTTCTTCAGTTTCAGGCCATCTACCTTCCAGAAAGTCTCATCAGCATCTGTGATGTTTACGTTCTCCAAATCCAGATTCTTCATTTCGCGGAAGAACTTAGGCCCATCGATGGTGCAGTCCTTCATCACCATATTATCACTATACCAGATGGCCGAACGGCTTTCTGGGGCGAAGTAGCAGTCTGTGATAAGGGAACCGTCCACATGCCACCAAGGGTATTTGCCATAAAACTTGGAATGGTGGCATTCTATGTTTTGGCAGCACTTGATGCCCGATTCGCCATCTGTAATCGTAATATCTTCTAAACGCACATCGTGAGCACCGAAAAGAGGGCGCTCGCCCCCGAATGATTTGTTCTTTATCAATTCCATAATTTTCTATTATCCTTTTTTATTTGTTATTTCTGTGTGCAAAATTACAAAAATAATGCCAAATTCGTATAACCTGATTTACAGAAAAATGTAACGATATGGCGTATTTGGGGATAAATGGTCGCTATAGGGGAAAAATAAATGAAAAAAGGCTGAATCATGAAGCATTTTCACGATTCAGCCCTTATCGAGTTAACTTCTAAAAATCCGAAGTGGAGAATTACAAGTTAGGGTTCATCTCTTTCCACTCAGCTACTGGAGGTACGATGCCAAGCTCTACGATCTCATCGCGCATCTTGCAAAGGTGCTCGTAAGACTTCTGGAGGCTAGCGAGCTCTTCCTCAGTACCTGTAGGCTCTGTGAAGTGAACACCAGTCTTGTCGATAGTAGTAGGCATAGCCATCATTACGTTCTTGAAACCGAGCTTGTCGTGGTTTACATAGCAACCTGCTGGCAATGTGAACTTCTCACCACCCATAGCAGCCTCGATCATCTTAACTGCGTTGTAAGCTGGGCTCTGGAATGAAGAACGGCCACGGAGCTTGATGATGTTAGAACCACCCTGTACTGTGTGGTGCTTGATCTCCTCCCAACGCTCGTCAGAAAGACCCATCTCTGCCAATGGCTTGCCGTCAACCTTAACCTGAGAAGCAAATACAGCCATCTGCTCGCCGTGACCACCGTAAGTGTGAGCGCCAGTAACCTTATCCTGCTGTACACCGAACTCGAGGGCCAAAGCCTGCTGCAGACGAGTAGAATCGAGAGCTGCGAGTGATGTCAACTGGTTTGGCTTCAAACCAGAGTGGATAAGTGCTGTAAGAGCTGTAACGTCAGCAGGGTTGAAGATAACAACTACGTGCTCAACCTCTGGGCAGTACTTCTTGATGTTGTCACCAAATTCAGCAGCAATCTTGCAGTTGCCCTTAAGAAGATCCTCACGAGTCATACCCTCCTTACGAGGAGCACCACCAGAAGAAATGATATATTTAGCACCAGTGAAAGCCTCCTCTGGGTTAACAGTATAAGTTACGTTAACACCTGGGAATGCGCACTGCTGAATCTCATCGAATACACCATGTACACCTGGCTCGAAGATATCATAAAGACAGATGTTTGGAGTAAGACCGAGCATCAAAGCGCTCTGTACCATGTTAGAACCGATCATACCGCCTGCACCGACGATAACGAGTTTGTCATTTGTTAAAAAATTCATAACTACAATTCTTATTTAAATGTTTATAATCTTTTTCTCCTGAAAAATAGCGGAATGTATCTGGAATAAAGTTTGTAAAACTCCTTCTTTTTACTTTCCGACCGCAAAATTAATAAAAAGTAATGTAAATCGTGCATATTTTTGCGCTTAAATTTGTTGTTAATTCTTAAAAATGTTATCTTTGTAATCTCTAATTAGCAAAATGCATTATTTGGAGTTAAGTTAAACATTAAATTGCATAACAATTATGAATGAAATCGAATTACGTTTAGCTAGATTGAGGGAGTTGATGAAGCGTGAACATCTTTCTGCTTTCATCTTCCCTAGTACAGATGCTCATCAGAGCGAGTATGTTGCCGACCATTGGCGAGGAAGAGAGTGGATCTCTGGTTTTAACGGGTCGGCTGGTACTGCTGTCGTTACAATGAAATCGGCTGCTTTATGGACTGATTCCCGCTACTTCCTGGCTGCAGAAGAACAGTTGGAAGGTACTGAATATCAGCTGATGAGGCTGAAAATGGAAGGTACGCCTACTATCGCAGAATGGTTGGGAAAAGAATTGCAGGATGTACAATCTCCTGAGGTTGGACTTGATGGCATGGTCAACTCTTATAATTATGTTAAAGATTTAAGCTATTCTCTCCGTAAACTCGGTGGAATTACGCTTAGAACTAATTTGGATCCTTTGGAACAGATTTGGGAGAATCGTCCTTCGCTTCCTGCAAATCCTGTAGAAATTCAACCATTGGAATATGCTGGAGAGAAGCTAGCCTCTAAAGTGGCCCGTATCCGTAAGGCTTTGAGAGAACTTCATGCAGATGGTATGCTCGTTTCCGCTTTGGATGATATTGCTTGGACTTTGAATCTTCGTGGTACAGATGTTCATTGCAATCCTGTATTTGTAAGTTATTTGTTGATTGAGAGCGATAAAGTTTCTCTTTTCGTGGATGATAATAAATTATCTCCTGAAGTAAAACAGTATCTTCAAGATAATCAGGTTTCTCTCTATAAATATAATAAGGTGGAAAAATGCCTTGAATCATATTCGGAATATAATATCCTGTTAGATGGAGATGAAACGAGCTATTATCTGTGGAAAGCTGTAAAATGCCAGGAAATTGTTGCTGCTGGTTCTCCTATTCCGGCTATGAAGGCTGTGAAAAATAAAGCAGAAATAGAGGGCTACCGTAGTGCGATGCTTAAAGATGGTGTTGCTATGGTTAAGTTCTTGAAGTGGCTGAAACCTGCTGTTGAGGCTGGCGGACAAACTGAAATTTCCATTGATGAGAAATTAACGTCGCTACGTGCCGAACAGAAACTGTTCAGAGATATTTCTTTTGATACGATTGCCGGCTATGCGCAACATGGAGCAATTGTCCATTATGAGGCAACTCCTGAAACAGATGTCGTTCTGAAACCGGAAGGCTTGATTCTGATAGACTCTGGGGCTCAATACCAGGATGGTACTACTGATATTACCCGTACCATTGCTTTGGGACCTGTATCTGAAGAGATGAAGCATATTTATACCTTGGTTCTGAAAGCGCATATTCAGTTGGAATTGGTTAAATTCCCCGATGGTGCATCAGGAACACAGTTGGATGCTGTAGGAAGAGAGTGTATGTGGCGTGAAGGATATAATTTCTTGCATGGTACAGGCCATGGAGTAGGTTCGTATCTCTGTGTGCACGAAGGCCCTCATCAAATAAGAATGGAGTGGATGCCTACACCTTTGAGAGCTGGAATGACCTTGACTGATGAGCCTGGTTTGTATCTGGCAGGTAAGTTTGGCGTAAGAATAGAAAATACGGTGCTGATTTCAGACTACATGTCTACTGAGTTCGGTAAATTCCTGCAGATAGAGCCTCTTACTCTTTGTCCTATAGATACCACTCCTATAGATGCTGATATGTTGTTGCCTGAAGAGATTGACTGGCTCAATGCTTATCATCATTCAGTTTATGAAAAATTGTCTCCTTTCCTTGATGAAGAGGAGAAAATATGGCTTGAAAATGCTACAAAACCCATAAAATGAACATTTTAGAGTAAAAAGTTGAAGAAAAACTTGGTAGTTTGATAAAATAGATGTAATTTTGCACCCGCAAATTGTGGCATTGCCATATTTCGCATTGAATAACATAAGTTTAACATAATAAATTAAAAGCAAAAAAATGATTATTGTACCAGTTAAAGACGGTGAGAACATCGAGAGAGCTCTCAAGAAGTTTAAGAGAAAATTCGAAAAGACAGGTGTTGTTAAGGAGCTTCGTGCTCGTCAGCAGTATGACAAGCCTTCTGTTTTGAAGCGTCTCAAGATGGAACACGCCATCTACGTACAGCAGTTGCGTGCAAACGAGGAATAAAAGTAAAAAATCCTCAAAAAATTTGGTAGTTTAAAATAATTTTCGTAACTTCGTTGCCGAAATGAAAAAGGTACGACGTTATGTTGAGTATAGATAAGTTCTTGGAATATTTGCGCTCTGAACTGAACAGGTCGCAGAGGACGGTAGAAAACTATCGCGAAGATTTGAAACTCTTTGAGCAGTATGCTAGGAACTTGTCTGAATCCTTCACTTGGGAATCTGTTGATTCTGATATGATTCGCAACTGGATGGAGCATATGATAGATGCAGGAAATAAGGCAACCTCGGTTAATCGCCGGTTGAGTGCTTTGAAAATGTTCTATCGGTTTGCTTTAGTCAGACATTATGTGGAGTCGGATCCCGCTCATAGCCTCAAAGGACCTAAGGAGAGTAGACCGCTACCTCAATTCTTGAAAGAAAATGAGATGGATGAGTTGCTTGACAGGAAAATGTGGGGCGATGATTATAATAATGTACGCGCACGTACTATTATAATATTGTTCTATGAGACGGGGATGCGATTGTCAGAGTTGATAGGACTTGATGTTGACGATGTGAACTTTATCAAAAAAGAGATAAAGATTACGGGTAAGGGAAACAAACAACGTATAGTTCCTTTTGGTGACGAGCTTAAAAATGCTCTTTCAGAATATTTGGCTCTAAGAGCACAAAGGGTGATGGTTAAGTCTGGAGCTCTTTTGCTTGCGGATAAGGGCGGACGGATGAGTCCGGTTCAAGTCAGAGAAATCGTGAAGGAGAACCTCGCAAGGGTTTGCTCGTTGAAAAAGAAAAGTCCGCACGTGTTGAGGCATACGTTTGCTACTGCAATGTTGAATCATGGTGCTGGAATAGAAAGTTTGAAAAGACTGTTAGGACATGCGAAACTCTCGACGACCGAGATTTATACGCATACAACGTTTGAACAGTTGAAACGAGTTTATATTGAAGCCCATCCTCGGGCGTAACCTTTTAAAAAAATGGAGGTAACTATGGAAATTAAGATTCAGTCGATTCACTTCGACGCTACCGAGAAGTTACAGGCGTTTATCGAAAAGAAAGTCGCCAAGTTAGAAAAAACTTTTGAAGATATACAGAAAGTAGAGGTGCAATTAAAGGTCGTGAAACCTGCTACTGCCTTGAATAAGGAAGTTCATCTGGAAGTTGCTGTCCCTGGAACCAAGTTGTTCGTAGAAAAGACATGTGACACTTTTGAGGAAGGAATTGACCAGGCAGTGGACTCAATGAAGGTTCAATTGACCAAATTTAAAGAAAAATCAAGGAATCGATAAAAAAAACTCGAAAAAATTTTGTTGATTCAAAAAATAGTTGTATCTTTGCAGCCGTTTTCCGGTAGATGGAAAATTAGCCGTATTGCGGCTGTAAAGATTGCCTCTTTAGCTCAGTTGGCCAGAGCACGTGATTTGT
>DAWDAD010000071.1:0-13498 GCA_052356385.1 Prevotella sp.
TTACATAGAGTGAGATGCGGGGAGGACGCAAGTCAGAAGACCTGCCGTTGCCATCGGAAACAATATGATGAAAGAGTGTCTTTAGGGTAAGAGATTCCGATGATTCTATCCAACCCCGTGGGATGGGTTCGTGATGGAGACACAGATAATAATATAAAAGATAGAATGAATGAAGGCATTGAGGATATTTTGTCTCGGTGGCTTGCTACTGTTGTATGCACAAGGGGGGCTGGGGCAAGATTCCATTCGTACCGAGCACTTGCATGAAGTAAAAGTGAATGCTCGGCAGCACCGGATACTTACGAGCACATCGCCTCTCCAGCTTTTGGACAAGGGGGATATGTTGAGGCTCGGAGTTACGGATATGGCCGACGCTTTGCACCGCATGCCAGGTATCAATCTGCGCGACTATGGTGGGGCAGGAGGAATGAAGACGGTAGCTGTGCGTGGATTCGGAGCGGGACATACGGGAGTGAGTTACGATGGTGTGCTGCTCAGCGAATGTCAGGGCGGCGAAATAGATGTGTCCCGTTATTCGCTCGACCAAGTGCAGACATTGCGACTCACCATTGGTGACAACGACGACATCTTCATCTCGGCCCGGCAAGCCTCGGTGGCAGCTTTGCTTGCCATCGAGACCATGAGCGAGATTCCCATCGACAAGCAGCCTCACCTCTCTACTCAGTTGCAGATGGGGTCTTTCGGATATGTCTCGCCTTATCTGCGCTATGTGCAGAGATTGTCTGATAGGTTCACTCTGCAGGCAATGGGTGAGTATACCTATGCCGAAAACGACTATCCTTTCATCTTGCACAATGGTAAATATACTACCCATGAGCGAAGAACCAACAGTCGTATGAACTCGGGGCATGGCGAACTGAATATGCACTGGATGATGGGCAGACGAGCCGATGGTATGAGCCGGAGCCAATTGTGGGCAAAGATCTACTATTATGACAACGACCGGCAGTTGCCAGGCATCGTGAGATATTACACCGATGTAACTGCCGAGCAGTTGCACGACCGCAGCGCCTTTGCTCAGGCAAGATGGCAAGCCAGAAGTTTTGATGACCATTGGATGCTGAAGGTGCAAGCCAAGATGAACTGGGCGAGCTCTGCCTATCAGGACACGCTCGTGGCAAATCGGCGCAATGATGCTACCTACTGGCAGAGGGAATATTATACTTCGGCAGCACTGATGTGGATGCCGGGGGACGGCTGGGCGGTGGATTACTCTGCCGACTGGATGATGAACTCGCTCAACAGCACTCTCGCCACCGACCTGCGACCTCATCGACATGGCATCCTGCAGTCGCTCTCCGCCCGATATGCGAAGGGAAGATGGGTGGCTCTTACCAGAATGCTGGCTTCGGTTTACCTCAACAGCGTGGGGCGCAAGATAGAGACTCAGCAAGGCAGCGCCAATCCTACCAAAGCAGGACAGGCTGCCAAGGATGCACGCCGGCTTTCTCCATCGCTTTCGCTTTCTTATCGGCTCCTGGGAAATGGTACTGCCAGCGATGAGCTTTATCTCAGGGCTTCGTACAAGGACATCTTCCGGGTTCCTACTTTCAACGAGAACTATTTCTTCCATTATGGAAGTTCAGATCTGAAGCCTGAGAAAACCCGACAGTTGAATGTCGGGCTTACGTGGAAAAAAACTTCTTCAGGAGGTGGGGGAAACGGTGAATCCCTACGTTACAAGGAATGGAATGTTCAAGCAACGCTGGACGGCTACTACAATCGGGTGACCGACAAGATTGTGGGCGTTCCTTACAATATGTTCGTTTGGCGTACTGTGAACTTGGCACGGGTTGATGTCGTTGGCGCGGATGCCTCTTTGCGTGGTATCTGGCAGATGGCTCCGGGGCAGCAACTCTCGCTGCAAGGGTCGTATAGCTACCAGCACGTGGTGAACCATACCGACCGCTCGTCCAAATATTATGGCAATCAAGTAGCCTATATCCCTTTGCACTCGGGCAGTATTGCCTTGGGGTGGGAGAATCCCTGGGTGAATGTCTCGCTCCATGGACAAGGAATGAGCAAGCGATGGGCCAACAACGAGCACTATGACGGCACCGAAGTGGATGGTTACTGGGACATGGGGTTGACGCTCTATCGTCAGCTGGACGGACTGACTCTTTTGGGGAAATCCCTGAGAGGTGTGAAGGTCAGGATGGATGTGAAGAACCTGCTGTCGGAGCAGTATGAACTCGTAGGGCATTATCCGATGCCTCGCCGCAGTTGGATGTTAAGCATCGGGTATAACTTCTAGATAGTAACAAATTAGATTCAAATATAAACAGAAAAAGAAAATGAAAAAGTATTTATTAGGTTTGGCGGTGCTCTTGATGGGTACTGCAGTGATGACATCATGTAGCGACGACAACGATGGTCCTAAGACTTATCTCCAGGAGTACAGCACGGGCGCTTATGTCGTGAATTCAGGTAACATGTATAACAAAATTGAGAGCTCTCTCACAGCTATCGACTATGCTTCAAGCACAGCCACACAGAAAGTATTCAAGGCTGCTAACGGTCGTTCGCTCGGTAATACTGCCAATGATGGCATCGTATATGGCAACAAGATTTATCTCGCCGTAGATCAGAGCAACACCATCGAGGTAATCGACAAGAAAACCAAGCAGAGTATCAAGCAAATCAAGACTACAGACCTGCTGGGCAAAGCCGAGGGTGCTGAGCCTCGCCATATCATCGCTGACGGTGGCAAGGTTTATTTCACCACATACGGTGGCTATGTAGCTGCCGTGGACACCACAGATTTTGCTCTTCAGAAGAAGTGGAAGGTGGGCAACTATCCTGAGGGCTTGGTCTTCGGCAATGGCAATCTCTACGTTGCCAACAGTAACTATGCTGCTGGTGGTGGCAACATCTCTTGCATCAATCTTTCCAACGACAATGTAGAGACTAAGAATATCGAGGGCGTGAACAATCCTACCAGCATCTATTATGCTGCTGGTCTTTTGTATGTTCTCGACAACCAGTATTATGATGCTTCTTATAATGCTTATGGCGAGAATGCCCTACGTGCAGTGAGTTTCGCCGAGGGCAAGTCACAGAAGGTGGCAGATGGCAACTATGCTGTATGCGTAACCACTGGTGCTGCAACAACACGCGATGTGGAGGTGGTTCGTCCTCATTTCTTCGTGCTCAATGCACCTTATGGCGGAACTCCTAGCGTGAGTGTGCTCGTAGCAGGAAGTACGCAAGCACAGACGATGACGCTCTCAGAGATGCCTGTGAGCCCATGCGGTATCTTCGCCGACCCATTGAATGGTCATATCTTCGTGCTCTCTTATAGATTGGGCGATAAAGGCAATCCCGACTATAATGGTAACGGCTATGTAGTGGAGTATGACAGAGCTGGTCAGAAGCAGCATGAGTATGAGACTGGCGTAGGTTCTTGCGCTATGTTCTTTGACTCTGCCTACAAGACTGCATACACAGAATAAAATGTCGCGAGACCGATGATTATATGATTCATCCAATCCATGGGGAAGTGTCGTTTCGGCGCTTCCCTTTTTTTTGTGTCGGGCATGCTGTTTTATATATATTTTTTTGCGCCAAAGAATTGCCATATTGCCATATTGATAGGTTATCTCTTTGATTACGAATGCATTATGGGTATGGCAATTCTCTGTTCTTCGGTTCTATCTGCCATCTATTGCCATAAAAACCAGCGAAATATAGGTGTTTTAGAGGGATTTTGGGGTGAAAACGAAGAGAGCATTGAGCAAAAATCCTTTTTTTCGGTTCAATGCTAGGCTTTTTCATTTGTTTTTTTGCAATTTAACTGACGACATAGAAAAAATTACGTCCCGACGTAGCATCTGATACGTCCCGACGTAATAATCATTATGTCGCGACGTACAGCCAGATACGTCGCGACGCAGTTTCCAGAACGTCCTGGTTGCATCTGGTAAAGCTTTTGAAAACGGCTGCATAGAAACAAAAAAGGTGTGTCTTAAGGCAAAGACACACCTTTTCTTTTGTTTTTTATTGTTTCAGAACCGAGTCCTTCTTTTCTTTTTCGAATCTTTATTCCTCCATCAACTTGCGGTAGCGACCCTTCTTGATTTCTGTATCGCCAAGACGGCGGGCCTTGTTGATTTCATACTCAGAATAGCTGCCCTCGAAGAAGAATACCTCACCATTGCCCTCGAAGGCAAGAATGTGGGTACAGATTCGGTCGAGGAACCAGCGGTCGTGGCTGATTACCACCGCACAGCCGGCAAATGCCTCCAAACCTTCCTCCAAGGCACGCAGCGTGTTCACGTCGATATCGTTGGTTGGCTCATCGAGGAGCAATACGTTGCCTTCCTGCTTCAATGCCAATGCCAACTGCAGACGGTTGCGCTCACCACCCGAGAGAACACTGCAGAGCTTGCTCTGGTCGGTGCCCGAGAAGTTGAAGCGGCTGATGTAAGCACGTGCATTCACGTCTCTGCCACCCAGACGCAAGGTTTCGTTGCCCTGGGAAATCACCTCGTAAACGGTCTTCTGAGGGTCGATGTCCTTGTGCTGCTGGTCAACATAAGCCAGCTTCACGGTCTCACCCACCTCGAATGTTCCGCCGTCAGCCTGCTCTAATCCCATGATGAGGCGGAAGAGGGTAGTCTTGCCGGCTCCGTTAGGACCGATGACACCTACGATGCCGTTAGGAGGAAGCATGAAGTTGAGGTCGTTGAAGAGAACCTTCTCGCCGAACGCCTTCTTTACATGCTGAGCCTCAATCACCTTGTTGCCCAGACGAGGACCGTTAGGGATGAAGATTTCCAGCTTCTCCTCGCGCTCCTTCTGCTCCTGGTTGAGCATCTGCTCGTAAGAGTTCAGACGAGCCTTACCCTTAGCCTGACGGGCCTTAGGTGCCATGCGAACCCATTCCAACTCGCGCTCCAATGTCTTGCGGCGCTTAGAGGCAGTCTTCTCCTCCTGAATCATTCGCTTGGTCTTCTGGTCGAGCCAAGAAGAGTAGTTGCCCTTCCATGGAATACCCTCGCCACGGTCCAACTCCAGAATCCACTCGCTCACGTCGTCGAGGAAGTAGCGGTCGTGGGTTACGGCGATAACCGTACCCTCATACTGCTGCAGGTGCTGCTCCAGCCAGTCGATGCTCTCAGCATCCAGGTGGTTGGTAGGCTCATCGAGCAGGAGTACGTCCGGCTTCTGCAGGAGCAGGCGGCAGAGAGCCACACGGCGGCGCTCACCACCCGAGAGATTGGTAACAGGCCAATCGCCAGGAGGACAATGCAGGGCAGCCATCGCACGCTCCAGCTTGGAGTCGATGTTCCAGGCATCGGTTGCATCAATGATATCCTGCACCTCAGCCTGGCGCTGCATCAGCTTGTCCATCTTATCAGGGTCTCCGTAATATTCTTCGAGACCGAACTTATTGTTGATGTCCTCGTATTCTGCGAGTGCATCATAGATTTTCTGCACACCCTCCATCACGTTTTCCTTCACGGTCTTGTTCTCGTCGAGTGGAGGATCCTGAGGCAAGTAGCCCACAGAGTAGCCTGGGCTCCAAACCACCTCACCCTGGGTAGGTTGCTCAAGTCCTGCGATGATTTTCATCAACGTAGATTTACCGGCACCGTTCAAACCGATGATGCCGATTTTTGCTCCGTAGAAGAACGATAGGTAGATGTTCTTCAGAATCTGTTTCTGGTTTTGTGGGATAATCTTAGATACGCCCACCATTGAGAAGATGATCTTCTTGTCGTCAACTGTTGCCATGTATATAAATAAATGTGTATTTGTGAATAAATTGCCGAAATAGGCACTAACAGTTGCAAAGATACATTATTTTTTTGAAATTCTCGCCTTTCTTTCAAAGAAAAGTTGTATATTTGCAATTAAATGATTTTTTTGTTGATTAATTAAAGAAAGGACAATAATATGGATGCAACTTATATTGACCTGACCATTCGCCTTTCTCTCGCCCTGCTTTTAGGAGGTGCGATAGGCATTGAGCGAGAATATCGTGCTAAGGAGGCTGGTTTCCGTACTCACTTTCTCGTGGCATTGGGAAGTGCGCTTTTCTGTGTAGTTTCCCAGTATGGATTTGGCTTTGATCTGAAGGATTCCTCGCGCGTTGCTGCCCAAGTGGTTTCGGGTATCGGATTCCTGGGCGCCGGTACCATCATCTTCCAGAAGAACGTGGTGAGAGGATTGACTACTGCTGCAGGCTTGTGGGTTACGGCAGCCATCGGTCTGGCGTGCGGTACGGGAATGTATGTAGCTGCAGCTATTACCACGGCGATGGTGTTGCTGGGACTGGAAGTATTGAACTACTGGATTCCGCAGTTGGGAACAACTACCATCGACTTGACCTTCACTGCGCCATCTCGTGAAAGCGTGAAGGAGTTTATCAGGCAAATCAAGCAGAAAGGTCTGGAAGTTCATTCTTATGAGTTGAAAGAGCGCCGCTACTCGAAGGAGGAATTCCTGGAAGCGAACATAGAAATCAAGGCGAAGCGCGATTTCCACACCATGGAGATTCTTGATTACATGAACGAGTTCTCAGATGTCACGATTTCAACGATAAGATAAAATAGGTTAGGAGGAAAAAAGTGAAGGAGCCAAGAACATTTGTCTTAGCTCCTTCACTTTTTTATGATGTTTTTTAGAAAATCCTTGCCAGATAGTCGTAATGTTCGCCTTCTGCCACGAGTTCGCCATGCAGACCGCAGCTTTCGGCAATGGATTTGAGCAATGGGAAATCTACGTAGAGCCAGTCGAAGCGGTTGCCCTTTACATCCTTGTAGATCATCTGATAATCTACTTCTCCGTAATAGGCTCCATTCAGATTGATGTCGAAACTTCCATCCTCATTCTCGTAGATATATTTCAGATCAGAGGAATCGATAAGAATCTGTCCGCCCTTGTTGAGCAAAGCCTTGAGACGGTTGAAGAGGGTAGGGAGATGTTCTATCTTTCCGGCGATACCCGTTCCGTTCATCAGGAGGAGGATGGTATCGAACCCTGTTTCCAGATGTTCATCGAAAAGATTGATGCATTCCGCATCCTTTACTCCTCTCAGTTCCATCGCTTCGCAGCTCAGAGGAGAAATATCAATAGCTTTTACCTCCAAGCCCTTCTCCTGCAAGGTGAGCGTATGGCAGCCGCTGCCGGCTCCGATATCCAGTACACGCCCTTTTGTGAGTTGCAAGGCCTTCTGCTCCAGCATCGGCATTTCCTCAACTTTTCTGAAGAGATGTTTCACCGGCATTTCGTCCTCTTCGAACATAGAAGAGAGCACACGTAATCTTCCTGCTCTTCCCGATTTCTGATAATCAAGGATAGCGGCACCCATCGGGTCTTTGTCTTTTGATAATATCTTTGTATTCATTTATTTTGCAATTTTTGAGTGCAAAATTAATGCTTTTTCATTGAATATGCAAGTTTTGAGGAGATATTCTGCTGCTTCTTAATATTTCTCCTACCTTTTGCTTTTCGCTTTCAAAACTGAATTGCTGATAGATGATAATGGCATTCTGCAAATCTACGATATGAGGAGCCATCAGTTTGAGGGCTTTCATCTTGCTGTCACCAAAAGTGAATATATTCATCATGCTGACGGCTTGGGCACAAGAATAGTAACAGCCGAGGCTAGCTACTTCTATCAGGTCGAACTTGTTGTCATCAAAGCTTGCCTTCTTCACCTTATTATATAGTTTTGTGAAGGAAGCATCATCGAGACAATAGCCGTAATCCATTCTGCCATCTGGATCACATCTTCCATCGTAGAGGGGTGGAGTAGGATGTTGTGGCTGCTGTACATTCGATGTCTGGCTGTTGGGTTCTATGATTCTTGTATCGTACTGCACAACCTTTCCGTTTCTGTCGAAGAAGACCGTGATGTACTTGGAATCTCCAAACAGATTATTATATTTGGCATATTCCCATTTGTCCCCATACATGTCGAAACTGGTGAGCTTAGGTTCTCCAAGAATGGCTATTACTTCCTGCTTGGTCATTCCCCGCTCCACGTTTCTTTTTCCTTTAGCCGAAGCCGAGAGGCATACGGCAAACATCAATATGGTTGTGGCGATGAGCGCCATCCAATCATTTCTTTTCATAAGCTAAACTGTTTTTATAAGTTATTATATTGTTTTATGGTTGCAAAAGTACAGCTTTTTTTTGAAATAAAAAGAGAAGGATTCCCTAAAGTAGAAGGGAAAATCCCTATTCCTGATTTTTGTTATTTGGTTCACTTTTCGGGAATGGCTGTGATTATAAAAAGAGATTATTATTTGCTGCTAAAGCCTAATATGACTGAATAACCGCACCGAGACAACTGGGTAAGTAACGAAAGGCGTTTAATCAGATTCAATGGACTAATATATTAAGTATACGTCAATAAGATTATAGGTAACTACTCATGTCCATAGGGGGCTTCAATGAGGACTGAGTAATTACGAAGAAATCTGCTTATAAAGTATATTTATGAGGTGTACACTTCTTTTGCTCCGATTGAGGTAGATGCTTGTTGCATTTTTTTGCAGAAAGTTCCTTTTAATCTTGTGCTTTGCTGTACAAAACTTGATATTTTTGCTAATTCAATGAAAATGAGAAAGATAGATATGTGGTATCCGATTCCCCCGAAATTCTTACCCTAATAATATCCGATTCCCCCAAAATTTTTGGGAGTATATCAGGTAAGTAAAGAAGAAAGTTTGTAATAAAAAAAGTCCGTGAGCATTCATTGCCCACGGACTTTTTAAATTATCTGATTCTTATAAATGTCTTATGCCTTGAAGCTCTCCAAGTCTTCTGCCTTGAAGTTCTGGATGTATGCTGAATGACCGAGAACTTCCTCCTCTGCCATGCGAACATATACGTTGGCACTCTTGGCAAACATCTCTGGTGCCTTGGTTGCATCATCGAGGATGAGAAGAGACATTACGATGTCGCCAGTCATGTTGTAGAGACGGCGAGCCAGGAAGTCGTGAACTGCCTGATCGTTTGCCTCCTTCACCTTGTTGATGGTTGCCTCGTAAAGTTCTACGAGCTTAGCAACACGCTCCTTCAATGCCTTCAAATCATCTGATACCTCGTTCTCCAACATCTCCTTGATGATACTGAGATAAGTACCGTTGGTGATGTAGCGGATAGCTGCTACTACCTGAAGCTGGGTGGTTCCCTCGTAGATAGAGAAGATGCGGGCATCACGGAACAGGCGCTGGCACTTGTACTCCATGATGAAACCAGAACCACCGTGGATGCTGATGGCATCGTATGCATTCTGGTTGGCATACTCAGAGTTCATACCCTTAGCCAATGGAGTAAATGCATCAGCCAAGCGGGTGTATTTCTTCATCTCCTGACGCTCCTCTGGAGTGAGCTTAGTGTCGCGGGCGATGTCTTCCAAAGCCTTGTAGATATCTACGTAGCGGGCGCAGCAGTAGAGGAGTGAACGGCCTGCATCCAACTTAGCCTTCATTCTTGAAAGCATGTCGTATACAGCTGGGAAGTTGATGATCTTCTCACCAAACTGAGCACGCTCCTTGGCATAAGCCAAGCCCTCATTGTAAGCCTCCTGCTCAACACCCACACTCTGAGCAGCGATACCCAGACGGGCACCGTTCATCAAAGCCATCACGTACTTAATCAAACCGAGACGGGTGTTACCGCAAAGCTCAGCCTTGGCATTCTTGTAAACCAACTCGCAGGTAGGAGAACCGTGGATACCCAACTTGTGCTCGATGTGACGAACTGTTACGCCGCCATCACGCTTGTCGTAGATGAACATAGAAAGACCACGACCGTCCTTGGTGCCTTCCTCTGAACGAGCCAGAACCAGGTGGATGTCTGAGTCACCATTGGTGATGAAACGCTTCACACCATTCAGACGCCATGTGCCGTCCTCATCCTGTGTAGCCTTCAGCATCACGCGCTGCAAGTCGGAACCTGCATCAGGCTCAGTCAAGTCCATACTCATGGTCTCGCCTGCGCAGATGCGAGGGATGTACTTCTGGCGCTGCTCCTCAGAACCGAACTCATAGAGCGTATCGATACAGCTCTGCAGAGACCAGATGTTCTGGAAACCTGCATCAGCAGCAGCGATGATCTCAGAAGCCATAGAGAAGATGGCGTTAGGCAGGTTCAAGCCGCCGTAACGACGAGGCATAGACAAGCCCCAGAGGCCAGCCTTGCGGGTAGCATCGAGGTTCTCGAATGTCTTGCTGGCATAAATCATGCGGCCGTTCTCCAAGTGTGGACCTTCGAGGTCAACATCCTCAGAGTTTGGTTCGATGATGTTAGCAGCTACATCGCCGGTAATATCCAGCAATCGCTTGTAGTTCTCGATGGCATCCTCGTAGTTGACAGGAGCATCTTCAAACTGGTCTTTTTCTGCGTAATTTCTTTCCTTCAGGTCCACAACACGCTTCATGAGCGGATGATTCAAGTGGAACTCTATTTCAGGATGGTCTGTATAATAATTAGCCATTTTGCTTTTCTTATTTAAATAATGTGTAATGCAGATTACTTTGAATTCTGCTTGTAGTACTTGATGAGCTTAGGAACCACATCCTCTACATTACCGTTGATAACGTAGTCGGCAATCTTGTTGATTGGAGCATCAGGATCGTTGTTCACAGAGATGATGATACCTGAATCCTGCATACCGGCGATGTGCTGAATCTGACCAGAGATTCCGCAGGCGATATAAACCTTAGGATGAACGGTAACACCAGTCTGACCAATCTGACGGTCGTGATCTACCCAGCCTGCATCTACTGCAGCACGAGAAGCACCTACCTCACCATGGAGGAGATGAGCCAACTCGAAGAGCTGGTCGAAGCCTTCCTTGCTTCCTACACCATAACCGCCGGCTACTACGATGGCAGAACCCTTCAGGTTGTGCTTGGCAGCCTCTACGTGGTGGTCGAGTACCTTTACTACGAAGTCCTCAGCAGGAACATACTTGCTTACCTCTGGGTAAACGACTTCCTTCTTGCACTCACCCTCGTAGATGCTCTTCTGCATCACGCCGGAACGTACGGTAGCCATCTGAGGACGGTGCTCTGGGTTGACGATGGTAGCCACGATGTTACCACCGAAGGCTGGACGAATCTGATAGAGCAGACCCTCATAGTGCTTGCCGCTCTTCTTGTCGTCGTAATCACCAATCTCAAGCTCTGTACAGTCGGCGGTAAGACCGCTGGTCAATGAAGAAGAAACACGAGGACCGAGGTCGCGACCGATAACGGTGGCACCCATCAATGCAATCTGAGGCTTCTCCTCCTTGAAGAGGTTGACGAGAATGTCGGTATGTGGAGCTGAAGTGTATGGGAACAATCCCTCAGCATCGAAAACAAATAATTTATCTACACCATAAGGGAGAATCTGATCCTCTACCTGACCCTTGATGCCAGTACCAGCCACGATGGCATGGAGCTCCACGCCCTGCTGGTTAGCGAGCTTACGACCCTTGGTGAGCAATTCCTGAGATACTTCGGCAACGGTTGTGCCTTCTACCTCGCAATATACAAATACGTTGTTCATTGTCTTTTCAAAATTATCCGATAATACTTTCGTTCAACAATTCCTTCATCAGTCCGTCGATGTCTTCATCGCTGCTGGTCAAGGTCTTGCTTTCCTTAGCCTGGAACACGATGTTCTTCACGGCCTTCACCTTGGTAGGTGAACCGCTCAAACCGCACTGTGCAGGGTCGCCGTCAACATCGGCAACGCTCCACTGGTTCAGGGTGAGGTAAGGGCGCTCTTCATAGAGGTTGGCCCAAGGCTCATCACCCTTGCGCTCCATAGGGCAGGTAGCGTATTTATATTTCATTACGAGCTTCACGTTGCATGGGCGACATGGAGCAGCACTTCCGTTTACGGTGATAACCAATGGCAATGGAGCCTCAACAGTCTCCACACCACCATCAATGAGGCGGCGTATAGTAGCCTTGCCATCCTCTACCTTGAGGATTTCCTCTGCGTAGGTTACCTGGTTCAATCCCAACTTCTGAGCCACCTGCGGACCCACCTGAGCAGTATCACCATCGATAGCCTGGCGACCACCGATTACGATGTCAACGTCACCAATCTTCTGGATTCCGGTAGCAAGGGCATAGGAAGTAGCCAATGTATCAGCACCGGCAAAGAGACGGTCGGTAAGCAACCAACCCGTATCAGCACCACGATAAAGACCCTGGCGGATGATTTCGCCAGCACGTGGAGGACCCATAGTCAAAATACCAACTGTAGAACCTGGATTCTGCTCTTTCAATCGGAGAGCCTGCTCCAATGCGTTCAAATCTTCAGGATTGAAGATTGCAGGAAGGGCAGCGCGATTTACTGTGCCTTCGGCGGTCATCGCATCCTTACCCACATTTCTTGTGTCAGGTACTTGCTTGGCAAGTACTACGATTTTTAAACTCATATTTTTAAAAATGGTTATTGTTATAATTTCCTAAGTTTGTTAGTGCTCAGTACTCAAGTTGTACGTCGTCTAGTGCGATTGTCAGACTTGCTATCGTCTAATAAGTTACTGTCCAATGTTCAATTTGGGACAAAACACGGGGGCAAAAGTAACACTTTTTTATGGCTTACGCAAATATTTTATTAAAAAAATGCCCATTTAGTCTTGCTTTGTGCGCAAAACGCAAGAAATGTGCAGGTTTTTTAGAACGTCCGTACTTAACTTTGCTGGCTTATTCAAAGCTCTTGAGTCGAGCGATATATTTGCCCAGAATGTCGAATTCGATATTCACTACCGTTCCCACTTCGATGTCGCAGAAGTTGGTATTCTCTCTGGTATAAGGAATGATGGCAACGGTAAATGTGTTGTCTGTAGGATCACAGACGGTGAGCGAAACGCCGTTAACGGTAACGCTGCCCTTGTCCACCGTGAAATAGCCTTTTCTTGCCATTTCCTTATTGAGCTCATATTCGAAAGTAAAATAAGTAGAGCCATCAGCGTCTTTCATTGCGATACATTTGGCAGTCTCGTCCACATGTCCCTGTACGATATGACCATCCAGACGGCCGTTCATCACCATAGAGCGCTCCACGTTCACCTTGTCGCCTACCTTGAGCAGTCCCAGATTACTGCGGTCCAGGGTTTCCTTCATGGCGGTAACGGTATAGGTACCATCTTTTATTTCCACTACGGTGAGGCAGACGCCGTTGTGCGCCACGCTCTGGTCGATGCCGAGTTCATCAACGAAAGAGCACTTCAACGTAAAGTCGATGTTCTCCTTATCATGTCTGATAGCTACGACGGTAGCCATTTCTTCTACGATTCCACTAAACATATATTCTATTTTTATTTGGTTTCATTATTATTTAGAATGCAAAGATATTGCATTAGCTAGAAACAGCCAAATTATTTAAGTTCTTTTGATAAAATAAGCAAGATATATTTGTTTAATTGCCATATTTTTTATATTTTTGCACATTATAATATATAAACATTTGAAGACAATGGAAATCAAGGAAGGATATATGCCCTTCATGGGCTATC
>DAWDAD010000072.1:0-12995 GCA_052356385.1 Prevotella sp.
TTTCTCAAAAGCGAGTGCAAAAGTACTAACTATTTTCCATTCCACCAAATTTTTCAAGAAGAAAATCGCCTTTTCTTTTGATTTTTAACAGTTATAAACATCTACAACTCATAAAAATCACTCTTCACCTTATTATATATATTCGTAAGCGTATAAACAAATCAAAGCAAGGTGACATGATTAGCTGCAATATCTACCAACTTTTTTCGTCTTGCCACACCTATAATATAATGTGCATCCTTAGAAGA
Source organism: Prevotella sp. (assembly GCA_052356385.1). Taxonomy (GTDB): domain Bacteria; phylum Bacteroidota; class Bacteroidia; order Bacteroidales; family Bacteroidaceae; genus Prevotella. The sequence continues at coordinate 249 of DAWDAD010000072.1, forward strand.
ACAATGAAAGTGCTTTTTCACCCCCTTTACAAGTTCGTCCTTCGTAATAGAACGCACTCCTGCGGGATATGCTCCGCGCACAGCCTTCTCAATATCTCCCATATTAAACTCATGATGACGCTTATGAAAGTAAGACGATACCATGACCGCAAACACAATCACCAAAACGATGATAAAAAATAATACTGACTGACTCATGATAATAAACTTTAATCGGTTAAAACGATAACTGCTATCGCTATTTTTCTGCAAATATAAGAAAAAAAACGTAAAGCAGTTCACTTTCTCCCGTTTTTTTGCAGAAAAAGGTTATTTTTTTATCGTTTTTCTCAATTATTTGTTGATAATCCAAAAATATTGTGTATTTTTGCAGCAAAGGAACGCCATTTACATATGACACTTCCCCACTAACAATAAAAGTATAACCATAAAAACATAGAGAAAATGCAAGAAACTGTAAAGAAAGTATTGACAGGTGACTTCAATCGAAAGAAGGCTCTGATGTTTCTCATCACAGCCTTAGCCACAATTCTGGTATGGAACTTACCCATCGACAGCTTTGGAATCGAAGGTCTCACAGTTGTACAACAACGTGTAATCGCCATATTCGTAATGGCAGTGATGCTATGGCTCACAGAAGCAATTCCAGCTTGGGCCACCTCAGTAGTTATCATTTTTGTACTGCTATTCTTCGTCTCCGATTCGGCTTTTGCCGTTATGCAAGGCTCAGAGGGCGAGTACGGCAAGCTATTGGACTACCAAGGTGTAATGGCATGTTTCGCCGATCCAACAATCATACTCTTCCTGGGAGGTTTCGTACTAGCCATCGCAGCTACCAAAAGCGGTCTTGACGTACTGATGGCAAAAACATTGATTGCCCCATTCGGCAAGCGCTCGGAAAACGTACTATTGGGGTTTATGCTCATCACCGGTATTTTCTCCATGTTTATCTCCAACACGGCCACAGCTGCAATGATGCTTACCTTCCTAACCCCAGTATTCAAGTCGCTCCCTGCTAACGGAAAAGGAAGAGTAGCGCTGACTATGGCCATTCCTATCGGAGCTAACCTCGGTGGTATGGGAACCCCTATCGGAACTCCTCCTAATGCTTTTGCCTACAAGGTTCTCAATGACCCCGCAGGCTTGAACCTCGGAATAGGTTTTGGAGAATGGATGGCAATTATGGCTCCGATGGTTATCATCATGCTTTTCTGCGCATGGTTTATCATCCGCAAGATGTTCCCATTCTCACAAAAGACTATAGAATTAAAAATCGACGGCAATATAAGTCACAATTGGCGTACAATAGTTGTAGGTGCCACATTCTTCCTTACCATCCTTCTTTGGGTATGTGGCAAGCAACTTGGTGTCAATGCCAACACTGTGGCTATGCTTCCAATTGCCGTTTTTGCCTTTACCGGCGTGGTAACAGCCAGCGACCTGAAAGATATAGATTGGGCCGTCATCTGGATGGTTGCCGGTGGTTTTGCTCTCGGTCTCGCCATGAATGGAACCGGCTTAGCAGAAAATGCAGTAAACAGCATCCCATTCGCAGAGTTTAACCCATTAGTAATTATGGTGATCTCTGGATTAGTTTGCTTCATACTAAGTAATTTTATCTCAAATACAGCAACTGCCGCCCTGCTCATTCCAATCCTTACCGTAGTATGTTCAGGAATGGGCGACAAGTTGACTTCTATAGGAGGGACCCAAACTATCCTCATAGGCGTAGCAGTAGCAGCCTCTTGCGCTATGTCGCTTCCAATCTCTACTCCACCAAATGCCATTGCCTACTCCACCGGTCTTATCCAACAGACTGACATGGTGAAAGCAGGTCTTACCGTGGGCGTACTAAGTATGGTAATCGGCTATGCTGTACTCATCACATTCTGCCGTCTTGGCTTTATGTAAAAAAGATATTTTAAGAAGTATTAAATATCGGCACTGCAAAATAAACTCGTTTTTATTTTGCAGTGTCTTCTTTTTACCGTAACTTTGCACCCATGAAAAAGATAGTTATTGGAATAGATGTCGGCATTTCTACTACAAAGATAGTAGGAATAGACGAGAGTGGGATGGTTATCAGCCCTATTCGCATCAAGGCCACCGACCCTATCACCTCCTTATATGGAGCATTTGGAAAATATTTACACGACAACAAAATTAGCCTCGACGAGGTAGAACAAGTTATGCTCACCGGTGTAGGTTCTGCTTACATTGATGAACGAATCTATGGTCTGCCTACATCGAAGAGCGAAGAGTTTGTTGCCGATGGACTCGGTGCACGATACGAAAGCAAGCTTGAGCGTATGATTGTGGTAAGTATGGGCACAGGAACCTCCCTCGTAAAGTGCGACGGCAAAGAGATCAAACACATCGGCGGCATTGGTATTGGTGGAGGAACACTAGCAGGCCTGAGCCGAATTATGCTCAAGACCGATGACATCAAGCAGATTGTAAACCTTGCCAAAAACGGTGATGTATCAAAAATCAATCTGCTAATAGGAGACATCAGCGCCAAACCTTTACCTGGACTTCCCATGAATGCAACAGCATCGCTCTTCAGTAATGCCAAAGCCAACGCCTCCCGTGAAGACATAGCAATGGGGCTTATATGGATGGTATTACAGAGCATCGGCTCAGCAACCATACTCTCCTCCCTAGAATCAGGCATCAAAGATTTTGTAATGATAGGTAACCTGACACTTTTGCCACAATGCAGAGAAGTATTCCCTGCTATGGAAAAGCTCTATGGTGTAAGATTCAGAATCCCTAAATATTCAGAATTCTGCACTGCTATAGGTGCTGCACTAGACTATAAAAACAAGACCGAATTATCTTAAAAGCAGGTTCAAACCATACCTTCATATCAAGAAGGAGCAAGTTACAAAACGGCGCACAACACCACAACACCAAGCTACATAAAAGGCACAACACCACAATGCGCTGAAACAGAACAGATTAATCATTTTGGGAAACCACTCTTAGAACAAGTTTCCCAAAACGATTTTCTAAACACCTGATACTCAATGACTTAATATTTTTTAACACGAGAAAAGTTATCCAAAACGTACAACTTTCATTTTAAATTCTTATCTTTGCATTGTCGAAAAGATGGTATTTATAGCCACCTTCAAGTATAAAGACTTAGTATCAAGCAATTTAAATATCAATTATAAAAGTAACACAAGAAATGATTCAAACTGTAGTTAAACGTGACGGACGCATCGTTGGTTTCAACGAGCAAAAAATCATGGCTGCCATACGCAAAGCCATGTTACATACCGATAAGGGGGAAGACTCCTCTTTAATAGAGCAAATCACTGACCACATCGCATATCGCGGCAAGAGCCAGATGAGCGTAGAAGCCATCCAGGATGCCATCGAGCTGGAACTCATGAAGAGTGCCCGCAAAGATGTTGCTCAGAAGTATATTGCCTATCGTAACCAGAGAAACATTGCCAGAAAAGCTAAGACCCGTGACGTATTCATGAGTATTGTCAATGCAAAGAACAATGACATCACCCGTGAAAACGCCAATATGAATGCTGACACTCCAGCTGGCATGATGATGAAATTTGCTTCAGAAACCACTAAACCATTCGTTGACGATTATCTCCTTTCCCAGGAGGTACGCGACGCCGTTACACATAACTACATCCACATCCACGATAAAGACTATTATCCAACCAAGAGTTTGACTTGTGTTCAGCACCCATTGGACGTAATTCTCAAGCATGGATTCACTGCAGGCCATGGCTCTAGCCGTCCTGCTAAGCGAATCGAAACTGCAGCCGTATTAGCATGTATCTCTCTAGAGACTTGCCAGAACGAGATGCATGGAGGTCAGGCAATTCCTGCCTTCGACTTCTACCTGGCCCCATACGTACGTATGTCTTACCAGGAAGAGGTGAAAAATCTGGAAAAACTAACAGGAGAAGATCTCAGCGACCTCTACAATATTGATATTGACGACTATTTAGTGAAAGACCTGACAGGCCTGGAAGGTAAAGAGCGCCTGGAGCAGCATGCCATCAACAAGACCGTAAACAGAGTACATCAGGCAATGGAGGCATTCATTCACAATATGAACACAATCCACTCTCGTGGCGGTAATCAGGTTGTATTTTCTTCTATCAATTATGGTACAGATACAAGTGCTGAAGGTCGTTGTATTATGCGAGAGATTCTGCTCAGTACATACGAAGGTGTAGGAAATGGAGAAACAGCTATCTTCCCTATCCAGATCTGGAAGAAGAAGCGTGGCGTTAACTACCTGAAGGAGGATCGAAACTATGACCTCTATCAGTTGGCTTGCAAGGTAACCGCCCGTCGTTTCTTCCCTAACTTCCTGAATCTCGATGCCACATTCAACCAGAATGAGAAATGGCGCGCTGATGATCCAGAGCGTTACAAGTGGGAAATCGCTACTATGGGTTGCCGTACCCGTGTATTCGAAGACCGTTGGGGCGAGAAGACCAGTATTGCACGTGGAAATTTGAGCTTTTCAACTATCAATATCGTGAAGCTTGCCATCGAATGTATGGGTATTGAGAACAAGCAACAGCGTATTGATATGTTCTTTGCAAAACTGGACAACATCCTCGACATTACCGCCAAGCAACTCGATGAGCGCTTCCAGTTCCAGAAAACTGCGATGGCAAAACAGTTCCCATTGTTGATGAAATATCTTTGGGTAGGAGCAGAAGACTTGAAGCCAGAAGAAACTATCGAGAGCGTAATCAATCATGGAACACTGGGTATTGGTTTCATCGGGCTTGCAGAATGCCTCGTAGCACTCATCGGTCACCACCATGGTGAAAGTGAAGAAGCACAGAATTTAGGCTTGAAGATTATTACTTATATGCGTGACCGAGCTAACGAGTTCAGCGAGCAGTACCACCACAACTACTCCATCCTGGCTACGCCAGCAGAGGGCTTGAGCGGTAAATTTACCAAGAAGGACCGCAAGCAGTTTGGCATTATTCCAGGAGTTACCGACCGTGACTACTATACCAATAGTAACCACGTACCAGTTTACTATAAGTGTACAGCCCTCAAAAAAGCAAAGATCGAGGCGCCATATCACAATCTAACCCGTGGTGGTCACATCTTCTATGTAGAAATTGACGGTGATGCTACTCACAATCCAGCAGTCATCTCAAGCGTAGTAGATATGATGGACAAATACAATATGGGCTATGGTTCAGTAAACCACAATCGCAACCGCTGTCTCGACTGCGGATACGAGAATGCGGATGCCAACCTTGAAGTATGTCCAAAATGCGGTAGCCATCACATAGATAAGCTACAGCGCATCACAGGTTATTTGGTGGGAACAACCGACCGTTGGAACAGCGGTAAACTTGCAGAGCTTCACGATCGTGTCACCCACATTGACACCCCACAAAAATAAGATAAATGATTAGTATTTTAAGTATAGTGCACGACACAATGGTAGATGGTCCGGGATTCCGGACCTCTATCTATTGTGCCGGCTGTCCTAACCACTGCCCCGGTTGCCATAATCCTCAATCCTGGGACATCAACCATGGCACAATGACCTCTACAGAGGACATTCTGAAAGAAATTATGGAAGATCCTTTCGCCAACGTCACCTTTTCTGGAGGTGATCCGATGTATCAGGCGGAAGGCTTTGCAGAACTGGCGCGCGCCATTCGGTCAGAAAGCGATAAAGATATCTGGTGCTTTACCGGTTATAGATATGAGAATCTACTGAAGAATCCAAAACAGCTGGAATTATTGAAGTTGATAGATGTATTGGTAGATGGTCCATTCATGAAAGACCTTCGGGACGAGGACCTTTTCTTCCGTGGCAGCAGCAACCAGCGGCTTATCAACGTACAGAAATCCTTAGCCGTAGGCGAAGTCATAGAACTTCACCTTACCAAGGACAATCCGAATCCTGAGCTTTAATTTTTTAAAGCTCAGAATAGGATATTGCTTTCTGAACTATACATTTAATCTATGGATACACCTAATTGTTGAAGTAGATTTTTTACATAACCTCTGCTCCAATCCGTCTCATGCAGACGTTCTGAATCAAAAAGCAGCAAATCAATATCGACAGCAATAATACCCTTTCTACTTTCGGCAACTCTCCTTCCGCATTTACGCTCTATGTTTTTGATTGCCAATAAGGTTCGTTCCATATTGACATTAGTATAGCCAACTCCTAGAGTATTTAGGAATTTATCTGATGACAACCCGATAGGCTCCGTCCAAAGCGAAGTACCAAAAGTCATATCTTCGAAAGTAGCCTCAAGCCATTTCTTTGCTTTCAGAATATGAGCCTCCTGATCAACATTAGAACCCAACGCTATCACTATTTTTACTCGTTTACTTTTCATATTTTTATAATTTCAGTGCAAAGTTAGTAAAAATTCTTAAATTAAGTATAGCTTATCCGTTTTTTTTGTTATTTTTGCACTATGAATAGAATAAAAACGTATATAATAGGTATTCTTTTACTCATCTGCACTCCATCTCAAGCACAGATGAAATGGAATCAGACCTATCAGACATATATCAATCAGTATAAGGATCTCGCCATCGAGCAGATGCTTCGCTATCGTATACCAGCCAGTATCACCTTGGCACAGGGACTCTTTGAGAGTGCAGCAGGCAAGAGTGTATTGGTCTTACAAGGTAACAACCATTTTGGCATCAAATGCCACAACTGGGCTGGTCCAACCCAATACCACGATGACGATGCCAGAGGCGAATGTTTCCGAGTATATCAAGATGCCAGAGATAGCTATGAGGATCATAGCAAATTTCTGGCTAGGCAACCACGCTATGCCCGCCTGTTTGAACTTAACCAGCGCGATTACAAAGGCTGGGCTAGAGGTTTGAAACAATGCGGATATGCAACCAATCCGCAATATGCCAACAAACTGATACAAATCATTGAACTCTATAAACTTTTCGATTATGACAAAGCAAAGCGATATGATCGATTTATGGCAACACATAGTGGCACCGACCAACCCGTCAATGCACAAGGTATATTGCACCCTATCCAGAAGTTCAATGACAACTATTACCTTATAGCCAGAGAAGGTGACACCTTCAAGGCACTGGGTAAGGAAGTAGAAATCAGCTGGCGTAAACTTGCAAGATATAACGAGCGCGACAAACATACGGTATTGCACAAGGGGGATATCATCTACTTGAAAAAGAAGCGCAAGAAGGCTCCAAAGCAGTACAAGAAGCGTCCTCATATCGTGCAACCAGGAGAAAGCATGTACACCATCTCACAAAGATACGGAATCCGCATCAAGTACCTCTACAAGATGAACAAGCTTGATCCTAGCTACCAGGTCAAGGTTGGAGACAGACTGCGAGTGAGATAATCTCTTGCAGTACAAAAACTCATTCATCGCCAAAGAAAGACTATCATTACCATACTATAAAAAATAGAAAATAAAAAAATACAAGATAAGAAATGAAAAAGAACATTTTATCTCTAGCAGCTCTGGCAATAATGATGTTGCCAAGTGACATGCAAGCACAGAATTTCGACGACTATTTCGTTGACAAGACTTTGAGAATAGACTATACTTTTGCCGGCAACAAAACCCAGCAGATGATAGCTGTAGATGAGCTGAACGTAATGCCTCGATGGTATGGAAAGAAACAGCGACTCAGTGAGCTACCAGTAGAAGGCAATGGTCAGATAACAGTTAAAGATCATCGCACAGGTAAGGTTATTTATCGTAACTCATTCTCTACCCTGTTTCAGGAATGGCTCTCAGAGCCAGAGTCAGCCGGCAACACCAAGAGTTTCGAGAATGTATTCCTCGTACCGATGCCTAAGGACACTGTTGATGTGACACTCGACTTGCGCAACAACCGTCGTGAGATTATGACCTCTCTCACTCACCAAGTTGCACCAAGCGACATTTTGATTCACCACAAGGGCGAAAAACCAACGCCATACGAGACCTTGCAGCAAGCTGCTGATACAACCCGCTGTATCCACATCGCCTACGTAGCTGAAGGTTATACGGAAGAGGAAATGCCAATATTCCTTCAGGATGCAAAAGAAGCAAACGAAGCCATTTTTAATCACGAGCCTTTCAAGAGTATGAGAGACAGATTCAATGTAGTAGCAGTAAAATCAGCATCTCTTGAAAGTGGCACAAGCGAACCTGGCAAGGATATATGGAAGAAAACTGCTTTAAGTTCACATTTTGACACATTCTATAGTGAGAGATACCTCACCACACTTCATCTCAAAGACCTGCACGACTGTCTGGCTGGCACCCCATACGAACATATCATCGTATTGGTTAATTCTACAAGATATGGTGGAGGCGGAATTCTCAATTCCTACAATCTCACCACCTGCCACCAGAAATGGTTTAAGCCTGTTGTAGTGCATGAATTCGGTCATTCTTTTGCCGGACTTGCTGACGAATATGCCTATGAGAGCGAGCAGGTACCGATGTATCCTCATGATGTTGAGCCATGGGAAAAAAATATCACCACATTGGCAAACTTTCACGGAAAATGGGAAGATATGATCAAGAAGGGTACAAAAATTCCTACCCCACTTTCTAAAAAGGCGAAAGAGGCAGTAAGCAAAGTTGGTGTTTTTGAAGGTGCAGGCTATAGTCCAAAGGGAGTGTATCGCGGTGTACAAGATTGCCGTATGCGCATCAACGAGACACCAGAGTTCTGCATAGTATGCAAGAAAGCTCTACAAGACATCATCGACTTTTACACCAAATAGATAGAGAGGAATCAGGAGCCCCAAGCTCCCATTATCCAAGAACAATAATAATTAATGAAATAAACACCAATCGCTTATGAAAGAGCAAACCTTAAACATCCAGTATCAGGTAGTTCAGTTAGATGAACTGAGCGACATTGAGCAGCAATTGGTAAAGAAAGCCATGGAGGCCACCAATAATTCTTATGCCAACTACAGCCACTTTCATGTAGGTGCAGCCTGCCTGTTGGCTGATGGCAGAATCGTAATTGGAGCCAATCAGGAAAATGCAGCCTTTCCATCCGGTCTCTGCGCTGAACGCAGTGCCATCTTCGGAGCCCAAAGCAACTATCCAGAGCAAGCTATCACGACTCTGGCCATAGCTGCCCGCAACGAGAATGGCTTCCTCAAAAGCCCGATTTCCCCATGTGGCGCATGCAGGCAGGTAATACTAGAGATGGAAGACCGATATCAGCAACCCGTTCGCATCTTGCTCTACGGAGAGAACTGCACCTATCGCTTCCACAGCATCAAGGACTTGCTTCCATTCTCATTTGTAGATGCCAATATGAAAGAATAAGATTTTGGATTATTTCTTCTGGTTAGTATTCATACAAACATATAAAAAGGCACGAATCCCCCAGGAATTCGTGCCTTTTATGTTATTTTTCTGTTTTATGTTATTCATCAAACTCATAACAGCCCGCATCCGGTTTATCATCACGAAGAACACCCCGTCGGTCAGTAGGAAATGAAGTAGCAGCATCAGCCACTCCTATGGCAGCCGATTCCTTGCGAAGCCTGAAATCATACTTCAAATTATCCGTATCAAATAATCGAAAATGTTTCTCCCCAAACTGAGTCGTATCCTTTAAGTTCTCATATATGGTATTCGTAAATTTCAAACTATCTTCAGTATTCATCTTTTCAGTACGAAGTACACAATGATCGAAGCAGAAATTACATTCTTCATCGTTCTTCGGTGAAGTCCATACCACCTCATCATCATGGTATCCTGTAACTATAGAATTCATGACCTTGAAATTGAGAATCGGAGGAATAATTCCTATAGCTGTGGCACGACGTCCATCAAAAGGATAGAACTGAGCTATGGTACATCCGTTCACTTCCACATCACCACCCTTTACATAAAGCGTATGATTCAAAGTGTTGGATAACTGACAATTATACAACTGCACCTTAGCCGAATCAACGGCAAGACCATACCCCTGGCAATTATGAATGGTAGAATGCCGTAAAAGAAGCTTCTGACGAGTGACATCCGAACAAGGTTCTATCCTAATACCGTGATAAGCACTGTGGATGTCAGCATAGCTGATGACATTATCCGATGAAGAAGACCTGAAATGAATACCTTGCCACCGACCAGGCGTCCGATCATAAGGAAGATAGTCGAACATATTATCCATACGATCACCCCGCATCACCACCTCTTTATCTTTCTCTCCCAGGATACACAACGAACCATAAACATCAAGTCCGGCATTCTCATGAAAATAGAAATGCGTACCAGGCCCAACAGATAGCGTTACGAGACTATCAACAACCATTCCGCCATACACAACAACAGGGCGGTTGCACTGAATCGTAGTATCTTTCCTGATTCGAAGATTTTTGCATAAAACAGCATCCCAGGAGTAAGCTTTTAAGTTTACTTTCTGCTGCACCCCACTTTCCAATGTAAAGAGCAGATTATCCTCCACCAACTGAGGTGAATTCTGATATTGCTGATGCGAAGTAAGTTCTACGAAAACACGAATACTATCGCCCTTTCTCACCTCTATATCCTGAGTCTGATAGCCGGCAGACGATCCTAGGAACGAGCCATCCACATTTACCCGAAATCCCGTCTGGTTACCATTTTCCAGTCTGACAGTAGAACAACGCAGTGACTTTCCCGAACGATTATACACCCAAAAACTTCGAGTAGGTGTAGGCACATTCGAGAACGTAGTATCCAGGCTTACTGTATCTGCAGAAAACGCAAGCAAGTGAGAACGTGACGAAGAAAAGCTTTCCTCATCAGCACAACCAGCCATCGCAACAGAAGCCATACAAGCGATAATGATATTATAAAAAAATCCCTTTTTCCGTTTCATATTTATAGAACGGAAAAAGGGATTAAATATTGTATTACTCTAACCATTCTCAGGTTAGCAGTTTTCCAAGAAAATCAATATCCTGCTACATAAACATAGCAAAGATAGAAGAACCTATTACGGTCATCACACCACAAACCACGATGGACAAGCTACTCATTGCACCTTCAATAGTACCCATCTCCATAGCTTTAGCCGTACCCAAGGCGTGAGCAGAACAACCGATGGCAATACCCTTGGCAATAGGTTCCTTGATACAAAGCAGCTTGAGAAACTTCTCTGCAAAGATATTGCCTATCACACCTGTAATGATGATTACGACAACCGTTACAGAAACATGACCACCCAATTCCTCAGAAACACCAATACCGATGGCTGTGGTGATGGATTTTGGCAAGAATGTAACATAGGCTGCATGGTCGAAGTGGAACACCAAAGCCAGAAGAAGTACAGAGCAGAGACTTGCCAAGACCCCCGACAAGATACCAATGAGCACAGCACGGTAATTCTTCTTCAGCAGTTCTACCTGCTGATAAAGCGGAACAGCCAGACAGATGGTAGCTGGGGTAAGCAGATAACTGATGATATTGGCACCCGCATTGTAAGTCTTATAATCTACTCCCGTAATCAGCAAGGTACAAATAACCAAAATGATGGAAATCAGCAACGGATTCATCAAAGACCATCCTGTTTTAATCTTCAAAAGCAATCCGATGGCGTAAGCAGCCAAACTGATCAGAACACCAAAAAAGACAGAATCCTGAAACAAGGAAATCATTTTTTTGCCTCCTTTCCTCTTTTGATAACAAACTGAGTGAACCATCCAGAAACAGCCATCACCACAAAAGTACTGACAACAGTCACAACAATATACTGCAACCATGCACTGGCAATAGAATGCCATGAGTCGATGAGTCCCACAGCTGCCGGAATAAACATCACTGGCATTACGGCAATGAGGAAGCTGCTGGTTTCCCTTATATGTTTCACCTTGATAACCTTAAGCTCCAATGCCGCAAACAACAAGACAATACCATAAATACTGGCAGGTATCGGCAACGGCAACAGATAATGGAGCAATTCTCCTGCGAAAGAGAACGCTATGATAATTAAAAACTGAATTAAAAGTTTCATCCTAAATACAAATTACTTTAAATATTAAGTAAGCATCATTATTACCAATAAGCCAAACTTACAAAACTGCTTCCGCATAAGAAACAATCGCTTGTGCCGTTTTCTCCACACCTAAGCGAACCGTATCCAGACAAACGTCATAATCGTTGGCATTTCCCCAAGTCAACCCCGTATAGTAACTATGATAAGCCACACGGCAATCATCTACATGTTCCACAAACTCAGTCGCCTCAGCATAAGAAAGCTTCTGCTCCTCCTTGATCTCCGCAATACGAGCCTTTACATCACCCTTGAGGAACACCGACACCAAGTCCTTGCGTTCACGGAAGATGTAATTGCCACAACGCCCGATAACGACACAATTCTCCTGTCCTATCATATCAGCCAAGACACGAAGAGGTTTTTCTGTGAGTAATCTTTGATTCTCACCCAGGGAAGACATTGAAAAGAGCAGTTCGTCAACAGGATCTTCATCGAAGAAAGCTTCCATCTCATCCAAGACTCCACGCTCTTCCGCCATTTCCATCAAATTCTTACGGGTATAAAACGGAATACCATAATGTTCTGCAAGCAATCTGCCTACCCGAACAGCACCACATCCACATTGGCGCGCAATCGTAATAATCATGATAGTATAAATTTTAAATTTAACGTATATAAAGCAAGAAAGCTAAGAAGATTTGATTCTTCTTAGCTTTCTAAAGTCGGGGCGACAGGATTCGAACCTGCGACCACCTGTTCCCAAAACAGGAGCGC
>DAWDAD010000073.1:0-12513 GCA_052356385.1 Prevotella sp.
GAGACAGTCTCTTTGCTCTCCACAGGTATCTTGATGGAGGTTTCGCCTGTCTGCTTATTGTTTTTGCCATTGTTGTATTACTTTAAATATATTGACGCAAAGTTACACATTATAAATGAAAGATACGAAGAAATCGTGGAAAATTAACTAAAAATCATAGATGACGGAAGAATCAACGATGATAAACCGACAGAAACGCTTGAGGAAGCGCAACGATATAGGTGAAAACGTTGGAATATACGGGAGAGGTGCCTGTAAAATATTACATAAGTCCTTGGGATATATAGGATAAGTTGCTGGAAGAGATACCTTCTGCAATCGCACAACAGCTGTTGTGCGATTGCACATCACCTGTTGTGCGCATGCATAACAGCTGATGTGCGGGCGTAGTTCAGTTGTTGTGCGATGAATTTCTTAGAACCAAGGGTGACCATTTTGCTGACACCATCTTGACCAGCTGTCTGCTTATTGTTCTTTGCCATTGTTCTTTTGCTTTAAATATATTGGATACAAAGTTACACATTATAAATGAAAGATACGAAAAAATCGTGGAAAATTATCTAAAAAAAAGGCATTCACGATGCTGGTGAATGCCTTTCTGATGATTACTATGATAAGTATTTGTTATTTCAAGACAGCTTTCTTGCCGTTGATGATGTAAACTCCCTACAATATAGAGACGCATCCTCCTGAATAATACTATTTCTTTTGATTTTATCCTTCGAAATCTTTTAGATCTTACCTATAGGCAATCTTTTAGATTACCCCCTTCCACAATCCGTGAAGATTGCAGTATTCTCGAGCCGTAACATCCTTGGCTTCTGCGTTGGTCAGGAAGATAGCCTCTGGCTTTTCGCCTGGCTTCAACTCATGACGAAGCACATCGGTAGGGGTGAGCAATTCTATCCATTGGATGTAATGCTCTGGAAGCATCGGATGCTCCACACTTCCTACTGTTACGCGATAGCCGCCCTCAATAGGTTCTATCACAGGCACGTGCTTCTCTTTGGCGCCATCACTGGTGTTTTCCTTCATCAGCTTCATCGGCTCGCCACAGCAACTGAGCACGGCTCCTGGGTTTACAACTTCTACTACATTGCCACAAATCTGGCAGCGGTAGATTTCTCTAACTTTTGTCATAATGGATCCTCCTATTATTTTATGAATGTGTTGCCTGAATATCAGGCATTTCATTCAGATGATTCCTTTGTGAGGATTTCCTTCGGGTGATTCTTCCAAAAGAGCCTTATTCCTCTACAGGGCTGAAATCTTCCTTGCCTACTCCGCAAAGAGGGCAAACCCAATCATCTGGGATGTCTTCGAATGCTGTACCTGGAGCGATGCCGCCCTCTGGATCACCTACTTCTGGATCATAAATCCAACCACACACGTCGCAAACATATTTCTTCATAATGTTCCTTTCTTTCTTAATTTGATTGATTACTATTATCTATTCGCTTTTAATCAGACAGGTGCATTTGCATATCTTTCTGATTTACAATGCAAATATACACTTTATTTCTGTAAGAACCAAATAAATTTGAAAATATTATAATTTTATTATCCTTTTTAATCTAAATAAACAAAGATTTCTAGATGTACTTGTGAATAAAGGAGTTATTTGTCTTTTTAGTAGTGCTTTGATAGAAGATTTGATTGTTTCATGTGAAACATCTCGAAAAGAAAAGCTCGCAAGATGATTGTTTGGTATCTTGCGAGCTTCTTTGTATTTAAGTTGCCTTGCGGTTTCTGCGGTCGCTTTCTGTTTTTTCTAATGTGCTTCTAGCCAGTTGTTTCCCCATCCGGCATCAGCAACCAGAGGCACACTGAGCTGGTAGGCGTTCTGCATCTCTTCTACCACAATCTTCTCTACCTTTTCCTTCTCTTCCGGATATACGGAGAAATTGAGTTCGTCATGCACCTGGATAATCATCTTGCTCCTGATGCCTTCTGCTCTGAATCGGTTGAAGATACGGATCATAGCCACTTTGATGATGTCTGCCTCAGAGCCCTGGATAGGGGCATTGATGGCATTGCGCTCGGCAAATCCTCTTACAGTACCATTCTTGCTGTTGATGTCTGGCAGGTAGCGACGGCGGTGGAAGAGGGTTTCGGCATAGCCTTTCTCTCTTGCCATTTCCTTTGCCTTCTCCATGTAAGCCTGAACACCAGGGAAGGTGCGGAAGTAGTCTTCTATAATCTGCTTTGCCTCTCGGTTTTCGATGTTCATGCGTTGGGCAAGACCGAAGGTCGTGATGCCGTAGATGATGCCGAAGTTGGCTGTTTTTGCCTTCTTGCGCTGTGCATCTGTTACTTCTTTGATGTCTTCGTGCCAAATCTTGGCAGCTGTAGCTGCATGAATATCAGAGCCTTCACGGAATGCTTCTACCATGTTTGGATCCTGGCTCAGGTGTGCCATGATGCGAAGTTCTATCTGTGAATAGTCGGCAGAGAAGAACAGGCAGCCTGGTTCTGGGATGAAGCATCTGCGTATCTCCTTGCCATCGTCATCGCGTACAGGAATATTCTGCAGGTTTGGATCACTTGAAGAAAGACGTCCTGTGGCAGTGATGGCTTGGTTGAAAGAGGCATGAATGTGACCGGTGCGAGAGTTGATAAGCTTTGGAAGGGCATCTATATAGGTTCCCAAAAGTTTCTTTAAACCTCTGTAGTTCAGTATCTCATCGATGATTGGACTCTTGCTGCGCAGCTGCTGAAGAACTTCTTCGCTTGTTACGTACTGGCCCGTCTTCGTCTTCTTAGGCTTCTCCACAATCTTCATCTTTCCGAAGAGTATTTCTCCAACCTGGCGTGGGGAAGCGATATTGAACGATTCGCCTGCCAACTCATAGATATGATGTTCTATCTCATTGAGGCGGTTGGTGAGTTTCTCGGATGTTTCCTTCAGGGTATCGGTGTCGATGCATACTCCCGTCATCTCCATGTGGGCTAAAACAGGTACAAGCGGCATTTCTACATTCCAGAACAGATCTTCACAATCTATCTCTTTGAGTTTTGGTTCGAGCACATTTTTCAATCTCAAGGTGATGTCGGCATCTTCGGCAGCATATTCGTAAATGTCTGATGGGGCGAGATCGCGCATCGACTTCTGGTTCTTTCCCTTCGGGCCAATCAGTTCTTCGATGTGGATGGTCTGATAGTTGAGGAACACTTCTGCCAAGTAATCCATGTTGTGGTAAAGTTCTGGCTGGATGAGATAGTGGGCGAGCATTGTATCGAACATCTTGCCCTGAATCTCTATGCCGTAGTTCATCAACACCTCGTAATCGTATTTGATGTTCTGCCCCACTTTCAGGATTTCCGGGTTCTCGTAGAGGGGTTTGAAGATGTTTACGATTTTTAAGGCTTCTTCACGATTTGCCGGAATTGCTACGTAGAAAGCCTCTTTTTCCTTCACGGCAAAGCTCAAACCCACCAATTCTGCATCAATAGCAGCGGTAGATGTGGTCTCTGTGTCTAGACTGAGAATATTGAATGTAAATAAATAGTCACAAAGTTTCTTTGCATCTTCTTCTGTATCAATGAGTTTATATGAATGAGAGGTCGTTTTAAGGGTCTCAAAACTCGCGTTTTTTGACTCTTCCTTACTATCTGCCAGCTGTACGCCAAATAAATCGAGTTCTCCTGTAGGCTTTGTTTGCACCTTTTTAGGTTTGTTAAGAACTCGATTAGCAAACGACTTAAATTCTAACTCGGTGAAGATTTCATCCAGTTTTGTATTGTCTGGTTCTACCCGTTTCAAATCTTCCATCTTGATCTCTACCGGAACATCGGTTCGTATGGTTGCCAGGAACTTTGACATCCTGATATCTTCTACAGCACCCTCCACTTTTTCGCGGAGCTTGCCTTTCACTTGAGAAGAGTTCTCGATAAGACCTTCTACACTACCGAACTCGTTGATAAGTTTGATGGCTGTCTTTTCTCCCACGCCCGGACAGCCTGGGAAGTTATCAGCTGAGTCGCCCATCAGAGCAAGGAGGTCGATAACCTGGAGTGGGGAAGTGATGCTGTATTTCTCTTCAATTTCCTGTACGCCCAACTTTTCGTATCCACCGCCATGACGAGGACGGAACATGAAAACATTGTTACGAACCAGTTGTGCGTAATCCTTATCGGGTGTGAGCATGTAGGTTTCCATCCCCTTTTCACCTGCCTTCAAGGCAACTGTTCCAATGATATCATCCGCCTCGAAACCATCTACCTGAAGGATAGGAATATGATATGCCTCCAGGATATTTTTGATGATAGGCACAGAGAGTTTGATGTCTTCCGGTGTCTCTTCTCGTTGAGCTTTATATGCAGGGAAAGCCTCATGACGGAAGGTCTTGCCATGGTCGAAAGCCACCGCAATATGGGTAGGTTTCTCCTTGGTAAGTATCTCGTTGAGGGTATTGCAGAAACCCATTACACACGAAGTATTGAGTCCCTTCGAATTGATTCGAGGGGCTTTCATAAAGGCGTAATACGACCTATAAATGAGCGCATACGCGTCTAAAAGGAACAATTTATCCATAATATTCATTTTTGTGGTGTAAAATTACTAAAAAAATGCGATATTTCAAGAAGAATTGATTAATTTTGTAACAAATTTCAGAAATTAAGTAGATTTACTCACATATAATGGACTATTTATCACTTATCAAGCTGCCTATAGAGGCAGAATTAGCAGATTTTATAGATTTGTTCAACAAGTCTCTCATGCATAGCGATGGCCTCCTTTCCCAGGTGCTCGACCACATCCGTCAGCGCGCTGGAAAACGAATGCGTCCTATACTCATCTTGTTGATGGCACGTAATTTTGGAAAGGTTTCCAGTGTTACCCAGCATTCTGCGGTAGGTCTGGAGCTTCTTCATACCGCTTCGCTGGTACATGATGATGTGGTTGATGAGAGTGGGGAGCGCCGCGGACAGGCTAGCGTGAATGCTACTTATAATAATAAGGTGGCTGTGCTTGTGGGCGATTTCATTCTTTCCACCGCCTTGCTTCATGTATCTTATTCGCATTCAGAGGAAATCGTGCGTTATCTTGCTGAGTTGGGACGTATCCTGTCTAATGGTGAGATTCTTCAGCTCAACAGTATCAGTAATGAAGAGATATCGGAAGATATTTATTATCAGGTGATTAAGCAGAAAACGGCTGCTCTCTTTGAGGCTTGCGCCGGTATCGGAGCGATGTCTGCCAATGCTTCAGAACTGCAGATTGAAGAGGCGAAGCGTTTCGGCCAGAACTTGGGCATCATCTTCCAGATCCGTGATGATATCTTTGATTATTATGATTCCAAGGAGATAGGTAAACCTACTGGTAATGATATGGTTGAAGGAAAACTGACTTTGCCTGTAATATATGCTTTGAAGTCTACCGGTGATGAGGAAATGATGAAGCTTGCCAGAAAGGTAAAGGCTCATACTGTGACGGCTGATGAAATAGCTCAGTTAGTGGCATTTACAAAGGAAAACGGAGGTATTGAATATGCGGATAAGCGCATGTGGGATTTCCATGCCGAAGCGATGAATTTCCTCGATACTTATGTGGAGGATAAGGATATTTACAATGCCTTGAAGGCTTACTTGGATTTTGTGATTGAAAGAAAAGCTTAATATAAAAAGGGTTGGTTCTCAGAGAGAATCAACCCTTTGCTTTTTTGTATTCTATTGATAATCAGTTATTTTTCTTTAGATTTTTCTTTTAAACAATACTCTAGAATTCTCTTTAGAAGTATCTTAAATGGTACTTTAAAACTATCTTTCTAAGTATGTTTAATGTTACTTTGAAATTATCTTTAGAAGTACTTGATTTCCTTGCCCAGAATTTCGCTCAAGAGGAGGTTAGTCAGGCGTGATGTGCCGAGGCGCAACCACTGGTTGGTCAGCCATTTCTCGCCTAAAACTTCCTTCACGATGGTGTAGTAAACTACGGCATCATGAACGGTATTGATACCACCTGCAGGCTTGAAACCAATCTGAATGCCAGTCTTTTCGTAATATGCCTTGATAGCCTGGCACATAACGTATGCTGCCTCAGGGGTAGCTGAGACCTTCTCCTTGCCTGTTGAGGTTTTGATATAGTCAGAACCTGAGTACATTGCGAGGATAGAAGCCTTCATGATGTTGCTGCAATTCTTCAGATCGCCTGTCTCCAGAATGCATTTCATCTTATGCTCTCCGCATGTCTCCTTGAGTTCCTGAATATCATCGCAGAGACCCTCGTAATCTTCGCTGAAGAACTTGCCAACAGGCATTACGATATCCACCTCTGTTGCACCATCCTTGATAGCCATAGCGGTTTCTGCAATCTTTACCTCGATAAAGGTCTGAGAGGATGGGAAATTGCCACTTACTACAGCGATTTCTACGCCGTCAACCTCCAGACTCTGGCTGATAAGGCCGGCAAAGTTAGGGTAGGTACATACGGTTGCTACGTGAGGAAGCTGAGGATAATCCTTGGCAAACTGGTTCACCTTTTCAATCATCTTCAGGATGCTTTCTTCTGTATCTTCTGTATGGAGAGAAGTCAACTCGATGCTACCGAAGAGGAACTTCTTGACCTCCATGGTCTCATTCTCTGCTACCTTTTCATCGAGAATCTTCTTTACTGCAGCAGCTACTTCCTCATCGTTGAGGTCGCAGTTGTACTGCTTCAAAACTGATAAATACTTGTCGTCTGACTCTTTATACTGTCCCTGCTGTGCAAGAACCTGTTCTTTAA
Source organism: Prevotella sp. (assembly GCA_052356385.1). GTDB lineage: Bacteria > Bacteroidota > Bacteroidia > Bacteroidales > Bacteroidaceae > Prevotella. Next base: position 6,728 of record DAWDAD010000073.1, read on the forward strand.
TACTGCTCATACTTAATGTTATTTATATAATTATTAAAGTTAAGTTTTTATATGAATAGCAATTTTAATTCTTGTTATCTTGTTCTTTATCTTCCTGATGCTCAGATAGTTTGGGGTTGTTTTTATGTCTTTCAGAATCCCTTCTGGTCTTCTTGTCAAAACTCTTCTGGAGTTCTTCTGTCAAGTCAACCCCTGTCTGGTTAGCCAGGCAGATAAGCACCCAAAGAACATCGGCCATCTCTTCGCCCAAGTTAGGTTTCTCGCCTTTCTTGAAACTCTGGTCGCCGTATGTTCGGGCAATGACGCGTGCCAGTTCGCCCACTTCTTCTGTGAGGCAAGCCATATTGGTAAGCTCGCTGAAATAGCGTACGCCATATTCTTTAATCCACTGATCTACAGCTTCTTGTGCTTCTTTTATTGTCATCTTTCTAATTTTTTTATGGGGAAAGATGCCTTTCTTTCAGGGTAGGGCATTATTCCTTATTGTGAGTATCCATCATGATGGTTACCGGTCCATCGTTCAGTAAATCTACCTTCATATCGGCACCAAATTCGCCTGTTCCTACTGGCTTTCCGAGTGCATCGGATAGCTTTTTGCAGAACTCCTCATAGAGTGGAATGCTGATTTCGTGCTTGGCTGCTCTGAGCCAGCTTGGGCGGTTTCCTTTCTTGTAGCTGGCGAATAGGGTGAACTGGCTGATGACCAGAATCTCACCATTTATATCCATGATAGAGCGGTTCATAACATGGTTTTCGTCGTCGAAAACACGGAGTCCGATTACCTTTCTGACCAGCCAGTCTACATCTTCTGAAGTGTCGCTTTCTTCTATTCCCAGAAGGATCAGATAGCCTTGTTTGATGGCAGATTTAACCTCTCCTTCTATGGTAACTGAGGCGTGAGAGACACGCTGTATTACGATTCTCATATTACTACTTTGAACTTTGAATGTTGAACATAGAACTTTATGAATAGCATTTGTGGAATGCTTGCTTCGGTTCTGTTCTTCTTCTTATTAATATATATAGTATAGTTTGAACTGCAAATATACAACTTTTATTTCATATTCTCGCCTTTTTCTTCGAAATATTTTGAAAGAATTTCTGCCTTATGAGGGCCTAATACTTCTGAAAGTTGTTCCAAGGATGCTTCTTTCATCTTTTTCACGCTCTTAAACTTGCTCAGCAGGGCTTCTTTAGCCTTCGGACCGATGCCTTTGATATCGTCTAATTCTGAGTGAAGAGCATGTTTGCTGCGCTTGTCGCGATGGAAGGTGATAGCGTATCTGTGCACCTCATCCTGTATCTGTGTCAGCACCTTGAACAGTTCACTTTCGGGTGGTAGGGCGATGGTTTGAGGAGGGAATCCGAAGAGAAGTTCGTTGGTGCGGTGACGGTCGTCCTTGGCCAGTCCTGCGATAGGAATATCCAGGTGTAATTCGTCAACAATAACCTCTCTTACTACGTCCATCTGACCCTTTCCACCATCGGTAATAATGAGGTCTGGAAGTGCTGTTTCTTCCTCTATCATGCGACTGTACCGGCGTCTTACCACCTCTTGCATGGATGCGTAATCGTCCGGCCCTTCCACCGTTCTGATGTTGTATTTCCTATAGTCTTTTCTGGATGGTTTCATACCTTTATATACGATACAACCTGCCACGGCATCAGTACCGGATATGTTGGAATTATCGAAACATTCTATCTGATAAGGCAGCTTTGGAAGTTTTAATTTGGCTTGCAGTTCTTTCATCAATCGGGTCTGTTTCTGTTCTGGATTGAGCTTTTCTGCCTGCTTCAGACGGTCGAATTTATACTGCTTGCAGTTCATTTCCGACAGCTCCAGAAGGTGCTTTTTGTCACCTCTCTGGGGTACGAAGAAGGTTGCATCTTTCAGCTTCCATTCCATTTCGAAGGGCACGATTATCTCCTTCGATGTGGAGTGGAAACGCTCTCTGATTTCTGGAATGGCAGTAATCAGAAGTTCCTCGTCGCTCTCCTCCAGCTTGCGCTTATACTCGTAGGTAAAGCTCTGGTTGATGGTGCCGTTTTTTACGTGAATATAGTTGATGAAGGCGTTTTTGTTGGCATCATCATTTACGATGGTGAAGACATCTACATCTGTAATTGTATGGCTTACCACCTCGCTTTTTGCCTCAAATTCATCCAGTAATTGGTACTTTTTCTTATATTCTTCGGCTATTTCAAAACGTAGAAGTTCGGCATTTTTCATCATCAAATTGTAGAGATATTTGCTTACTTCCCGCGTGTTTCCCTTCAGAATTTCACGTGCCTGGCGCATGTTTTCCTGATATTCCTCATAGCTCTGCTTGTTGATGCAGGGTGCTCCGCAGTTGTGGATATGATACTCCAGGCACGGCTTGTATCTGCCTTCGGCAACGCCTTCTCTGGTGATAGGCATTCTGCAGGTGCGGGGCTTATAAAGTTTCTTGATGACCTCTAAAACGGCATACATGCTGCCGATATGAGGGTAAGGACCGAAGAAAGTTCCCACTTTTTTATTGATATGGCGAGTCTTGAAAATGCGTGGAAAATACTCGTTTGTTACGCATATAGAGGGGTATGTCTTGCCGTCTTTCAGCAGGACATTGTATCTTGGATTATACTTTTTGATCAGGCTGTTTTCGAGCAAAAGTGCGTCTTCTTCTGTGTTTACGACCGTATAAGATATGTCGTGTATCTTAGAAACAAGCACCTTTGTCTTGTATCTGTCTACCTCTTTATGGAAGTAGGAAGATACTCTTCTCTTCAGATTTTTCGCCTTTCCCACATATATAATCGTATGATTTTCGTCGTAATATTGGTAGCTTCCTGGCTTTTCCGGCATACTTAAAACGATGTTTTTAAGCCTAGCCAAACGCTCCTCATTCTCTTGTTTCGTCATATTTTTACTTGTTTTTAAAGGGAAAACGAGCGTTACTGTTTCACGTGAAACGGCAACGCTCTAGTGTCTTTTACTGCTTCCTTGCTGCATTCTCGCAGTATTTCTTGCAGTATTTTTGCAGTTTATAACTGTAATAAAGTAGTTACTTCAACGTCTGGATCAAAGGAGTTTCTGCCTTCGAAATTCTCGTTTACGAGTTCGATGATGAAGTTGGCATATACCTTTTTCGGATGGAATTTCTTTACCAGGTCGCATGCTGCTTTCATGGTTCCACCGGTGGCAAGAAGGTCGTCGTGGAGGAGTACGATGTCGTCCTCATTGATGGCATCTTCGTGGATTTCGATGGTATCGATGCCATATTCCTTAGCATAACTTTCCTGTACGGTTTTGCATGGAAGTTTGCCTGGTTTGCGGCATAAAACTACACCGGCTCCGAGACGTATTGCGAGGGCTGAAGACATTACGAAACCGCGTGATTCGATGCCTACAATCTTGGTGATTCCTTTGTCTTTGTAGAGTTCATACATCTCATCGCTGATCTCTTTTAAAGATGCAGGATTCTTGAAAAGGGTTGAAACGTCGCGGAAGTTTACACCCTTAATTGGCCAATCTGGAATGCAACGCAGATTGTCTAATAATAGCTGATTGTTCATTACTTTTTTATGCTTTAAATTGATACTTATTTTGTTCTTTTTTCTTGTTCCTTTTTATGGGCTTTTTGCCCGTTTGTTTTTGCCTTTTACTCGATTTTATCTGCTTTTGTTTCACGAATTGCTGAAGTTTTACTTTAACCGCAAAACACTTGATGCAACCTTCCTTAAGCGGTTGAGCATCAAATGTTTTGTTGTCAGTCTGTTTCACGTGAAACATTGGAGGCTCCCTTGCTTTTCGCAGTGAAACGGCTTATCTTCCGAGTAATACAAGCATCACGTTGATATCGCTTGGTGATACGCCCGGAATTCGGCTTGCCTGTGCCAAGGTTTCCGGGTCGATGCGCTCGAGTTTCTGACGCCCTTCTGTGGAGATTTCGTGGAGTTCGGAATAGTTGAAACGGCCCTTTATCTTGATGTCCTCCAATCGGTGCATCTTATCGGCAATGAGACGCTCTCGTTCGATGTAACCTTTGTACTTCATCTTGATTTCTGCAGCTTCCGTTATCTCTTCCTTTCGGTTGGCTGGTGTTTCCAGTGCAGCCTTCAAGTCTGGAATAATCTCCGAAAGATTCGTGAGATTCAGATGCGGACGAGCGATGAGGTCGATGAGCTTGCAGCCGGCGCGAAGTGGAGTAGTGCCGAGTGCTTCCAGTTTTGAATTTATCTCATCCTTCTTGATAGGATAGTTGGCGCAAAATTCGATGATTCTTTCGATGGCTTCTTTTTTCTCTATCCACCAGTCGTAACGGTCGCGCTTGGCAATTCCGAGTTCGTATGCTTTTTCGGTGAGTCGGGCATCGGCATCGTCCTGACGGAGCAGAATGCGGTATTCGGCTCTGGAGGTAAACATACGGTATGGTTCGTCAACTCCCTTTGTGGTGAGATCATCGATGAGTACGCCGATATAACTCTCATCGCGGTTCATCTCGAATGTTTTGTCGCCAACACAATGCAAGGCTGCGTTGATTCCTGCCACGGTTCCCTGACCTCCTGCTTCTTCATAACCGGTGGTTCCGTTCACCTGTCCGGCAAAGAAGAGACCTTTGATGATTTTCGACTCCAGTGAATGTTTGAGTTGGGTAGGGTCGAAGTAATCGTATTCGATGGCGTATCCCGGTCTGTAAATCTTGGCATCTCTCAAAGCAGGAATCTCGTGAAGTGCATTCAGCTGGATATCCATCGGCATGCTCGAAGAAAAACCGTTCAGATACATCTCGTTCGTATCTTCGCCTTCCGGTTCCAGGAAGAGCGGATGCTGATCCTTGTCGGGGAAGGTGACGAGCTTTGTTTCTATACTCGGACAGTAACGTGGGCCCGTACTCTGAATCTGACCATTATATAAAGGTGAATCAGCGAGACCGCTTTTTAAAGTTTCGTGTACCTTCTTGTTGGTGTAGCAAGTCCAGCAAGGCAATTGTTTCAGAACCCGATGTTCTCCCATGTAAGAGAACTGGTGGAAATCGCTGTCGCCCGGCTGTTCTTCCATATCTTCGAAATGAACACTTCTCTTGTCTATTCTGACCGGAGTACCGGTTTTCATTCTGGCTGTAGTGATACCCCATCGGGTGATGCTCTCCGTAAAGTTGTGTACGGCAGGTTCGGCGCATCTTCCGCCTTCTACCATCTTTCTTCCTACATGCATCAGTCCGTTGAGGAATGTTCCAGCGGTGATGATGATGCTCTTGGCATAGAATTCGGCTCCCCAGATGGTTCTTACGCCGATGGCCTCTCCGTTAGCAACGAGCAGTTCGTCAGCCTGGTCTTGCCAGATGTCGAGGTTGTCGGTATGGTCGAGGATGGTTCTCCATTCCCAGATAAACTTTCCTCTGTCGCATTGGGCACGAGGGCTCCATACGGCAGGACCCTTTCCGATGTTGAGCATTCGGAACTGGATGGCGGTTTTATCCGTTACGATACCCATCTGTCCGCCCAAAGCATCGATTTCGCGCACAATCTGTCCCTTGGCAATACCTCCGATGGCGGGGTTGCAACTCATCTGTCCAATCTTGTTCATATCCATCGTTATCAAACAGGTTTTGGCACCCATGTTTGCAGAGGCTGCAGCAGCCTCGCATCCGGCATGTCCTCCACCGATAACGAGCACGTCATAATTGAATTTCATACTTCGTTTAATCTATATTTTTTCTAATTTTCGGCAAAAGTAAGAAATAAAATCGAAATTTTAGCAAAAATACTTTGATAAATCATTAAAATATAGTAATTTTGCAGCA
>DAWDAD010000074.1:0-12420 GCA_052356385.1 Prevotella sp.
AACATCGCCCGCTTGAACCGTGAGTTCTTGAAGGCTAAGTTGGCTGACTAATCCATCGTTTCTTTTGAGACACCGGAATTTTCTCTCTGCATCTTTACGGATGCGAGAGAATTTTCCCAACAACTCTTCACTCTTCACCTTTGGGGTGTAAGTAGTTGAAGAATAGGAAGTTGGGCGGGTGAAGAGTGGTTTTTTACTCTTCACCCGCCCTTCACCTTTTTAGGCTGTTGACAGCTAAGCGGCTCTGCGTTTATACCTTTCCAAAAATCGTAAAAGGTGAAGAGTGGTGAAGAGTGGGTGAAGAGTGCCGAAAATCTCTTCACCTATGTAATGTATTGTGTTTCAGTTCTTTATATTGGAAAGATGAAGAGTGAAGAGCTGATTGCTATATTCCTGCCAACCGTGCTTCTCTTGAAATAAGAGAAAGGATGTTTGGCAAACTGTTATACAGGAACAGCCGACTAGCCTCTGTTGCGCTAGTCGGCTGTTTGCCTTCTGCCAGCTTTCTGTTTGCCTTCTTCCAGTATGCTGTTTTTCGTCTGCCAGCCTTCTGTTTTTCCTAGTCAGTTGTTCTATCTCCGATAGTTATGTATTTATTTATACCTGCTGTTAGAGTCATATAGCCAGGAAAAAGGGTAGATTATAGCCGAGAGCATCCTGTTTTTGGTGCATCCCGACATAAATTATCAGATATTCTGAGAAATATTTTGTAATCTCATCAGAATATCGTAAATTTGCGGTTATTAAGAATAAGTAATGTAATGACGAATCACTCAACAGAAATAATGAACCAAGCAACGCTCGATTTTATCCGCCAGCATCAGGACGATGATGTTCGCCAGTTGGCTTTCCTCGGCAGTAAGTATCCCGAGGTAGATATGCCTTTCGCTCTCGACCAGATTCGTGGGCGAAAGATGGCTCGTGTGAAACTGCCCCGTTGGGCAAGCATCGATGGCATCATCTATCCCCCTCATATTTCGATGGAGCAATGTTCGTCAGAGCAAACGGCACTTTATAAGGCTGAACTCGCTGCCCGACTGCTCGGTTTGTCTCCTTCATCATCCGAAAACGGAGAAGAAAAGGAGAAGGAGAGCGAAAACGCCTCAAATCTTCATCTTTCTGAAATTTGCGAATTTGCGGGTAAAGGGGCTGTTGATTCAGAATTCGCCAAAAATGAAGCTACTTGCAAAAAGCAACAGATATTAACAGAATCAAAAGAGAATGTTAATGAAATAAAAGAAGAACCTCATGAAGGAGATTTTTCTGAAGAAACCGGGTTTGTTGACCTGACCGGTGGTTTCGGAGTAGACTTCTCTTACATCGCTTCCCGATTGGGCGTGAAGTCGATGTATGTGGAGCGTCAGGCTCATCTCTGTGAAGCAGCGAAGGAAAACTTCGGGCGGTTGGGTTTGAAGAATGCCATCGTGAAGAATGGAGACGGAATAGAGGTTCTGCATTCTTTTGCTTCAAAGAAGGATGATGCAGCATCAGAATCTTTAGGCATAACTGAAGAGCAGTCTCGGTCATTACTTAAGACCAAGCTTGGTCTTAAGCTAATCTTCATAGATCCTGCCCGTAGAGACGATGCGGGCAACAAGGTAGTATCCTTAAAAGATTGTACGCCCGATGTCACCGTTTTGCAGGAAGAAATGCTTTCGAAGGCAGATTACGTCATCATCAAACTCTCTCCGATGCTCGATTGGCACCGTGCCATAAGCGAATTAAACTGCGTAAAAGAGGTTCATATCATCTCCGTGAACAATGAGTGCAAAGAACTCCTTTTAGTGCTCTCTGCGCGAAATATGGGCGGAAATCTCCGCATTTATTGCATCAATGATGCGCAGTCCTTCGTCTGTGATGAGTCGGATATGGAGACTTCTTCCGTCAAGATTGCCCCATCCACCCTTGAAGAAATGCAGTATCTTTACGAGCCGAATGCCTCATTGATGAAAGCCGGCTGTTTCGGAGTTCTTTCTGGGCGCTATGATGCAAGGATGCTTTCCAAGAACAGCCATCTTTTCGTGAGCCAGGCGCCTATCGAAGCCTTCCCCGGCAGAAGCTTCCGCATTATCGCCGTATCCTCCTTTAATAAAAAGGAGTTGAAGCGCCATCTCTCAGGCATTACCAAGGCGAACATTGCCACCCGCAACTTCCCCCTCTCCGTAGCCGAATTGCGCAAGCGATTGAAGCTGAAGGATGGTGGTGAAACTTATATTTTTGCCACCACACTGAGCGATGAAAGCCATATGCTGGTAATAACGGAGAAAGCTTAGAATTAGGTATAGTATTGGGCCTTTATGATGTTTTTACTCAAGTTTCGCATGTAAACTCCACACGCCCTGAAATGGCAGAAGCTCCTAGCCCAGGGAGGGCACTGAAAAAGTTCCAAGTGGGAGAAATGCCACTTGGAACTTGACGTATTATTTTCTTTTTTCCTTGAAGAACTTCTCGAAGAAGTCCATTTGCTTTTGATTTTGAACAGGCCCCAAATGCAGTCCTTCCTTCATAATCATCACCGTTGGTTTACCTTCCTGGTAGGTAGTCCAGAAAGGAAGGCTATCTCCATTTGGATTGCCGGTCTTGGTAAAGTTGATCCAGTAGCGTGACATGATTTGTTCCATGTGCTGCTCCGTCTCGGTCATCTTTCCAGAGCCAAACTTATAGCCATAGATGAATGGCATCTCTGCCACATGGCTGGCTCCTCCCTTGCGGCTTTTCACGATAGTGTTCTCTGAGTCTTGGTCAAAGTAATACATATACACTTTGCCCTTGCCGGTCTTGCTCTGCAGGTTAGCCCAGGCATACGTTCCCCATGCAAAGGAGCCATCACGGAAAATGTCGGATTGAGCGAAGTAGGTTTCTTCCTCTGTCTTGGCAGGATAGAGACTGAGAACCTGGTCTGCCCAGCTTCCATATATCTCATGGATTCTTTTCTCATAGTCACTTACACTGACAGGGCGGCTAAACATACTTCCTTCGTCGCTGTTGGTTCCTATGATGACATTTACATCATTGTAGTTTCCCTTTTCATAGAGCTTATACTGGTCATCGGTGATGGAGTAGCCGTCAACGTTTGGCCAGAAGGACTCAAAGTCGGTATTCTTCACGATGTCCATAGCCGGAACTTTTCTTAGCTGCTTCAAGTTCTTAGCCTTGAGTCTCTTTTGAAGGAGAAGTCCACCTGCTTCTGCCGCTTTGGTGGTGAGCATGGCTGTGTTACCATTTCTGCTTTCACCCACAGGCCAGAAGGAGCTACCACTTTCGCTTATGGCTCCTTGGAAGAGTCCCTTGGCAAGGGGAGAGGCGCATAGTATACTTACCGAGATACCACCGGCAGATTCTCCAGCAATGGTAATCTTGTCTGGGTCTCCACCGAAGGCAGCGATATTGTCGTGAATCCATTTTAAGGCCATCACTTGATCAAGGATGCCATAGTTACCAGATATGTTCTTGCCTGATTCCTTACTCAGCTCTGGATGTGCCATGAATCCCAAGGCTCCCAAGCGGTATTCTATGCTGCAATAGATGATGCCTTCCTTGACAAAGCTTTCCTGAGTTCCACTGTAGGAGCCAGTAAGAAAGGCTCCTCCATGAATCATCACAAATACAGGGAGTTTGTCATTCTTACTCTTGGCTGGCGTTTCCACACTGAGGTATAGGCAGTCCTCGCTCATGCCCAGCTCTCCACCATTTTGGTTAGGGTCGATGGGCTGTGGTGGACGGTCTCCCCATTTATCTGCTTTGAATACTCCCTTCCAAGGCTTCTTGCTCACTGGGGCTTTCCATCTGAGGTTGCCCACTGGTGCTTCAGCGTATGGGATTCCCTTGTATAAGGCGAATCCTTCATGTTCCACACCTTCAATTTCTCCTTGCTCCACTGTTGTTCTTAGCAGTTGGGCGTTAGCTGCCGATAGGCAAAAGAGTGCCAGGGCGGCTGTCAGTAGATGTCTTTTCAATCTCATATCTGGTTATTCCATTAATTCCGCAACACTATTATCAATTAAACGTTTTAAGAACCTGAGCAGTAGAAAGTTACTCCGGATTTTGCTATGTCAGAATTTTCACTTATCTTAGTGTTGCGAAAAGAAAACAAGCAAAACTCTGATATGACATGGCAAAGATACAAATTAAATCTGAGAAACTCACTCCTTTTGGAGGAATATTTTCGGGTCATGGAGCAATTTGACTCCATATTGTCTTCTCTAATCGACTCCATCCTCAGAATTTCACTACTCATTTAATGAACCATCTCTCGCTTCATCCGACACTTCGCACTTCTCGCCAGTGTTAGAGAGAATAGATGATCGAGCTTTTTCTTATTGTGATTCCTTGGAGAATGTTAGTTTTCCGCCAGCGCTTAAAACTATCGGTAAAGATATTCCGCCAAAACCACCACTAAATGGGTGATATAGGCTAGTTTGGGAGCTGTAATTAAAAATTAACCCCTAAAAAACTGCAAAAAAAGTAGCAATATTTGGTAATTTGCCAAAATATTGCTACTTTTGCATTTATAATATTGCAAACTAGTTTGAAAATCATGTCATTAATAGAAATTAAAAAGGTCGAAACAAAGAAGGACTTGAAGACGTTCATCGACTTCCATTACGACCTCTACGAAGGCAACGAATATGATGTGCCTAATCTTTTCAGCGACGACATGAATACTCTCAGCAAGGACAAGAACGCAGCGTTCGAGTTCTGCGAGGCGGAGTATTTTCTTGCCTATAAGGACGGCAAGCTGGCAGGTCGCGTCGCTGCCATTATCAATCATAAGGCAAACAATAAATGGGGCAGGAAATCGGTCCGTTTCGGCTGGATTGATTTCATTGACGACCGCGAGGTTTCCAGGGCTCTTCTCGATGCTGTAGAGAAATACGGTAAGGAGAAGGGAATGGAAGATATTGTAGGTCCGTTGGGTTTTACCGATATGGATCCAGAAGGCATGCTTACCTGGGGCTTTGACCAGCTAGGCACCATGCCTACCATTTATAATTATTCATATTATCCGGAGCACATTGAGGCTCTGGAGGGTTTTACCGTAGATAATAAGTATGTAGAGTATAAACTGATGGTGCCAGATACCATCCCAGAGAAATATTCCAAGATAGCGGCGATGATAGAGAAAAGATACAATCTCCATGTCCGCAAACTTACCCGTAAGGATATTTATCAGGGCGGATACGGACAGAAGATTTTCGACCTCATCAATGATACATACAAGCATCTCTATGGTTATTCTGAACTTTCACAGAAGCAGATAGACCAGTACATCAAGATGTATCTGTCTTTGCTCGACCTGAACTTTGTAACAGCCATAGAAGACTGGACTACTGAGGATCATAAGATGATAGGTATCGGTATTACGATGCCTTCCCTTTCCAGAGCTCTGCAGAAGTGTCATAGGGGCAGGCTGCTTCCTTTTGGCTGGTGGCATCTGCTGCGCGCCATCAAGTTCCATAAAACCAAGATTGTCGACCTTCTGCTCATCGGTATCCAGCCGGAATACCGTGCTAAGGGTGCCAATGCGCTGCTCTTTGCCGACCTGATTCCTATCTATCAGAAGTATGGAATCGAGTGGGGAGAAACACAGGTGGAAATGGAAGATAATGCTGCCGTGCAGGGACAATGGGGCGTCTTGGATCCAGTCCTTCACAAGCGCCGCAACTGCTATATTAAGAGTATCAGGTAAATAGCAATTGTTGTGTTGGCAATTATCTGATAAACAGAATATTGCAACATCATTTGCTATGTTATAAGAAAATAAATAAGAATAACTAAGGAGGAAATCATGTCTGAAGATAAAAACTTAGGTAACAGCGAATTGAATGCCGCTGATGAGCTTACCAATGCCCCTCAGGAGCAGCAGCCGGTAGAATATACCGATGATAACATCCGCCACTTGAGCGATATGGAGCATGTGCGTACCCGTCCGGGTATGTACATCGGCCGTCTGGGAGATGGAAATCTGCCGGAAGATGGTATTTATGTGCTCTTGAAGGAGGTGGTAGACAACTCTATCGATGAATTCAAGATGGGTGCAGGTGCCCGTCTGGAAATCGATATCGAGGACAATCTGCGTGTCAGCGTGCGCGACTATGGTCGTGGTATTCCTCAGGGCAAGCTCGTTGAGGCTGTAAGTGTGCTGAATACCGGTGGTAAGTACGACAGCAAGGCGTTCAAGAAGAGCGTCGGTCTGAACGGTGTGGGTGTGAAGGCGGTCAATGCCCTCAGTTCCCACTTCGAAGTAAAGTCGTACCGCGACGGAAAGGTGCGCCATCTGAAGTTCGAGAAAGGTATTCTGAAGAGCGACACGACGGAAGATACAGAGGACGAGAACGGTACCTTTATCTTCTTCGAGCCGGATAATACACTCTTCAAGAACTATTCCTTCCACGATGATTTCGTGGAAACGATGCTCCGCAACTATACTTATCTGAACACCGGACTCACCATCATGCACAATGGCCGCCGTATCTTGAGCCGCCATGGTCTGCAGGATTTGCTGAGCGATAATATGACCAATGAAGGTCTCTACGACATCGTCCACATGAAGGGCGAGGACATCGAGATTGCCTTCACCCATACCAACCAGTATGGCGAGGAGTATTATTCCTTCGTCAACGGTCAGCACACCACCCAGGGAGGTACGCATCAGAGTGCCTTCAAGGAGCATATAGCCAAAACTATCAAGGAGTTCTACGGCAAGTATGAGTATGCAGACATCCGAAACGGACTGGTGGCTGCCATTGCCATCAACGTAGAAGAACCGGTCTTCGAGAGTCAGACCAAGATTAAGCTCGGAAGTACTACGATGACGCCGAATGGTGGCGAAACCATCAATAAGTATGTGGGCGATTTCCTGAAGAAGGAAGTAGACAACTATCTCCATATCCACAAGGATGTGGCTGAGATTCTGGAGAACAAGATCAAGGAGAGTGAGCGCGAGCGCAAGGCGATGGCGGGCGTTACCAAACTCGCCCGTGAGCGTGCCAAGAAGGCGAATCTCCACAACCGCAAGCTCCGCGACTGCCGCATCCATTTCAGCGACGCCAAGAACGAGCGCAAGGAGGAGAGTTCCATCTTCATCACCGAGGGCGATTCTGCCAGCGGAAGCATCACCAAGAGCCGCGATGTGAATACCCAGGCGGTGTTCTCTCTGCGTGGTAAACCGCTCAACAGCTTCGGTCTTACCAAGAAGGTGGTTTATGAGAACGAGGAGTTCAATCTGCTTCAGGCGGCTCTCGATATAGAGGACGGCTTGGATTCATTGCGTTACAACAAGGTGATTGTGGCAACCGATGCGGATGTCGACGGAATGCACATCCGCCTGCTCATCATTACCTTCTTCCTTCAGTTCTTCCCAGATCTCATCAAGAAGGGCCATGTCTACGTGCTTCAGACCCCATTGTTCCGAGTGCGCAACAAGCGAACCAAGATCAAGAACAAGCAGGCGGTGGCTGATGCAGATGCGAAACTGGGAAGCAAGGAGAAAAAGAGCGATTTCATCACGCATTACTGTTACAGCGATGAGGAGCGCCAGCAGGCGATTCGCGATTTGGGCCCTGATCCTGAAATCACCCGATTCAAAGGATTGGGAGAGATTTCGCCTGATGAATTCGCCCATTTCATCGGTCCCGACATGCGGTTGGAGCAGGTTACGCTGCATAAAACCGACCAGGTGCAGAAGCTGCTGGAATATTATATGGGTAAGAACACGATGGAGCGCCAGAACTTCATCATCGAAAATCTGGTGATAGAAGAGGATATTCCGGAGGAAGACTCAGCACCGCTGGATTAAATGAAGTGAAGAGTGAAGAACGAAGTTTAAAAAAATGAAGAAATATCTATTCTTAGCACTGGTAGCATTTCTGGCAGTAACTTCTGCCAGTGCCCAGTTGCGTATCAAGATGGGCAAGAACAGCCCGATAGAGAAGTTGGGAAGGGCTGAAATCGCCATTACCAACCTCTATGTGGATAGTGTGGATGAGAATAAGCTCGTAGAGGACGCCATCCGAGGCATGCTCGAAAAGCTCGACCCTCATTCTTCTTACGCTACAGCCAAGGAAACCAAGGCGATGAACGAGCCGCTGAACGGTAGTTTTGATGGCATTGGCGTGCAGTTTAACATGGTAGATGATACGCTGCTCGTTATCCAGCCGGTTACGAACGGACCTTCCGAGAAGGTGGGAATCATTGCCGGTGACCGCATTGTGGCTGTAAACGATACTGCCATTTCGGGCGTCAAGATGAGCAAGGAGGAAATCATGAAGCGCCTTCGTGGTCCTAAGGGAACAACGGTGAATCTTACCATTGTGCGCCGTGGCATCAAGGATAAGCTCATCTTCAAGGTAAAGCGCGATAAAATTCCGGTAACTACCATGGATGCGGCTTATATGATTCGTCCGGGCATCGGATACATCCGATTGGGAAGCTTCGGTCTTACCAGTCATAAAGAGGTAACAATAGCGATGGATTCGCTGAAAAAGAAGGGAATGAAGGACCTTATCTTCGACCTTGAGGATAATGGCGGAGGCTATCTTCAGGCTGCGGCTCAGATTGCCAACGAGTTCCTGCAGAAGGGCGATCTCATTGTTTATACCAGCGGTCGTGCAGCGCCTCGTCAGGAATATAAGGCGCAGGCTAACGGAAGATGGCGCAAGGGCAAGGTGGTTGTGCTCACCAATGAGTTTACCGCTTCTGCCGCTGAGATTGTTTCCGGAGCCATCCAGGATCAGGACCGTGGCGTAGTGGTTGGTCGCAGAACCTTCGGCAAGGGATTGGTGCAGCGTCCGCTGACCTTCGATGATGGTAGCGAGATTCGTCTCACCATCGCCCATTACTATACGCCTAGCGGCAGATGCATCCAGAAGCCATATAAGAAAGGAGACAGATTGGATTATGCGATGGATCTCGACAAGCGTTACAAGCATGGCGAGTTCACCAATCAGGACAGCATCCATCTTTCAGACAGTCTGAAGTATTATACCTTGCGCAAGCATCGTGTAGTTTATGGTGGTGGTGGAATCATGCCAGATTATTTCGTTCCGCTGGATACAACCAAGTATACCAAGATGCACCGTCAGTTGGCAGCCAAGAGTATCGTCATCAACCACAGTCTGAAGTTCATCGATGCGCATCGCAAGGAACTCAAGAGCCAGTATAAGGATTTCGATAAGTTCCTCGCCACCTACGAGGTTCCTTCTTCGCTGATAGATGGCATTATCGCCGAGGGCAAGAAGGAGAAGATAGAGCCGAAGGATGAGGCTGAATTAACTCAGACGAAGAAATACCTCGCCCTGCAGCTGAAAGCCCTTGTAGCACGAGATATCTGGGATATGAGCCAATACTTCCAGGTTTGGAACGAGACAAACGAGATAGTTCAGCGAGCCGTGCAGCTGCTGACTACGGGGAAGTAGATTAAGTGAAGAGTGAAGAACGAAGAGTGAATAATTCAAGTGCTTTGCTCGTGTAACTATAGAAAAAACGGCTGTTAACTGTTAACCTGTTAACCCCGTGAGGTAATGATATAAGAAAAGGTCGTGAGGTTCAATCAGAAATCTCACGACCTTTTTGTATTTATCTTTTTCAGAAGTCATTTACTTCTTCTCATGCATGTGATCCCATTTCAGATAGATTCCGGCAAGGATGGTGCCGGAAATGCTGTGCCAGGCGCAGCTGATGGCGCAAGGCAATACGGCGAGAGGCTGGGCTGCGAAGAAATTGCCGGCAAGTACCGTGGCAAGACCGGCGTTCTGCATGCCTACCTCAATACTGATGGTACGCTTCTTGGCAGTATTGAATCCGGCACATTTGCCGGCAAGCCAACCCAGAAGGTAACCTAGCGTATTGTGGCAGAAAACCACGGCGAAAGTCCAAAGGAAAAGCGATAAGCCGCGAGCAACGAGGTCGTCATGAACCGTTGAAATCACGCCGCCTACGATGATTGCCAGACACGTAACGCTGATGCCCGGCATCAGACTCTGGATGGTAGGGAAGCAATCCTTCTTGCCATAGATATAATTCAAAGCGCAGCCGATGGCCACAGGGATAATCGTAACTATCAGAATGTTGATGAACATTCCCACAGCATCTACATGGATAATCTCGCCTGCCGTAATCTTCATCAGCAGCGGAGTCATCACCGGTGCAAGAATGGTAGAGGCGCAGGTCATTCCTACAGAGAAAGCCACATCGCCATGGCAGAGATAACTCATGATGTTGCTTGATACTCCGCCCGGACAGCATCCCACCAGCAGGATTCCGAGCGCCAGGGCTGGATCAAGATGCCAGACATGCACCAGGGTGTAAGCCACACCCGGCATGATGATGAACTGGGCGCAGGCACCGATAAAGACATCCAGCGGGCGCTGAGCCAGAATCTTGAAGTCGTTGGTGGTCAGGGTCAAGCCCATGGTGAGCATGATGATGCCGAGAATGACGGTCTGAGTAGTTCCGCGCACCCAGTCGAAGGTATGTGGGAAGAAGAATGTGAACACTGCAACACCTATCACGAAGATAGATGTGTAATTGGCCAGCAGCTTGCTGAGCCCTTGAAATAACTTAAGCATAATTCTATTTCTTTTAAAATCCTGATATTTCTCTCTTATTTATTTCTTTCCTCTCTTTCAATATCGAGTGCAAATGTACGTCTTTTCTTTCGGATAAACAAATTATTCTGCAAGAAAATGATAAATTATAACATTTTTATAGGGTAACGCTTGCAAATCTGCACGAATCTTTTGGGATTGTGCAAAATCATGGGCAAAATAATTCGGCTTTTCTTCTTTAATTCCGCAACAAATGTGTAACTTTGCACCCATATTATCGATAATAGTCATAGAATGAACGAAGATTTTGATATAAGACAACAGACGGTTTCGCCTGCAGAAAAGGAATTCGAGAAAGCACTGCGCCCACTGAAGTTCTCCGACTTCAGCGGACAGAATGGCGTGGTGGATAATCTCGAAGTCTTCGTAGAGGCTGCCAAGTATCGTGGCGAACCGCTCGACCATACCCTCTTGCACGGTCCTCCGGGATTGGGTAAGACCACATTGAGTAACATCATCGCCAACGAACTGGGTGTGGGCTTCAAGATTACATCAGGCCCTGTACTCGATAAGCCGGGCGACCTGGCAGGTATCCTTACCTCCCTGGAGCCTAACGATGTGCTCTTCATCGATGAAATCCACCGCCTTTCGCCAGTGGTAGAGGAGTATCTCTATTCGGCGATGGAGGATTACCGCATCGACATCATGATAGATAAGGGTCCTTCGGCTCGCAGCATCCAGATAGACTTGAATCCGTTTACCCTCGTGGGAGCGACAACGAGAAGCGGTTTGCTTACAGCTCCTCTGCGCGCCCGTTTCGGAATCAATCTGCATCTCGAATATTACGACCCGGCTACGCTTCAGAAGATTATCAAGCGAAGTGCGATGCTCCTGAAGGTGCCGATAGAGGATGAGGCGGCAGTGGAAATCTCCCGCCGTTCGCGCGGAACTCCTCGTATCGCCAACTCTCTGCTCAGAAGAGTGCGTGATTTCGCCCAGGTAAAGGGCAACGGAACCATCACTTACGATATTGCCCAAATGGCGCTCAAGGCACTCAACATCGACCAGTATGGCTTGGATGAGATTGACAACAAGATTCTCACCACCATTATCGACAAATTCCGTGGCGGCCCGGTAGGCGTAAGCACCATTGCCACGGCAATAGGCGAGGATGGCGGCACCGTAGAGGAGGTTTACGAGCCGTTCCTCATCATGGAGGGCTTCATCAAGCGCACGCCGCGAGGAAGAATGGCAACGCCGCTTGCCTACGAGCATCTCGGCAGAAATCCGTATACAAGCAATATTATGCAGGGAGACCTGTTTGAGTAATGTTGAATGTTAAATGTTGAATGTTGAATTAGGGCTAGCGCCGTTAAAGGATAAATATTTATGAAAATTGGAATATTTACGGGTACATTCGACCCATTTACGATAGGACATCAGAACATTGCCGAGCGTGCCTTGCCGATGTTCGACAAGCTCGTGATTGCAGTGGCGGTGAGCAAACTGAAGCACGCCAGCGAGGAAATCTCGAAGCGTGTGGAGGATATTAAGGCTGTTTTCCCGAAGGAATGTTCGGAATTGGTGGATGCGGAGGATGCATCTAAGGGTTATCGCCTGGAGGTGGTTTCTTACGATGATCTCACCATCGATTTGGCGCATCGTATGGGAGCCAGGTTTCTGGTTCGTGGCGTCCGTTCTGCCAAGGATTTCGAGTACGAAAGAGAGCAGGCTGACATCAATAAGCAGTTGGGCGGTGTAGAAACCATCCTGCTGTTTTCAGACCCAAGATACAGCAGCATCAGCTCAACGCTTGTTAGGGAATTGAGGTTCTTCGGAAGAGAAGTAGATGAATTTTTACCAAAAATAAAAT
>DAWDAD010000075.1:0-11013 GCA_052356385.1 Prevotella sp.
GGCTCTCAGGATAGCGGCGATGGGCTTGAATAAAGCCCTCGCCTGAGGGCCGCCCCGCAGGAGCGCCTAACGGGGGTGCGTCTCTCCCTAACACCTAGCGGAAGCCAGCGCATCCCCCCACCAAGTCAACATTCAACACTCAACATTCAACATTAAAAAAGTCAACATTAAAATAAAGATGATGAAAGCAAATACCTGGAAAACGATTTTGCAGATTGCAATCTCCTTCCTCACAGCCATCGCTACTACGCTCGGAGTTACCAGCTGTAGCGTGTAAAAAAAAAGATGTTTTTTAGATTTTGATTCGACATAGCAAAGCCCCCGGTGCATCACGCATCGGGGGCTTTTTTTAACCCTTTAACCAGTCGGCTACCCATGTACGGCGTTTCGCCGTACATGGTATACTAACTAGTTAATAGTCAATACTTTGCAAACAAATATTATTAAACAATTTAAAAAAATTCTATCTCTTTACAGCCCCTCTTATCACGAACCAGGCATGAACTGCAAGGGTGGGAAGAAGGCCGTAATGGGTGCGCATCACCTGGAAACGCTCCTTCAGGGAGGCTTTGTGGTTCTGCGTGGTCATGCCGCCATCCAGAAAATGGGTGAGGACGGCATGGACGTTGCGCAACGGCAACTTGCGGCGAGATGACTCCCGCATGATGCGGATACACCAGTCTACATCTGCCGAATAACGGTAGTGCAGATCGTAATGAATCTCACGGGCTATGTCTGTGCGGGCATAGAATGACTGGTGGCATACCAGCATGCCCCAGATGAACGAACGCCACGTGAGCTTATTGGGTGGGGCTAGACGGCGATGACGCAGGAAATGGCCCATCTCGTCCACGATATCGGTATCGCCGTAAAGTACGCCGGGCAGTACTTCGCCTTCGCCTACACAGCCTTCTACGTACTCCAGCGTATCGGCTGTAGGAAAGGTGTCGCCGGCATTCATGAACACCAGATAATCGCCCGTAGCACGGTCGATGCTTTTGTTCATGGCATCATAAAGTCCCTTGTCGGGCTCTGATATGACCACGATTTCGTGCGAGCTCTCGCCTACTGCATTGCGATGCTGATATGCCTTCACCAGCTGGAGGGTACGGTCGCGGGAACCGCCATCCATGATGATGTGCTCGATGTTGCAGTAGGTCTGGCGCTGCACGCTGTCGAGGGTACGCTGCAACTCCTTCTCGGCATTGTACGTACAGGTTACGACGGTGAACTTAATCATAACTTATAGTTTTTGTAGGCCATCGCCTCGTTATAAACTTCAATATATTTCAATGCTACGGCATGCTGCGAATAGTTCTGTGCTACCTTCTGCAGACATGCCTGCTTCAGAGCCGCCCTGTCGGCCTCTTCGAGTACCCAGTGGATGCCACTCGCCAGGTCTTCGGTATCGCGGTAGTTGGCTACGTAGCCGTTCTGCTGATGGTCTATCATCTCCGGTATTCCTCCTACCCTGAAACCGATGCTCGGCACGCCGCACGCCATCGACTCCATGATGGTGTTAGGAAGGTTATCTTCGAGCGATGGCAGCACAAAGGCATCTGCCGAATTGTAGATTGCCACAATCTGCTTCTCATCGCTGACATAGCCGAGCGAATAGGACGGCAGGGTGAGGTTCACTTCCTCGGAATGGCCGCCCAGGATGGCGATGGCGGTATTCTCCTTCATTTCGGGATAGCGCGCTACCAGCCGGTCGATGGCTTCGATGAAATAACGCATGCCCTTGCGCTCGTCGGTTACGCGCTGGGATACGAAGAGGATGATATGCTTGTCGGCTGGCAGACCGGCACGCAGACGCGCCTCTGCCTGATCCTGGGGACAGAACACGTGGGTATCTATCGGATTCGGGATGTTGGTGATGCGCTGACCTACGAAGAGACCGCTGCCCTTAGCCTGCCGTTCGAGCCAACGGCTACAGGTGACGAAGGAGATGGCGCCGCGATGGTAGAGTTCCTTCTTGCGGCGGAATATCTTTGCTGAGAGGTCGTTCTTGCTGCCTTTATTGGGGAGAAGCGGACAGTTGCCGCAGGCGGAGGCATAGCGGTTGCAGCCGCGCGCATAATGGCAGATGCCGGTAGCTGGCCAGAGATCGTGCATGGTCCATACCACCGGTTTGCCGCTGCGGATTATCTTGCGGATGTTCTTGAGTGAGAGCATGCCCTGGTTGATCCAGGAGAGATGGATGACATCTGCCTCCTGAAACTCGCGGAGCCTGGTGATATCAGTGCCCGATGTTGCCATGTCTACCTCCCAGAGGCGCTGACGGGAGAAATGGAGATGCCAGAATACGCACCAGCGCTCCCACAGGAAGTTCCACTGCAACCTGAGCGAACGGGGCAGACTGACCACGGTGATGTCTTCTGTCTCCTTGTCGCGTACCAACATCTTTGCCTTAACGCCATTGTTGTTAAGGGCATCCATCAAGCGGTTGGCTGCTACTGCCGCTCCGCCTGTCTTTTCACTTGTATTTACTATGAGTACTCTCATCTGCGTATATTTTTGATACCGCAAAAAGCTGCGTATATTGATTGATACTGCAAAGATAGCACAAATCGGAGACAAAACAAAATAAAAAGGCATGTTTTTTTCGAGGAAGTCGGAAAAGGAGGAAACGGAAGGGGGAGAAAGGGGCATAAAAAAACATACCACAACTCTCAACGAGCTGTGGCATGCAATATGTTTAACTTAAAAAATCTAATCAAAATAGTCTCACGACTTTCTCAATTATCGGTTAAACAATCTACCTTAAAACCTAATAACTAAAAACCTAAATCTATTACTACTAACCTAAACAATCTATTAACCTTTTGACACTGCAAAATTACTACTATTTCGGCTATTCACCAAATATTCAGCCAAGAAAGTGTGACGTTTTTGCATTTTTTTGATATATATCAAGCAAAAATGAACAAAAGAAACGGAAATTAACAACTTTCTGACACTTTTCCTACATTTTGCAGAATATAAAGCTTTTGCCCTTTCAGGGCGCCTTGCTGATTGCCATTATACCCAGGGCGATGCCCTGGGCTAGGAGCTTCTGCCCTTTCAGGGCGTGCTGATTGCGTGCTTCCCGATTAAGGGCATGCTGATTGCGTGCTGCTCTTTAAAGGGCGCCTTGCTTGCGTTCTATCCTTTCTGGATAAGAACGGTGGCATAGGCGGAGATGCCCTCCATTCTGCCTGTGAATCCGAGTTTCTCGGTGGTTGTTGCCTTGATGGATATCTGGTCTTCGTCTACCCCCATTACCTCTGCCAGACAGGCTTTCATGGCTGGCACATGCGGGTTGAGTTTAGGGCGTTCGGCACAGACTGTGGCATCGATATTGCCCAGTGTATAGCCCTTGGTAGCTATCAGTTCCATCGTTTTGCGGAGCAGTATCTTAGAATCCACATTCAGTGTTTCTGCTGCCGTATCGGGGAAATGATATCCGATATCACGCATGTTGGCGGCGCCCAACAGGGCATCGCAAATGGCATGTATCAGCACATCGGCATCGCTGTGGCCCAGCAATCCCAGTTCATAATCTATCTTGATTCCTCCCAGCCACAAGTCGCGGTCAGCCACCAGCTTGTGGACATCATATCCAAATCCTACACGTATATTCATAACTTTAAATTTATATTAGTGTTGAATGTTGAATGTTGAATGTTGAATTAGGCTAGCGCCCTTGAGTCCGTTAGGCAAAAATTCAACATTCAACATTCAACATTCAACACTATTCATTCAACATTCAACACTATTCATTCAACATTCAACACTCAACATTACCTCTTAAACAGGTCCTTCAGTCCATCCATATCAAACGACAGGGTGAAGCGGAGGGTCTGGTCGAGCGGGTTGCTCTTGGCGGTAGCCACCACATAGGCAGCATCGAGCGAGAAGACATTCATCTTGAAACCGGCACCCACAGTGAAGTACTTGCGGTTACCCTTGCTCTGACTCTCGTGATGATAACCGGCACGGAGCGCAAACTTATCATTATATACATACTCGGCACCCAGACCATAGTTGATTTCCTCCAGCTCTTCCTTGAAACCGCCAGGGGCATCGCTGAAACTCTTGAAGATACCGCTGATGCCCGAAATATCATCATACTCACGATGCACACGGTCTTCATATTCTGAATTGTCCTCACCCTCTTCCTGCTTCGGAACGGTAGGCACCAGATACTTGTTGGCATCGGCTGCCAGGGTAACGCGGTTGTACTCGTCGATAGGAATCATCAGCGAAGCACCCAGACGCATGTTGGCTGGCAGGAACTCACCATACTCCTTGCCGCTGAAGGTAATCTTACTACCGATGTTAGAAATATTCAAGCCCAAGCCCAACTGGCATTCGCGCTGGCCGATGACCACATAGTTCTGGTAATAGGCGGCGATATCGGCTGCGAAAGCGGAGGCTGGCGAATTATCTTCGGTATAATCGAAGCGCATATCGGAATAGATCCAGCGGATGGCGGCAGCAAGAGAGAACTTCTCGCTGAGCATCAGAGAATAAGCCACATCGACCGACATCTCGTAAGGATTGATGGTCATACCCGTGCCACTCTCGGCGCCTTCCTGACTGGTAAACACTTCGCCCATATTGAAATAGCGGAGCGATGCCGATACGGCGCTGTAATCGCCAATGCGGTAATAGCCAGAGAGATAGGCAAGATTCATATCATTGACCAGCGAACGCAGCCAAGGGGTGAAACTGAGCGACACACCGGCACGCGAAATGGTGAAAGGATATTTTGCCGGATTCCAGTACTGGGAATTGACATCAGGGTCGGTAGCCGCACCGACATCTCCCAAACCGCCACCACGGGCATCAGGAGCTATGGTTTGCGAAATAACTGCATAGTTCACAGGATTGAAGAGATCTTTCTTATCCTGCGCCTTCACTTCTGATGCCATCAGAGCGAGACATCCCAAGACGAATATCTTATAGATTCTTTTCATTGCCATTGTAAATATATTTTTTATTTGATAATGATGAGTTTCTTGACTTTAGAGGTGTAGCTGCTGCCATCGCTCGCCACCTTGACACGATAGAGATATACGCCGGTGCCCAGAGGGGTGCCGCTATCGGAGGTGAGGTCCCAGCTGACGGTATAGCTGCCCGAGGTAGGTACACCGCTTTCGGAATGGCGCCAGTGCTGTCTGCCCGATGAATCGAACACTTCTACCACCACGTCCATATCGCTCTCTGTGCGGTCGTGACTGATGATGAAGGTGGTGGAGGTCTTAGCCGGATTGGCAGTTACGCCCACATCGAAGAGCGCCGGACTCAGTGCCTTCACCACATTGAAACGGAGCTGCACCGTAGAACTGTTGTTCTGGATATCCCAGGCTCGGAAGGTGAGTTCGTGCTTGCCCGGTTCCAGTTGCGGTATGCTGTAATAGGTAGAACCGCTGGTATAGGTTCCGAAATCGTAGGTGAAATTGCTGTTCAGCACGTAGGTCTTCGACATATCGCCATCTATCACCAGCTGCAGGTCGTGGCCGATACCGCTTCCGGCAGCATTGATTCCGTCCTTATCGGTTATCTTTGCCACAAAGAACGGGGTGGTGTTGACATTGCCGCCATCTACGAAGGAAGGCGAATTGAGATAGCAATAGATGGAAGGACCGATGGAATCGTTCTTCTGCTCCTCGCTCTCGCCTACCGTAAACTGCTCGCAGGAGCCGTGGGCAGAGAGGGTCTTGGCGGTATTCACCGCATAGAGGTTGACCAAACCGCTCTGGTTGGAATAATTGATATCCAGCGGAACGGCAAAGGAGAAGGCAAACTTGCCGCCTCTTACGCTATCGGTGCCCTGATACAGGGTCTTGGTTCTGTCTTTGTATTCGAAAGCCTTCTCAGCACCGTCTTTGCCGGTATCGTTCAGGCGACAGGTAATCGTCTCCTTGGAATCTCTTACGGTAGCGGTGATGACGCCCCGGAAGTCGTCTGCTCCCTCGATATGACCTGCCATGCGGGCGATAGAGCCTGCCTTGAGCATCGGCAGGGTTTCAGACTCGGCAACAGGAATGCCATTGATGGAATCTACCACAATCTGATGCATAGGCAGATTGAGTGCAAGAGCCGGGTCGCCCAGAAGGGAATAGTGAAGATAGTTTACCGTGACATCAGAGCCGGAATTAGGTACGTTGCCGCTCACCAGGTCGTTCTGCGCCAGTCGGTGCGCCTCGCCTATCGTGACAGGCTTGCCGTCTACCAGACTGAGCACTCTGTGGATGAAGGCACGGTTGATATGTCTGTTATACTGGGCGTAAACGGTACGGGTGGTGCCATAGAAGGCTACTGCGCCGCCTTTTTCGTTGAGCAGCGCATATTCGCCGATGTTGGCTTCGAGTCCGTCGAACGGCATGATATCGCAGGAGGCAGTTACCCAGAGCGGCAGGTTGGTATTGCGGAAATCGGCAAAATCGGTGAGTTTCAGAACTGATTCGTGCGACATCTGGGTAGGATCGCCATGTCCGGCATAATCCATGATGAGGGCTCCCGCAGCCTGCTGCTGCTTGATGATTCTCGTTGCTTCGGGATAGGTATTGCCCGAAGAGGAGGTTTCGCGGGTATAGGCATCCCACATCACCTTCTTGACAAGATAGGCGGGATAGGTGGTGAGCACATCATTTGCCACCTCATCGGCATCCTGCATGTGGAGGTTTCCGTTTCCGTCATCGCCCATAAACATCAGGGTGTTCTGCCAGACGCCTGCATTGGCATTCTGGGCATAGCTGATGGTCTTGTCTACCAGCACCTTGGCATCTTCTGCATAAGTTACCGGAAAACGACCTACGGCTACATCCTGCAGCTCACGGTTAGGATACAGTCCGGCTCCCTCACCAAGCATGCCGAACCAGCTGTCGCTGACGAAGCAGTCTACGGCGCTGAAGGAGTTTTCACTCTCAAAGCACAGCAGATAATCGTCTGGATTCAGGGTTCTGCAACCGGAGGTAAGCATGCGGTTATCCCATACGCAGTCGCCGAAGAGCAGGAGATATTTCGGCATGTCAGCCTCGCTCTGCGCCTTATCGGAAAGCATGCGCAGGTAGCGGCGGTAGGCGTTGGCATCGGGGGTACCGCTAGAAAATTCGTTATAGAGTTCATCGGCAGGCACAATGGTAACGCGCAGTCCGTCGTGCTGTTCATGAAATTCTTTCAGCCGCTGAGCCTGTTTCAGCAGTTTCTGTGAGGTCGGGATGATGATGACCATATCGGCTGCTCCATCGGCATGATGATCCTGGTTGGTGATGCCGTAGACATACTGGGCAACCGGAATCTTTCCACCGGAGGCAAGGTTGGCAGCGGTAAAGACACAGCTTCCAGGCTCTGCCCACGTTACGGAGATATAATCGAGGCGGATGGAAGCGCCCGACAAGACCTTGATGGAGATGGTATCCTTATCCTGGAAATCGGAAATGGGATAAGTGGCAACCTTCTCTGTAGCCTTGAGGTAAGATATATCCTCCAACGGATTGTCATCCTTGAGAGAAAGGGTGATTTCGCCCAAAAACTTGCCATTCTTCAGTATCTGAGCCACGCTGTTTGTGGTGGTAGTCAGGGCTACGGAGAGTTTGCCTTCCGCAGAACCGGTGGTATTCGTAATCACCACTTTCTTTTCATCGCCCACCTTCAGTTCTTCTGCATCGAAGAGGTTTCTGCCGCCATGATAGTAGCTGTAACCATCTGACTCATAGAGGGAATGATAATCGTAAGGCTGCGGATAATGGGAAGAGACAAAGGTGGCTGAATCCTGCACCAGAGGCTCTCCATCGGTCTGGGTAATAAAATAGTAGCCGTAATCGGAATAAGGATTACGGATGCGCTGGAGGGCGGTTTCTGACTTCCAGGAAACCGGACCCTCGGCATAGAAATAATGCTTGCCGCCAACGATGCACTGGGGAACTTCCTGCAAATCGTCGGTAGCCTGCAGTTCGCTCGCCAGAAGGGCTTCGTTCTGCAGATTGCCGCCATAGCCGTAAATCTTCACCTTGCTGATATCAGAGAAGCCTGCCTGGCGCACTACCTGTTCGGTAAGCTGATGAAAACCGGTTTCGCTGACTCTGATCTTCGCCCATCTGCCTGAGGCTAAGACGGAATGGGAAGCATAGAGGGAAGAGGCTGAGCGCAAAGCATCAGAAGAAGTAAAGGCTGATACTTTGCCCTTAGCCAACAGAGAACCTCGACTGGAACGCTCGGAGCGCTTCAGAGGACGGGCATCTACCTGAAGCATGAAGCTGACCAGCAGCTGATGGCGGTTATTGCGGAATACGACAGGACTGAAATCTATCTGGAGTACGCCCTGCTTACGGCATTCGGTAACCCGCTGCTGTGGAAATACCTGCTCAGGAGGAACTGCACCCGACAGGCGGTTGTAATTGGCGATGTCGGAGGCAGTCATGTCGATATACTCGCCATATTTCAGGCTGACGGTATATACGGAGTCACGATATGCACCGGTCAAAGGAATGGAATACACGAAACGGGGCAACACGGAATCTACTCTGACTTCTGAAGAGGTCAGATTGAAGAATCGCTGTGCCTGAGCAGGAGCCACCAGCATGAGCAGGCATGCCAGCAGCATGTATTTCCAAACCTTCGTTGTGTTCATATCGATATATTACTTGCAATATTGTTTATTTACAATGAAAATCGAGCACCTTCCTGTCTTCGAGATAGCCTACGAGATGGTCGTCGATGTTGACAGGACCGCAGCCTGTAGGACATCCGGTATAGAGCAGGTCGCCCGTCTTGAGCGTGAAGTACTGGCTGATATAGGAGATGATTTCATCTACCTTGTAGAGCATATCGCTCGTGCAGCCTTCCTGTACGGTCTTGTCATTGAGATCGAGGCGGAAGTGCAGTGCCTGGATATCACGGAACTTCTGGATATCGACCCATTCGCCGATAACCGCAGAACCGTCGAATCCCTTGGCGAGTTCCCAAGGCTGGCCAGCCTCACGCAGTTTCTTCTGCATCTCGCGTGCCGTAAAGTCGATACCTACGGTTACTGCATCGTAATAACGGTGGGCGAAACGCTGCGGAATGGTCTTTCCCAACTTGGATATTCTGACCACTACTTCGGTTTCATACTCTATTCTTCCCAGATGATCAGGGATGAAGAAAGGCTTGCCGTTATTGAGCAAAGCAGAATCTGCCTTGGTAAAGATGACAGGACGCTCTGGTTTAGATAACGTACCATGCAGCGATTTATTGTGTTCGGTATAGTTCATACCGATAGCAAATATCTTCATAACCCCAAAAATATATATAAAAAAGAAAGGGGAGTTAGAAGCAAAGCTAAGCTTTAACTCCATAACTCCCGGATATTCTAATTTAACTATAAGTCAAATTAATGCTTGCTTTTGAGTAATGATTACTCAGCAGCAAGAGTAAAGCGCTGGTAAGCAACGATCTTGAGATCCTTGCTCTGAGAAGCGAGGTACTGAGCAACAGTCTGCTTGTCACCATCACCGAACTGGAACTCCTGGTCAACGAGGCAGTTCTCCTTGAAGAACTTAGCCAGACGACCATTAGCGATGTTCTGGATCATAGTTGGGTTCAAAGAAGCAGCCTTCTCCTCAGCTACAGTCTTCTTGATGTTGCGAGCCTCCTCAGCCTGCTCAGGAGTCAACCAACCCTTCTTGGTGTTGCTCTCGATGTGATCCTCAGAGTCAACGTGAGCTGGGTTGATGCCAGCCTTCTTCAAAGCTGCGTTAACAGCCTTCTCTACAAGCTCTTCCTTAGTCTTGGCAACAGCAACCTCGAGCTCAGTCTTCTTAGTCTCCTCAGAAACAGAAGACTCGTCGAGAGCTACAGGGCGCATAGCAGCTACCTGCATAGCTACCTTGTGACCAGCCTCCTCGTTGTTCTCGTTGAGCTGAACCATAGTACACAAAGTGTGCTTGTTCATGTGGTCGTAAACCTCGATGTTGTCACCCTCGAGAACACAGTAGCCGTCGAGCTCCATCTTCTCGCCAGTGATACCAGAGCGCTGTGTAACAGCAGCCTGAGCATCAGCATCGCCAACCTTCAAAGTCTTCACCTCGTCGAGAGTGTGAGCCTTGGCAGCGATAGCAGCGTCGAGGATGTCAGATGTCAACTTGATGAAGTCAGCACCGTTAGCTACGAAGTCAGTCTCACACTTCAGAGCGATGATAGCAGCGAAATCGTTAACCTTCTTAACGAGAACGCAACCGTTAGAAGTCTCACGGTCAGAACGCTTAGCAGCGATAGCGAGACCACGCTCACGGAGCAACTCCTTTGCCTTATCGAAATCACCTTCAGCCTCTGTGAGTGCCTTCTTAACGTCAGCAAGACCAGCACCAGTCATAGCGCGAAGTTTCTTGATATCTTCAATTGAAACAGCCATAATAATATTTTTATATTAAAAAGTTAATAATAATCTTTGCTTAAAAGCTACTAAAGCCATCGAATCATAAACAGAATCAATGGCTTCAGTATATATTTCTTTGCCTAATTACTCAGCCTCGTCCTTGCGGGCAGCCTTCTTCTTAGGCTGGTCCTTCTGCTCAGCAGCAGCCTTGTCGTCAGCCTTCTCAGCCTTGCGCTCCTCGAGAGCCTCAGCGATAGCACCGCAAACTGCAGTAAGGATAGCATCTACAGAATCCTTAGCATCGTCGTTAGCTGGGATAACGTAATCAACATTCTTAGGATCAGAGTTGGTATCTACGATACCGAACACTGGAATACCAAGACGGTTAGCCTCCTTAACAGCGATGTGCTCCTTCATTACGTCAACAACGAAGAGGGCTACTGGGAGACGGGCCATATCTGCGATAGAACCGAGGTTCTTCTCCAACTTAGCACGCTGGCGGCTTACCTGAAGCAACTCGCGCTTAGAGAGGTTAGAGAATGTACCATCGTTCAACAGACGATCGATGTTTGTCATTTTCTTAACTGCCTTACGGATTGTAGGGAAGTTGGTGAGCATACCACCAGCCCAACGCTCGTTTACGTATGGCATATTGATAGAAGCTGCCT
>DAWDAD010000076.1:0-10663 GCA_052356385.1 Prevotella sp.
TCCGCCGAGGCGCGGCATTTTCATGCGCATTCTATGAAATGAATTTCTTCCGTTCTTACCCCGAGGGCGGATCTGGTGCCCTCGGGATATGCATTTATTACGTGCTAAGCTATATTTCGTTTTCGGTAATCCCCCTATCCCATCGATATGCTGGCTACTGCCTGGAGGCTGGGGATAACATATCCCCAGAGCATAAAGAGGTTAGGTCATTTTTTGACGGCGAATTGCAAATCCGCCGGAACGCCTAACGGAGGAAAGGCATATCCGGCGCTACGGAAATCAAGTACTACGGATTAAAGCATTTCTTGGCCTCCCATGAGATCTTCGCAGCTCCATGACCTTTGTGACCTCTTTCCTGTACCCCGCTTGGCGAATCAAACAGTTGATCTCCTGCTATAGTTTTTGCTTCGGAGTCAAGGAAGGCTTTATTAATATAACCTGTACCGCCACCACCGGAAGAGTATGAATTAGTACCAGCCCAGCCGCCCCAGAAGCCGCCACCGCCACCGCCACTACCATGTTCGCCACTTTGTGATTCACGGGCAATTTCTCCCATGCCAAATTTATACCAGTTTGGAGCGTTATTTTTGTGAGGATCATAAAAATTACCAGAACCATCATAATTAGATATCACGTTTGTACCTTGAGAACGAGACCAAGATGGCCCAGCAGTATCACCACCACCAAATCCACCTGTCGCAGTATTACAATCTCCACCGCGGCCACCTGCAACCATTAAAAGTTGAGTGTCATAATCTGACTTAAAAGCGGTCAGCATTGCTTTTTTAAATCCAATATGGGTGGCACCGCCACCGCCACTGCCTCCTAGCAGATTATTAGTATAACCGTTTCTAGGATTTCTTCCTCCATTATATCCACCATAGCCACCCCAGTTGCGGCCTTGACCTTGTCCATAAGGAACATTTGGGGTTCCTTCTCCTCCGACACAAACATAAAGAGTTTGTGTAATCTTCAGTTTTGCATCCCCTTTTGAGTATCCCCCACCGTTATCAGGATAATCATATCCATACCAGGCTGTTTGTTTTACAGAACTTGCACCCCAACATTCCAACTTGTAGGTAGCCTCTTCAGGAACAACAAACTCCTGAATAAATTCTATTTCATGGCCTGCACCTGCTCCAGTTACAGGATCATATCGCGTATCGTATGCAAAATCTCGAACACCATTTATAAACGCAGGATCTGCCTGGATTGAAAGTTGTTGTGGAGTACTTTCTGTAGGTGTCAAACTATGCGACTTTAAAAAGCCCCAGTGAGTTCGAGTATCGTCATTAGGATTTCCTGCCTTAAACGATGTCTGTACACGCAACGGAATGATTTGAAGATATTTAGTACCCTTAGTTACACAATAAGGTACATTGCCTATAAAATCAGTTGAGGCGGTCAATGTCCGTTCACCCTCTGTCTTAGAAATTTTTGGCTCTATAGTCTTATCACCATAGTAATACTTATACGAATTATCCTTAAAGTAACAAGTAACTGGTATCTTCTTGTCACTCAAAGATAATACCGCAAGACTAACCTGGTGAACCATTTTGAACTCTAATGTAGAAGCATCTGCCTTTACGACGCCACTAGCCACCTGAAGATCCTGACTCACCAAAACTGTTTCTTCTTTCTGAACTTTTGCAGGTTCCCATTTAGCTATCTTGTCTTTAAAGAACTCATCTGCAGTAGTTGCATTTACATTAACATCCAGAGGGTCTGGACTATTGCGATATGGATAGTATGCAAAGTAACTGTAATTTGTTGTGAACAGAAATCTCTGATCGTTTTCTGTCTTCCAATTACCATCTTGTCCCTTAGTAAGCTTTACATTAGGAATTACCACTTTCCCATCCTTACTTACAGCATAGAGACCGATAGCTTCACCAACCTCAAACGATGACTTCGGATATCCAACTTTAGCCCATTCTGTATTATCCGGGAAGATAACCTCCGGATTGCTCAGCGTATTGATGGCTTTTGCCGAAAGCTTATAGATGACAGATTTACCAGGCTGCCATACCTGGTCCTTCATATCGATAATCAGGGACTGGAGTACACCATCCAGTTCGAATTGGAAATTCAACTTGGCACTTTCTGGCAGGGTCTGCGGAATCATCATCAGCGTATTGTTATCTGATGTCAATGCAAAGTCCTTGCCTGTTACTATATTTTGATCCTTGAGATCGAATGTATATGTTCCTGTTTTATAGCTTCCACCATCCTGGGCAAATTGCCACTCTGGTGCAGCATTTCCTTCTCCTTTCATTACAGCAAGATCATAGGTACCCTCGTTAGGAATACCACTCAGAGTAATGCTTGTCAGTTTCTTTCCAGCACCCAGAACATCTGCCAAATCCTTGTCGATAGCGAAGGTTACAGCTGTAAGGGCATGATTGAAATTCAAATCCAAGGCGTTATCTGATTGCGAGCCTTTGGCTGTGGCAAGAATCAAATCGGGCTGGGCTTTGATTTCTTCTTTGCCAGTTAATGCTATATATTTTATCTGGGTCTTTTCACCATCTACGTCTGGCATGAAACTCAGAGGAGAAGTTGAGCCTGCGCTATATGGAGCGAAGGCATGAAAAGACACTTCTGAACCCACTGGCCAGCGGCTGTCCTTGATTTCCCACACCTTATCTTCGTTGGTTGATGTGGCTACCGCTATTTTTGGATCACCATTTTCTTCCTGGAATAATGATAAATTATTTTCTCCGTTCTTATAAATCGCAGTTACGCCAAAGCTACCATAGGCGCCAATATTATCCTTCATGCTTCCACGAGTCTGCGCTACCCTTTCGTGCTCAACGTCTTCCAGGGGTGCGCCGGAACGGGTGATGGGTTTTCCTTCCTTGCTCCAGATATGGATGCCATCCTGCACTACGGGATGGAGATAGAGGGGTTTTCCGAAAGGAGTTGACACGACGATGGGACCCTTCTCGGTGGCAGCAGCTATGGCAGCACGGGAAGAGGAAGCGGGAGACAAGGGTTTCCAGCTGTTGTCGAGCGTTGCATGAAACGTGATTTTATCTTTTGATAGATTGGCTTGCTGCAGTGATTCGCTTTCTGAACATGACGTAAAGGATGCGAGTACACTGAGTGCCAACAAACTGCTTTTATAAGTTTTCTTCATCATAATGGTTTCTTTTTATTCTTTTTCTTACGCCATTTTTTGGAGTTAAAGGAATTGGAGAATTCCGAAGCTCAACATCACGTGAGAGGGGAATCTCCAATTCCTTGAATTTGATATTTTATTGTGAATGTAATGTGAGGGGGATTACATCGGAATGTTTGTACCGTTCTCATCAGGTGTAGGCTTCCAATCTACGACCTTAACAGTGAACTTGATTTCCTTACCAAAGATCTTGTCACCCTTGTTTGGATCCTTAGGCTTGTTTGGATCCTTACCACCAGGATTAACATCTGTACCAGGATCAACAGGATCTACCTGACCACAACCATTTGTCAGATTAAGAGTGTAAATGTACTTGTTACCTGCTACCCATGAAGCTGTTGTCTGATCAGCATCAACTGGGATAGCTACTGCTGCCCAACCAAACTTACTACCATCAGTATCGCCAGATGGATAGATGCTTGTAGCACCTCGTTTTACATTAATCAAGAGAGAGATGTATGCCTTACCTGAGAAATCGTCAGCTTGGTTTGTAGTAACATCAGTTCCATTCCATACTGTAAGAGTCTGAGGGATAAGCATCGCACCACCCACTTTGCCATCTGCATTACACTTATCTGTCAAATCAACAGTAGCATCTTTTGTAAGAGTAACAGCCTGGTCAAATACCTTTTCATATACTACATTTTTTGCAGCAGGAGCAGTCCAAGTATGTTTCGTTGCATCAGTTTTTGCAGGATTGAAAGTATAATCTGCAGAACCGCCAACATAGGCAATACGGATACCCTTCACCTGATAAGTATAAGTATCAGAAGAATGCTTAGCCTTAATCTTAATCTGAGAAAGAATGTGATCAAAATTCAGCAATAATCCATTAGCTTCATGACTAGCCTTGTCACCTTTTCCCTGAGCAAAGACAACATCCAACTGTTCTCCAATTTCTGTTTTAGGTGAAAATGCAGAAATTGTAGCTCCACCATTTGTCAAGACAGGAGCAGCACCTGTCCAGTCACCACCAGAATGAGAATAAGCAACAAAGTTAAGGCTACCATGATTTGGCCATGATGGATGTTCTGTAGAAGTAAACTCACCATTGCTTTCAGTAAACACGTAGTTCTTGAAAAATTCAGCTCCGCTTTCATCGAAGGCACTGACGGTCATCTTAGTCATCTTATAACCATCTGCGTTGGTCATCTCAATACCACGGGTGTTGAAACCTACGGCACTACGGAAAGTAATATTTGAGCTCTTCGCAACATCTGTGGTCTCCTCTGAAGAGCAAGAAGAGAGGGCGATGGCAGCAGCTGCCATCATGTAAAACGCTTTTTTCATAATTGATACTTTTAAAAAATTAATACTATGTTTTTTATATCTTATTAATGATAGATAATATCCTTATTGATGATAATCTATATCCTTATTGATAATAGATAATATCTATTCTACATTTTGATATCTATGTATATCTCATTCCATTTGCTTACGCTCGGCTGAAGACCACCATCGGTGCCTGGGGCTGGCTTCGGCAAGGGAAGCTGCTCCAACTCTATCTTGATGTGAGTATCGTCTTTCTGATTCTTATCATGCACCTGGTCGGTGACATCCTTCTCGTAATACCAGTTGGTGCCGTCGGTGAGCTGCGCATAGACCATCAGGATGTGCTTGTTGGGCTGTACCGGACAGTGACCGAAGAGGGTGAGACTGCCTTTTACCATCTTATTGGCAGCATCGGCTTCGGCTACGAACGGCATGGTTACCTTCTCATCCGAGAGCTGGTCGAGACCGGCGAGCCATCCGCCCGCCATTCCCGATACGCTGGCACTCATCGCCTTCACTCCATTGATGTTCTCCACGTTCTTGATTTCCACCGTACACTGCTTGACTCTCGGCTCCGGCTTCATCTTGATGACGGTCTTCTCTCCGGCTGGCTTCACTACGATGCGGTCGGCATGACTGCTCCAGAGCATTTCCGGCTGCTGCATCATTCTTTCCTTCTCGGTGCCTCGTCCCATCGGTGCGGCTCCTGCCATGGTGGCGAGGAGTCCCTGCAGGGCTCGGGTTTCGGCTGATGTTACCTGGAAGGTTTCGAAGTGCTCCTTGCCGAGGATGCGGTGGGTTTCCTTGTCGCTGTTTACGCAGATTGCCATGTAGGTGCCTGCTGCCACAGAGATGTTTCCGCCGTTCTTGTCGGTGAACTCGTATCTGATGGGATCGCCTCCATTCTCTGGATAGAGATAGAGGCTCATGGTGGCTGGATTGGCTTCGGGATCGGCGCTCCAGTCGAACATCACTTCCACGTTCTGCCGGTGGGGATGGTCGTAGCAGAGGTCCTTGTGCTCGCAGGATGAGAGCAGTTCTGCCATCATCAGCAAGAAGGCTGCGCAGACGATTACGCGGAAGAATAGGATCATTGATTGTCTTAACTCTGTCATTCTAGTCATTTCTTACCTCCTTTCTTGCTATTGGTGTTTCCGTTGCCGAGGAGCCATACCAGTGATACTTCGCCGCGGGTAGGTCCTATCCAGGTGCGGTTGCGGGTTGCCTCATATACGTAGCATCCGTCTTTCGGCTCATAGGTCTTGTAGTGGGACTTGATGTATCCCACGCCCAGTCCGAAGTCGAGGTTCAGGCGTCTTCCTATCGGCAGGGAGTATCCGTACTCCATTCCTGCCCCGTAGGTTTTCTTGCTCTGGTGACCGGTGCCACCGTTTTCGATATCATAGGTGAGAAACTGTCCGTAGAGGGAGATGTGATGTCCCTGCATCGGTTTTTCCTTGGCTTTCCTGCCGAAATATTTTCTGATTTCCATTTCTCCACCATAGATTCTCCAGTATTTGTGGCTGGCATCCTTGCTCCACCAGGCGAGCATTCCGCTGGCTCCGAGGGTCCATCCCCTGCCGATGCTGGTCTCGATGCCGAGGTTCGGTACGAGGAGGGCATCATAGAGCAGGTTGGTCTTCAGGGCGTAGTAGGAGTTTCTGCCGGATGCATGGGCTGCATTTTCGGCTTCGGCTGCATTCCCGCCTGGATATACCTGTAGCTGGGAAGCTGTATCCCGGGCATCCTTCTGCTGGAGCGAATCCTGTTCGCTGCCTTGCTGATTCTGAATCAATGTGAGGGTATCTGTCGGACTGACAGATGGCACAATGTGCCGGATTTCGCAAACCACGAGTGCTCCGGACCGGAGGCTGTCGAAGTGGTTGGCGAGCATGTATTTCCATGCCTTTCCGCCATCGAGGTTCTGGAGCTGTCGTTTTCTTCCATCTACAACCTTTCCGTTTCTTACGATCCATTCGGGGGTGTTCCGAATGATGTAGAGGGCTTTCCGGCTCCACGGCGCATTTTCTTTCTGTATCTTCAGGGCAAGTCCTTCCCAGTCTTCTCCTGCGGAGGAGACCGTGAAGACGCTGTCTGGCAGATTCAGCATCTCCTTGAGATAGTCGCGCAAGCGTTCTCCTCTCCTTCTCGCCAGTCGTTTGTTGAGCTTGGAGTTACCTTCCGGCGAAGCTGCCGAAAGGATCTTGATATGCTGCAGCACCGTGTTGGGGTTGTCCCCGATGCTTCTGATGCCCTGCTTGAGGGTTTCGATCTTGGCGGCATTATCCATATAGGAGAGTTCTAATAATGAATAGCCTGAGCGATAATAGAGCGTAGTCCGCAAGCTATCGCTAACCGTTCCGGCGTATGCGTTTGCCACCAGGGTAGTGGGCAGAAGCATTACCATTACTATTTTTTTCATCATATATCATCATCGTTATGAGTTTATAATTCTAATCGTTCTTGTTTGAGTCTTACCTGTCTTCTTATCAAAAGATAGACTTGGGGTTTGATACAGTTGTACGTTAACTGTAGCGAAAGGCCACGTTTACTGCGATACAGTTGTACGTTAACTGTATCAGATGACTGAAATAAATCCTAAAAAAGTCTTTTTAGTATTGTTTGCTTTAGCTAAAATTGCACAAATATACCCTTTTTGACTATAAAACAAGAAATATTGACTATAATTTATTAATAAACATTAAAAGAGAGTTTGAAATTATTGCGAATTGAACAAATTATACTACCTTTGCAGCGCTAAAGTTAACGTACAACTGTTGCACAAAATCACGCTTTTTATATCCCTTTTCTTCCTTTTGTTTGGTTATTCTAGAAAAAAGCGATACCTTTGTAACTTAAATAACTAAAAAAGCATTTTTTAAACAACAAACGATATGATGAAGATTTCATTCTTTAGCCGAATCATGAAATTCGCAGCAAACGCACGCAAGAAATCAAAAGGTATTACATTAGGAGAGTTTACCAGAAGCTATGCGGATGAAAGACGCAAGGAAGGAGAGAAAATATATGAGGGAAGATGCGGCAGCGTACTGGGTATGCTGAAGCACCTGGAGACCTTCGGCGGAAGCGACATTCCGCTGAAAAAGGTGGATGTGGAAACCGTCAAGCAGTTTATCGACTACCTCCGATCAGCCCACGACCTGCATAAAAACATGAAAGCACCCGGAAAACTATCCGACAGCACCATCCATCTGAAGGTGAATATCCTGAAATCGGTATTGAGAGAAGCCGTGAGACAGGGATTGCTGGATCAGAACCCATTCGACCTGCTGCCCCATTCCTATCGCGTCAAAGCGCAGTACAGGGAAAGAACAGCCCTGACCCAGGAGGAACTCATCAAGCTGAGCGAAACACCCTGTAATACTCCCGAGCTGAAGGAGGCATTCCTGCTAAGCTGCATCACGGGACTGAGGAAAAGCGATATCCTGAGTCTATCCATCCATGACATCGAAAAATGCGATGACACCTATTATATATATAAGAAGATGAAGAAGACGCAACGCTGGCTCCGGCTTCCGCTGCCGGAAGAGGCGCATCATATTCTCTCGAAGCTTCATGCCAAGAATGGTGATACCCCCTACTTCTTCGCCCATCTCTCGCCCCATCATCTGGGCGAGCATCTGGAAGTATGGCTGGAGGACTGCTGCATCTCCGACAAGCATATCACCTTCCATTGCTTGAGTCACAGCAAAATCTTTTATTGATTGAATGTCAGTATGTTAAGTTCTTTAAAGAATGTGACTGCTAACGATTTAGAAACGAGCTATATTCTTTTTCTTTCACAACTTTGCAATATACAAAGAACGCTTTGATTTCGAGTGCAAAGTTAAATCTAATTTCTGAAAAACAACATTTTATGCTGTGATTTTACAAAATATTAAGATTAGTCTTTGCAAAGGTAAAAGAGTAGTTACCAACAGTAATTTTCATGTAACGTCATTTTAAGAGTATGGCAAAAAGAACATATTCATAAACGCATATATGTATCTTGCCATATTGGGAAATCAATTGCTTAGTTCCATTTTTGCAGATTATATTTCTATTTTGTCTAAATTACGACGGAATACAGCAGATTTTCAAGGGATTTGGATGGATTATCACGATAAAATATTATTTTTGTAGCGTAAAAACGATAAAAACATGAAGTTAAATCGCATAAGAGCAGTCTTAGAGGACAAAGGGATAAGCCAAACATGGCTTGCAAAGAAGTTAGGAAGGAGTTTCAGTACGGTCAATGCTTACGTATGCAACCGTTCTCAACCCAACCTTACCACACTTCTTGAAATTGCACAGTTCTTGTCTGTGGATATGAAAGAACTTATCACGGACAAAAAGGAACGCAATGATTGAAGAGATTATGAGAGACAAAATAATATCATAACATCATTTTGTGGATAAACTAAAATATAATATTTGCAAAATAAATTGAACTTTTCTCATAAGAAAAGAAATATACTATAAGAGTTCATATCTCTCTACATGTTAAATTATTAATTGCTGATAACTATGAGACTGAAGCCAAAACTCCTCAATGCAATAATATTAGGATTGACAATGTTCCTTTCAATGCAAACAGCTTTTGCTGCTTGCAAACAGTCATTTGCCGCTCAACAAAAGAAGGTAGCGACCATTAGCAAAAAGAGAGTTGTCAAGAGCAAGAAGAGAACCTATCGCAAGGCTTCGGCGCGTAAATATTCGCATAGGGAACTGAACGCCATTATGCGGATACTTGAGCGGAAGTTCCTGTCGGAAGACAAGACCCCGGCCTTGCGAAATGTTGTTGGATTTGGAATGGGGTCCAACTCCATTGATGTTGCGCTCCGTTGGAACACGAAGGAGAAGCAGCAGGAGTTTCGTAGGCAGATTTACAACTCGCCCGCCATCAGGTTTGAGGGCAAGTTGGACCCTATCATCGACAACAGGGAAGGCGTGAGCACCTACCAAGGCATCTCCCTCAAGGCGGAGAAGCCTTCCTATCCATTGAGCACCACGGAAATCAGATTCACGATTACCAACCATAGTGGCGAGGAATTTGTGTATGGCGAAGCATATAGCATCACAGCCCAAGGAGCGGATGGCAATTGGTTTGTTGTGCCCACCGATTGCTCGTTCACGGCCATCGGTCATGTTTTAAGCGATGGTCAAAGCGGCACCATCACGGCCCATCTTTTTCCCGATATTCTGCCAAACAAGCCAGGCGTCTATCGCTTCTTCTACGAAGATAACATAGATGGCAATAAGGTGCTGCTTATGGCAACCTTTGAGTTGAGAGAAACAAAATCGGAGAATTGCCGTTTTTATGGTGTAACTTTGTGAGGTAAATTAAGAAATAACAATGAAAATAACGATAATCAATAAAATCCTATTATGTTTTATCTGTAGCATTGTTCCTTACATATCAATTAAGGGACAATGCTTAGATTCACTAAAAAGTGTGTGCTTACCTGATAGTATAGCGGAACAAATAGAAAATAACTATGAAGATAAATATACAAATGCAAGTAAAAATGTTGTAAACCTCATCTCTCCTAATAATTATAATTTTGTGGATGGAATATATGCTTTCAAAGGCATGGGACCACATTTTCCAAGACAAATTTTTGTCTATAAGAGAGAGAAAATTTTCATCTTTAATAGCCGAGGGGACTATAATCCAGAAGGTGTTATTATGGAATTCTGCTCTTGTATTAAAAAGTTAAATTTAACACACAAGGAAATTGTAGATTATCTTAATGTAATATGCTTATATTTACAGGAAGAAGAGGAAGCTGATTATGGAGATACGATAAAATAACTTAAGGAAAATTCCGTGGAACGAATTGCGTTTCCACGGAATTTTTGTACAGCACAGAAAGGATGGCTTTTCAAGTTTGCTTGTGTCAACACTTGCATGGCTGAGAACTGTTTCCGCTCCTGCGTTCTTTGGTGAAGCAGAAAGTTCATCGACTTTCTGCTCCAATCTCTCAACTGTGCCGTAGATGGCTTCCAATAGTTCTTCTTTCATCTTTCTTTTGTTGTTTGAATGGTTTGTAACTTGCATCAAAGGCTAAAGCCTCTTCTGCGTTTCTTCTTTTTCTTCTTGGCTGATTCATCCTCTGGGAATGACTCAAAGGTCTGAGCATTAGCTGGAGCAAAAAGTCCAATGGAAGAAATGCCGTACCAAAGGTCTTGGCTGCTATCCGACAT
>DAWDAD010000077.1:0-10094 GCA_052356385.1 Prevotella sp.
TTGACGAGGCGCTGATAGAGGAGTTTGCGGAACTGGAAGCCGTGCAGTTTGACCACTGCAACCCCTATTATAAGAATCGTGTGTGGGGACTTTTTGGCGAGCAGGACACCCTGGCTCACTTTTCCCCTCTCTTCCTGGAGCATTACAACCAAGCCTTCCATTTCCCAGGCGGTCATACGCCTACAGAGCAGGAGGTGAAGACATGGTACGCTCCCCTCGCCCAGAAAATGCTGATGGAATTTTCAGCAAACTTTTAATCGTTTCACGGAAATAGACAGATAATTATATAAAAGGTGTTGCAAAAATATTAGCGACGAGAAAATACGCAGAAAAATGGCAAAGAGATTTGAAATAAGAAATAGTACCGCTGAATTTCTTATCTTCATGGCTGAGGGTAAGGAGCAAGGCATTCAAGTGCTATATAAGAAAGAAACAATATGGGCAACACAGAAGGCAATGGCAACGCTTTTTGACTGCTCTGCTGACAACATAGGATTGCATCTGAAGAACATATACGATGCTAAGGAATTGGACAAGAATGCAACTACCGAGAAAATCTCGGTAGTTCAACAGGAAGGAACGAGAGAGGTACGACGCAACACTTTGTTCTACAATCTTGATGCTATCATTTCAGTAGGCTATCGCGTCAACTCCCGCCGAGCCACTCAGTTCCGCCAATGGTGCACTTATGTTCTCCGACAGTATGCTATCCGTGGCTATGTGATTGACAAGAAGCGTATGGAAAATGGCTCATTCATCGGCGTGGACTATTTCGAACAACTCTTGGAGGAGATTCGAGAGATTCGTCTATCGGAACGCAATTTCTATCAGAAACTGACCGACATCTACGCCACAGCCATCGACTACAACCGTGATGCTCCAACAACACGCGAGTTCTTCAAGAAGGTACAGAACAAGATGCATTATGCTGTTCATGGACATACTGCCGCAGAACTGATAGTGGATCGTGCTGATGCAGAAAAAGAGCACATGGGGCTCACTACATGGGCAAAGGCTCCTAATGGGAAAATCATAAAGTCCGACGTAAGTATAGCCAAGAACTATCTGAAGGAAAATGAGTTGCAAGCCCTTGGACGATTGGTGAATGCCTATCTTGATATGGCAAAGGATATGGCAGAGCGCCATATTCCTATGACTATGGAGGATTGGGCTAAACGCATCGACAAATTCCTCGATGCAACCGACAGAGAAATTCTGCAAGACGCAGGACACATTACTGCCGAGTATGCAAAGGAATATGCCGAAAGCGAGTTTGAGAAATATAGAGTGATACAGGACCGTCTGTTTCGCTCTGATTTCGACAAATTTGACGGCGAAGACCCACAATTACCTTTGGATATTGAATAATAGAAGCATGTCATAAGAGAATTATAACAACAGGAAAATGAGCATGAAACAGATAGAAACACTCGTTTTTGATTATGGAGGTGTCATCGTGAACATTGATGATGCCTCTGTTGTAAAAGCCATGGAGAGCCTGGGCGTTACGGCGTTCAAGCGGCTAATCCATGTCCGCAAAATCAAGAGACTGATGCACCAATATATCAATGGTCTGGTAGCAGAAGCAGAAACATTGAAAGAGATGCTGAGCCTTTGCCGCAAAGGAACCACAACCGGGGATATTGAGAAAGTCCTGGAAGAGTTGTGTGGCAATCTGCCCGTGGAAAGACTGGAGGCATTGGTCAAGCTTCGGAAGCGATACAAGGTCTATCTGCTCAGCAACATCAACGATACGCTTTGGCAGAAATCAGTTAGTCAGATGAATCAGCTGGGATATTCCACAGACGATCTGTTTGATGAAGTGTTCCTCTCATACGCCATGCGAAAGGAAAAGCCATCTATCGAAATCTATGAAGAGATGACGCAGAAGACTGGATTGAATCCAGCCACCACCCTCTATTTCGATGACCGTGCTGAGAATGCCGAAGCTGGCAAGCGTTTCGGTTTTCAGAGCGTACTGGTAAAGACCAATCATCTGGAAGAGCATCAGGAATGGCAAGAAATTAACAAGAATATAGTGTAAAAGAATAGGTATGATGACTATTGATACAACAAACCTCTGCTCGCATCTTCAAAAGAAGTTGTTTGAACCTGAGGGAGTATATTATCCTATCTGGCAAGCCATGCAGAATGATGAGGAGCTGACAGCCGTGGTTCGCTCACGACAACTTCATATTTATCGTAACGGCAAGAAGATTCTCATTCTCGCTGGCAAGGCTCAGCCGAAGATTATCAGAGAGGATAAACTGAACGAATTGATTAAGGAAATAATATAAATGATTAAGAAAGAAGAAGTTATATCTTTTGTATGGCAGCATATTCTGCTGCTCGTTTCGCTCTATGTAATGACTTTCGGAGTCGCAGCATGTGTGCGAAGTCAGTTAGGTTCAAGTGTTATTTCCACCATCCCTTACGTGATGGCTTCGGCAGGTAAGATGCTTGATTACATCCCAGGATGGACTATCGGCGGCTACACCATCATGATGAATGCGATCTTCGTGGTGCTGCAGATTCTGATTCTGAGAAGAAACTTCGAGTGGGTGCAACTCTTCCAGCTCGCTATCGGCTTTATCTTCGGAATGTTCATAGACCTCAATATGGTGCTTACACAGTGGATGGTTTCAGAAAATATCCTGGTCAATGCCCTTGTGCAGATTGCCGGTTGCACCATCCTCGGTTTCGGAATTGCCATGGAGGTGAAGTGCGGCTCAGTAACCATGCCTGGCGAGGGCATTTCCATCGCCATTCACAAGGTTACCGGCTGGCCTTTCCCTAAAGCCAAGATTCGGGTGGACATCACGCTCGTGGTCTTGGCCGTCTTGTTCTGTTTCCTGCTTCTCGGGTCATGGAAATGGGAGATTGTGGGCATCGGAACGCTCTTCGCCATGGTCTATGTAGGTGTTACAGTTCGCCTATTCAACAAACATCTTGCATGGTTCGACCGCCTGCTCCACTATCGTCCAGGTTGCCGAAGATATGTTTACGGACTGGCACGATACATAAGAAGACAGATGTAACGTCAAGATTATTTAAGTTCAACGGATAAAAATAGATGAACATGAATTTTCCAGAAGTATATTCAGCAACAGGCATATAAACAGTATGTAAAAATACTGCTATTCTGATGTGGGCAATGAGAATGATATGGAACAGGAGCACTATTCTGACTCGGAGTATGTAGCCTAATTTCTGCATCAATATTTAGCGGTCTAACTAAGCAACTTGTTAAAATAGCCAAAAATAGAACAGAAAAGCAAGCAAAAGTTCGTTTTCTATTCCAGTTTTTACTATTTTTGCACCATGATAATGGATTTAGAACATATAGGTAACATACCAGTCAGTACTTCAGCTATAGCTTCATTGTTTACTAACATTGAAGCAGGGAATCAGAAAGTACGCAGTCTTGAGGCGGCTCATAAAATTATCCGACTCAAGAAGGGGCTTTATGTGGTAGCCCCAAATGTGTCTCGTGTTGCTCTATCCACAGAACTGATAGCCAATCATCTTTATGCTCCTTCGTATGTGTCTATGCAGACAGCCTTACGTTATTATGGATTAATACCAGAAGCTGTTTATACTACTCAGTCTATGACACTAAAGCACTCCCGTAGTTTTGATACTCCTGTCGGGCGTTTTGAGTATAAGAACATGTCAAGAGAAGCCTTTTCAATAGGGATTACAAGCATCAATATGCAGAGTTACGCCTTTCTGATGGCAACACCAGAAAAAGCTCTCTGTGACTTAATCGCAAATTCTCCGAAGGTTAATTTACGTTACCTGAAGGATGTAGAGAACTATTTGGAGGAGGACATCCGAATGGAAATAGATGATTTCAGAAATATGGATATAAGTATATTTGAGCGATATGCTCAAGTTGGGAAAAAGTCTAAATCCATAGAAACTCTAATTAAATATTTAAGGAAATGAATACAAACGAGATATTCAATCAAATGCTTTCGAGCTATGACATAACGACCGAACTGCAAAAGCGCAATGCTATCTTTGAGGTCAACCAGCAGATTATTCTTTCTGGTCTTTACAATGGTGGCTTTTTCAACGAGGCAGCTTTCTATGGTGGAACATGTCTGCGTATATTCCATGGATTGCAGCGTTTCTCTGAGGATATGGATTTTTCCCTGCTTGCTCCGAATGAAAACTTTGATTTTACACATTATTTTCAGCCCATCATTGACCAATTCGCTATGGTGGGTAGAGAGGTTGAGATCAGAAAGAAGGACAAAAAGAACTTTGGCAAAGTGGAGTCTGCCTTTCTGAAAGACAACACAGATGTATATGATATTACATTCCAAACTGAGAAATCTGTTAAGATCAAGATTGAAGTTGATACTCAACCTCCTTTGAAATTCCAAACAGAACAGAAGTTGCTTCTGCTCCCCCAATCTTTCATGACACGATGTTTCACTTTGCCAGCCCTCTTTTCTGGAAAGATGCATGCACTGATGTATCGTGCCTGGAAGAACAGAGTTAAGGGACGTGATTGGTATGACTTCGAATGGTATGTTCGCCACAATGTTCCTCTTGACTTTACTCACTTGTGCGAAAGAGCCTTACAGTTCAATCACGAAGAGCTTGACAAGGAGACGTTCCT
This sequence comes from Prevotella sp., assembly GCA_052356385.1. Classification (GTDB taxonomy): domain Bacteria; phylum Bacteroidota; class Bacteroidia; order Bacteroidales; family Bacteroidaceae; genus Prevotella. The sequence goes on from DAWDAD010000077.1 coordinate 4,631, forward strand.
TCAAAAACTGAATGAAAGATTTGCCACGGCAGACATGAATCAAATAAAGGCAGACGTATTGCCTTTTGTCAGGAATCCCAAAGAGTTGGATATCTGGTCGAATGACTATTTTATGGAACTTGCAAAAATGATCAGATTTGAATGAAAGAAACATTTAGAAAATATCTGGACAGATCATTTCACCGGAAATTCAGCATCAGGAAAGGTCATGGTGAAATGCGGTTTCTCTGACACCGGAATGCTGAACAGATGCAGCCAGCTTGTGGATGGCGACAAGGATATGGTTAAAGTATTTAAGTACAAAGGATTAAAAAATGAGAAAGGAATCAAGAGCAATGGATAGTGAGTGGGCATTGGAAGTAATGCACAAGGCTCCGTATATAACTGTAAGTTTCATTGACGAAGAAGGCAAACCTTATGGTTTACCCCTGTCACTCGCATCAGATGATGATATGAACTGGTATTTTCATGGTGCCTTGGAAGGCAAGAAGTTGGAGGCAATCAAGGCTCATCCTGAGGTTTGCCTTTCAGCCGTAACCCGTTGTGCGCCAACAGTTGGTCCGAAGGACGGCAGTTTCACCCTGCAATTCAAATCAGCCATTGCATTCGGCAAGGCAGAAATCGTGACCGAGGATGCAGAGAAGATTCATGGTCTCCGACTAATCAGTGAACGTTTCCTTCCTCAACACATGGATGCATTCGACCAGAGCATCGCCCGTTCCCTTTCACGTACGGCTGTAGTTCGCATCACACTTACTGAGCCACCAACCGGCAAGCGCAAACAATATGATAAGGAAGGCGTGGAAATGAAATATGGCAGAATGGAATAAACGAACTTTTAAAATATTTTATTATGGTAAAGATAAAGTTAAGCAATGGCGTGGAAATGCCGCAACTGGGTTATGGTGTTTATCAGGTGGAACCTGATGAGTGTGAGCGTTGTGTGCTGGATGCGCTCAGCGTAGGTTATCGGATGATAGATACTGCGCAGGCTTATCTCAACGAGGAAGCCGTGGGCAACGCATGGAAGAAGAGCGGCGTGGATCGTGATGAGATTTTCCTCGTTTCAAAGGTCTGGCCTTCCAACTATGGCGATGGACAGACCATGAAGAGCATCGACGAGAGTCTGCGCAAACTGCAGACTGACTACATCGACCTGATGCTCCTCCACCAGCCTTACTGCGACCGCTACGGTGCCTATCGTGACTTGGAAAAAGCTTACAAGGCAGGAAAGGTTCGTGCCATCGGAGTGAGCAACTTCTTCCCTGATCATCTCATAGACCTGGCTTCAAACATGGAGGTTGCGCCGATGGTGAACCAGATGGAGACACACGTGTTCAACCAGCAGCACGAGACCCGAAAATTCATGGATGAGTTTGGCACCAAGCTCATGGCATGGGCTCCTTTGGCAGAAGGTCAGAACGGAATGTTTACCAACCCTACCCTCACCCAGATAGGCGAGAAATATGGCAAGACTGCTGCACAAGTAGCCTTGCGCTGGCTGCTACAGAGCGATGTAATCATCATCCCGAAGACCGTTCACAAGGAAAGAATGCAGGAGAATCTGAATCTCTTCGACTTCGAGCTAGATGCTAAGGACATGCAGAAAATTGCTGCGCTCGACACCGCCCATAGTCTCTTCCTCGACCATCATAGCGGAGAAACAACCAAGCAGTTTATGGAGTGGAGAGCTGTGGTGAAACCTACAGAATAATTATGACACAAGATACTTCTACATATTACGTTTGGATAGGTGGTTCATGTGATTATGGCCATAAAGAGCGAGCTGGTGGTGCTGCCGTTGTAATTGAGCATAACGGCAACATCATCAGCCGTGATGTAATCAGCGACTTGCACACCACGGAGTTCCGCATGATGCTAACCCTCATGGTGAAAGTAATGCAGGAAATACCGGAAGGTTCCGACATTCTCTTCCTGACCAACGCTGCCTATATTCAGAACTTTGACAAGACTCCAACGGCTAAATCTGCCAATCCGGACTTGATCATTCAATGCATCGAGGAAAAGAAAAGGCACAACTCTGTCGGGGTCAAGATTGTGCAATATCACAAAAGCCCATTGCTGATAGAAACCCACGATAGGGCTACGGAAGCAATGGCTAAGACAAGGAAGGAGTTTCACCAGAAAAATAAATAAATGTTTAGGGGCGTTTTCCGGTCATTAAGGTCACGGTCATTAAGGTCATTAAGGATTTCCAGTTATTCAAGATGTCTGACCCCAAATATGGTTTACAGCTTATGAGCGATGATTATATTCTTGAAAATCTCATAGAAGAACTGAGGGAAACTCAATAACACCAAAAGTGAATGTTTTAAGTAAAAAGTAACGGAGAATATGAATTATCTCCGTTACTTTTTACATTTTCATCTTATATGTTTTGAGAGCATTTCACTCCAAACCATACCGTATTAGAAGTCACATGTATCCGGGTCTGAACCTATTCTGTCTGCCTTCAGCGATGCGATTTCAAACATTTCCTGCTGAGAGAGTTCAAAGTCGAATACATCGATGTTTTCCTTGATTCGGCTTGGAGTAACCGACTTTGCCAGTGGCAGCACGCCTGTCTGCATCACCCAACGGATAACTACCTGAGCTACACTTTTGCCATGGCTGGCAGCAATCGACTTCAAGAGAGGATTATCCAAGACATTACCTCTTCCCAATGGGCTCCATGCTTCCACAAGAATGTTGTTCTTCTTGCAGAACTCAACACATTCCTTCTGGGTGAATCCAGGATGATACTCTATCTGGTCAACCATTGGACAGATGTTTGCCTTCGCCATTACTGGCTCTGCATGATGCTGCATGAAGTTGGAAAGACCGATGCTGCGAATCAAGCCTTCTTCATGCAGACGCTCCATCGCTTTCCAAGTATCTACATTCTGCTGATTTGCATCCTTGCCAAACTGCAACTCGTTGGCTGGCCAATGGATGAGGTAGAGGTCGAGATAATCGAGACCTAAATCGCTCAAAGTCTTGTCAAACGCCTTCAAGGTCTTGTCGTAGCCACGCTCTGTGTTCCAAACCTTGCTGGTAACAAAGAGATTCTCACGCTTGATTCCACTTTCCTTGATTCCCTCGCCCACGCTCTTCTCATTTTTATAGACAGCAGCGGTGTCGATGTGGGTGTAGCCTGCAGCGATGGCAGCTTTCACAGCTTCAACGCAGGTTGCTCCATCAGGAGTAAGAAACGTTCCGAAACCCGGTGTAGGAATCTTCACTCCATTATTCAATAATATTTCCTTTTCCATGATTAAACTAATCTTTAAATTCAACTATTTTTTTGACGGTGCAAAGTTACAGCTTTTTTCTCATAGCAGAGTTCTGTATATTTGCATTATCATAGAGTATCTTTGCAATTTTAGCCATCACTTAGCAGTCCCGTTAATTTCCCTGCGATATTCAGCAGGAGTAAGATGGATGATCTTCTGAAACTGCTCGAAGAAGAGAGTCGGCGTATTGTAGCCGGAACTGAAAGCCACTTCTGTGATAGTCAAATCTGAATTGGCAAGCAGCCTACAGGCGTACTCGATACGGATTTCTGCCAGCACCTGGAAGATGCTTTTATCGGTGGATTTCTTGAAATAACGGCAAAGCGAAGTCGGATTCTGACCTACAAAATCGGCAACATCCTTCAGCACCACCTTCTCACGGAAGTTATTATATAAATAGGTGTAGATTCTGCCGATAGGTTCCTCCAACTCGGGTTGACGATTAGCATTGCTGTAAGCCGTAGGCGACAGGAGTTGCGTTTTCTTGCAATGATGCAGGCGGTCGAGAATCTGGAGCAGGATGATAAGCCGTGAGGTGTGGGTGGATGAATCGAAAGCCTTCATCATCTCTAAGAGTTCATCATACAATCCCTCATCATAGAATCGTATTCCATACTGGCTCTTTGAAAGAAGCTTTGAAATATGGGCGTAATCGGGAAGATTCAAAAGAGACGAAGGAAACAATTGAGGACTGAACTGGATGGCTTCGCCACTACTATAGAGCCTATCTTCAAGTTCTGTTTCAAGCCCTGGTTTAAGTTCTCTTTTCCCAATATTTCCAGGCTCTTCCTTCCCTGTATTCTCCCCACTCTTCATCCTGCTTTTACAAAGATGAAGATGCGGAACATAGCTTCCTATCAGCGCAACATCACCTTCTGCATAAGGCGCAACGCCCTCTCCCACAAACTGCTTTCCGCTGCCGTGGGTGAAAATTATCAGTTGATACTCCGCATGCTTATGCAGGGGCAGCACTAACTCCGGATAAGTCATATGGCTGCACAAAGTTGTCATTTTGTGCGCAATCTTTCGTTCTAATATAGGCATAATCTCCATTTATCTGCGTTTGTGCAAATATCCACTATGATAACGCAAATATAACGGATAATATTGTTCGGGATTAGCCGTAATTTTGCACCCACAAATAAAAAATAGAATAGAAACAAAATAAAAAGAAGAGAGAAAATGTCAGAAACTTTATCCGTAATAGTACACAAAACTATTGAGACCAACCCTTTATCGGTCTCGTCTGAAATCGTTGCGTCCGTCTCCATGCCACCATGCGCCCAGAAAGGCGAGGATGGCACGGAGAACGACGTAGATAACGATGATGTCAACAAATTCATTCATAAGCTTGATATTTAGCGAGTTATTCAATATATATTCACCACGGGAATGCCCAAACTGTTGGCTTTCTTGAAAGTGTAGTAGGTTCCACCCTTCTCTCTCCCATCATAGAAGGCAATGAGAAGGGACGCATTCTCAACCATGAACTCGTCTCGGTCGAGAAAACATCGAGTGTAATAGTATTCTGAAAGGATGATCACCTCATCTGCTGAAGCTATCAGTTCATCATAAACCATCCTATCGCCGGGCTTGAACCTATCTGCCTGACCTCTGAAAGGAATGGCTGCGGTAAGCGTCATTCCCGGGCAGGAAGGTTTCAGCGACTGCACAATCTGGGCTGCCATCAGGTCAATACCGATGGCGAATCCCGAAATAAAATTACTGATGCCATGCTCGTAAGCTTCGAGAATGGCTTTGGTCAATCGCTCTCTTATGACCTCCTGCTGAGAGAAATTATAAAAGCGATGACCTGTAAAGGCTGCCGAAACAGCCTTGTCAAACTTTGTCATATTCTTTCTTTTCATTGCTGTACATATTTATATGATGTCTTGCCGAGGAAAATGCCGTTTGTTACGTGCGCCCCTACTTGTTCTAATTGTGCGGTGTAGGCACAGAATGAAGTGCCGGTAGTGACCACATCGTCCCAAATGCAGACTATCTTGTTTTTGAAGAAGTTCGCATCCACCTCAATATTATTCTTTTCCTTCAAGCGCTTTGCTCGCTCATCCTTCTTGACCTTAGTGCCATGAACTGCGGTACGTTCGCCAACAACCTTGACAAGCATCTTTGCCACGCACTTCGCCACATCTGCATGGTTTCGACCATCC
>DAWDAD010000078.1:0-9932 GCA_052356385.1 Prevotella sp.
TCTTCGGGAAAGTTACGAGGGACGGCAGAACTTTCAATCGTTTCACGGAAATAGACAGATAATTATATAATAAGGTGTTGCAAAAATAATAGCAGAGCATCTGTCTAACATTTTTAAAGAAGGGGAATTGGATAAAAATTCAGTTTGTCGGAATTTCCGACGAACTGCCGCTGATGGTAAATCATACAACACTCAATATTACAATTTGGATGCAATAATCAGCGTGGGTTACAGAGCTAACTCCTGCCGATTCACTCAGTTCCGCCTGACGCAAGTATAGCCAAGAACAATCTGAAGGAAAATGAGTTGCAAGCCCTTGGACGATTGGTGAATGCCTATCTTGATATGGCAAAGGATATGGCAGAGCGCCATATTCCTATGACTATGGAGGATTGGGCTAAACGCATCGACAAATTCCTCGATGCAACCGACAGAGAAATTCTGCAAGACGCAGGACACATTACTGCCGAGTATGCAAAGGAATATGCCGAAAGCGAGTTTGAGAAATATAGAGTGATACAGGACCGTCTGTTTCGCTCTGATTTCGACAAATTTGACGGCGAAGACCCACAATTACCTTTGGATATTGAATAATAGAAGCATGTCATAAGAGAATTATAACAACAGGAAAATGAGCATGAAACAGATAGAAACACTCGTTTTTGATTATGGAGGTGTCATCGTGAACATTGATGATGCCTCTGTTGTAAAAGCCATGGAGAGCCTGGGCGTTACGGCGTTCAAGCGGCTAATCCATGTCCGCAAAATCAAGAGACTGATGCACCAATATATCAATGGTCTGGTAGCAGAAGCAGAAACATTGAAAGAGATGCTGAGCCTTTGCCGCAAAGGAACCACAACCGGGGATATTGAGAAAGTCCTGGAAGAGTTGTGTGGCAATCTGCCCGTGGAAAGACTGGAGGCATTGGTCAAGCTTCGGAAGCGATACAAGGTCTATCTGCTCAGCAACATCAACGATACGCTTTGGCAGAAATCAGTTAGTCAGATGAATCAGCTGGGATATTCCACAGACGAGCTGTTTGATGAAGTGTTCCTCTCATACGCCATGCGAAAGGAGAAGCCATCCATCGAAATCTACGAAGAGATGACACAGCAGACTGGATTGAATCCTGCCACCACTCTCTATTTCGATGACCGTGCCGAGAATGCCGAAGCAGGCAAGCGTTTTGGTTTCCAGAGCGTACTGGTAAAGACCAATCATCTGGAAGAGCATCAGGAATAGCAAGAAATTAACAAGAATATAAAAGAATAATCTTATGCGCATAATAGGAAACTTACTTTGGTGGCTCTTCGGAGGTCTCGAAGCTGCCATCGGTTATTTTACCGGAAGTCTGGCTCTTGCATGTACCATCATCGGCATTCCATTTGCAATACAGACATTCAAGATTGGCCTGCTCTGCCTATGGCCTTTTGGCTCTACGGTAAGAGAAACGAATAGTCCAACTGGTTGCATTCGTATTCTGCTGAATTTACTCTGGCTGATTTTCGGAGGTTTGTGGGCTTACCTCATGCATCTGTTCTTCGGCTTTCTCTTATGTATCACCATCATCGGCATTCCTTGGGGAAAACAGCATTTCAAGATGGCCGGGCTTTCGCTCGCACCATTCGGCAAGGATGTGGAGTTGGGAATTTAAAGTGATACAGATTGCGCTGATGGCGTATTTACACATGAATTGATAACAATATAAAGGACGAAGCATATGAAAAGTTTTTCACCAAAGCCGTGGTTTGCACCACAGCCTGTGCTGATTATCGGCACATATAATAAGGAAGGAGTTGCCAACGCAATGAACGCTGCCTGGGCAGGACAGTGGGACATGAAGGAGATTATGATTTCGATGGGAAATCACGTCACCACAGACAACCTGAAGCTTGGCGGCGAGTTTACCGTTGCCTTCGCTACCAAGAAAACCATGGTGGCTTCTGATTTCGTGGGCATTGTTTCTGCCAAGAACGACCCGAAGAAGATGGAGAAGACTGGATGGAGCATCGAGAAGGCGACTATGGTCAACGCTCCTGTGTTCACCGATTTCCCAATGACCCTGGAGTGCCGCATCAAGGAGAAGTATGACGAAAGCGAAACCGGCTATTATCTCGTTGCCGAAATCGTCAATATTCTTGTAGATGAGAAGTATCTGGCAGAAGACGGAAATCCAGACATGGAAAAGATGGAGCTGATTGTCTTCGACCCTATTCATCATAGCTATATCCAGTTGGGCGAGAAAGTCGGCAACGCATTCTCTGACGGCAAGGCTTTGAAATAAAAGCCAAAAATAGAACAGAAAAGCAAGCAAAAGTTCGTTTTCTATTCCAGTTTTTACTATTTTTACACCATAATAATGGATTTAGAACATATAGGTAACAAATGCGGTTTCTCTGACACCGGAATGCTGAACAGATGCAGCCAGCTCGTAGGTGGCGACAAGGATATGGTTAAAGTATTTAAGTACAAAGGATTAAAAAATGAGAAAGGAATCAAGAGCAATGGATAGTGAGTGGGCATTGGAAGTAATGCACAAGGCTCCGTATATAACTGTAAGTTTCATTGACGAAGAAGGCAAACCTTATGGTTTACCCCTGTCACTCGCATCAGATGATGATATGAACTGGTATTTTCATGGTGCCTTGGAAGGCAAGAAGTTGGAGGCAATCAAGGCTCATCCTGAGGTTTGCCTTTCAGCCGTAACCCGTTGTGCGCCTACGGTTGGTCCGAAGGACGGCAGTTTCACCCTGCAGTTCAAATCAGCCATTGCATTCGGCAAGGCTGAAATCGTGACCGAGGATGCAGAGAAAATTCATGGTCTTAGACTAATCTGTGAGCGTTTCCTTCCTCAACACATGGATGCTTTCGACCAGAGCATCGCCCGTTCCCTATCACGCACGGCTGTTGTTCGCATCACGCTTACTGAGCCACCAACCGGCAAGCGCAAGCAGTATGATAAGGAAGGCGTGGAAATGAAATATGGAAGAATGGAATAAACGAACTTTAAAACATATTGATTATGAAGAAGATAATGTTAAGCAATGGCGTGGAAATGCCACAACTGGGATATGGTGTTTATCAGGTGGAACCTGATGAGTGTGAGCGTTGTGTGGTGGATGCTCTCAGCGTGGGCTATAGGATGATAGATACTGCGCAGGCTTATCTCAACGAGGAAGCCGTGGGCAACGCATGGAAGAAGAGCGGCGTGGATCGTGATGAGATTTTCCTCGTTTCAAAGGTCTGGCCTTCCAACTATGGCGATGGACAGACCATGAAGAGCATCGACGAGAGTCTGCGCAAACTGCAGACTGACTACATCGACCTGATGCTCCTCCACCAGCCTTACTGCGACCGCTACGGTGCCTATCGTGACTTGGAAAAAGCTTACAAGGCAGGAAAGATTCGTGCCATCGGAGTGAGCAACTTCTTCCCTGATCACCTTATAGACCTGGCTTCCAACATGGAGATTGCACCGATGGTGAACCAGATGGAGACGCACGTGTTCAACCAGCAGCACGAGACCCGAAAATTCATGAATGAGTTTGGCACCAAGCTCATGGCATGGGCTCCGTTGGCAGAAGGTCAGAACGGACTGTTCACCAACCCTACCCTCACCCAGATTGGCGAGAAATACGGCAAGACTGCCGCACAAGTAGCCTTGCGCTGGCTGTTGCAGAGCGATGTAATCATCATCCCGAAGACTGTTCATAAGGAACGAATGCAGGAGAATCAGAATCTCTTCGACTTCGAACTTGATGCTGAGGACATGCAGAAGATTGCTGCGCTCGACACCGCCCATAGTCTCTTCCTCGACCATCATAGCGGAGAAACAACCAAGCAGTTTATGGAGTGGAGAGCTGTGGTGAAACCTACAGAATAATGTGACAATCACTCTAACTAAGGCTCAATATAAAACAAAGAATTTATGACTTCATTTCAAGAAAGACTGTTCGCCATGCAGGATAAGCAGTATGCTGCTTTCCAAGCCAAACTGACACCGGGAGTGCCTGTGGAGAGTTTCATAGGCATTCGTGTTCCTGTGCTCCGCAAGTTCGCAAAAGAGTTTACAAAGGAGAAAGAATGCGAGGAATTCCTTCATCAGCTTCCTCACGAATACTACGATGAGAACATGCTTCACGGACTCCTCATTTCCGAGGTAAAGGACTACGAGGAATGCATTCGTCTAACAGACAGTTTCCTGCCATTCGTGGACAACTGGGCAGTTTGCGACATCATGTCTCCGAAGGTGTTTGCCAAACACAAGAAGGAGCTATTGGCAAAAATCAAGGCTTGGAGTAAATCATCACATGTCTATACTTGTCGCTTTGGAATAGAGGCGCTTATGTCTCATTACCTGGATAAAGACTTCAAGGCAAAATATCTTGAAATTCCTGCATCAGTAAGGAGCGAAGAGTATTACGTAAAGATGATGGTTGCCTGGTTCTTTGCCACCGCCCTTGCCAAGCAATGGGACGCAACGATTCCCTACATCGAGCAAAACCGTCTTGCTCCCTGGACGCACAACAAGACCATCCAGAAAGCAATCGAGAGCTACAGAATCTCGCCTGAGCAGAAGGATTATCTGCGGACATTGAAGATAAAATAAAAGGAAGAATATAGAAAACGAATAACCATACATTGGAGAAAGAGCCTTTCCATTATCCCGTACAAAACTACCACACTTAGCAACATTTGTGGTACTTTTGTACCAAAATTAGGAGAACAATTATGGAAACAAAGAATTCATTCATATCATCTGCAAGCGTCAAAGTACAAGGACGAACAGCTTACTACAAGATGCTGGAAGCCGTTCGTCAAGGTGAACTGATTCAGGTTTGCCGTGGCGTATATGCTAACATAGACCAATTGTCAGCATGTATGGTTGATATAGAGTCTATTGTTCCAAACGGCATTCTCTGCCTTTGGTCTGCCTGGAATATCCATCAGCTTACGTCATCCATGCCTCAGGCTTATCATGTCGCCATCAAAAGGGATAGAAAAGTAAAAGTTCCTTCATTCCCAAAGATAGAGCTCCATCACTATACTTCCAACATTCTTGAAATCGGCGTGATGGAGAAAGTCATAGATGGATTTAAGGTAAAGGTATATGATGTAGAACGATGCGTATGCGATGCAGTAAAGTTCCGCAATAAGGTGGGCATTGACGTCTGTTCTGAAATCATCGATAACTATCTTTCCAGACCAGGAAGAAATATCAGTAAACTAATGGATTATGCCCGACAATTGCGTGTTGGCAACATCCTGGGAAATTATCTACAAATGAAACTGTAAGTAAAGAATAATTATGACACAAGACACATCTACATATTACGTTTGGATAGGTGGCTCATGTGATTATGGCCATAAAGAGCGAGCTGGTGGTGCTGCCGTTGTGATTGAGAACAACGGCTGTATCATTAACCGTGATGTAATCAGCGACCTACACACCACGGAGTTCCGAATGATGCTAACCCTCATGATCAAGGTAATGCAGGAAATCCCGGAAGGCTCCGACATTCTCTTCTTGACCAACGCTGCCTATATTCAGAACTTTGACAAGGCTCCAACATCAAAGTCGGCAAATCCGGACTTGATAGTTCAATGCATCGAGGAAAAGAAAAGGCACAACTCAGTTGGGGTCAAGATTGTGCAATATCACAAGAGTCCATTGCTGATAAAGCCCCACGATAGGGCTACAGAAGCAATGGCTAAGACAAGGAAGGAGTTTCATCAGAAAAATAAATGAATGTTTAGGGGCGTTTCCGGTCATTAAGGTCAAGGTCATTAAGGTCATTAAGGATTTCTGGTTATTCAAGATGCCATCAACAACCCTCTAGCATATAAATAAGGTTAAATCAAGTTCGTCCTGCAAACAAAATTCATTCATTAAATCACTTTTCTGAATATTTTTTGTATTTTTGCAGATATATAGTGCCAATATGGGGTTGAACTTGGCTTATCCCATAGATTCAGGCGCATATCTATCAAATGATTAGAGCATGAAGGAACAATAAAGAATACAAAATAAACGGAATACAGAATATGGCATATTCAGACAATAATACATATAGACATATTCACTTCGCCGTTATGGCAATAGAGAGTGGAGCACGTAAATTGGGCATTTCCGGAAAGGAGATGCACGACCGCCTGCTGAAGCAGGGACTGATTCATCGTAGGCTGATTAAACGGTATGAAGACCTTCATACACAAAGCCTTGACTGGGTGGCAGACGACATTAGTGAAACTTTATTAAACTGGGAGAAAGAAGTATGATAACACTATATCATGGCTCTTATATACAAGTTGGTAAACCACTTGTAAAATTAGGAAGAAAGAAGGTGGACTTTGGGCAAGGTTTCTACCTTACCAAATTGCGCCAACAGGCTTCCTCATGGGCAAAAACTATTGCAGAGAGAAAAGGACGCAACGCCCTACCGACTTTATCTATATATTCATTTGATTATGACGCAGTAAAGAATAAGGATTATCGCATTAAAATCTTCGACAGTTACAACCTTGAATGGCTGGAATATGTTGTAGATTGCCGCAAAGGAGGTACAAAGCAAACCATGTATGACATCGTGGAAGGTGGTGTTGCCAACGATAATGTCATTGATACAGTAGAAGACTACGAGAACAATGTCATTACAGCCGAGCAAGCCCTAGGACAATTGAAATACAAGGCTGTAAATCATCAACTCTGCATATTGAACCAAGAGATTGTTGACAACTATCTGTCGTTTATTTCGTCAGAACAAATAGAAAAGGAGGATTGACTATGAGGGATTCTGTATTATGGCGCAAACAAAGCCGAATAATAATGATGCTGGCAGAAACTCTGCATATTGATGCAGAAAGGGCACTCAACTTGTTTTACACTACTAAGGTGTACCAGCAACTGTCTGACCCGAAATATGGTTTACAGCTTATGAGCGATGATTATATTCTTGAAAACCTCATAGAAGAACTGAGGGAAACCCAATAACTTCAAAAATGGAGGCTTAATGTAAGAAGTTACGGAGAATATGAATTATCTCCGTAACTTTTTACATTTTCATCTTATATGTTTTGAGAGCATTTCACTCCAAACCATACCGTATTAGAAGTCACATGTATCCGGGTCTGAACCTATTCTGTCTGCCTTCAGCGATGCGATTTCAAACATTTCCTGCTGAGAGAGTTCAAAGTCGAATACATCGATGTTTTCCTTGATTCGGCTTGGAGTAACCGACTTTGCCAGTGGCAGCACGCCTGTCTGCATCACCCAACGGATAACTACCTGAGCTACACTTTTGCCATGGCTGGCAGCAATCGACTTCAAGAGAGGATTATCCAAGACATTACCTCTTCCCAATGGGCTCCATGCTTCCACAAGAATGTTGTTCTTCTTGCAGAACTCAACACATTCCTTCTGGGTGAATCCAGGATGATACTCTATCTGGTCAACCATTGGACAGATGTTTGCCTTCGCCATTACTGGCTCTGCATGATGCTGCATGAAGTTGGAAAGACCGATGCTGCGAATCAAGCCTTCTTCATGCAGACGCTCCATCGCTTTCCAAGTATCTACATTCTGCTGATTTGCATCCTTGCCAAACTGCAACTCGTTGGCTGGCCAATGGATGAGGTAGAGGTCGAGATAATCGAGACCTAAATCGCTCAAAGTCTTGTCAAACGCCTTCAAGGTCTTGTCGTAGCCACGCTCTGTGTTCCAAACCTTGCTGGTAACAAAGAGATTCTCACGCTTGATTCCACTTTCCTTGATTCCCTCGCCCACGCTCTTCTCATTTTTATAGACAGCAGCGGTGTCGATGTGGGTGTAGCCTGCAGCGATGGCAGCTTTCACAGCTTCAACGCAGGTTGCTCCATCAGGAGTAAGAAACGTTCCGAAACCCGGTGTAGGAATCTTCACTCCATTATTCAATAATATTTCCTTTTCCATAATTAAACTAATCTTTTAAATTTCAACTATTCTTTTGACGGTGCAAAGTTACAGCTTTTTTCGCATAGCAGAGTTCTGTATATTTGCATTATCATAGAGTATCTTTTCAATTTTAGCCATCACTTAGCAGTCCCGTAAATTTCCCTGCGATATTCTGCAGGAGTAAGATGGATGGTGCGCAACCATTCAAAGTAGTACCATTCCGTAAAACCCTCACAATAGATTTTGACGGTATATTCAAGCGGTCTCTGTTCCATGTTAACCTCCTTTCTTATTCGTCAATAAATATACTGCCCAACTGAGGCTTTGCTCCCAACTTACCTGCTCTGTAAGCATTGAGGATGGACACTTCCTTATGGAGACCGAAATCTTTGGCACGATAAATCTCTGTCGCTCCCGATTCGTTTTTGCTGGCAAAATACACCATATCCCTGCGGATAAAATCCTCGTCAAGAAGCATAAGACTATGAGTAGAGAATATCAATTGTGCCCGGTCTGAATTTACAAGGAATGTCTTGATAATATGGGTGAACAGGTCGTAATGCAGCGAGTTCTCCAACTCATCACACAGCAATGTCTGATTGTTTTTGATAAGTGTAAATAGCAATGCCGACAAACCGTACATACGGTTGGTACCTTCCGATTCCACCATATTAGAAAGACTTCCCGTATAAAAAGGAGTCTTGTGGGTGAAGAACAATTCTTCTGTAGATATGCTCTTGTCCTGTGGTTCCGAGATATGTAAGATTTTTGCTATCTTTCTGAACTTCTCCATTGCTTCCTCAGAAACCTCACCTTTTTCTTCCTTGATGTATATGTCGGAAATGTTGAAATCAGCCTTTTCAAACATCTCGCAGATAAACTTCTTGCTGTCAGCATCCAATCTTACCACATCGTTAGCTAACTGTCCAAGATTATCATTCTTGCTGAGCAAAGGCATGAACTCGCTTTCAAAATAATTGAAGACTTTGTCAAGTTCAACATTCTTTTCAACGTTTGCATTCTTATAGGTTGTGAGTACCGTAGCATTGGAAATGCAATTTGACTCTATGAATAGTTTCTGTGTTGCAGACAACTTCAGCAATGGTCCAAAAGAAATTGAAGAATTGCTCTTGTCCTCATTCCAGGTACGCTCATAAAAGAGCGCACGGCGGTTATTGGGATAGAAGTACAGTTCTTCCTTATAAATCTTTTGGTTGTTCAAGACAACGGAATATTCATATCTGACATCACCAATATAGAAAATCAATTCAAATGATGAGTTTCGGTTTCGGCTATCCTCATCCATCATGAATGGTGTCAGTCCTGTGCCTGTACCAGGTTTCTTGGAACGACTTGCAACCAAATAAAAAATGAACCAAGCCAAAGCTTTGAGGATGTTGCTCTTGCCAGATGCGTTTGGTCCGTAAACAACACCCAATTTGGAAATGCGAACACCTTTTATTTTAACAACAGCGTAGTCTTCATACGTTTTGTCAGCAGAAGCCGTAAAATCCAGCGTCTGCTCTTCTCTTATAGAAAGGAAATTCTTTACTTTAAATTGTAATATCATATCTTTCGTGCTTAAATTCGTAATTCTTTTGCAAAAATACAAAGAAAAGATGAAACATACGGTTTTTCAGCATTAAAATTAAGAATATTTTTCAGAAAATCCGATATAGTAAAGAAATAGCCCTTTCCAGCATCGCAGATAAGGAAAACAGACGCATTTCATTGACAGGTCGTTGCCCATTAGTGTCCCGTAAAAATCGGGACACTAATGAGTTCAAAAGGGAAACTGACATTCTTTCGGCATGCTCGTATAGGTCATTGAGAAATAGTACACAAAACTATTGAGACCAATCCTTTTATCGGTCTCGTCTGAAATCGTTGCGTCCGTCACCATGCCACCATGCGCCCAGGAAGGCGAGGATGGCACGGAAAACGATGTAGATAACGATGATGTCAACAAATTCATTCATAAGCTTGATATTTAGCGAGTTA
>DAWDAD010000079.1:0-9197 GCA_052356385.1 Prevotella sp.
GGGAAGAAATAAATTCCGGCTGTTGCCCATGCAACCCATATAGAAAGCAAAGCCACCTATTTCAAGATACCCGTTTCGCACTCCTCATTGTTGATATTCCGCTGTATCTTACGGTATTCCTTTCCCCGATTGATATTCCAGGCAACACCGATACGGAACAAATTACCTCCCGAATTGTCATAACCACGAACCTGCTTACGGAGCAAGGCATTGACGATTTCTGCTGAATAGGATTTCGGATGAGCCATAAACGGATTATGCATATAGAACGTAAAATCGAAATCACCTATATGATAACTGGCTGAGGCTGCCAATGAAGGAGGATTATGCCCGATGTTCTCTCCCTCCATAAAGTTCCAACCATTATCAGCATACAGCATCACTGTCCATTTTCCCCAATACCCCTGTAATGTTCCACTATAATTATAAGCGGTATAACAATGACTGTACTCATCGCCCTTATTGAAAAAACGGTAAATACCTGCGTTCACAGATAATATAAGGTGGTCGGGGATAATGTCAAACCGAGTATCATTCGTAAGATACAACATATTACAATGGGGCTGATTCGCCTGGGAATAAAGAAACTGATCATTTTCCGTGCGGGTGTATTTCGCCAAATTACAATGACGATTGATACGATACTCTAAGGTAAAATCAGTATTTATCCTTGGTTTACTGAAAGAGAATACCACCCAGTTCTCATATATACTGTTAGGCTTAAGCGAAGGATTACCCACAGTCCATTCCATACTGTTCTTTCGAATACGGGTATCCGAAATCATAGCTATCTGCGAAATATGCTGTGATAATTCACTTCCCAAGCGGATCTGAAACGAAGATGTCAAGGAATAAGCCAATGTGAGTTTCGGACGACAAAGCCAAAAACTAAATTCCTCATCTCCCTGTCGATAAGACTGATTACTCAACCCGAAGCCAGCCACATAAGTTAAACGGGATGTTCCTTCCTTGAATTGTCCCAAACTTCCCTTGATTTGTGCAAAACCATAAATACCCAATGAACGGATACCATTCTCGCTAACCACATCACCCAAATACTGATTATCCATATATTTCCAGTTCAAGTTGGTTCCTGCAGAAAAAGTAAAGGGTTTCAACCGGTTTTCATAGATAGCCTCGGCTATGAGCGAATAGGTCTTTCCATCTACCTGATATTGATAGGGTTCGCCCTCACCTTCATAATAGGCTCCTTTGGTGTGGATATAAGTACCCAAAACATCTGCCGACAAAGACTGATGCTTGCCCAATTGATGATAGAAATACAAATCGAGAGCAGGAGTAAAATCCCTACCCTTGCTGGTTCTGTAAACAGGATACGCAGGCTTTCCAGATTCAGAAAACCACATCTCATTCGATGTATAAGGCTGATTGCTGAAATCCGTGGTAAGCGTTGTCTGGAATACATATAATGCAGAATCAGCCAGATTATACTTCAACTGCAATGTATTATCATAATTTCGAGTTGCCCCATTCATGATTTTTCGAGATATCTGATACTCTGAACCATCATGTAGAAGATACTGAGCATCCTCATTATATTCGGATGCCTTATTATCCACATAAGTCTGCTCATATAAAATATTCAATTGGCTCTTGCCCCTATTGACAGATGCATAGACATCGTTCGAACCGAGCTTGGTAGTTAGCGCATTGGTCAGGTTGAAGCCCAAACTGCCACCCGATGAAGCCCTGCGGGTATGAATATCTATCACGTATGCAATATTCTTTCCATATCTTACGCCAGGGCTGTCGATATAATCTACACTCATAATAGAAGCTACATCCAGCATCTGCACGTCATGCATATTGGCGAGAATGCCATTGATACGAATCTGCACTTCTCCCTTATGATCGGTAGCAGAAATGGAACGGCCAGCCTCATCAACCCTGATATGAGGCAAAGCCAACTTTCCCAAAAGCGAAAAACCAGAAAAAGAACGCTGCTTCTGAATATCGCTTGGGAATATCAACTTGCCATCTTCCTTGTTGACTACTCGTGCCGCCTTCACAACAACCTCTTGCAAGGCTATAGAATCATTCGATACCTTCTGGATCTCCTGGGCACTTATTTCTGCACAAGAGATCAATGCCCACAGCATCAACATAGCTGTTAACAATTTACTTTTCTTCATTGTCATCATATACTTTCCTAAAACTTGTTTTCTGCTGCAAAGGTATCAAAAAGAGAAGACCGAAGCGAAAAATATGACTGACATGAGTCTGACATTTATCAATTAACGAATATTATATCTAGTTTTATACCATCTTTCATAGAATTTCTGTACTTTTGCATTTGAATCTTTAAACAGTATATCATTTAAACAGAATAGATAATATGAAACTGAAAGCATATCATTCCATCCTCATCTTCGCCATCCTTGTGATGTCTGCGGCATTCTCCAGCGTAAGCAACTACCGCAAGGCACAGTATGCCATTGTACAAGATATGAACAAAGCTTTGGCTCTGACTCTTCAGGAAAATAAATATCAATGGATTACGCCTGATACCATCCAGAGCTACCGCTCACATCTCAGCATCGACCTGCTGAAGTCGACCAGTAATCTCTGCTATGTGATGGAAGACAGAAGAAGAGGCAAGAACAATTCCCAGCTGGTAAATAGCGCCAACCTGCTCAGCAGCAAACAGATGCTCCTCAACGAGCATTCTATCCAAAGTTATGCTAACTGTTCGATGGCAGATGTTTTGAGTATGAGCAACCAGCGGACATCTTTGACGCTTACCCTCATGGCTATGATTTGGGCTATTGCATCGCTATACTATCATCGCAGAAAACAACCCTGGAATCATGAGGCTGATATGTTCGGCACCATGTGCTATTCTCAAGACGAGGATTCCTTCTACAATCAGGAAAACGGACAAGCTATCAAGTTTACTCCGATGCAGCACCAGCTGATGCAACTCTTCTTCGACAATACGCATCATCAACTCTCCAAACAGGAGATTTGTGATGCTCTTTGGCCCAAGAAACCGGATGCCAGCGAAACGCTCTATACCTTGATTCGCCGTATCAAACCGGTGATTGAGCAGAATAGCAACCTCATGATTGAGTCGGAAAGAGGCAAGTCTTATCGACTGATAATCAGATAAGTTCAGAAATGTCAGCCAAATGTCATACTTGTTATTTGGCTTTTTCCCATCTTCTTCATACCTTTGCAGCTAAAATACAAAAGTGGCAAAGATATGAAGAAGATTTTTTTGATAGCAGTTGTCTTGCTGATGATGATAAACTTCATCATCAACTATCATCATGAGGTTACGAAAGAGAAGCATACACCGATGGCGGATTTCAAGACCAAGGTAGAGATGGCACCTATGAAGGAATACAATGATCCGGACTTCGGCTACGTTGTCAAATATCCTTGCTTCTTCCAGCAGGAGGATACTTCGGTCTCAGGATACCAGGGCTATGCCCGCTTCTCATTCACCAATCATGCCAACATCATCCTGGAGAGTTACGTTACCCCCAACTATAGCAACACCCTCCAGGCTTGTGCCGATTCTCTAGCCCAGAAGCTTCATTCGGAAAGGACGATGCAGGCATCGAATAAAGCATTCATCCTCTCCGGTCCTGTCTATGAAAACGGAGTAAGAGTAGATGGCTACAGTCATTACGATAAATTCATCAAAAGTGGCAGAATACTCTTCGTTTATTCCCTCACCTATCCCGACAGCTACAAGCCAGCCATGCCCCGACTGTTCAAACTCATAGACGACTGGAGGGTTTTAGGGGCATATTAATCTGCTTTGAAGATATCCTCGTAAGCCTCTTGGAATTGTATAAAAACAGCTTTCAAAGAAGATAAAAGCGCTTGATTATTTGCATATATCAAATAATAATTGTACATTTGCGGTGGAAATATAAACATCGAAGATTATGTCAATATTCAGTCGCCTCTTTGAAAGGAAAAACAATCTCACCGTAAGTTCTGACATCAAGAAGAAAGATGCCAGAAGCAGTAACATTGCCTTCGTGGATACCGAAGTGGGACGGAAAGACCATAAAATACACGACATCGGAGCATTGCGTTATGACGGAGCCAACTTTCACCAAGCATCGCAGACGGCACTGAACAAGTTCCTGCAAGAAGGAAAGGTTGACTATATCTGCGGGCATAACCTCATTCATCACGATGCCCGCTATCTCCAACTCAACGGCATACTGATAGATACCCTCTATCTCTCCCCACTCCTCTTTCCCAAGCGCCCTTACCATCATCTGGTAAAGGACGACAAACTGCTGAGCGAGCAGATGAATAATCCAGTCAATGACTGCGAGAAAGCCAAGGAGCTTTTGATGGATGAAATCGCTGCATGGAATCAATTATCAGAAAGGAAAAGGAAAATCTTCACCTTGCTGCTCCAGCATGAAGAGGAATTCAAAGGATTCCTGATGTATGTGGGAGCCATCGAAAAGGATGATGCAATGATAGGCGTTTCAGAATTCATTCTTTCTGAATACAAGGATCATATTTGCGCCCATGCCGACATTCCGGCTCTTGCAGCCCAGTCGCCTTGCGGCTTGGCATACGCCTTGGCCCTCATAGGCACAGACGATTACCAATCTGTAACCCCAGGTTGGGTACTCTTCCATTATCCCGAAGTAGAACATATCATCTATATGCTCTGCCATACTCAATGCACCGATGGCTGCGAGTATTGCAACCGCATGCTCGACATTCATCACAACCTGAAACAACTCTTTGGCTATGATGCCTTCCGTACCTATGACGGCGAACCGCTGCAGGAACAGGCATCGCAGGCAGCAGTAGATGGCAAGTCATTATTGGCTATATTTCCTACGGGTGGCGGCAAGTCGCTCACCTTCCAGTTGCCAGCCCTGATGGATGGCAGAACCATACATGGACTCACCGTGGTTATCTCGCCTCTGCAATCATTGATGAAAGACCAGGTAGATAACCTCGCAGACCGCGGCTTCACCGATGCCGTAACCATCAATGGTCTCCTCGACCCTATCTCCCGCTCCCTTGCCATCGAACGAGTACAGAGCGGAGATGCCACCTTATTATATATAGCACCAGAGATGTTGCGCTCCAAAACCATCGAGCGCATTCTGATGGCACGGCATGTGGTGAGATTCGTCATTGATGAAGCTCACTGCTTCTCTGCATGGGGACAAGACTTCCGTGTGGATTACCTATACATCGGCAAGTTTATCAAGGAATATCAGGAACGCAAGTTTGGCAAGGATGCAATGGCCCGCAACCATGGTCAAACCCTAATACCCATATCTTGCTTCACAGCCACTGCAAAACAGAAGGTGGTGCAGGACATCTGCGACTATTTCAAGCATTGGCTGGGCACCGACCTTCAGCTCTTCGCCTCATCAGCCTCACGCACTAACCTGCACTATTCCGTTATCCACGTAGATAGTGACGGCAACAAATACAATCTCCTGCGCTCGCTGGTAGAGCAGGCTGATTGCCCTACCATCATCTACGTATCCCGCACCAAGCGAACCCGGGAACTCGCCCAAAAGCTGACACGTGACGGCATATCCGCCCTGCCCTATAATGGCAAGATGGATGCCGATGAGAAGA
Source organism: Prevotella sp. (assembly GCA_052356385.1). GTDB lineage: Bacteria > Bacteroidota > Bacteroidia > Bacteroidales > Bacteroidaceae > Prevotella. The sequence continues at coordinate 5,602 of DAWDAD010000079.1, forward strand.
TACACAATCAGGATGCCTTCATGAGCGATAAGGTTAGAATCATCGTTGCCACCTCCGCCTTCGGCATGGGAGTAGATAAGAGCGATGTGGGACTGGTTATCCATTACGACATCTCCGACTCTCTGGAGAACTATGTACAGGAGGCAGGACGTGCAGGAAGAGACCCACACCTCAATGCCAAATGCTATGTACTCTATAGCGACGAGGACTTAGACAAGCACTTCATCCTGCTCAACCAAACCAAACTGAGCATCAGCGAGATACAACAGGTATGGAAAGCCATTAAGGATTTTACCAAGCAGCGTCCACATGTAAGTTGTTCGGCACTGGAGATAGCCCGCCAAGCCGGTTGGGATGACTCGGTATCCGACATAGAAACCCGTGTCCGCACCGCCCTTTCTGCTCTAGAACAGAGCGGATACATAGAGCGTGGCAACAACATTCCGCACGTCTATGCCACAGGTATCACCGTCAAGAACATGGACGAGGCAAGACTACGCCTCACCGAATCACCCCTGTTCTCTGAAGATGAGATGCAGAATGCCATCCGCATCATCAAGTCGCTTATCACCCAGAAGCATATAGCCAAGGCACAGGATAGCGAGGCTGAATCCCGCATCGATTACCTCGCCGACATCCTAGGACTCAGCAAGCGAGACGTCATCTCTTCCGTTGACCGAATGCGCCAGGAAGGTATCCTTGCCGATACCCGTGACATCTCTGCCTATCTGCAAGACATCAGCGACAAGCAACGCAAGCCTCAGCAGATGCTGGAGAACTTTGCCAAACTGGAAAGATACATTCTGGAACATATCCCGGATGAATCGCTGCATATCACATACAAACAACTCAATGACAATGCCGTACATGACGGCATCGATACTTCAACAGAAAAGAAAATCCGCACACTGCTATACTTCTTAGTAGTAAAGGGATATGCGCATAAGAAGGAAGACGGTGTTCGCAATCTCATCGTAACAAGAGACAAGGACATAGAGACCATCATCAAGCGATTCGAAAGACGAATTGAGGTTTGCCGATTCATCATCGAAAGACTATACAGCCTGGCTGAGGAAAACAGTAAAACTGTAACAGAAGAGAGCAACAATAGCTCTTCTGTAGATTCAAAAGAGAAGCCTCTTCAATTCTCGGTAGTTGAACTTCTGAACGATCTGAAATCCAGCAACCAGTCACTCTTCTCCGACTTCTCTTCCCTGCAGTTGGAAGACGTAGAGGAAGCCTTGCTCTATCTCTCCAAGATAGGAGCCATGAAGCTGGAAGGAGGATTCCTGGTACTCTACAATGCGATGGCGATTAAGCGCACCAAGGAACTTCGCCTCCGCTATAAGCAGGAGGATTACCGCATGCTCAACGAATTCTACAAGCAGAAGATTCAGCAGATTCACATCGTGGGCGAATATGCCAACCTGATGGTAAGGGATTACGACGCCGCCCTGCAATATGTGCAGGATTATTTCCAGATGGACTACCATCGCTTCATCTCAAAGTACTTCAAGGGCAACCGGGAGACTGAGATAGAGCGCAACGTAACACCTTCGAAGTATAAGAAACTCTTCGGAATACTCTCCAAGCGACAGAAGGAAATCATCGACGACCATGAGTCTCGCTGCATCGTAGTCGCTGCCGGTCCTGGCAGCGGCAAGACACGTGTACTCGTACATAAGCTTGCCTCTCTCCTGCTGCTGGAAGATGTAAAGCACGAACAACTCCTGATGCTCACTTTCTCGCGTGCTGCCGCTACCGAATTCAAGCAGCGACTGATGCAACTCATCGGCAATGCCGCCCATTTCGTGGAGATTAAGACCTTCCATTCCTACTGCTTCGACCTGCTGGGCAGAGTTGGCAATCTGGATGAGGCAGGAGATGTGGTTAAGCAAGCCGCCGAAATGATCAACAATGGAGAAGTGGAACCCAATCGCATCAGCAAGACCGTGCTCGTTATTGACGAGGCGCAAGACATGAGCAAGGATGACTATGCCCTTGTCTCTGCTCTGATGAAAGCCAACGAAGAGATGAGGGTGATTGCCGTAGGCGATGATGACCAGAACATCTATGAGTTTAGAGGTTCCAACTCGCGGTATCTCTATGAACTGACCCAGACAGAGCACAGCCGTTTCATCGAGATGACGGAGAATTACCGCAGTCTTCGCCATATCGTGGATGCTGCCAACGACTTCGCCCGCAACATCCGCCAGCGAATCAAATCTACCCCTATCATCTCCATGAGTCAAGAAGATGGAGAGGTAAGAATCGTGAAGCATCCATACGAGATTCAGGAGAAAAAGGTTTATATGTATCAGCCTATTCTTGAAGATGTTACGCGATTACTAGAAAGTAAGGCTTCAAAAGAAGCCGATGCATCTTCCCGCAAGAAGAACGAAACCATCAGCATCCTCACGCAGACCAATGAGGAGGCTGTCATTATGCTGGCTCTTCTTCACAGCCATGGCATCAAGGCTAAGCTGGTGCAATCAATGGACGGCTTGCGCTTCTGGAATCTGGCAGAGGTAAGATACTTCTTGAAGAAGATAGACCAAGGCATCAAGGAAACGAAATCCCCAATCATCCCTGATGATATTTGGGAAGCAGCCAAGCAGCAGACATTCCAAAAGTATGCCACCAGCCAGGCATTGCCATACCTGCGCCGCAGTCTTCAGATATTTGAGCAGACCAATCGTGCCAAGTACTACAGCGACCTGAGGGAGTTCGTGTTCGAATCATCTGTAGAAGACTTCTGTGACATCTCGAAATCAGACATCGTGGTCAGCACCATCCACAAGGCAAAAGGCCATGAGTTCGACCATGTACTGATGCTCATTACCCATCCCGAGCATCCTACAGATGACATACTGCGCCGATACTATGTGGGCATGACCCGTGCCAAGCGTACACTAACCATCCACACCAACGGCAATCTCTTCGACAGCCTGAAAAGTGCCCAGCATCTCTATGATGCCCAAGCCTACGATGAGCCCAACGAAATAGTACTCCAGCTCTCACACAAGGATGTAAACCTGGGCTTCTCCAAGCCTCACAAGGATGCTATCCTTTGCCTGAGAAGCGGTATGCCACTAACCTATCACGACCATTGCCTCTGTCTCCCATCAACAGGCAGAGACATAGCCCAGCTCTCCATCAAGATGAAAGAGAAACTAGGCAAATGGGAGTTGAAAGGCTACAAGGTAACTGCTGCCCGAATCCGCTTCATCGTGGCATGGAAGTCAAAGGATGCACCTAGGGATGAGAAGGAATCCGCCATCGTACTCGCAGATTTGGTGATGAAAAGAATATGGTAGTTGAAACTACGAAGTACCAATCTATAATACTTATGCCATTTTGAGCTTGGATGGCAAGATACTTATGGAATGCTATTACGGAGTATTCAAATTCTTGCGTCGTAGCATCATAGCTCAACTGCCAGAGTTCAAGCTATCAAAAGCTTTAAGCATTTGGATTGATGGATAAAATGACATAACTAACAAAAGCATCCTTCACCATAAACCTTTGATATTCCGAAAATCGGGGGTGTAAATTAAACTGTGTCAAGGCTTGTTCTTAACTTTCATTCCCACTCC
>DAWDAD010000080.1:0-9040 GCA_052356385.1 Prevotella sp.
CCGCCATCTATGGTTTGAGCAGTATCATCGGCAGATTCCTCAACTATCTGCTTGTACCACTCTATACGGCTAAGATCAGCGCCGCCAGTGGTGGTTATGGTGTCATCACCAACATGTACGCCTATACGGCGTTACTTCTCGTTATCCTGACCTACGGAATGGAGACCACCTTCTTCCGTTTTGTCAACAAGGAGGGAGAAAACTCAGAAAAGGTTTATCACACGGTATTGAGCATGGTGGGCTTCACTTCCCTACTCTTCATCGCCCTGGTATTCCTCTTCATCACGCCTTTGAGCGATGCGATGGGCTACGCTGACCATCCGGCTTATGTATGGACCATGTTCGTAACCGTGGCTATTGATGCCTTCCAGTGCATCCCGTTCGCTTACCTCAGATACAAGAAGCGCCCATTGAAGTTTGCCGCCTTCAAGTTGCTCTTCATCGGTCTGAACATTGCGCTCAACCTGGTTTACTACGTCATCATGGATGGTCACGATGTGGGCTATGCTTTCTACATCAACCTCGTTTGTACCGCCTCCATCACCTTCTGTTTCTACAAGGAACTGAAGGAAGGATTCATGGGCGAGAAATGCTCCTGGAGTGAATGTAAGGTGCTCGTCAGGAAGATGATGGGCTACAGCTGGCCAATCCTCGTGCTCGGTATTGCCGGTATTCTGAACCAGACAGCCGACAAGATTCTCTTCCCTTACATCTATGAGAAGGGCGATGCTCATGCGCAGCTCGGAATCTACGGAGCAGCCAGCAAGATTGCGATGATCATGGCGATGATTACCCAGGCTTTCCGCTATGCTTATGAGCCGTTCGTATTCGGCAAGGCAAAGGATAAGGACAACCGACAGACTTACGCTTCGGCGATGAAATATTTCGTCATCTTCACCCTCTTGGCTTTCCTGGTGGTGGTAGGCTATCTGGATGTATTGCGCCACATCATCGGTCGCGACTACTGGGATGGTTTGAAGGTAGTGCCTATCGTAATGGCTGCCGAAATCATGATGGGAGTATATTTCAACCTCAGTTTCTGGTACAAGCTCATCGACAAGACCATCTGGGGAGCTTACTTCTCAGGCATCGGTTGTGCGGTATTGATTGCCATCAACGTTATCTTCGTACCTATCTATGGTTACATCGCCTGTGCCTGGGCTGGTTTCGCTGGATATGGAACAGCCATGATTCTCTCCTACTTTGTGGGTCAGAAGAAGTATCCTATCAACTATCCGGTGAAGGAGATTATGATTTATGTGGTTCTCTCCCTCATCCTCTTCGCCGGAATGACCGAGGCTAACAGATACTTCTCCAGTGGAATTGCCTGCCTCATCAACACAGTACTCATCCTCATCTTCGCCGCTTATCTCGTGAAGAAGGATTTCCCATTGAAGAGTCTGCCGGTGGTAGGAAAATACTTTAGAAAGTAAGAGATTCCAATCATTGAGATTATATTCCAAGAAGTCCGTGGACAATGTGTAAGTCCACGGACTTCTTTTGTTTATATTATACAGAACCTTCGCATGCGGTTCAAGAATAGACAAAAGGACCCAATGTTCCTGGTCCCGAGCAATTCTCAGGATATAATAGCAGCCAGCAAGGCGCCCTGTAAGAGCTAAAGCAAACGGCTGAGTGAACGAAACGAGACGACTGAGTATTTTGAAGGATATGACTATGCAAGCTGAAGGATACGGCTCCGTTAACCGAAGGATACGGCTCCGTTAACCGAAGGATACGGCTCCGCAAGCTGAAGAAGATGACTGCGCAAGTGAAAGAAGGCGTCTGATCAGGTTCAAAGAGATAGAATATGGAGTTCAAGGAGACTGCTTCTAGGAAGTTGCCACTAGGCTCAGCAGCTCTGCTGAGCCTAGTCAGCAGGTCTGCTCACTGCAGTCAGCAGGTCTGCCGAGCCTAGTGACAACACCTTTTAATCGTACAACAATACCCCCTATAGTTGTACGACTGTACACCTTTTAGTTGTACAACTACACACCCTTCAGTTGTACAACTATAAACCTTTAGACGTACAACAATGAATCCACCGATTGTTCAACTTGACTTTTTCTCCCATTTTATACATCAAAAACAAGAAATAGTCCGAGAATTCTCAAAAAAAGTAATCTTCCTTTTCGTTATTCCCTCATAAAAGTATATCTTTGCAACGATTATTCCCTCATAAAAAATAAAGAGCATGAGAAAGATACTACAAGACAAAATCTGTATGAACGATATCAACAAGATATGCATCATGACACAAGGCAAGGAGAACGACCACCGAAAGGAAGAGCTTTACCAGCTCACCTTCGATGAAAACGACCGCGTATCGTTCAATGCACTTTGGGCTTTAACCCATTTCGATGAAGCCAACAACCCGTGGCTCTTTCAGAAGCACGACGAACTGATAGATAGGGTTCTCGTAGAGAAGAATGAGACCAAGCGCCGCCTGATGCTCCATCTTCTTCTCCGTCAGCCTTTCGAGGAAGAATCACTTCGTTCTGATTTCATCGATTTCTGCATCGCCAAGATTACCGCCTGTTCCCAGCCCTACGCCATCCGCTGCTACTGCATGAAGCTCGCCTACGAGCAGATGAAATACTATCCCGAACTCCTCGAAGAGTTAAGAATGGCTCTGGATATGCTGGAGCAAGAGGTACTCTCCCCAGGATTATTATCAGCAAAAAGGCAAATTATGAAGAAAATCAAGCGAAGCCTTGGAAAATTCGGGAAATAGTCGTAACTTTGCAAACGTAATATTCTAACAATATAATACATAAATGGATGGAGATACAACTGAACGATTATCACAAGAAAGTCAATGCCCAGAAGATGGCTTCCATGGCTTATTGGCGAGAGCATCCGCTTTCGCTGGAGGAGTGCTTAGCTCAATTCAAGCGCTTGCGGGAACAACGAAATGTTTGCCAAACACTCCTGGTATTTCCGCAATGCCCTGGTTCGTGCCAACTATCGCAACATTCAGAAAGGCATAGATTACTCTCCTATCTACCTGGTTCGTTTCTTCAGGAACTTACTCCTAAAAGATAGTTGGGTTCTCAAGAACAGATATTTGCATATCCGGCCGACTGATGATTGGAAAGAGCAGCCAAGAATAGGTACCCCACAAGTACCCCGCAAGCTATCCTCAAGTACCCCACAAGTACCCCGCAAGTTCAGTCAACATGTGGAGACTCTTATTCTATCCTTTAACGATGAATATATGACATCTGCGGAAATTATGGGTTCAATCGGACTAAAGGACAGAAAAAGTTTTAGTGAACTATATTTAAACGCTGCCCTCTCAGAAAAAGCTATTGAAAGGAAATATCCAAACACCCCAAGACATCCACGCCAGCAATATCGGATGACAGAACAGGCAAAGACTTGGAAAGAAGGGTATGAGAAAAAGAATAAATAACATCATAATAAAAATAGAAAACAAAAACAAGTAATGAAGAAAAAAGCAACGGTCCTTATCGCCTCTATCATGGCGTTCTGCGGAATCAATACCGCTCACGCTGACGAGGGAATGTGGACGATTTACAACTTGCCTAACGCTGTGTATGAGATGATGCAGCGCGAAGGCTTCAGTATGACTTACGACCAGCTCTACAATGGCGAGAACGCCTTGAAGAATGCTGTAGTTAACTTCTCTGGCTATTGCTCAGGCGTAGTCGTTTCTCCAGACGGTCTGGTATTTACCAACCACCATTGCGGTTTCGAGGCTATCAGAAGCCACTCTACCGTGGAGCACGACTACATGCTCAACGGTTTCTTTGCTAAATCTTACGCAGAGGAATTGCCTAACGAGAATATGTTCGTCAGCTTTATGGTTGAACAGAAGGATGTAACCGATAAGGTGATGAGCCTCGGATACGAGAAACTCGACAACAAGAAGCGCGATGAACTCATCGATTCTTTGGAGAACGAGATGACTAAGGAGGTGAAGAAGAACGATTCTACCCTTCATATCACCGTTCAGCCTTTCTACGAGGGCAACAAGTGGTACGCTACTACTTACCGCGACTTCACCGACCTACGTCTGGTTTTCACCGTACCAAAGTCTATGGGTAAGTTTGGTGGCGATACCGACAACTGGATGTGGCCTCGCCAGACCTGCGACTTCTCTGTATTCCGCATCTATGCCGACCCAAAGACCAATGGTCCTGCTGCCTACAGCAAGGATAATGTGCCTTATCATCCTAAGCGTTGGGCACAGGTTTCTCTCCAGGGTTACAAGGATGGCGACTATGCGATGACCATGGGTTACCCAGGCAGCACAGAGCGTTATCTCTCAAGCTACGGAATCCAGACCATGCGCGATGCAGAGAATGCTCCTCGTGCCCAGGTTCGTGGCGTGAAGCAGGAAGTAATGCAGAAGCACATGCGTGCCGACGAGGCTGTCCGCATCAAGTACGACAGCAAATACGCCAGCTCTTCCAACTACTGGAAGAATGCCATCGGTATGAACAAGTGTATCGACTCTATCGGCATCGTGAATCTGAAGCGTGAGTACGAAACCCGTCTCCGTGCTTGGCAGGATACAGCCAAGGCTGCCAACGACCTCGCCCACAAGGTAGATTTCGATAAGCTCGCCAAGCTCTACAAGGAGAGCGCAGACGTGAAGTATGCCTGGACCAACTTCTCTGAATCTTTCACCAGAAGAAGCAATATCGAGTTCTCTACCCGTGCCATCAAGCTCCAGACCAACATGGAGGTGAAGGGTCCTGAGAAGAACAAGAAGAAGCAGTATCATGAGTTTGAAGATAACTCTGCAGAATGGGATATGGCGCTCGATAAGGAGGTGCTCGCTACCCTCTTGAAGAACTACAAGGAGCACGTAGATGCCAAGTGGTTGCCTAAGTTCTACAAGACCATCGACGCTGAGTTTGGTGGCGACTACGCCAAGTATGTGGATTATCTCTGGGAGAAGTCGCTCATCATGAAGAAGGGTGCCAAGCTCTACTTCAACAAGAAGGGATATGAGAAGGATCCAGGCGTAAGCTTCGGTATGGATCTGAACGATGTATTTGCAGATTTCGCTGCTCAGATGGGCAGCATCAACGATAGCATCGCCGAGCAGGAGAAGTATCTCTGCGCTGCCAAGCTCCGTATGGAGGAAGACATGCCTCACTACAGCGACGCCAACTTCACCATGCGATTGAGCTACGGTCAGGTAGGCGGTTTCGACCTCGGTGGCAAGCCATCTGGCTATTACACCACAGCCGAGAGCATCGTAGAGAAGATGAAGAAGGGCGACAAGGTAATCGATTACTACGCTGAGCCTATCATGCACGAGCTCCTCTCTGAGAAGGATTTCGGCAAGTATCAGGATAAGACGACTGGCAAGATGCAGCTCTGCTTCCTCACCAACAACGATATTACCGGTGGTAATTCTGGTAGCCCTATGTTCAACGGCAAGGGTGAGTTGATTGGTCTTGCCTTCGATGGCAACTGGGACAGCCTCAGCTCTGACATCAACTTCGACAAGCGCCTGGCTCGCTGCATTGGTGTGGATATTCGCTACGTGCTCTACCTGATGGATAAGTGGGGACACGCAGACCGCCTCTTGAAGGAGATCAATGCGAAGTAAATTCTATCTCTAAATCAACAGAGATGATAGAATGGTTTATCCTAGGCTAAAGATTAGTCTCAGGATGATATAAAAAGAGCGGAAAATCAGCTGTTAACTGTTAACCTGTTAACTCCTGGCTTTCCGCTCTTACTTTATTTAGTCTTTCTATTCTTGTTATCTTGCTGATTTTCAGTTTATTTTTATCTTACAGATTCGCAACCTACAGAATTCCAATTAATACTGCGAGATATTATTCAGCTCCTTCAAAGAAACCTGACGAGGCTTCTCGGCAAGTTTCTTCTTCAATTCATCCACCGTTATTTCTGCAGATGGATTGAAATCGGCAGAGCGCATATAGTTCAGTACACTCTGATAGAAAGCCTTGCCTTCCGGGTATTTGGCAGCCTTTTCCAAATCGCTCATGCAGACGAGGAGCTTTCCTGCTCCCACCTTCCATTCCATCACCAAGCCAAGTTTATGGTTCCGCTCAATATTATCTATCACCTGAACTATCGGGCGATAATCCTTGGCGAAGTTGTCAAGCACCAGCGGATGCGATTCCTTGATAACTGGGAACCATTGCCAGTTGGTGTGCATCTCCGTAGGGAATCCCTTGAATATCGGATGTTCCGGATTCGTCAGAATGCCCAGGGTTCCTGGAGAAACCTTCTTCTTGTTGTTCTCGCAAATGGTCTTGAACATGCGATAATTCCAGTAATCGGTCTGGAAGAGTCCGCCAACAGTATAAGGAGTAGCATTATCTGCCTGCGAAAGCGTATCATCGGCAGCCACAAAATGGCTGGAAGCCGTAGGCATCCAAAGCACCTTTCCGCCCTTTACCAATACTTTCACTACTTCCTGATTCAAATCTCTGGCAATGATGACGCCCTTCTTTTCCATCGCCTTCTTCGGATAAACCCATAGTTCGTAGGAGTTTCTTGCCTCCGTTCCTTCAATATTTAATGTAAGAAGCAGCTTGGTAGGTTTCTGCACGTGGAAAACACCATTCAGTTCACCCACATCCACCAAACCTTCATCGTATGAAAAGATGTTCAATACTCCCTCATCCTCAGCCATCAAGTCGCCCACATTCTTTCTCACTTCACCATCCTTGGTGCTGAAAGTTCCATCATCCATACAGAACAATCCGTTCTCGGCAGCCAGATGCCATTTCAGTTTCTTGCCCTTCAGCGAAGAACCGCCATAATTGGCTACCTTTACCTTAGCCTGAATCTTCTCGCCATCCTCGAAGCAGAACTTCTTCATTTCCAACAGAGGAACCACAGGCGAACACCACTGGCGCCATTCCTCGGGCGTAGTGATTCCCTTGCTCTCCATAAAAGCATCGAGAATGCCTACGAAAGCACTTCCCTGACCGGGATAATCCTGAATATCGAGCAGTTGGAAGCCCGCCATATTCCGGGTTCTCAAATCCATCTCTATATCGGCTTTATAGAGTTTCACGCTCCATAAGCCCGAAGCCTTGTGGAAATCATCTGCCTGCGAAAGCATTCCGGCTGCAGCCAGCCTACGGCGGAACACTTCAAAGTTATAAGGATGAAGCACTCCGGTGTATTTCTTTATTTCCCGATAGTCAGGATAGGTCTGAAACTGCCCTGTTTCGTGAGAGATGATTGGGATTCCTGCCTTATCGCAAGCCTCATCAAAATTCATCGTAGAATTAGGATGGAAATGATTGATCATTCCTCCATCGTAGGCATCGGCAAACGAGAAGGAACCACGGGTATGGGTATTGTATTTGCCCCATCCCTCGCCTCCGATGCGGCAAGTGGTGAAGTAATCCATTCCTTCTTTTATTCCCTGATAACCGAGATAGTAATTGCTTCCGAAGGTATAGTATTTATCTGGCGCAATCTTGCGGAAATCATCCACAAACTCCTTCATCTTGTCGATGTCGCCCCAGAGTTCATTACCCAACGCCATCATTCTGAAAGATGGATGATGACCATATTCCCGCAGGATATTCACTCCCTCCTGATGCAGGAACGCCATCAGCCTTTCATCCTTTTTATCAAAAGAACCCCAGAAAGGAAGTTCCGGCTGGAGATAGATTCCCAGACTGTCCGCTGCCACGAAAGCCGCCTCCGGTGGGCACCAGGAATGAAAGCGCACATGGTTGATTCCATACTCCTTGCAGGTTCCGAGATACTTCATCCAGCCTTCCACGCTCATCTCCACATGTCCCGTCAGCGGCCAGACAGCCGCATCGTGCTTGCCACGGAGGAATACCCTATGACCATTGGCGTAGAAGTGAGCGCCCTCAATATGGAAATCCTTGGCGAAATCAGGCATCTGAAGGGCGGAAGGAGAAGCTACAGAACGGCTAGGGATTGCTCCTGTTAGAGTTTCTGCAGATTTGCTCTCTACTGAGCTGTCTAGCTGGAGTTCTATCCTTCCGATAATTCCATTCCAGTTGGTCTGCGTATCTTCTGTATAAGCATGGCTGGAGCCGTAAACCTGCTCTGGCACACCTCTTCCATTATCCACCACGATTTCCAGGAAATGCTTGCCCGGCTTCACCTTCTTTGGCAGAAGATAGCGCTGAGGAGTAGAGATGAAGTTGCAGGAATCCACCAGTTCTCCATCCACATACACCCAGGTTGGTCGGGTACGTTCCAGGAAGAGTTCTACCGGCTTCTTCTTCCAGTCCTTCGGGATATTGATGGTTCTGGAATATCTAGCAGCTCCTTTATAGGCATAGAGTCTCGTAAGATGCGTAGTCTCCATCGTATCTTTCGGAGCGAATCCCAGATGGTTCGTATCGATGGTACCGGGAAGAATGGCACGCTTCATCTCACCCTGCGAGGCACGCTTACTCTTGGCAAAAGCACTACCGCTCTTTCCCAACTCCACATTCCATTCACCAGCGAGCGAAATGCTCTGTGCTTGCAAGCCCAGACTTACCAGTCCCAGACAAGCGATAAGAATAGATTTCTTCATTAACTTATTACAGAATATCTTTTAGGGTTAAAATTGCGTATAAAGATACAATAAATTTGATGTTTACGGCTGCAAATATACAAAAAATGCGGTAAAAACACCGCAATTTACCAAAGAAATTGCTGTATTTTTACCGCAAAATATGGATATTGCATCAAATCATCCCTTTGATGCAGGCTTTCATCTTATTATAAATCGCTGCCTAAATTACTTCTTCTTAGGTCTGCGACGAGCCCAACCTTCTTCCTCGAAGTTTGGCTCCTCGCCCTTGAACTTCACGTTGTCGTTGTTCTGGAAGAACTGGCGCCAATCGCCTGTATCCTCCTGAGAGCGAGACTTTCTGCCGCCACGAGATTCACCACGGCTTCCACGTCCTCCCTTTCCACGAGCATCTCGAGACTCTCTTGCATCATTCGAAGAACCTCTGCGTCCGCCTCTTTCTGAAGAACGACCGCCTCTGCCCTCAGAACTGCGTCCGCCACGGGCTGCTCTGCCATGACCTTCCTC
>DAWDAD010000081.1:0-8676 GCA_052356385.1 Prevotella sp.
GAAGCGAAGTTGATGCTGAGGTATACCCGGATGCCATAAGGACGCAGGATGTTGGCGATGATCTTCACCTTATTAATATATTCTGCGGTCATCATCTTTGGCGATGCGTTTACATTGTTCAGTACGCTTCCGTTGATGCCCAAAGAGGCGTTGGCACGGGCGTAGGTGATGAGACGGTCGTGCAGGCTCTTACTGATGCTGCCGCCTTTGCCGTTCTTTCCGAGTTTGATTTCTTCCCATTTGAAGATGCTCTTTCCGGCATAGCCACGTTCAATGCTGCCATCGAGATTATCCCAATGGTTGAGAATGCGGAGACCCACTTGTGGTTTCTCGGTCTCATCGATAGCTTTGCTGAAGTTCTGCTGATTGCCGCTACCTGTGTTGTAGGCATCAGTGTTCTGAAATCGAATTAACTCGTAGGCACCATAGAGCAAACCGATAGGATTGCTGGCGGTGATAGTTGCTTCGTACTGAATGTTGTCGCTTTGCTGGGCAGGACGGGCGTAGATGTTATAGCCCTCGCCCAGGTTGAGACTCTTGTCTATCTTGAGCTCAACATTCTTGCCACGCCAGTTGTTTTCTAACTCCTGCTTGGCAATCTTGGCTGTTGCATCATCAGGCAACTGTGAGATGACTTGGCATGAGTTAGCATACTGCTTTCCGAGCCATAACTGTGAACCATCACTCTGTGCAGAAACATGGAGTGATGTAAGTACCGTAAATAATAAAATGAGGTATTTCTTCATATCTTTGCAGATCGTTAGTTTGTATTGTTATTGTTTCTGCTGCAAAGATACGAAAAAATACCTTTTATATATATAGCGGTCGTTTATTTTTCATTTCTCTTTGTTTCAGCATACTCGCTAGGCGACATGCCATAGTGTTTTTTGAACACGGTAGAGAAGTGGGTCTGGTTGTTGAAACCTACAGAGTAGGCTACCTGCGTGATATTAATCTGCCCCTCTTCGATGAGTCGTGCCGCCTGTTCCAGTCGGAGGTTACGGATAAATTCTCCGGCAGAAACACCAGCAATCTCCTTCAGCTTACGGTGGAGCTGTGCACGGCTGATACCTACCTCCTCGGTAAGTTTCTCTACATTGAGGTCGGGATCGGCAAGGTGCCCGTTGATATATTTCATCACGCGTTCCATCAGGGCATCGTTATTGCCCTTTACCTGAATCTGCTCAATCTTCGCCTTCTGGCCCTGTGCTCCGCTGTATTTGCCGCGGATACGTCGCACATTATCCACCAGGTTGTCGATAAGAATATGCAACTCTTCCATGTCGAAAGGCTTTGCCAGGAAAGCATCGGCTCCTCTGCGAAGTCCCTCCAACCGGTGTTCCACCTCGCTCTTCGAGGTGAGCAGGATGACAGGAATATCGCTGATGTTGCTGTTACTCTTGATGTTCTTGAGCATGGTGATTCCATCCATCTCCGGCATCATCACATCGCTTATCACGAGGTCGTACTTGCCGGTGAGCAGCATCTTCAAACCCTCCTTGCCGTTGCAGGCATGCTCAAAGCGGTACCAGTCGCTCAGTTCGGTCTTGATGTATTGGGCAATCTCGCTGTCATCGTCAACTATCAGGATATTGAAGTTGCGGTTGGCCTGTACTTTCTTTTTGGTAATCTCCTGCTCCTTCTTGTCTTCTTCTTCCAGTATCTCGCCTGGCTGCAGATGGCTGTTGCCCAGCGGAATGCTTACTTCGAAGCAGGAACCCTTGATGCCGTCGGTACGGTTGTAGGCCTTGATCTTGCCTCCGTGCATTTCTACAAATGCCTTACAGAGGTTGAGTCCGATACCGGTTCCTTCGATATGGAGACCGCTGCTGTTGTTTCCCTGATAGAAACGTTCGAAGAGGCGGTCAGTCTTCTCTTCCTTCAGTCCGATGCCTGTATCTTCTACCCTGATGGTGGCATTCTTTTCGTCTTTACCTATGATAACAGTAATCTTTCCGCCATCAAAGGTATACTTCATGGCATTGGAGAGCAGGTTGGAGATAACCTTGTCGAAGTTGATGCGGTCTATCCAAACCTTCAGCTTGCCTTTATCGCTGCTGAGGCTTTCGTCTTCTTTGAGCTCAAGGGTGATGTTGCGCTCCTGTGCATTGAAGCGGTAGAGCGATACGATGCCATGCAGGAAATCCTTGAGCGGAGTCTCCTGGCAGTGGAGATGCATCTGGTTCTTGTCTATCTTTCGCTCATCAAGTATCTGGTTTACCAGAAGCAGGAGGCGCTGGGCATTGCGGTCGATGGTATCGATATCCTGTTTGCTTTCGGCATCTGTTAATCTTGTTTTCAGCTTGTTGAGCGGTCCCATGATTAATGTCAGCGGCGAGCGGATATCGTGGGTGGCATTAATGAGGAACTGCATCTTGGTCTCTTCCAGGTCTGCCTTGCGGCGGCGCTCGTATGTATAGATAACATACAGGATGACGCTTGCTGTGATCAGGATATAGAGGAGATATGCCTCGGGTGATGCATACCAAGGGTCGCATACCTTGATGTTGATGATGGTAGGATTCTTGGAATATCTGCCATTGCTGGTAGCTCTCACCTCCAGCGTATAGTCGCCCGGTTTCAACTTGTTGAATGCTACGGCATTGGCTCCCTCATTGGTGCTGTTCCATTTGCCGTCGTTGATGCGGTATTGGAAACTGATATTATCGGTGTTCCTGTAATTGAGCAGCGAGAACTCCAAAGTGAATGAATTCTGGGAGTAAGGAATGCTGAAGTCTTTGACCATACAGTTGATTGGCTTTCCGTCGATGATGAAGTTGGTGAGATGTACATCTCCCAATTCCATCTTCTTGGCTCTGACAACGTCAGGATAGAAGGTTGTGATACCGTCACTGGTTCCGAAGGCGATAAGATCGCTGGCGGTATGCATGGAAGAGCCCAGCACGTACTCACGGGTAGTAAGTCCGTTGCCGTTGATGTGCCCGATAAACTGTCTGTTCTTCTGTTCGTACTGCCAGATGCCCATGGTTGTACTTACCCACAAGTCACCCTTCTGGTCTTTGATGATGCTGCAGACCTGCTTGCCTTTCAACGCTTCCGCATGAGGGAAGTTCTTCGTCTTGTTGCTCTTTCTGTCAAACAGATAGAGTCCTTCTTCCGTACCGATGATAATATCGCCGTTCTTTCCTTCGCAGATACCATTCGCCTGTCTGTCTTTCAGAATGTTGAGCCATCCGAAATCCTTGAAACTGAGCGTTCGGGTATTGAGACAGGAAACTCCATTAGAGGTTCCTATCCATAGATGGCCTGTATGATCGAGCGCCATGCTTCGCACCCAGTCGTTGCAGAGAAATCCTTTATCGCCTCTTTGCTGCATATTCAGAACGGTAACCTTGCCGCTTTCCACATTATATATATATAGGCCTTTGCTGTATACAGAAATGTAAAGGTTGCCCTGTGCATCGTCAGTCATACAGTAGATGCCGGCGCTGGTAAAGGTGAGTTTCTGCTGGTATGTACCTGTATGAGGGTTGTAGCTGTAGAGTGCGCTGCCATTGCTGATCCAGTAATCGCCACGTCGGTCTTTATAGATGATGCCGGTACCTGCCGGTGACTGAGGGTGGGCGATAATCTTGCCTGAAGCGTCAAAACAGAACACACCACTGTTCTGTACCGTACACCATGTTTCACCATTTTCGCCTTGTGCAATAGATGAAACGCTACTGCCGATGATGTAGTTCTGTGCAGAGAAACTCCAGCTGTTGAAAGCCTGCTGGCGCTGGTTGATCAGGTACAGACCTTTGTTGTAACAGCCTATCCAGAGATTGTTGTCCTTATCTTCGATGATATCGTTGACGAAGGCGGTAGCCAGATTGAAACTGCTGTTGCTGTTCTCCAACTGTTCTACCCTGTTGCTTCCCTTTCTGATCATGAGAACACCATGTTCAGAGGTGCTGATATAGAGGTTGCCTTCGTGGTCGAAGGTAGCATTGTTGATGGTTACATTATTCTTATAACCGCCAAAGTCGTAGCCGGCATCAGCGATGCGGCCTGTGCGGTAATCATAATAGACGATGCCATACATACAGACGATGAGCATGGTCTGCGGGCGATGCTGGATGAAAGCCACAGGTGCTCCGCATGGCGATTTGAAGTCTTTGCGCTGCACCTTGCCTTGTTTCTTGATGAAACGGGTGAAGATAGAAAGGTGGCTACTCTGCCAGAGATAATGATGCTTATCTTCGTAGATATGGGTAAAGAATACATCAGAATCGCGCTCAGCGTATTGCCTTTCCTGTCTGATAGTGAAAAGGTCGTCTGTTCCTTTCTGGGTATTTCTGTCTTTTACAGAATAGAGACCATATCCTGCAGTACCCAGCAGGATATCGCCATTGTGACTTTCTACCATAGAATAGATACGTGGCTTTCTGCCATCTGGAAACTGGAGACGGGCGAAATCGTTCGTCTCATAATTATAGCGCATCAGTCCCTTGGCACAACCTATCCACAGGTTACCTTTCTTATCTACCAGCAGGTCGGAGATAATGTTGTCAGTAATGGAGGTTGTGTCTTCTTCGTTGTGCAGATAGTTGGTAAAGCGGTAGCCGTCAAACTTGCTGAGTCCGTATTCGGTTCCCACCCAGATATATCCGTATTTATCCTGCACAATGCAGTTGATAAGCGAACTTGACAGTTTGCCCGATGTGAAGAGTTCACCACTGTCAGCCCATACCATGAGCGAGATGGTGATAGCGAAGAGTGCCGTGAGGCAATGTCTGATATGCTTCATATTTCCTGTCCGTTTTCTTGTTTAAAATAGGTTGTTACGGCTGCAAAAGTAACAAAAAACAATGAAAGAAACAAATTCTAATGCAACAAAATGTTTCATTTCTTTTTGTTTCTTTATCTTTTTGTGCCCTTTTTGCAGGTATGAAACAAATAGAAAAGTAATGGCAACTATTAAATACCTGTTATTTCATTACTTATTAGTAAATTTGCATCGTCAACAACAATAGAAACATTAAAAGCATCATAATAACAATGAAATGAATAGACAAGCAATCAAAATATTATCGCTGGCGCTCGTGTTGGCTACGTCAAGTTCTGTAGCTTTTGCCCAGAAGGTATGGAAAGGATCTTGGGCTACTGCAGTGGAATGGACTGGTAAAGGAGATATGCCTAAGGAAAGCTTGAGCAACCGTTCTTGTCGACAGATAGTTCATGTTTCCTTTGGCGGAGAGGAACTCAGAGTGAAGCTTAGCAACGAGCAGAGTAAGGAGCCGGTAGAAATCAAATCGGTGTATATTGCAGATACTGATGTTCCAAGCAATTGGGGAATCAATGCCAAGACGGTGAAGTATCTTAAATTCAATGGCAAGAAGAATGTAACCATTGCTCCGGGCAAGGCTATCTTTTCTGATGATTTGAAATATGCCCTGAAAAGTGGACAGCGCCTTACGATTACCATCGACTATGGCAAGCAGACTCCAGTGAATGCAACATCCCATCGTGGTTCGCGTACTACCTCTTATATAGTAAGTAATGTAAAGGGCAAGGCGGTGAAACCTGCAGATGCAGCTTTCGATAAGCAGGAGAAGGCTGACCACTGGTACAATCTTTCTGCCATTGATGTGAAGACCGATAAGGCTACCCCAGTGGTGGCTATCCTCGGAAACTCTATTACTGATGGCCGTGGAAGTACTACTAACCACCAGAACCGCTGGACCGATTTCCTCTCGGATGCCCTGAATGCAGAGAAGCCATACGGCGTATTGAATCTTGGAATCGGTGGCAACTGCGTGGTGCAAGGTGGATTGAGCGAACCAGCCATGAAACGTTTCGACCGTGATATCCTGGGACAGACAGGTGTAGATAAACTCATCATCTTCGAGGGAACCAACGATATCGGTTGCTGTAGCGGAAATTATGAGCATGTAACAGATACCCTGATTGCCTGCTACAAGGTGCTGATAGCGAAAGCCAAGGCAAAGGGAATCAAGGTGTATGGCGGAACCATCACCCCAACCAAGGGAAACGGATGGTATTCTTTCTGGCACGAGGCAATGCGACAGACCGTGAACGAATGGATCAGAAAGAGTGGTGCCTTCGACGAGGTCATCGATTTCGATGAGCTGACCCGCGATCCGAAAGACCCTCAGCGTCTGAAGGCTGAGTATTCTGACGACTGGCTGCATCTCAATCCGAAGGGATATGAGGCAATGGGCAAGTTTGCCGCAGAGAAATTGAAGTAAATATATTATATGCATCTTTTATGTTATATATATAATAAGGTGTAAACTTAATGACAGAATTAAATATGGAACAGACATCTGTAACACAGGAATCTAAGGGATTCTACAAACTGAATTGGCTACAACGCATCGGATTCGGATCTGGAGACTTGGCGCAAAACCTCATCTACCAGACCATCTGCATGTATCTGTTGTTCTTCTACACCGACATCTATGGACTTAATCCTGGTGTTGCTGCCACCATGTTCTTGGTGGTTCGCTTGGTCGATGTACTCTGGGACCCGTTGGTAGGAACTTATGTAGATAAGCATAATCCGCGTTGGGGTAAGTATCGCTCTTATCTCGTCCTGGCGGGTTTGCCACTCACCGTACTTGCCATCCTCTGTTTTTGGAATGGTATGGAAGGACAGACAGAAACCATCAAACTTATCTATGCCTATGTAACATACGTAGGCTTGTCAATGCTCTATACATTGATTAATGTACCTTACGGAGCCTTGAACTCTTCGCTGACTCGCGATACAGACGAAATAACCATTCTCACCTCTGTACGTATGTTCATGGCAAATGTGGGTGGACTCTGTGTATCGGCAGGTGTTCCAATCCTGGTAGCGATGCTCGCTGCAGCCAAGGATCTTCCTATTGAGATGGCGCTCTTCATGGGTTTGGGCTCTTTGCCATCTTTCATCTTTATGCCACTCGTTCCTGCCATCAAGAAAAAGGTGGGCAAGAAGAATATGTTCTATATCTTCCTTACTGTGGCTATCGTGGGTATGGCGATGCTTTATATCATCAGCAAGATGGGACCTGTAAAGGATCATATCACGCTGGTTTATATTGCTCAGTTCATCAAATCAACAGGCGTAATCGTAGCTACAGGATATATGTGGGCTCTGATTCCGGAGGTTATCTCGTTTGCAGAATATACCAGCGGCAAGCGTATTGCCGGCATCGTCAATGCCCTGACCGGTATCTTCTATAAGGCAGGTATGGCTCTGGGTGGCGTTATTCCTGGTGCAGTTCTTGCATGGACCGGTTATCAGGCAGCAGCTGCTCAGGAGAGCAACTCTCTTCCTACCGACAGTAATGCTTGGTTTGTTGCCATGCTGATTTTTGCCCTGGTAGGTTTCGCCCTTCTGGTATTCTGCTTTACCCAAACCAAGGAACGTGTGGTAATGGATGAGAAGGAAACCAAGAATGTAAAGGTGAGCGACCTGTGGACAGAATTCTTCCACAACCGTCCTCTCCGTATCGTGGCGCTCTTCTTCATTACAGCCTTCGCCATGATGTCTGTAGGTAATGCTGCCGGTGCTTACTTCATGAATGATCTGGAGCAGCAGAGTGCGCTGGCACAGGAGGGTATCCGTTGGCTGGTATGTGTGATTCCTGCCATCTTGCTGGGCTTGGCGATGTTCATCATCTCTAAATATGAGTTGACCGATGAGGTTATCGACGACATCAACAAGAAGATTGAGGCCCGACACAAGGAAGAAAACTAGAGACTATAATTATTAACGAGAAAAATAGATATAAGATATGAAAAAAATCACAACTCTGGCACTGGGGCTGATGCTTGCTTCAACAGCTTTCGCTCAAAAAGCGAACTCAGCAGCTCAAATCCCAACATTCCAGGAAACTATGGGTAAGTACTTCCTGGTAGGTGCTGCCGTTAATACAGATTTGCCTGATGGACAAGACCCTGCAGGTGAGGAAGTAGTGAAGAAACAGTTTAACCAGGTAGTTGCCGAAAACTGTATGAAGGGTGAGAAGAATCATCCGGAGGTGAATCGCTTTGATTTCACTGATGGCGATAAACTCGCCGACTGGGCAGAGAAGAACGGCAAGACCTTGATAGGTCATTGTCTGGTTTGGCATTCTCAGCCACCTAAGTGGATGTTTACCGATGATAAGGGTAATCTGGTAAGCCGTGAAGTGCTCATCGGCAGAATGTATAATCACATCATGAATGTGGTTACTCATTATAAAGGTAGAGTAAAGGGATGGGACGTTGTGAACGAAGCTTTCGAGGATGATGGCTCTTACCGCAAGTCTCTATATTATAAGATTATCGGTCCGGAGTTCATAGAACTGGCTTTCCGCTTTGCGCATGAGGCTGATCCTAACGTAGAACTCTACTATAATGATTATTCTACTTCGAAGCCAGCCAAGCGAGAGGCTATCTGCAAACTGGTTCGCGATTTGAAGGCTAAGGGTCTCCGTATCGATGCAGTAGGTATGCAGAGCCACAATGGTTTTGATTATCCTGACTATGCTGAGTATGAGAAGAGCATTGAGGCTTTTGCTGGTGAAGGCGTGAAGGTGATGCTGACGGAGTTGGATATGAACATGCTTCCTAATCCGGAAGGATTCGGCGGAGCGGAAATCAGCCAGAAGTTTGAACTTCAGAAGAAGTACAATCCATACGTGAAGGGACTTAACAAGAAGGCACAGAAACTCTTCAACC
>DAWDAD010000082.1:0-8630 GCA_052356385.1 Prevotella sp.
TGCGCCGATGGTACTGCAATGCAATGCGGGAGAGTAGGTAGCCGCCTTCTTTTATTTATTTTAACCTCGATTACGTCCTGTAATCGAGGTTTTTTTTGTTTATTCACCTTCTATTTAACATAATAAAGAGGCTCATATTTCTCGTATTTTTGGCGAACTGTATGATTGCCTGAAAATATGAAAAATATGAGCCTTAAAAAACGCAACAATTTTGCTCTTTAGGTATAAGTATATTCCATTTTCTCTTGGGTATTAATTCTCCTTGATGAATACCAATTTCTTAGGAATTTTAACCCATTTACGATTTCGCGCAATCTTGATGCTGCTTCCTTCTTTTTGCTGGAGCTCGTAAGTGCCATCTGAGAGTAAAACTAGGTCAGCCACAAGATCTTCGCTTCCATAATCATTAATAATGGAGAGGTGAGCTATCTTGCCATCTACATCCGCATCAGTGATCAGCCATTTTCTGCTATCCAGTCTATCTCCAAAGTAACCAGGCATCTCTCCAAACACTTCCTGCCCCGGAACTTTGAGATTCTTGTGATAGAAGTCGATGCTCATATAGACGTTCAACTCCTTGTTAGTCAGTTTACCTTTGAATAAAGTACTATCGTTTTGTGCCATGCATACTATGCTGATAAGGCACAATAATGTTATTAAAAATCTTCTTTTCATATATAAAATTCTATTAACTGCACAAAGTTATTCATTTAAATCAAGAAAACATTATTTTTTTTATGATTTTAATGAGATATATTTGTTTTTTTGCAAATATTTACCTATCTTTGCGGTGTTTTATTGATATTTATATGGAAAAGAACAGATTATTTCCAGATTATATATTTGAGTCTAGCTGGGAAGTGTGTAACAAAGTTGGTGGTATATACACTGTTTTGTCGACACGAGCTCTGACTCTTACGGAAAAGTTACAGGACCGACTCATATTTATTGGTCCTGATTGTTGGGGAGAGAAGGTAAATCCTTATTTCTCTGAGGATGATACGCTTTATGCGGAGTGGAAAACAGAAGCTCTTAAAGAGGGCTTGAATGTAAAGGTAGGTAGATGGCAAATCCCGGGCGAGCCTGTGGCAGTCTTGGTAGATTTCCAACCTTATTTTGAACAGAAAGACCAAATCTATGGCCAGCTTTGGAATGATTATCAAGTGGATAGTCTTCATGCTTATGGTGATTATGATGAGGCATCCATGTTCTCTTATGCTGCTGCATTGGTTGTAGAAAGTTTCTATAAGCATGTTGTGGGCAAGGGTAAGAAGGTTATTTATCATGGAAATGAATGGATGACCGGTCTTGGCGTGCTCTATGTGAATAAGCATTTGCCAGAAGTTGCTACTGTATTTACTACACATGCTACTAGCATTGGTCGCAGTATTGCAGGTAATAATAAGCCTCTCTATGACTATCTTTTTGCCTATAATGGCGATCAGATGGCACAGGAGCTCAATATGCAGAGCAAACATTCAATTGAAAAGCAAACCGCAAAGTATGTTGATAGCTTTACTACGGTAAGTGATATTACAGCCAATGAGTGTAAGGAACTCTTGGATAAGCCTGTTGACTTTGTATTACCTAACGGATTTGATAATAGTTTTGTACCTAAAGCTTCTACATTCACCAAGAAACGTAAGGAGGCAAGAAAGCGTTTGCTCGATGTAGCTAATGCATTGATGGGTACCGACTTGGACGATGATACACTTATTGTTTCCACCAGTGGTCGTTACGAGTTCCGCAACAAGGGCATTGATGTCTATATCGAGGCGATGAACCGTTTGCTTCGCGATAGCAATTTGAAGAAGAATGTTTTGGCATTCATCGATGTACCTGGTTGGGTTGGTGATCCACGTCAGGATCTTCTTGAGCGTTTGGAAAGTGGAAAGAAGTTTGATACTCCACTTGAAGTTCCAGAGATTACCCATTGGTTGCATAATATGAGTCATGATAATGTCTTGGGTATGTTGAAGTACTTCAATATGCATAATAACAAGGAAGACAAGGTTAAGTTGATATTTTTGCCTTGCTATTTGACAGGAGATGATGGTATCATCAACAAGAGTTATTATGATGTCGTTTTGGGTAATGACCTCTGCATCTATCCTTCTTATTATGAGCCATGGGGTTATACTCCATTGGAGGCTGTTGCTTTCAAAGTGCCATGTATCACCACCGACTTGGCTGGCTTTGGTCTTTGGGCGAACTCTGAGAAGGGAAGTTATAGCGAGATAGAGGATGGTGTGAAGGTAATTAAGCGTACCGATTACAATTACTCAGAGGTCGCTGATGCTATCAAGGATACTGTAGCCAAGTACTCTGGTATGACCAAGACTCAGGTGAACAAGTGCCGCAAGAATGCCGAGAAACTCTCTGAAAAGGCATTGTGGAAGCATTTCATCGAGTATTATTACGATGCCTATGACTTCGCATTGCGTAAGGCAGAGGACCGTATGAAGTAATAAGAATTCTCTCTCTTAATAGTGAGAAATTACGATGTAATTAATGAAATATAAATAGTTTAATATAAATCGAAACACAATGAAAATTAAAGCAGACTATGCTAATGCTCCTCAATGGAAGGAGACTACTATTAAGTCTAGCCTTCCTAAGGAATTGAAGTGCTTGGACGAGATTGCTCACAATATGTGGTGGGCATGGAACTATGAGGGTCGTGACTTGTTTAAGAGTCTTGATGCTGATTTGTACGAGAAATGCAACGCTAACCCAGTATTGCTTTTGGAGCGTTTGAGCTACGATCGTAAGGAGGCCATTGTTAAGGATAAGGAGACAATGGCTAAGGTTAAGAACGTCTACAAGATGTTCCGTGAGTATATGGATGTGAAGCCAAACTCAAAGCGTCCTTCTGTAGCATACTTCTGCATGGAGTATGGTATCAACCAGGTGGTTAAAATCTACTCTGGTGGTCTTGGTATGCTTGCTGGTGACTACTTGAAGGAGGCATCTGATAGCAACGTGGATATGTGTGCCGTTGGTTTCCTCTACAGATATGGTTATTTCAAGCAGTCTTTGAGCATGGATGGTCAGCAGATTGCCAATTATGATGCTCAGAACTTTAATTCTCTTCCATTGGAGCGTGTTCTGGATGAGAATGGCAACCCTGTTGTCATCGATGTACCTTATATGAACTATCAGGTTCACGCTTATGTATGGCAGATGAATGTTGGTCGTATCAAGTTGTATCTCCTGGATACAGATAATGATATGAACTCAGAGTTCGACCGTCCTATCACT
Organism: Prevotella sp.; assembly: GCA_052356385.1. Taxonomy (GTDB): domain Bacteria; phylum Bacteroidota; class Bacteroidia; order Bacteroidales; family Bacteroidaceae; genus Prevotella. Next base: position 3,262 of record DAWDAD010000082.1, read on the forward strand.
CACTCACTTTATGGTGGTGACTGGGAGAATCGCTTGAAGCAGGAAATCCTGCTGGGTATCGGCGGTATCTTGACTTTGAAGAAACTTGGCATCAAGAAAGATATTTATCACTGCAACGAGGGTCATGCAGCTCTTTGTAACTTGCAGCGTCTCTGCGATTACATTGAGGAGGATGGCTTGAACTTCAACCAGGCTCTCGAGTTGGTTCGCGCTTCTTCTCTCTATACTGTTCACACTCCAGTGCCAGCTGGTCACGACTACTTCGACGAGGCTCTCTTCGGCAAGTACATGGGTGGCTATCCACAGCGCCTTGGTATCTCTTGGGATGAGTTCATCGGTATGGGTCGTGAGAATGCAGACGATCACAACGAGCGTTTCTGTCTCTCTACCTTCGCTTGCAATACTTGCCAGGAGGTTAACGGCGTAAGTAAGCTCCATGGTTGGGTAAGCCAGCAGATGTTCTCTAACATCTGGAAGGGTTACTTCCCAGAGGAGAACCACGTAGGTTATGTAACCAATGGTGTTCACTTCCCAACTTGGACAGCAACAGAGTGGCGTAAGCTCTATGATACATATTTCGACAAGAACTTCATGAACGACCAGAGCAACGAGGAAATCTGGCATGCTATCTACAATGTTTCAGATGCAGAAATCTGGAATACCCGTATGACATTGAAGAAGAAGCTCGTAGCTTACATCCGTGAGAAGTTCACACAGACATGGTTGAAGAACCAAGGTGATCCTGCTCGTGTAGTATCTTTGCTCGAGCGTATCAATCCTAACGCTTTGATGATTGGTTTCTGCCGTCGTTTCGCTACATACAAGCGTGCTCACCTGCTTTTCACCGACTTGGATCGCTTGTCTAAGATCGTTAACGATCCAGAGCACCCAGTATTGTTCTTCTTCTCAGGTAAGGCTCACCCAGCTGATGGTGCTGGTCAGGGCTTGATTAAGAGAATCTTCGAAATCAGCCAGCGTCCTGAGTTCCTTGGCAAGATTATCTTCCTCGAGGACTATGATATGACTTTGGCTCGTCGCCTGGTTTCAGGTGTTGATATCTGGATGAATACTCCTACACGTCCATTGGAGGCTTCTGGTACATCTGGCGAGAAGGCTGAGATGAACGGTGTTGTCAACCTCTCTGTACTTGATGGTTGGTGGGTAGAAGGTTACCGCGAGGGTGCTGGTTGGGCTCTTCCTGAGAAGCGTACATACCAGAACCAGGGTTACCAGGATCAGCTTGATGCTGCTACTATCTACAACCTCTTGGAGAACGACATCATCCCAATGTACTACAACAAGAACAAGGAAGGCTTCAGCAAGGAGTGGATCCAGGTAGTAAAGAACTCTATTGCTACTATCGCTCCTCACTATACAATGAAGCGCCAGTTGGATGACTACTATGATAAGTTCTACAACAAGGAGGCTGCCCGCTTCAAGAAGTTGAGTGCTAACGACAATGCTTTGGCTAAGGAGATTGCACTCTGGAAGGAAAGCGTTGCTGAGCGTTGGGATGGTATCCACGTAGTATCTAAGGATGACAGCAAGTTGATGGCTGCTGAGACAGGTCAGAAGATCAAGGTTCAGTATGTTATCGATGAGCAGGGGTTGAACGATGCAGTAGGCTTGGAGCTTGTTGTATTGAAGGATCAGCCTGAGGATGGCAAGCAGATTTATGCTGTTTATCCATTCAAGATGGTTGGTCATGAGGGCAACAACTTTACATTCGAGGCTGAGATTGAGCCAATCAATGCTGGTTCATTCAAGACAGGTGTTCGTATGTATCCTAAGAATGAGAAGTTGCCACATCGTCAGGACTTCTGCTACGTTAAGTGGTTGGACTAATAGGATAGCGGATTTCTATTCGCATCATATAAATATAATGAATCCTGCATCTCGCATAGAGGTGCAGGATTTTTTTTTTGTTTTTTTCTCGGATTAGAAAGAAAACCGGGTATTCTTTGTAATCAGAAAATGGAAGAAGAATCAGAAAATAAACAAAAGAAAAGGAGCCTTCCCGCTCAAGAAGAGTAGGGAAGGCTCCTTTTTTTTGTTTATATATAATAATGTGGGAATTATTATACGAGATACTGAGAAGAAATACTCTCGTTATCCTCTACGCGGCGGATAGTCTCAGCAAACATATCAGCGATGGTGAGCTGCTTAACCTTGTCGCAACGCTTGGTGTAAGGGATTGAATCTGTGAAAACAATCTCCTCGAGAGCAGAATTCTGTACGCGTTCCGAAGCAGGACCACTCATTACGCAGTGAGAAGCACAAGCGCGAACAGTCTTAGCACCAGCCTGCTTCATAATATCAGCAGCCTTTGTGATAGTACCTGCGGTATCAACCATGTCATCGATGATGACTACGTTCTTGTCCTTTACATCACCAATGATCTGCATGCTGGCAACTACATTTGCACGAGCACGAGTCTTGTTGCAAAGTACGAGAGGGCAACCGAAGTACTTGGCATAAGTGTTGGCACGCTTAGAACCGCCTACGTCTGGAGAAGCAATTACCATATCCTTGAGGTGCAAGTTCTGCAGGTATGGCAGGATAACGCCAGAAGCATAGAGGTGATCTACTGGAACATCGAAGAAGCCCTGAATCTGGTCTGCATGGAGGTCCATGGTGATGAGGCGGTCGATTCCGGCAACGCTAAGCAAGTCGGCAACCAATTTAGCACCGATGCTGACACGTGGCTTGTCCTTACGGTCCTGACGAGCCCAACCGAAGTAAGGCACAACAGCGATGATGTGGCGAGCTGATGCACGCTTGGCAGCATCGATCATCAAAAGTAACTCCATCAAGTTGTCTGAATTAGGGAAGGTACTCTGCACGAGGAATACGTCGCGACCGCGGATAGATTCCTCGAAAGAAACGCCAAACTCACCATCAGAAAACTTGGTTACTACCAAATTACCCAGTGGGCAACCTAAACTAGCGCAGATTTTCTCTGCAAGGTATCTCGTGTTAGTACCAGAGAATACCAAATAAGAGTTCTTGTCACTCATTTCCTTTAGTGTTTACGTGTATTAATAGTTATGTATTATTCTAGATGATATATATATGAATCATTGCGAACTGGTTTTTAGCTGATAGCTTTTCTCAGTCTTTCGAAATGCTGAATCAGCTCCTTGAAGTCTGTCTCATTATGGATATCAAAGCGGTTCCAAATGTCTCCGCAGATTACCACGCCTCCAAATCCCAGGTCTTTGGCCATTTTGAGATTTTCCAGGCTCATGCCTCCCAGGGCGTATACCTTTTTGTCTATGAGACCAGCCTTTGCAGCCATCTCTAACTGCTGTGTAGAGAATGAGGATTTCTCGTCCTTGAATTCGATGCAGTCGAATATGTTTTTCAGAAAAACATAGTTTGACTTCTTCTTCATCTCCTTCAGCTTTAATAGGTCAGTACAGGTTCGGCTGTATTTGCCCTTGTAGCCATCAGGGACAGGAGCAAGAGGATCATCGATGTGTATTCCCGCCAAGTCGTATTCCTGCTTGAGGTAATAATGGTCGTGAACCGTAACCTTGCGTCGGTAGTCTTCTGGCAATAAAGTGAGCAAGCGCTCAGAGTATATGGGCGATGAACCTGGCTTGAAGAGATGCAGGTTGTCCATCCCCTCGTCGAACAACGAGGTGAGTATTTTATCTTCCTCCACAAAGAATGTGGACTTGGTCATTATTGCTAATTTCATTGTCAAAATGCATTTTATACTGCAAAAGTATTAAAAATTTCGCAATCCTGCAATTATATCGGGATAAAAAGCTATCTTTGCACCATAAAATTAATATTTATCAAGAAATGAGAGTAAATTTATCGACTTTTTGTGAGATTCACACCCCAATTTATGTTTTGGAGGAGGAGAGACTGAGACGCAACCTGAGCCTTATCAAAAGTGTGGCAGAACGTGCCGATGTGGAGATTATTCTTGCCTTCAAGGCTTATGCCCTGTGGAAGACTTTTCCGATTTTCAGAGAGTACATTCATTCCACTACGGCGAGTTCTTTGAGTGAGGCGAAACTGGCTTTCGAGAAGTTTGGAAGTCCGGCGCATACATTTTCGCCGGCTTATACGGATTATGAGATTGATGAGATAGCCCGCTGTTCGAGTCATCTTTCGTTCAACTCGCTTTCTCAGTATGAGCGTTATCATGAGCGTGCCCGATTGGTAAATCCGGAAATCAAGTACGGATTGAGAGTGAATCCTGAATATTCTGAGGTGGAAACCTTATTGTATAATCCATGTGCTCCGGGAACCAGATTTGGCGTATCGGCAGATAAGTTGCCGGAAACCTTGCCTTCCGACATAGAGGGATTCCATTGTCATTGCCATTGCGAGAGTGGGGCAGATGTCTTCGAGCGCACATTGGCACATATCGAGGAAAAGTTTGCCAAATGGTTTCCGCAGTTGAAGTGGATCAACTTTGGAGGTGGTCACTTGATGACCCGCAAGGATTATGATGTTTTACACCTTATTAATATATTAAAGGGATTTCATGCCCGTTATCCTCATCTGAAGGTGATCCTGGAGCCTGGTAGTGCCTTTGGATGGCAAACCGGTCCGTTGGTAACCCAGGTAGTAGATGTGGTAGAAGATAAAGGTATCAAGACTGCGATTATCAACGCCAGTTTTACCTGCCACATGCCAGATTGTCTCGAAATGCCATATATGCCGGCAGTGAGAAATGCTGAAACTTTGGAGGTTGAAGACCCGATGAAGGCTCCGGAGGGCGAACATATTTATAGAATAGGTGGCAATAGTTGCCTGAGTGGTGACTTCATGGGGTACTGGAAATTCGATCATGAACTGGAAATTGGCGAAAATGTCATCTTTGAAGACATGCTCCACTACACCACAGTGAAGACAAATACCTTTAATGGCATCACTCATCCGGCTATCGGAATCGTACATTTGGACGGAAATTTGGAAATTTTGCGCGAATTTGGATATGAGGACTATCGCGACAGGATGGATTGATGACTGGTTATTTGATGAAGTTTGTCCCTAAAATGGACGAATAACGCTTGAAATACGCCTAAAAATGCACGTTTTTCCCCTAAAATGAAGAAAAATGTGCATTTTTTATAAAAAAAACGCTGAAAAATTTGGTGGGTTCAAAAAAATGTAGTACTTTTGCACTCGCATTCAGAGGAACGCTCCTATGAAAGTTAGGAAATAAGCGGAAATAGCTCAGTTGGTAGAGCACAACCTTGCCAAGGTTGGGGTCGCGGGTCCGAGTCCCGTTTTCCGCTCGAACATTTTGGACAACATGTCATTCTGTATTAGGTATGGAATTTCAAGGTAATGGAGAGGTGGCGGAATTGGTAGACGCGCTACTTTGAGGGGGTAGTGACAATTGT
>DAWDAD010000083.1:0-8546 GCA_052356385.1 Prevotella sp.
ACATCAATCGCTATCGTGCTATCATCAAGGCCCTCGGTCTTCGTAAGTAATCAGCTTAGGCAGACACATTGCTTAACAGAACAGAATCCCATCGTTCGCAAGAGCGATGGGATTTTTCTTGCTTACTCATAAATAAAAAAAGAATATGATTCATTTCTTAGAACAGCACTTTGTAGAACTTGTAACCATAACCAGCATCATCTATCTGACGCTGGCAACCATCCTGTTGCTCTACCAGACACCTGATACGGCCGTTTACAAAACTTTCCGCAGATCTAAAAGACTGATGGCAGGCGGAATGATGCTCATCAGCCTGAATATATGGATCTGGATAGCTTCATTTACAGGAAGCTGGACGGAATATAACAACTGGGTTCCCTGTTTCGACATCATCCTCTTCTATCTGATGGGCATCTGCTTCAGCTTCTCGCTCAGCAGTCTGCTCGACCCTCATTATATCTCCCGGAAGCGCTGCAGGACGATAGCCGTAAAGTTCACAATGACAGCTTTCTTCGCCCTTATCGCCATGACGGATGCGCTGAAGGCATACCAGATACCCCTGCTGCTTATCGCCCTGACAGGACTGCTGGAGATGCTCATAGGACATATCTACTACTTCAACAAGTGCTATCTGAGAAGCAACGCCCTCTTCGAAAACTACTTTTCGAACGAAAAGAGCCATTTCATCAGATGGCTCAAGGTGAGCCACTGGCTCTTCTACGGCATGCTGATACTGGGCGTGATATCCATCCGTACGGGTGCCCTATTCAACTGGCTGGTGCAATTCTATGTGGTGGGCATGAACCTCTATATTCTGGTAAACATCATCAACTATGCCTCTGAATACGAGACGCTGATGAAGGCAGACTGCGATAAGACGGAAGAAGAAAAGAGCGGAGAAGCCAGCCCGAAGAAAGCCTACATCGAAACGCTGCGCCCTAGAGTAACGGAATGGATTCAGGAGAAATCGTATCTGAAGGACCAGTTCACGATAGATGATCTTGCCACCAGGCTGTATACCAACAAGACCTACCTCTCCTCCTTCATCAAGGAAGAATTCGGCATGAACTTCAGCAGTTGGATAGCGAGTCTGCGCCTGGAAGAAGCCAAGAAAATGATGAGCGAGCATCCTGATGCCAAGCTGAAGGATATCGCCTACAACGTAGGTTTCTCCTCGCTGCCCTACTTTTCGAGCGTCTTTGCCAAATCAGAAGGTGTTACGCCATCTGCCTGGATGAAAGAACGCAGCAGGAATGCAGAAAGATAAGAAGCAGAAAACGGGCTGGGAGCGAAAAAGTTCCTAGCCCGTTTTTGTATACTTACTAAAATTAAATTACTTAAGTATCTCCTTCAGCGGTTTCATCACGAATTCACGCTCCTCCATCAACGGATGGGGAACCTTGAAATCGGGCTCATCTATCACCAAGTCATCTATCATCAGGATATCAATGTCGATGATGCGGTCCTGGTATTCGCCATCCACCGACTTCATGGTGCGCCCCATTTCGCGCTCTATGCGCTGCGTAGCCTCCAGCACCTGGCGCGGAGCCATCGTGGTGAGAACCAGCACACAGGCATTGATATAGTCGTTGGGAGATGAATAACCCCAAGGCTTGGTTTCGTAAAGAGCAGACTGGCGCTCTACCACACCAATCTGCTCTCCTATCTTTTCTATTACCTCGCGAATGTTGCGCTTTCGGTTGCCCAAATTCGTACCGAGACTTAAATATACCTGATACATACTTATTCACACTTTTATAAAATTGTGGATAACTAAGCTAAAACCCAGAATATCAACAACTTCTATGTGTATATAAACTGTTTATACCGCTGTTTAATCTGGAAGCATCAACAAAGAATCACCATAGCAGCCAAACATATAGCCATTCTTCACAGCCATCTTGTATGCCTCGTAAACCAGATCGTAACCGCCAAAGGCTGCAGTACTCATCATCAGGGTTGACTCCGGATGATAGAAATTGGCTACGGCACAGTCAGCAAGACCGAAATCGTATGGAGGGAAGATGAACTTGTTGGTCCATCCATCGAAAGCCTTCATCATACCATCGGTGCCTACAGCCGTTTCTGTTGCCTTCATCACACTGGTACCGATAGCGCAGACGCGATGGCCGGCAAGCTTGGTCTTGTTAACCAGATCACATGCCTCCTGGCTGATCATCATCTGTTCAGAATCCATCTTGTGCTTGGTAAGGTCCTCCACCTCAATATCGTGAAAGTTGCCCAAACCGCAATGCAGGGTGATATAAGCCTCGTTGATACCGTTGATTTCCATACGCTTCATCAGCTCGCGTGAGAAGTGAAGACCGGTAGCAGGTGCAGTAACAGCACCCTCTACCTCAGCGAAAACACACTGGAAATCGTCCATATCATCCTCAGTAGCGTGATGATCCTCACGTGCATCGATAACGTAGCGAGGAAGCGGAGCCTCGCCCAGAGCGAAGAGCGAACGCTTGAAGACATCATGATTGCCATCCTCATCATAGAGGAAACGGAGGGTACGGCCACGGCTGGTGGTATTGTCGATAACCTCGGCAACCATCTCGTTGACATCATCGAAGAAAAGCTTGTTGCCGATACGGATCTTGCGGGCAGGCTCTACCAATACGTCCCAAAGGCGCATCTCAGGATTGAGCTCACGGAGCAGGAACACCTCAATCTTGGCATCGGTCTTCTCCTTGGTACCATAAAGACGGGCTGGGAAAACCTTGGTATTGTTGAAGATGAAGGTATCGCCCTCTTCGAAGTAATTCACGATATCCTTGAACTGCAGGAATACTGGATTGCCATCGGCATCAACCATATCCTTGCCGTTTTCATCTTTCTTGTACATCTCGATGGTTTCTGACTTCTTGTGGAGAACCATGAGTCGGGACTCATCGCGGCGAGTAATCTCGAATGTACGTTCACCACTAGCCGTTTTTACCACGTGCTTTGCCTTATGTGGATAAAGTGCCACCTGATCTTTTGGCAACTTAAAGTTAAATTGTGATAGCTTCATGTTATATTTTTTATTACTTGGATGGCTGAAGGCTGTCTTCGAGAGGCTGCTCATCAAGCCATTCCTGGAAATGTTCAAAACTGATGCAGTTTTCTACTGCGAAACTTCCTGCCTTGGTACGGCGGAGGGCGGTAAGGTAGGCGCCACTATCGAGAGCCCTGCCGATATCACGGGCGAGGGAGCGGATGTAAGTGCCTTTGCCGCAAACCACACGGATGCTGGCGGTCTTCTCCTCATCGTTATAATCGGTGAGTTCTATCTCGTCCACACGCACGGTCTTCGGCTTGAGCTGAACCTCTTCGCCTGCTCGGCGCAAGGCATAAGAGCGGTCGCCATTCACCTTTACGGCGCTGTAGGTAGGCGGAACCTGCTGAATCTCGCCCACAAACTGTTTGAGCGTTTCCTCCACCAGCTGGCGGGTGATATGCTCCGTAGGATAGGTGTGATTCACGCTGTGTTCCTTATCGTAGCTGGCGGTGGTAGCACCGAGCTGCAGGGTAGCTGTATACTCCTTAGTATGGGTCTGCAGCTGTTCTATCTGCTTGGTACATTTACCGGTGCAGAGCACCAGCACGCCAGTGGCAAGGGGATCGAGCGTACCGGCATGTCCTATCTTCACCTTAAAACCGAGCTTCTTGCTGAGCAGATAGCGAACATGTGCCAGGGCTCCGAAACTCGACATGCGATAAGGCTTGTCGATGGCAATAATTTCTCCTTTTCTGAAATCCATAGTTTATGTTTAGTCAACCATCTGCATATCTACACCGCAAAGGCCACAGATGATAATGATAAGTCCTACTACGATACGGTACCAGCCGAAAGCTGCAAAACCGTACTTGGTGACATAATTGATGAAAAACTTGATGGCGAGAATGGCAACGATGAATGCCACTACTGAGCCTAATATCAATGTGAACAGGTTGTTGCCCTGGGTGAGCAATGAGCCGCCGCCATGGCTGATGAGCTTATAAACCTCGAGACAGGTGGCGCCAAACATGGTTGGCACTGCCAGGAAGAATGAGAACTCGGCTGCTGCCTTGCGGGTAAGACGCTGGGACATACCACCCACGATGGTTGACATGGAGCGCGATACACCAGGAATCATCGCTATACACTGGATGAAACCGATAATCAGGGCACGCTTGTAAGTAAGCTTGGTCTGTTCGCTGCCTTTATTGAATATCTTATCGCAGAAGAGCATGAAAATACCGCCGATGACAAGCATCCAGCCCACCAGCTGTACATTGCCAAGGTTTGACTCGATGAAATCATTGAAGGCAAGACCCAATACCACGGCAGGCAAGGTACCTACAACCAGACGGGCATAGAAATCGAACATCGCCATCAAATAGGTCTTCTCACCGGTCTTCACTGCCTCTGGATAGAAGAATCTCTTCCAATACAGACAGATGACAGAAAGGATGGCGCCAAACTGGATGATGACAGTAAAGGCGTTGACAAACTTATCCTGGATATCTACACCCAGCAAATTTTCTGCTATAATCATGTGGCCCGTACTGGATACAGGCAAGAATTCGGTCAGTCCCTCTACGATAGAGATAATGATAGTCTGAATAAAATCCATCTAATAATAATATGTATATTAATTATAAATTATTCATTGTCTTTCGGTTTATGTATCACCGCATAGATGATTGAAAGGAAACCTATCAATGTTACGGTTGGTGCTACAACGATGCGACGGGTACTGAAAATATCAGTATCGAAGGTATGCTCGTTAGAACCGGCGCCACTCATCAGCAGAAAACCGATGATGATAATCGCCATTCCGATGCCTAACAAGATAAAGTTCATCTTGTCGAATGCTAAATTCTTCTTATCCATTATTTTTAATGTTTAATGTGTAATGTTTAAATTTTATACAGGTCTCCCGCCTTCATCTTCAGGAACTTATTGACTGAGATGCAGGCGCAGAAGGCGGTGATGATGATACCGAAGAGGAAGACGGAGCCGCCGGTGATGGCAAGTTCCTGCCAGCCCAAAACGTTCATCAACTCAGGTTCGTGGAGCGACCATGCATAGAGACAACCGCCCAGGAAACCATCTGCCAGCAATGCAGAAACAACGCCCACAAGCATAGCCTTGCGGAGGAACGGGCGGCGGATAAAGCCCCAGGATGCACCTACCAGCTTCATCGTATGGATGGAGAAACGGCGGGCATAGATGCCCAGACGCACCGTATTGTTAATCAGCGAGAACGAGATGAAGGTGAGCAGGGCTGCTACAATCAGCAATCCGATACTGATCTTTGCCAACGAATTGTTCACCTGTTCTATCAGGTCGTGCTGATAAGTAACCTCGGTAACACGCGGATATGCCTTCAGTTCCTTGGCAATCCACTTCAATGAATCATTGTTCGCGTAATCAGCCTTCGTCGTAATCTCTATGGAAGGCTGGAAAGGGTTGACACCGGCAAACTCGCTCGGGTTGGTACCCAAATCGCGGGTAGCTTCTTTCAGTGCCTCTTCCTTGGTGATATAAGTCAGCGTATTGACATAAGGTCTTGCATTCAGGCGTTTACACATCTGCAATCCCTCCGGGTTAGTCATATCCTGTTCGAGCATCACCTGTACCACGAGATTCTCCTTCACATAGGAAGAGAGATTACGTCCCATGAGGACAGAGAAGATAACTAACCCCAACAAAATGAGCACCATAGCGGTACTGATACACAAAGTAATGACCTGCAATCCACGATGATTGCTAGGCTTATATTGTTTCTTTCTCATTTTTAAAAATCTTTACTAACTTAAAACCAAAAGGGCACAATGACCCAAATTGTCTGCAAAGATACGCATAAACGAAGAGATAACAAAATAAAATTGCATTTATTTACATTTATTCAATTAATTAATCGAACCACAGGCGAAAGTTAAGTTCAATTGAAAAAGGAAAAGGGCCAACCTCACGGCCAGCCCTTCACATAATAAGTAAAATTCAAATAGGTATGACTTGAATTTACTAAATGAAAATTTACTATTCGGGATGGTAAATCCCTTTATGTACATTCATTACATCTTAGTGATGACACCCTTCTCTGAACTCTCCAAGAACTGGATGATGTTCTGAATCTCCGGTCCATCTGGCACCTGATCCTTGATCTGGTTAATGGCATCGAAGAGGGATGTCTGACCATGGAATACCAGTCGGTAGGCATTCGCAATGTGTTTGCGAACCTTCTCGGTAACCTCGGCTGCTTCCATGATGATGGTGTTAGGACCTGCATACTTCACAGGCTTTCCACCGGCAATGATATAAGGAGGAATATCCTTAGAGAAGGTGGTACCTGCCTGAATCATCGCCAAGTCGCCTACTCTAGTCTTGGCGTTCTCTACTACGGATGTTGAGTAGATCACGCCGTTACCAATCACGCAGTCGCCTGCAATCTTGGTACCATAACCGAATACGCAACCGTTGCCGATTACGGTATCGTGAGAGATATGGGCACCTTCCATCAGAAAGTTGTTGTTGCCCAGAACGGTCTTGCCATCCTTGTGTGTACCACGGTTGATAACCACGTTCTCACGGATGGTATTGTTGTCGCCAATCACTACCTCACTCTCCTCACCGGTAAAGTGGAAATCCTGTGGGAGGGCAGCGATAACGGCTGCCTGGAACACCTTATTGTTATTACCCATGCGAGTACCGTTCATGATGCTCACGAAGGGATAGATGATACAGTTGTCGCCGATGACCACATCGTCCTCAATATAGGCGAATGGATAGATCTTGCAGTTGTCTCCAATCTTAGCCTTTGGAGAAACCTCTGCCTTTGGACTTATTATACTAGCCATAACTATAAACTATTAATTATTAACTATAAACTACTTAGCTCCTCCACCCAATGCATAGTAGAGATTTACTACTGCCTGCATCTTGTTGAAGTCATCAGCTACCTTAGAAAGCTGTACATTGAGGAGTGAAGACTGTGCCTGGATGATTTCAAGGTAAGAGCTGCCTGCAATACCCATCAATTCCTTGGTAGATTCTACATTCTTCTCGAGTACTTCTATTCGCTTCTGCTCTATCTTGCTTTTCTCATCAGAGTAGTTGTAGAGAACAAGCGCATTGCTCACCTCGCTACCAGCCTTCAGCACGGTATTCTGCCAGGTGTTGTAAGCCTGCTCATACTGCATCTTAGCCACCTTCAAACCGGCAATGATACGGCCGTTCTGGAAGATTGGCTGGGTAAGAGAACCTACTGCTGAGAGCAACCACTTACCTGGGTTCACGATACCTGCACCGCCTGAATTGGTAAATGCACCTGTACCGGAAATGGTGATAGATGGATAGAACTTGCTGCGGGCGGTCTCTATACCATAGAAGCACTGGGCAAGATTCATCTCAGCTGCGTGGACATCAGCACGGTTGTTGAGCAACTGGATGCCTACACCGGTTGAGAAATTAGATGGAAGACTCTGGTTATCCAACTTGCCACGGGCGATGCTATGTGCCTGGTCGCCGATGAGCAGACTCAGAGAGTTCTCTGTCTCACGAATCTGGCGCAACAGATCGGTCTTCTGGGTCAACACAGAATAGTAGTTAGACTCAGCTGACTGGATGGCTGGTGTACGGTAACCCAATCTGAGATCGTGCATCTTCTGCATAGTCTCCCAAGTATCCTTGGTCAATCCTTCCATATTGTTAACCAACTCCACCTGCTTGTCGAGCATCAACAGAGTATAATACATGTTGGCGATGTTGGCGATGAGGTTGGTCTTGACAGATACCTGATAATCCTGCAACTGGAGCAGCGCCATCTGGGCACCACGCTTCTGAGAGAGCAGGTTGCCGAAGAGGTCTACCATCCAGCTGGCTGTAACAGGCATCGTGTAAGTCTTGGTGGCAGCGTTACCATCCCAGGAAGCGATAGTTCCCTGAGGAGTGAAAGACAAGGCAGGCACGAATGCCAACTTAGCACACTTCAACTGCTCCTCTGCCATCTTCACGTTCAAAGCCGCATTGAGGAGGTTGACATTGTTGTTCAATCCCTTCTCAATGATTGACTGGAGCTGAGGATCGGTAAAGACACTACGCCAAGGGATATTGGCGAAGGTAGTAGTATCCTTTACAGCCAATGTATCTGTATCAGAAGCTACATCGCGAACGATACCGCTGGTCTTCACATCCGGACGCTCATACTTTCCGTAGAGAGTCTTGCAGCTGCTCAGAGAGAGCGCTGCGAGACCCAATATGATGATATTTAAATTCTTTTTCATTGTTTCCTTTGAAGTTACATTGCGTTATTACTTCTTCTCGATACCCTTCATTTCGTGAGCGGCGTTGGCATACTGCTCCAATTCGGCAGCTACCTCCTCGTTCATCTCGTCCTCGAACTTCATTGGGGTCAACTTCTCCTGCAACCACTGGAAGACTGCGAAGAGAGCAGGAACCACGAAGATCTGACAGATAGTACCGAGCAACATACCACCTACGGCGGCAGCACCCAAAGTCTGGTTACCATTCTTACCTACACCAGATGCGAACATCAGAGGCAACAGACCGA
>DAWDAD010000084.1:0-8493 GCA_052356385.1 Prevotella sp.
CATTGATTACGTTGGTAATACCGCGGTTGTAACCTGCATCACTAGCTGTTTCTGCTACAGGGTTATCGGTAACATTATATGGAAGACCATACTTGTTGACACCCGGATTCAATGGAGACTTGTTCTTGATGTGTGAGAATACATTATAATAACTGCTAGATGTAGAAGTGTATGGATGTGTATCCTCCTGGCGATATCCGTCGAGAGTAACGTTTACCTGCAAGCCGATAGGCTTAATCTTGGTGTTCTCTGCGAGACGGAATGTAGTACGCTTCATCCAGTGATTATCGCTACGGTAGAGAGAGTTCTGATCAATATGTCCCAAAGATACATAGAACTGGTTGGTCTCAGAACCGCCAGTCAAGCGTACGGTGTGCTTGGTCTGAGGAGCCCAATCTCTGAGTACGAGACTTCTCCAATCGGTATCACCAAAGTTCAATGGATCTGAGCCATCACGCATTTTCTGGATAGCCTCTGCTGTGAATACATCGTTCTTTGCACCATTCAAAAGGTCGTTGTTCTTGGCAATGTTGGCCCACTCTGCACGCTCGTAAGAGTGCATCTGCTTTGGCCAGTTGCTTGGCTGAGAGAAAGACATATTGAAGTCGTAATCGATGCTGATTCTACCTGCCTTACCGCTCTTGGTAACAACCTGTACGATACCGTTAGATGCACGGGAACCGTAAACAGCTGTAGCAGAAGCATCCTTCAGGATAGACATAGATTCAATATCGTCTGGAGAAAGGTTGCGGAAGTCAACGTCGCTGCGAACTACACCGTCGATGACGAACAGAGGAGTACCACCACCACGGATACTGATAGATGGAGTAGCGTTGACACCACCACCGTTTGCCTGTACGATCAAACCAGGAGAACGACCAGCCAAACCCTGTGCGATGTTGGTAACAGGGATGTTTGACATTTCTTCAGCCTTTACGGTTGATACGGAAGCAATCAGGTCGCGCTTCTTAGAGCTACCATAACCTACAACCACAACCTCGTCGAGACCCTGAGTATCCTCAGAAAGTATAACATCGAGGTCTTTGCCTGCCCATTTGATTTCACGTGTAATGTAACCAATATAGGTAATTTCGATTGTTGTACCCTTGTTTACATTTAAGAGGGTAAAATTACCGTCAAGATCGGTAACGGCAGCATTCTTAGTACCTTTCACTGATACAGAAGCACCAATAATTGGTTCTCCTGTAGCATCCTTTACCACACCCTTACAAACAGCACCTTGCTGTGCAATGAGAGTTGCACCAAATGTGTTTGAGGTGGAAACAGTACTCGCATTGGCGCCACCTACTATAATCGTAGATAGTAATAGGGTCATGCCAAACTGACTTTTTTTGCTCATAATTGTTTGGTTTTAATTGTTATATTATGTAGTTTTATAGAGATAATCAGATTCTTAATTATATAATTGTCTGACTAAGAGTATATATATTGATTCAATTAATGATTCTTATTGCTTAGCTTATTATATTTTAATAACTGGTTGCAAATTTACGATAAATTTTAATAAGTTGTCTAAAAAAAGTTAATAAATGCAAATGGGGCGAAAAAACATATAAAACTTGCTTTTTCGCCTCTCTTATCCTTTTTATATATAGGAAAGGGGCGTGGACTTATGATACACCCTCATCTTCATCTTTTTCTCTCTCCATACCTTTTCCTTTCCTTCTTTTTGAAAGAAAATCCCAGAAATTCTTGGCTGTTTCAATAAAAAAGTGTATCTTCGCAGCAGATTTATAGAATCTAAACAGATAATTTATGGGTAGATACATCAACCCCTTTACCGACTGGGGCTTCAAGCGTCTCTTCGGTCAAGAGTTCAGCAAGGACTTGCTGATTAATTTTTTGAACGACTTGTTTGAAGGCGAGTTTCAAATCAAGGACGTAACATTCAAGGATAAGGAACAGCTTGGAGATTCTAATGATCTCCGTGGCTGCATCTTTGATATCTATTGTGTTACCGACGATGATAAACATTTCATCGTTGAGATGCAGAACAGATGGGTACCCTTCTTTGTGAATCGTTCCATCTATTATGCTAGTAAGGCTTTTGTTGCCCAACGCAAGAAGTTTGATGAAGCAGGTGACCGCACTCCTGTTTTATACCAGTTTGTGCCGGTTTATGTGGTTTGCATCATGAATTTTATGCCAAGGGAGCATGAGGTGACAAAGTTTAGAACAGACGTAGCTTTGAGGGAGAAGTCTAGCGACTCCATGTTTTCTGATAAGCTTCGTTTCATCTATCTTTCTCTTCCCTTCTTTGATAAGAGTGAGGAAGAATGTGAGACTGGTTTTGAAAAATGGATTTATGTGTTGAAATATATGGAAGTATTGGAAAGATTGCCTTTTACGGCACAGAAGAAGATATTCAATCATCTAGCTAAATTGGCGGATGTTCGTTGCTTGAGTAGTGAGGAGCAGGAAAAATACGATGAGAGTATTAAGGCTGTTGATGATTACTACTCCGGTCTTTATGGCTCGTATGTTGAAGGCGAGGAAAAGGGTATTGCTAAAGGACGTGTGGAAGGTAGAGCAGAAGGACGTGCTGAAGGTGAATTGTCCAAAGGTTTGACTGTAGCCCGTAACTTGTTGGCAATTGGTATGTCTTGGCCTCAGATTATGCAGATAACTGGATTGACAGAAGAACAATTGAGGCAGCTTAAGTCGTAGTGTACGTTACAGAGTATACTAGCTTCCCTCTAAATCCTCAGATGCAGGCAGAACTCCTGGAGATTTTCAAGGAAACTAGATGTAGAATTAAATGAATGGCGTATGAAACAGGTAGAAGAAAGATACATCAGCTTGCTGACCGACTTCGGCTTCAAGCGAATATTCGGAACGGCAATGAACAAGGATTTGCTCATTTGCTTCCTCAACAGCTTGTTTAATGGCAGACAGGTTGTGAAGGATGTGTCGTATCTGAACCCGGAGCATGTGGGAGATGTATATACCGACCGCAAGGCCATCTTCGACGTATATTGCGAAGGCGAAAACGGCGAGAAGTTCATCGTTGAAATGCAGAATGCCTACCAGACTTATTTCAAGGACCGCTCCCTCTTCTACTCCACTTTTCCAATCCGTGAACAGGCTCCCAAGGGAAGTGACTGGGATTTCAAACTCAATCATGTCTATACTGTTGCGCTGCTCAACTTCAACATGAACGAGGATGCCTTCGACAAGGAGAAGATCCGCCATCATGTACAGTTGTGCGATACCGCTACCCACAAGATTTTCTACGACAAGCTGGAGTTTATCTATGTAGAGATTGCGAAATTCAATAAGACACTAGGAGAACTGGAAACGCTCTACGAAAAATGGCTCTATGCGCTGAAGAACCTCTATAAGCTTACCCAGCGTCCGAAGGAGCTGTGCGACAAGGTATTCGACCGTCTCTTTGAGGAAGCCGAGATTGCCAAGTTCACACCTCAGGAAATGAGGGAGTATGAAGCAAGTAAGATGGCATACCGGGATATCAAGAACTCCATTGATACGGCGAAGCAAGAAGGTCTTGCAGAGGGTATGGAATTAGGTATGGAGAAAGGTATGAACCAGAAAGCCCTGGATATTGCCAGGAATATGCTTGCTGATGACGTTGACATCAATCTGATCATGAAGTATTCCGGTCTTACCCAGGAACAGATAGAAAAATTGAAATAAGATATTATCTTAGAGGTAACAGATAAGAAATCCCCCATCCTATTTTTGCAAGCAGGATGGGGGATATTTTAGTCAATATTAAACTCCGTGTTCTTTCTTGGCTTTGTACTTAATCTTATCAAAACCCTCGCCATAAACACCGATAACGGCACTCTGACTGACAAAGGCATTCGGGTCTATCTCGCTGATAAGGCGGAAAATGGCTGGAGCCTGGCGCTGCTTGGCAAGCACGAAGAGCATCTTCACATCCTGACCGGAATAGAAACCGCTGGCATTCACCACCGTTACTCCCCTATCGGCATCAGTATTGATGCGCTTGCCTATCTCCTCATACTTCTGCGAAATGATGAAGAACTGTACACTCCTGCGGCGACTGTTCACCACCTGGTCGATGCAGAATGCCTGAACGCAAAGAACCACATAACCATATAACACTTTTTCCCAATCGTGAACCACCAGATAGCTGGAACTGATGATGAAAATGTCGCATATCATAATCACTCTACCTAAGGAAATGTCGCGATACTTGTTGACAATGGCGGCAATGATATCCGTACCACCCGTACTTCCACCAACAGAGAAACCGAGTCCGATTCCGCAGCCGCAGAAAACGGCACCCAGGAAAGCAGCCCATAAAGGTTGGTTTTCCAAGAGATGAATATCGCCTAAACGACTGGAGAAGAAGGAGGTCAAGGCGGTTACCACGATGACGGCATAAACGGTCTTGACGCAGAACTTAGCTCCCAAAATCTTGAACGCACATATTAATAAAGTGGCGTTGGCGATGAAATACGGAATTTGCACAGGGCAACCGGTTGCCCAATAGATGATACTGGAAATACCAGGCAATCCGCTTGCCGTCACATTGGTAGGCAAGAGGAAAACGTTCCATCCAATGGCGTAGGAAATCATACCTATCGCAATCATTACATAGTCTTGTACAGACTTCCACAAGGGTCGAGGAGGAGTCATAGTTAATTAATAATTTACAATTTATATATTTTTTTTAAAGCTTTTGCCCTTACAGGGCGTTTTTAAATGCAATTATTTTACCCAGGGTGTTGCCCTGGGCTAGGAGCTTCTGCCCTTACAGGGCGTGCTGACTATACTTTTCTGGGCGTGTGGGGTTTACCAGAATTTCTTCTGCTGCTCTGACCACTCAAAGCCTTGGGTAGCCATTTTGGTTTCTAATGCTGCACGGTTCACATTGAAGTGATTACAAATCTCATCGAGTGTTTCAAACTCGTGGTCACGAAGCAGGAAGTTGATGGCGCTTACGAGCATCGGAACATCATTCATCGGTAACTTATCCATTTTTCAATTGATAATTAATAATTTATAATGTATAATGGAGGCACCATGCCTCTAATCGGGTGCAAAGGTACAGCTATTTTTAGACAAAACAAAAAAAAATCCCAGCAATCTTTTACCGATTGCTGGGATTTTATAAATTATTGATGATTTACGCATTCGCTGCAACTGAAATCCAGTCGAATACGAATGAACAAACACCGAATGCTACGATACCTACTGTGCAGATAGCAAGCGCCAACTTGGTTGAGAATGCACTCTGGAAAGTAGGAAGCGGATTATCGCTGTGCTTGATGAACATTGCCTTCACGATGAGCAGATAGTAGTACAAGCTCAATACAGTGTTAACCAAGGCAATGAATACGACGCCGTATGCCCAACCACCGAGGGTGGTATGGATATCAGCTCCCTGTACCGCTGCCATGAACACGAAGAACTTAGAGAACATACCTGCAAATGGAGGAATACCACCCAATGAGAACAATGCCAATGTCATCAGGAATGCCAGACGTGGATTGGTCTTGTACAAACCATTGTAGCTGTCCATCTGAACAGTGCCGTTGTTGTGCTCCTCAATAGAAGCAATGATGGCGAAGACGCTCAGGTTGGCTACTACGTAAATCAATACATAGTAAGTCAGGGCTGTAACGCTCATCGCTGAGTTGCCTACCACTGCCAGCATGATGTAACCTGCCTGAGAGATAGAAGAGAATGCCATGAAACGCTTCAGGTCGCTCTGACGGATGGCAAACAGGTTGGCGATAGTGATAGAAAGAACAATCACGATGTAGAGCAATACGGTCCAGTACTCTACCATTGGCTGGAACACCTTCATGAGGATAGCGCAGAGTGTGAACGCTGCAGCACCCTTAGATACTACTGACAGATAACCAGTAACTGTAGTTGGTGCACCCTGGTATGAATCGGCTGTCCAGAAGTGGAAAGGAACCAAGGAAATCTTGAAACCGAGACCACTGAAGAAGAATACCATACCGGCGATGGTCAATGGTGATGCAGAGATAACCTTTGCTACATCCTCGAAGTACAAAGTACCGCAAGCTGCATAGAGCAGAGAGATACCGTAGATCATCACACCGCTAGAGAAAGTAGCGGTCAAAACGAACTTGGCACCTGCCTCTGCAGAATGATGACGATACTTATCGAATGCAACCAAGCAGGCCATTGGCACAGATGCCATTTCGAGGCCAAGGAAGAACAGGAGGAAGTGGTTGGCACTTACCATCATGTTCATACCCAGCAAGGTAGAGATAATCAACATATAGAACTCACCCTCCTTGAAGGCTGTGTCCTTACGGCTCAACCACTCCTTAGCCTGTACCAACACGATGAGGGTACCCAAAGCCAGGATAGTCTTCAAGACACCGGCAGCAGGACCTGTTGTGTACATGCCGCCAAATGCCTCTGTGGCTTCTGTTGGGAAGATATTGATGGCAATGTGAGCCACCATCAAGAGACATACCAGAGGATTGAACCACTTACGGTCTGCGCTCTTGGAACTGCAGAAGTCAGCAATAAAAGTGATCAACAGAACTACCATCAAGGAAGCTTCTGGAAACATATTTAAAAATTGACTGTAATTCATTTCTTCTGATATTTATTACATGATTACACTAAAGATAGGACCTACGGCGTCCATGATAATCTTCTCTGCCCAGAGTGGGAACATACCGAGACCTGCCACGCAGGCAATCAGACCTGCTACAGCGATACGCTCGTCCCAGGTAGCATCGTGAAGCTTCTCCAACTTTGGATTAGGAACCTTCTGATAAAGGATCTTACCAACACAACGCAGGATGTAAACCGCTGTTACTACGATAGAGGTACATGCGATGATGGTACATACACGATGGAAGGTATCTGCATTCTGGAATGAACCTACGAAGATGGTCATCTCGGCTACGAAACCTGAGAAACCTGGCAAACCGAGGTTAGCCAAACCAGCTACTGCATAACCTACAGAGAGGAATGGAATAATCTTCATCAAACCACCCAGGTAACGTACGTCACGTGTACCAGCCTGATGGTAAATCATACCGATAACGGCGAAGAAGAGGGCGGTCATCAAACCGTGAGACAACATCTGGAGGATTGCACCAGTAGCAGCTGTCTCAGTCATCATACAGAGAGCGAAGAGCACCATACCACAGTGAGATACTGATGAGTAAGCGTTGATGTACTTCAAGTCGGTCTGTACACAAGCTGACAAGGCACCATATACGATAGAGATGGTAGTCAGCACGAGGAATACCTTGATCCAGAATCCGTGAGTAGCAGCTGGCAAGAGGAACATGGCGATGCGGAAGCAACCGTAACCACCAAGCTTCATCAATACACCGGCGTGCAACATAGATACAGCTGTTGGCGCACTTGCGTGACCGTCAGGAGACCATGTATGGAATGGGAACAGCGCACCGAGGATACCGAAACCGATGAAGAGCAATGGGAAGAACACGTTCTGCACGCTCACAGGAATCGCGTGGGCACCATTGGTATGGTGAGCGATATCCAGGATTTCGAAGGTCTGAGCACCACTGTAGAAGTAGATACCCAGGATACCGATGATGAGGAGTGCAGAACCACCCATCAACATCAAAGTCAACTTCATGGCAGAATACTCCTTCGCACCACTACCCCATACACCAATCAAGAGGTACATAGGAATCAGCGCGACCTCATAGAACATGAACATGGTGAACATGTCGATAGAGATGAAGAAGCCATATACACCGATGCTCAGGAGTGTGAACCAGAGGAAGTATTCCTTCTTCATTGGTTCCATCTGCCAAGAGGCAAATGTACCGGTGAACACGATGATGGATGTCAAGAGAATCATCACCACTGAGATACCATCCACACCGAGTGAATAGTTGATGTGCAATGGTTCAAACCAAGGCACACAGTAGGTGAAGAGCATCGGAGCTTGGTCGGCTGGCATTGTCTCACGAGCTTCGAGAAATGCAAACACCAAATAGATGGAGAGTGCGAGCAATACGCTGGCACCGGCTACCATCACACCACGAACCTGCTTGTCGTTGCGTGCCAACCAGAGGCCGAGCAACATCAGGAGTGGTACTATGACGAATATACTTAAATTCATTTCTTTTCTATTTACTTAATTGTGAGACATTCATTAAAGAAGAGCGAGCAGACACAGGGTCAATGCCACGGTACCGGTGAGGAACCAGATAGCATAGCTGCGAACATCACCACTCTGCCATGGACGGATAGTCTCGCCTGCCTCCTGTGCACCCCAAGCCATGAAGTTGAAGGTACCATCGATAACGTGACGGTCGAACCATGCGATTGGCTTTGAGAAACAACCGAAGACAATCTTGTGAGTGAAGAACTGCCAAGCATCGTCGATATAGAAACGATTCAGGGCTGCCTTGTGCAACTTAGGCATCTTCTTAGCCAAAGCGTCTGCCAATGGGGTCTTCTTAGGTGCATACATGTAAGTAGCCAGACCAATACCGATGATAGCAACAA
>DAWDAD010000085.1:0-8478 GCA_052356385.1 Prevotella sp.
ATCGGTTGATTTTATCTATGATTTCCTGTTTCATGTCTGCAAAGATACTGCTTTTCTTTGGATGGGCAAAAGATTGGTGATAAAATATTTCAAGGCTTTGAGTTGCTGGAACACAAAAAATCCCGAGACATAGAGAAATGCCCCGGGATTCCGTTGATAAAAACTATGCAAATTGTTATTCGTTTTCTCAATACTTTTGCAAACTTTGTTATTCGTTTCTCAATTCCTTAGCAGCCTCTACCATTCTAATGAGCGAGGTCTTGGTTTCTGCCCAGCCACGGGTCTTCAAACCGCAATCCGGATTCACCCAGAGTTTGCTCTTGTCGATGAATCTTTCCGCTTTTTTCAGCAAATCTACCATCTCCTGAGTCTCTGGTACTCGGGCAGAATGGATGTCGTAGACGCCCGGACCAATCTCGTTAGGATAGTGGAAATCGGCAAAGACATTCAGTAATTCCATCTGCGAACGGGAACACTCGATGGTGATCACGTCAGCATCCATCGCAGCAATATGTTCGATAATATCATTAAACTCAGAATAGCACATGTGGGTGTGAATCTGAGTCTTGTCTTCCACGCCGCTGGCTGAAATCCGGAAGCTTTCTACCGCCCATTTCAGATACTCATCCCATCCTGACTTGCGCAAAGGTAAACCTTCGCGGATGGCTGGCTCGTCTATCTGGATAATCCTGATGTTGTGGCGCTCCAGGTCGCAAACCTCATCACGGATGGCGAGGGCTATCTGCTTGCAGGTGAGAGAACGGGGCTGGTCATTTCTTACAAACGACCATTCGAGGATGGTTACCGGACCGGTGAGCATTCCCTTCATCGGCAACTGGGTGCACGACTGTGCGAAGGTGCTCCAATCCACGGTCATCGCCTGCTTGCGCTCCACGTCGCCATAGATTACTGGTGGTTTCACGCAGCGGGAACCGTAGCTCTGAACCCATCCGTTCTGGGTGAAGGCAAAGCCTGCCAACTGCTCGCCGAAATACTCCACCATGTCGTTGCGCTCAAACTCGCCGTGCACCAGCACATCCAGTCCAATCTCCTCCTGCCATTCTATGCATTTTCGGGTTTCTTCCTTCAGCAGTTGATTGTATTCGGCAGCCGAAATTTCGCCCTTCCTAAACTTGGAACGCCATGAGCGCACCTCTTTGGTCTGAGGAAACGAGCCGATGGTGGTGGTAGGATAGAGCGGAAGATGGAGCTCTGAATGCTGAATCTTCTGGCGCACCTCGAATGCTGAATGGCGCTGCGAATCCTTATCGGTTAAGGCGGCAACCCGGGCTTTCACCTCTGGGTTGTGAATCAGGAAAGAAACCTTTCGGTCGGCAATATCCTTCTGATTTTCAGCGAAGTAAGCCTGGATGCCTGCTGCGTAGTCTTGTTCTGCAGTCTTTTCCTGATGAGAGAATCCCTCTTTAGTCTCACTCCCGGCAAGCGCCTTGATGGCAGCCAGTTCCTCTATCTTCTGTGCCGCAAATGCCATCCATCGCTTGATGCCGACAGGGAGATTCTGCTCCTTGGTTTCGAGCGCCAGATCGTATGGCACGTGGAGGAACGAGCAGGAACCTGCCACGAAGACTCTATCGGCTCCGAGCTTGCCTGTCGCCTTGTTTACTAGCTCGATCGACTTCTCCAAATCGTTCTTCCAGATGTTGCGGCCGTCCACTACGCCGAGCGAGAGAATCTTGTCTGCAGGCAGAATGTTGAGGATGGAATCCAACTGCTCCGGGCATCTTGCCAGGTCGATGTGGAGGGCTTCCACAGGCAGGTTTACCGCCAAATCTGCGTTATCTTTCAAGCCATCGAAATAGGTGGCTACGATAATCTTGAGGCGGGTGTTCTCTCTGATGTAACTGAACGCCTTCTGGATGGCGTTGCGCTGCTCATCGTCCAGGTCGAGGGCGAGATAAGGCTCGTCTATCTGAATCCATTCTGCTCCCTTCTCTTCCAGGACTTTGAGAAGTTCGACGTAAACTGGGAGAACCTTATCGAGCAGATCAAGGCGATGGAAACCATCCTGCATTCCCGTGATATCCTCCTTCTCTTTTCCTAAAAGAAGGAACGATACCGGACTCAGAATCACGGGCTTGGTCTTGATGCCCAATTCCAGGGCTTCGCAGAATTCATCCACCACTTTCGTATCGAAGAGTGAGAATTCCTGATCCTTCACAAATTCCGGAACGATGTAATGATAATTCGTATCAAACCATTTGGTCATCTCCATCGCAATCACATCTTCCTGCTCGTTCTGCTCGCCGTGGGCCATGGCGAAATAGAGGCGGAGCTTATCTTCCTTCAGACTATTGTAGCGCGAAGGGATGGCTCCGAGAGTGAGGGTGAGGTCGAGGGTTGTGTCGTAGTAGGAGAAATCGTTGGAAGGGATGAGGTCGATGCCTGCCTTCTGCAGCAAGTTCCAGTTTTCTCTGCGGAGATTTCTGGCGGTATTCTCCAGTTCGTTACGGTTGATCTTACCAGCCCAATAGGCTTCGCAAGCCTTCTTGAGTTCACGCTTCTTACCAATGCGAGGATAGCCCAGCACATTTGTCTTGATGTTTTTGATACTACTCATATCTCTTGTTTTTTATGTTGTTATTCGTTTTCGGCTGCAAAGGTAAGAAGAAGAATCTCATCCGCCAAATATTCTTTCGTTTTTAGGAAAACATTCTGAAATATGCGGAAAACGATGACTGCGGCAGAATAATATTCTGTAAAAACAGAAAGTTCCGAAAAGAAGAGTAGTCAATGGTACTGGGCTTCCGGGGGCTAACTCTCGAAACTTCAGTTAATAAGCTTCTCCCTGCTCTATCTCTTCCTGCGTGATGCGCTTGTGGTCGATGGCGCGCCAGGCGAAGACGATGTAGGCGAGGACGAACGGGATGAGGAGGGAAACTATCGCCATGGTGCGGAGCGTGAACTCGCTGCTGCAACTGTTGGCGAGGGTGAGCGAACTCTGAAGGTCGATGTTCGACGGATAGTAGGCGGTGTGGTTCCAGCCGGCTATCAGCAGCAGAACCAGTACGGTGAGCACGGTTCCGATGCCCGTAAACCAGATTCCCTTTCTATACAGCACGCTTCTCGATGACTTGAAAATACCGAAGAGTACGAGCACTATTCCTATTAATAATATTACAGGCAAGATTGGCATCTCCAGAAGATTGTGAAGATACTTCATGCTCTCCAGCGTAATACTGCCTGAAGATGCTGCGCTCATTCCTGCTCCTGCTGCCGTGCTGAATCCATCCTTTATCATTAATCTGATGAGAAATGGCAGGAAGAACAATAGGAAGAGCAGGGCATTCCATGGCAACTGGCGGGTGCAGCGCTCCTGAATCTGCTGGTGCTCGATGTTGTTCTTGATGTAGAGCATGCCCAGAATGCGGGCTAGCATCAGTACGGCAAGGCCCAGCACCACATTCCATGGGTCGAGCAGGGCATCAAGACCATGGCTGGCGTTTGCCCATCGGCTGATGACGGGTTGCAGACTGTTGGTAATATTGCCCTTGTCTATCTGGAAATTGCTGCCGTTGAAGAAGGTGGCTACGGCGCCGCCAAGAAGCAGAGGCCCCACGATGCCATTGATGATGAGGCAGATCTGAAAGGTCTTTGGTCCAAGAAAATTACCTATCTTGTTCTGGAATTCATAGCTCACGGCTTGAATCACAAACGAGAACAGGATGATCATCCACAGCCAGTAGGCTCCGCCGAAACTGGTGCTGTAGAACAGCGGGAATGAGGCGAAGAAGGCTCCGCCGAAGGTGACGAGCGTGGTGAAGGTGAACTCCCATTTTCGCCCCGTGGAGTTGATGATGAGGCGACGCTCTTCTTCTGTTTTCCCCAAACAGAAAATCAAGGTGTTGGCTCCCTGTACAAACATGAGAAACACCAGCAGGGCTCCTAATAATGATACGAGGAACCACCAGTATGATTGCAAAAATTCGTATGTCATAATACTTTCGGGTTTTGTTGTTTACTGAAAAACTATCCTATGATTCTTTTCGAAATCTTTCTGAAAAAAATATTGATTATCAGAGAGATTATTCGTATTCCGGTCCTTTCTTAATCTGCTTCATCAGGATGCTGATTTCCGCGGCGAGCATGGTGGTGAAGAGTGCCAGGAAGATGAAGAAGGTGGTGGCCACGCTGCCTGCCTCGATGTCGGAGATGGCGGCGCTTACTGGCAGCAGGTCTTGGATGGTCCAAGGCTGGCGACCGATTTCTGCTACTATCCAGCCCGATTCTGAGGCGATGTAAGCCAGCGGAATCATGATGATGGCGGAAATGAGGAACCATCGGTATTGGGCGATTTCCTTCTTATAAACCAAGAAGAGGCTGAGGGCGAAGAAGAGGATGAGCAGGCAGCCTACTCCCACCATCAGGCGGAAGGCGTAGAAGCAGATCGGGATGCTCGGCACCAGTTCCTTGGCATCCTTGATGTAACCATATCCGAAGTATTTCATGTTCTCCCTGAGGATAGGGAGCTGGTCTTGCGCCTTGGTTTCGCGATAGGTTTTCAGGGCAACAATCGCTTTCTTGCCCCGGGCTATCTTTTCCTGCACGGATGGTTCCCGGGTGCCATCCTCTTTAGTGTAACCCTTGAGAATATCGTTTACGCCTGGCACGTAACCATCGGCTGTGCGGGTGGCTAAGAACGAGAGCATGTTAGGGATGGCGATGCGCATGGCTGGCTCCTGCTCGTTTTCGTAATCGGGCTGCCGGAAGGGGTGAACGGCTGCTATCGCCGTAAGGCTCTCGCCCTTGCCACCATTATATAATGCTTCCATCGCAGCCAGTTTCATTGGCTGCACCTGTGCCACCCGATAGGCGGAGTTGTCGCCGGTCATCGCAGCCAGCAGGGTGGCGATGAGTCCTACTCCGGCACCCATCTTGATGCTCGCCTTGGCAAGTTGGGTTTCTCTCTTCTTCAGGAGATACCAGCAGCTTACGGCTACCACGAAGGTGGCTCCGATGATCCAGGATGAGGTGACGGTATGGGTGAACTTGTTGATGGCGAATGGCGAAAGTGCCACATCCAGGAACGAGGTCATCTCGAAGCGCATGGTGTCGGGATTGAATTCCTGCCCCACAGGATATTGCATCCAGGCGTTGGCTACGAGAATCCACCAGGCAGAAATGGTGGCTCCAAGTCCCGTGAGCCAGGTGGAGGCAAGGTGGAAGCCCCGGCTCACCTTATCCCAGCCGAAGAACATCACCGCCACGAAGGTGCTCTCCATGAAGAATGCCAGGATGCCTTCGATGGCTAGGGGAGCGCCGAATACGTCGCCCACAAACCAGGAGTAGTTGCTCCAATTGGTTCCGAATTCAAACTCCAGGATGATTCCCGTGGCAACACCCATGGCGAAGTTGACGCCAAAGAGTTTTTGCCAGAAACGGGTTACGTGCTTCCAGAACGGTTTGTTGGTGCGGTAGTAACATGTTTCGGCGATGCCCATGATTACTGCCAGTCCCAGGGTGAGTGGCACGAATAGCCAATGGTAGATGGCCGTGAGTGCGAATTGCGCCCTCGACCAGTCGATGGTGGCTGATGTAATGTCTAACAATAGATTTGTCATCATAGTTGAATGGTTTTAAAATTGTTATTATATAATGTTTTTGTATTTCTTCTGATAATATAGGATTGAAATTCAGAGCCTTATCTGTTGAGAATTTCCTTGGATACGAAGCCAGCCTTGTCTCCGTTCTTGGAATTCGTATTGATAAAATCCGGAAAGAAAAAGAGCTTGAGCACCAGGAAGATGATGGCAAGCTTGATGAGGATGATGGTCCAGAGCGTCTTGCCCAGGGTCATCGTCCTGAAGCCATCATAATAGAGATGGAATATTTGGGATAGCAGTCCTTGCTTCATCGGCTTAACATCTGTTGTCTTCGGCTTAACATCTGTTGCCATCGGCTTCCCATCCATTTTCATCAGATTTTCCTTCTTTTCCTTCTTCATAATTACTCCTTCTTTTAAAAATCTGCTGCAAATCTACAATAAAATTATGTAACTACCAAATATTTTCTTGAAAAAGTTACAAAAAGATTATTTTTAAGTATCCCATAAGGGAGTTATTTTAAAGTTTTTCTTTTGAACTGAACTTTTGCAAGTAAGCTCCACACGCCCTAACAGGGTAGAAGGTGCTGTGGTATAAGTCCGTAATACTGGTTTGCAAGTCCGCAGGAACGCCTAAAGGCCCCTAACGCCTAACGGACTTGCGAGCGGGTTCCCTTGATGGTTACGGCTGCGAGCAGTTTCTCCCATTGGATGCTGTCCTGGCGAAGCTTTTCCTTCATTGCCTATATGCTATCAGTAGAAATATTCTTTGCAGTAGAAATGCTCTCTGCTGTAGTGGTCTTTGTCTGTTGAGCGTTTGCCATCATCGGATTTCCCAGGACGAGCAAACCGCTCATGATCAATTCATGTTTCATAATCTTCTTTCTTATTTTAAAGTAAATATGCTGCAAAGTTCTTGCGAATGTTACTGCGCAGGAATCTTGCGAATGATGTTGCAAAATTACGGATAAGGAAAGAGAAGGATTTTAATATAACGGAATTTTTTCGGATAAGATTTGTTTTTTTTATGAGATAAGTCTTGCCGTTTCATCAGAATTCGTTATCTTTGTCCCCTAAAACATAGAATCATTTTAATCAGAAATAATCAGAAGATATGATGAACATAGAATCAGTTAGAGAGTATTGCCTCTCACTCCCCCTCGTTACTGAGGATTTTCCTTTTGATGAGCAGACCTTGGTGTTTCGCATCTTGGGCAAGATCTTTGCCTGTGTTGACCTGGAGCGCCCCGAGTGGGTTACGATGAAATGTAATGCCGAATACGCCCTCGAACTCCGGGAAGTGCATCCCGAAATAGAAGGCGCATGGCATTGGAATAAGAAATACTGGAATCAGGTAAACCTTTATGGCACGCTGGAAGATGATTTCATCCAGGCCCTGATTCGCCACAGTTATTCCGAAGTAGTGAAGAAGCTCAAGAAACAGGAAAAGCTTGAGCATCCTGAAATCATGGAGGTGGTGGAGTAATTTCTACCACTCCACCTTATCGTTGAGAATCACGCCGTCGGTTGCATCTTCGGCTGTAAAGGTTTCGGCCTTATACTGCACGCAGAGCATCACGAGTGGTTCTGTACCGTTGTTGCGAACAGAGCGCTTGCCGTCTGGTGCTACTCTCACCACGTTTCCCTCCTGAATAGGGAATACCTTGCCATCCACCTGGAACTCGCCCTTGCCGCTGAGGAAGAAATATAATTCCTCGTGGTTCTTGTGAGTATGGAGGAAGCCTGTCTCTGTGCCAGGAGCAAAACTCTGGAATGAGAACTCGCCACCAGTAGCGTTCACGCTCTGACCTCCGAATACCTTTCCGGGAATCTTAATCTCAGGACCCATCTCTAAGGTGTAATCCTTGATTTCACTCATCTTACCAAAATCTGTGGCTGTAAAGTTTGCAGCCTTAGCAATAGTCTTTGTTTCTTTCATCTTGTCTGTTATTTTTAAATGTTTATATTTCTCTTTTTCTTTCTTTATTTCATTTCTCTTTCTTTATTTCTTTCACTTTATGTTATTTCTTTTTGTGAATTTGTGAGTACTTCTGCTTTTAGCTTTCATTTCTGAATTGCGCTGCAAAGATACTGCGAAAAACTGGTTCCTGCAAGAGGGCACTTGGGGGTAAGATGGTTACCGGGAGGTAACTATTGCGTGGGAATGGGAGAAAGAAAAATGAAGCGTTAACTTAGATTAACTTGGTATGTTTGGTATCTTTTCGGATATTAGTTACTTTTGTAGCCTATTGCAGATTATTGCAGAGTTTTGTAGAATATTATAGATTATCGCAGAATAAAAATAGTAGAATATAAAGAAGATAGATTATGGCAAGAATGATAAAAGAAATGGTTGTGCAGGACTGTCCCATCCGTAACGTCCTGGCGCGCGTTTGCGACAAGTGGTCGCTACTGGTAATCTACACCCTGAAAAATCATCAGGATGGTCCCCTCCGGTTTAATGCCCTGCGTAAGCTAATTCCGGATATTTCGCAGAAAATGCTTACCAGCACGTTAAAATCGTTGGAGGCTGATGGCTACGTTACCCGTAAGGCTTATGCCGAAGTGCCGCCAAGAGTGGAGTATTCTCTCACACCCCGTGCTGAAACCCTTATTCCTATTATGGATCATCTGATAGAATGGGCGCTGGATAACATGGCTGTGATTCTGAAGGATAGGGATAAGGCTGCAGGCTGAATTCCAAGATGAGTTTTCCGGAAGAATATTCCAAGATGAGATTTCCGGAGAATTATTCATTTTTTCTGTAGTTTGGGTAATGCGTGTTTTCGGGAATCGTCGTATCTTTGCACCCGGAAATTTATGATCATAATATAATCATGATAGAATCATAACTATAAGTATAAAAAATATGTATATTGAGAAAATAAAGTCGCCAGCCGACTTGAAGAAGCTGGATT
>DAWDAD010000086.1:0-8289 GCA_052356385.1 Prevotella sp.
GTGTAGAGGGCTTGATCCACGTTTCTGAGATGTCTTGGAGCCAGCACCTCCGTTCAGCTAACGACTTCATGAAGGTTGGCGACGAGGTAGAGGCTGTTATCTTGACTCTCGACCGCGCTGAGCGTAAGATGAGCCTCGGTATCAAGCAGCTCAAGGCTGATCCATGGGAGTGCATCGAGACTAAGTTCCCTATCGGCAGCAAGCACGTTGCTAAGGTTCGCAACTTCACTAACTTCGGTATCTTCGTAGAGCTCGAGGAGGGTGTTGATGGCTTGATCCACATCTCTGACCTCTCTTGGACTAAGAAGATTAAGCACCCATCTGAGTTCACATCTGTAGGTGCTAGTATCGACGTAGTAGTTCTCGAGATCGACAAGGAGAACCGCCGCTTGAGCCTCGGCCACAAGCAGTTGGAGAAGAACCCATGGGATGAGTATGAGACAATCTACACTCCAGGTTCTGTACACAAGGGTACTATCGTTGAGATGATGGATAAGGGTGCTGTAGTTGCTCTCGCAGAGGGTGGCGAAGGCTTCGCTACTCCAAAGCACCTCACCAAGGAGGACGGCTCAATGGCTAAGAAGGGCGAGGAGCTCGACTTCAAGGTAATCGAGTTCGTTAAGGAGACAAAGCGTATCATCCTCTCTCACTCTCGTACATTTGAGGAGGGCAAGGACGAGCCAATCGCTAAGCCAGCTCACAAGCGTGGTGGTAACGGTGGTCGCAAGAACGAGACTCCAGCTATCAACAACGTAGCTGCTGGTACTTCACTCGGCGACATCGATGCTCTTGCTAAGTTGAAGGCTCAGATGGAGGGCAAGGCTTAATCTCCTGCAGATAAAGCATTTGCTATTCATTAGCTAAATAAAAATTTTAAGGGGACTGAAATTTCAGAAATGAGATTTCAGTCCCCTTTTTTTTGTGTGGGTGAGGAATGTGTGGATGGGGGGATGGAGAATGTGAATGGTGAATGTGTATGGATGAGGGATGAAATGCATTACTGATTGCTGGGGATTGCAAATCCCCAGAACACAAAAGAGGTTAGGACATTTTTTAACGACGGATTACAAATCCGTCGAAACGCCTAACGGTATCGATGCAAAGTCTTCCGCAAGGCGTCCAGAAAAGTCTTCCGCAAGGCGTCCAGAGAAAAGTCTTCCGCAAGGCGTCCAGAGAAAAGTCTTCCGCAAGGCGTCCCGGCGGATTTGCAATCCGCCGTAAAAAAAAGGTTCGACCTATGAAAACCGGGGGATTTGTAATCCCCCATAACTCCCCATCAATAACAAAAGATTATCTCACAACAATCACATCCAGCAATCCCCTACCCCCTGCATAATCTATCGCAGAACTATAGAGATAATCCTGAGGATACCTCACGAACTCGGCCCTCACCGGATTCTGATGAATATAATCCAACTTCTGCTTGAAAAACTTGAACGATGAAATCACTTCAGTATAACACCCATCCTGCCAAAAATGATACTTGCTGATTTTCGGATTCTTCTCACCAGCCAGTCTGAAAAGTTGCAACATCCACTCTCTCCTACTCTCCTGGATATCTTCCAGAAGTTCTGCGACAATTTTCTTACTCGTGAACTTCTTGAAATCACGGAGAACAGTTTGAACCTGTTCAAGATTCTCTGCCCCTATAATGAAATGTAAATGATTGGGCATCAGTACCCAGGCGTATATTTCCAATCCCTTGGTCTTCTGACAAAAAGCCAGAGATTCTATAATAATATGCTTATACTTGGTACGACTGAAAATATCAACCCAATTAACAACAGTGGTTGTCACAAAATATAAGTTTTTGGTTGTAGTATTCTTTGTAGCCATAATTTTGATGATTTTAAAATTTCCATAAAACAGGATGAGTCATATAGGTTGTGATACTTCTTGATGTATCGTAGCTTATCACTGGCTCAAGCGAATATACAGGTACAAAGATAATATATTTCTTCATTCAATGGTGCTTTTGAAGTGAGAATTTGCTGTTTGAGTCGAAATTATTTGTTTTTTGGAGAAATCTAGCAGTTTTTTCTTCTTTTTTTAGTGTTTATGAGGTGAGGATTAGACTTTACAAGGCATTACTTATTGATGGGATTGCAAATCCCCAGAACATAAAAGAGGTTAGGACATTTTTTAACGCCGGATTTCAATGCCCTGATGACTGAGATCTCAGCCAACATCGCCGACGGCAACAAGGTGGTGCTCGACGAATTCGGAAGCTTCAAGCTCGGCATCAGAACTTCCCCAGCCGTAAGCGCCAAGAAGTTCACCCAAGCCAACATCAAGGCTATGTACATCATCTACTCACCTTACTCTGTCATGGACCAGGGCAAGCGAGTAAAGCCGATGCTCAGTGGCATCAAGATGGAGGAGATGACCGAGTACAACGGCATCGAAGACAAGGAAAATGGCGGCGGAACTTCAGGCGGAACTTCAGGCGGAACCGATAAGGACAATACCGGTGATACCTCCGGCGGCACCGACAAGAACAACCCAAGCGGCGGCAACACCCCATCAGGAGACACCGGAAAGGATAACACCGGAGACGGCGAAGGCAGCGGAGGCGACAATGTAAATTTCTAAAATCAAGACTGAGCATTCCAAAAGGGATGCCCAGTCTTCTTTTTTTCCTACCCCATCTAACAAATAATCAGAAACATAAATAATATGCAAATAAAGTGAAAAATGTTTGGCGCTTTCAAGTTTTCGGCGTAACTTTGCAACCAGAAAATTGAATCATCAGCGGATATCCCAAAAAGATAACGCTCTTATATAATAAAGGAAAGGATATGAAGACAATGGGTTTTAGAAAATTTATAACGCTATCTTTATCGACGGTTTGCGCCCTATCACTCAGTTCATGCTTCAAGGATGAACCCCTCAATGCCGAATGCGACATCGAGCAGGCATACATCCACCCAGGAAGCTGGATGAAGCTGTGGTTCACCAACGCATCGGATACGCTCGTCAACGTGCAGAGCGACCAGGACAAGATAGAATTCACCATGAAGCCATTCGCCAGCCTCAAGAAGCAGGCACCGATGTTCCGGCTCACCCCGGGAGCCACCATCCAGCCGGAAAGCGGAAGTGTGCACGATTTCTCCAAAGGTCCTGTTACATACGTGGTTACATCGGAAGACAAGCAGTGGACCCGCACCTATCAGGTGAGCATCAAGAAGGGTCAGACCACCATGCCAAACGAGATTGAATTCGATTTTGAAAACGCATACCTCAGCAAAGGATACTACAACTGGCAGGAGAACTGGAACGGCAATAAACTCGACATCTGGGCAACAGGAAACTCTGGATTCCAGATCAGCAACCCTTCGGCAAAACCGGAGGAATATCCTACCGTGATGATAAAAGACGGCTATAAGGGCAAAGGCGTGAAGCTCACTACTAAACGCACCAGCAAGGTCGCTGATATGGCACACAAGCCTATCGCTGCCGGCAACCTCTTTATCGGACAGTTTGATGCTACAGATGCCCTTTTAAATGCAATGAAGGCAACAAAGTTTGGTCATCCATTCAGTTTCGACGCCAAGCCTGCTAAGTTAGAAGGATGGTATAAGTATCAGGCTGGCGAAAAATTCACCGACAAGAATATGAAAGAACTTGACCGCCATGACTACGGAACCATCTACGCCGTGCTCTACGAGAACATCGACGAAAAGGGGAATGCCGTATTGCTCTACGGAGATAATGTACAGACCAGCAAACAGATAGTAGCACTTGCCCTGGTAGGTGAAACCCATGATGACAACGGAAAAGTTGCCATTGGAAACACACCGGAATGGCATCACTTCAGCGTAGATTTCGAGTATAAGAAAGCCATAGACCCAATCAAGCTGAAGAATGGTGGCTACAGTCTCACTATTGTCAGTTCATCCAGTTCAGATGGAGCTAACTTCCTGGGTGCCGTAGGCAGTACCCTTTGGATAGACAGTTTCAAGTTGATTTGCAAATAAGCTAAGGAGGAAAACATAGAATGAAGAAGATAACAATATTAGCTCTCCTGCTGACATGGGGCACTGCTACATGGGCAGAAGAAAATGAGAATCAGAAGACCGAGGAGCACAAGCAGGTAGAAGAAAGCAAGCGCACCTCGTGGAACAAATATCTTCACGGCTACCAGTATCAGGCTCGCGTGGCGTATAATATTGGAGGCACAGCCCCTATCGGTCTTCCTGCTACCATCCGTACACTACACAGCTATACGCTGCAACCTAACTTCAGTCTGGGTATCGATGCTTATCACCCACTTTCAGGCAAATGGGGATTCGTGGGAGGTCTGCACTTTGAAAACAAGGGCATGAAGATTGATGCAGGCGTAAAAAACTATTATATGAGAATAGTACGTGGCGGAGAAGAACTGAAAGGTATATTTACAGGCAACGTGGTTACGAAGGTAGATATGAGTCTTATCACAGTACCATTGCAGGCAACATACGACATTTGCGACAACCTCCGTTTCAAGTTGGGTCCGTATGTAAGCTATGTAACATCAAAGAAGTTTGAGGGCTGGGCATACGATGGTTACCTGCGCCGCCAGGAGGAAGGTCATCCTAAGGGCGATCCTACCGGACAAAAGGTAAAGTTGGGGCATGACGAAGGCGAACGTGGTGATTACGATTTCAGCGATGATATGCGCAACTGGCAGGTGGGCGTAGATTTCGGAATAGACTGGCGCTTGAACAACCGCTGGGGCATCTGTGCTGATCTGAGCTGGGGCTTAAATGGTATCTTCAAGAAAGATTTCGAGACCATCGAGCAGACGATGTATCCTATTTACGGCAGCATCGGCATCACGTATCAGCTGAAGTAACAGATAATATTCTGCTGAAGCTATCTATATAATGTACGCGTACATTAATATATATAGCCAATATATATAGCCAAAGAGAGATAAAAAGATAAAAAACAACAATTATTCATTAACAAAAAAAAGAGAAGAAAATGAAAAAGTTTATTTATTTGATGGCCATGGTTTGCACCCTTGGCTTCTTCACTGCTTGTAGCAGCGATGATGACAATGACGAAAAGGGATTTGTACGCAACGAGAAAATTGAGGGTACCTGGAATTTGCAAGAGGTTACAAAGCAGGATCTTGGCAACGGCAGCGAGTGGTACGATGGCTCAGCCAAGTTTACCTGGGATTGTCCAGAGGGTACAGTTCTCAAGATTGATATGGGCTTAGGCTATGAAATGCCAATGGACATCAACACCGTGATTTACCCATTGATGAACAACTTTGCCAACGAGTATCTTCCTAAGGTATTGAAGGACATCACCTTTACCAAGGATGGCAAGATTAACGCTACTTATGCAGAGGCATCTGACGATGAGAATGCAGTACCAGAGTGGAAGACTGCTGTGGGTTATGCAAGCTATACTGTTGCTAACGAGAATCTTATCCTTGTAACCATTGATGCCAATAAGGCTACCGAGGATATTGACGATGCAGCAGAGAAGGCACAGCTCAAGGCTATGTTGGAGCAGTACAAGCAGATTCCAGTTAACATTCGCTGGAATGGTAGCAAGCCATATTTCTTTGTTGACAAGGCGTTCGTTCAGCCATTGATTGCAAATTTGGTGGTTATGATCGAAAAGGTTCCTGCTTCAGATATGGACGAAGAAGACTTGAACCAGTTTAAAATGCTTAAGAGCATCTTGAATCAGCTGCCAGCAATTATGGAGAAGACCACCAAGTTTGAGGCAGGTCTTGAATTGATCAAGTAAAGCGGAGAGCTTATAAAGTCCGAAAGGCTTATAAATGATAAGATCCCCAGCTATCTTTTAATGGATAGCTGGGGATTTTCATTTGCTTTATCGCGGAAACATAGTAATTCCTGAAAAAAGAAAAATCCTCAGCTATCAAAGATAACTGAGGATTCCTTTAAAAATCTTTCAAATTACTTCACCTTAGCAACGATAGCCTTGAAAGCCTCTGGGTTGTTAACAGCGAGGTCAGCGAGAACCTTACGGTTGATCTCGATACCAGCCTTGTGAAGAGCACCCATCAACTGGCTGTAGCTCATACCATCGAGGCGAGCAGCAGCGTTGATACGCTGGATCCACAATGCGCGGAATGTGCGCTTCTTGTTACGACGATCGCGATAAGCGTAGGTAAGACCCTTCTCCCAAGTGTTCTTAGCTACTGTCCATACATTCTTGCGAGCTCCATAGTAACCCTTAGTGAGCTTCAAGATTCTTGTTCTTTTTGCTTTTGATGCAACGTGATTTACTGATCTTGGCATAATTTTTTTTCTTTAAAAGTTCGACTAAAAAGTTAATAATTAACGAAGGCAGAGCAAGTCGCGAACCTGCTTCAAGTTAGAACGGTCTACGAGAGTCTCGCCGAGGAGATTTCTCTTCTGCTTCTTTGTCTTCTTAGTCAAGATGTGACTGTGAAAAGCGTGATGACGCTTAATCTTACCTGTACCGGTGAAACGGAATCTCTTCTTTGCGCCGGAATTAGTCTTTACTTTTGGCATTTTTACTTTTAATTTTAAATTGTTATTTATTATAGCGATGGCAACGCATATACCAGGGCGTTACGCATCTTTTTTTTCTTAATCCTCTGTTCCTTCTGCGAGTTTCTTCAGGGCATCGCCGCCTTTGGCATTGGCGAGCAAGCCATTCTTCTCGGCATTGGCAGCACGCTCTGCATCAGCAATAGCCTTAGCTTCAGCCTCTCGCTTCTCACGGTCCATCTTCTGCTGGCTCTTCTTAGCTGTACCAGCCTTCTTAGGACTCATATAGAGGAACATCTTCTTTCCCTCGAGCTTTGGCATCTGCTCTACCTTACCGCATTCCTCCAAATCATTGGCGAAACGGAGAAGGAGAACCTCACCCTGCTCCTTGAAGAGAATAGAACGACCACGGAAGAACACGTATGCACGTACCTTGTTACCCTCGTTGAGGAACTCCATAGCGTGCTTGAGCTTGAACTGATAGTCGTGCTCATCGGTCTGAGGTCCGAAACGGATCTCCTTGGTCTCCACCTTCACCTGCTTCTGCTTCATTTCCTTAGCATGTTTCTTCTGCTGGTAAAGGAACTTAGAATAGTCAACAATACGGCAAACTGGTGGTTGGGCATTAGGAGATATCTCGACCAAGTCAAGCTCTTGCTGACGTGCCAAGTCCAACGCTTTACGTGTAGGCATCACTTCTGCTCCGCCTTCACTTACTACTCTCACTTCACGTACGCGTATCTGTTCGTTTACGCGGTACTGATTTTTCATTTTGTCATTTTTCATTAACTATTCGATATATTCAACGTTTTTTGATTAAACGGCTGCAAAGTTACGCATTTTCCGTGAAACTACCAAATTTTCAGCGGGTTATTTTAAAAAAATCCGCAGATTTCCAAAGAAACCTGCGGATTTATATCTTATTTTTACTCTTCAGCTGCCTTCAGCTGCTCTGCAACCTCGGCGTTGATGCGCTGAGCAAACTCTTCCATGCTCATGGTAGCCTGCTCGCCACCACCCTGCTTACGCATGGAAACGAGGCCCTCAGCACTCTCCTTCTCACCTACGATAACCATGTAAGGCACACGCTTCAACTCGTTGTCACGAATCTTGCGGCCAATCTTCTCGTTACGGTCATCAACCAAAGCACGAACGCCCTGCTTGTCAAGATACTGACGTACCTTCTGAGCATAATCGTTGAACTTTTCAGAGATAGGAAGAATAGCAACCTGGTCTGGAGTCAACCACAATGGGAAGTGACCGGCTGTGTGCTCGATGAGAACGGCTGTGAAACGCTCCAATGAACCGAATGGTGCACGGTGAATCATCACAGGAGTCTTCTTTGAGTTATCCTCGGCTGTATATTCCAGCTTGAAACGCTCAGGCAAGTTGTAATCCACCTGAATGGTACCCAACTGCCAACGACGGCCGATGGCATCCTTTACCATGAAGTCGAGCTTAGGACCATAGAAGGCAGCCTCGCCAATCTCCTCACGAGTCTCAAGACCCTTCTCCTTGCAAGCCTCACGGATAGCGTTCTCACTCTCTTCCCAAATCTCATCAGAACCGATATACTTCTCGGTATCCTTAGGATCGCGGAGAGAAATCTGTGCCTCGTAGTTCTCGAAACCGAAGATCTTGAACACCTTCAGAATCACGTCGATTACGTTCTCGAACTCAGACTTTACCTGATCTGAACGAACGAAGATATGGGCATCATCCTGAGTAAATGTACGAACACGAGTCAGACCGTGGAGCTCACCGCTCTTCTCATAGCGGAATACGGTACCGAACTCAGCGATACGCA
>DAWDAD010000087.1:0-8226 GCA_052356385.1 Prevotella sp.
GATAGCCCATGAAGGGCATATATCCTTCCTTGATTTCCATTGTCTTCAAATGTTTTTATTGTTACCTAAACTGTGTTATCTAATTTTGCTGCTCCTATACCTTATTATATATTCCCTCATTTTCCTTACGCAAGAATTCCGTCATGCGCTCCTTGGAAGGCACGTTGAGTTGATATTTTGAGATAAACACGCTCTCGTCCAAATCGAGCAAGGAATACTCTGCCATTTCCTGTCCTACTTCCGAACAAAGGAGAATACCGATTGGCGGATTATCATCTGGCTGCATGATATTCTTGCGATAGTAAGCAAGATACATGTGAAGCTGGGCGGCATCGGCATAGTTCAGACGATTCGCTTTCAATTCGATGATGACATGACGTTTCAATATTCTATGATAGAAGACAAGGTCTGCCTTGAAATAGCGGTCGTCAATCAACATTTTCTTCTGACGCTCCTC
Organism: Prevotella sp.; assembly: GCA_052356385.1. Taxonomy (GTDB): domain Bacteria; phylum Bacteroidota; class Bacteroidia; order Bacteroidales; family Bacteroidaceae; genus Prevotella. Next base: position 458 of record DAWDAD010000087.1, read on the forward strand.
AAAGCAGAAGCCCATACCAAGCTCCAAGATAAAGTCTTGAAGATGGGTGATGAGGGCTGTCTCCAAGTCAGACTCTTCCACTACATCCTTGGCTTGCAAACCCAAAAACTCAAAGGTAAATGGCGACTTGATGTCAAGGGCGAGCGTATCTGTCTCAGCCTTGCCTTCCACCAACTTCGCCAACGCCTCAGGCTTTTGACTCCATCCACTGCGGAAATAATAGTTGGAATCAATCTGGCGTTGCAATTCTCTGACACTCCAAGTACCACGAATTGCCATCGTCTCGTAAAAAGCACGCTCTAAAGGGTCAGTAATTGGGAGAATTGCAACTAAATGAGTAAAAGACAACTTATTAAAAAGCAAGTTTGACTTTACTGCCAATGGAGCTATTTTGTCAGAGACTGCAATACCTCCAAATTGGTCAGTCACTGACTGACCAATTCTATTTTGCTTTAAATCAGCTATTTGCAATTGGTCAGTCACAGATTGTCCAATTTGACTTTGAGACAACAAGAAGCCAGCAACCTCTTTATCCAAGTGTGAATATACTTGATAAAATTGACGATAGATTTTCAATGTTGTCACACTATACTTCTTTTTACCAAGTCTTTCAGAAAGGCTTTTCAACAATTTTTCACCATACTTAGCTCTATCAGCTCCCTTCTGCTCATACTCCACAATATAATAGCCCGTCAACCAAGCCTTGGCTGTGACGTGGCGATTAATCACTAAGCGAGCATTGTTCTGCAATACATCTTGCGTTTGCTGAATATGGGCTACAAGACCATCGAAGTCATTGTTTTGCGCCACTGGGATTTCATTCTTCTTCATATTCGGTAGAGTTTTGGAAAAACATGTATATCACATTTATCATGTGCACATATTATAATGTGCAAAAATATAAAAAATATGGCAATTAAACAAATATATCTCGATTATTTTATCAAAAGAACTTAAATAATTTGGTTGCTTCAAGCTAATGCAATATCTTTGCATTTTAAATAATCATGAAACCAAATAAAAATAGAATATATGTTTAGTGGAATCGTAGAAGAAATGGCCACCGTAGTGGCGATTAAGCAGGATAAGGAGAACATCGACTTTACCCTGAAATGTTCGTTCGCAGATGAACTCGGCATCGACCAGAGCGTGGCGCACAATGGCGTCTGCCTCACCGTGGTGGAAATCAAGGACGGTACCTATACCGTTACTGCCATGAAGGAAACCCTGGATAGAAGCAACCTCGGTCTGCTGAAGGTGGGCGACAAGGTGAACGTGGAGCGCTCGATGATCATGAACGGCAGACTGGACGGCCATATCGTGCAGGGACATGTGGATGAAACCGCCAAGTGCATCAACATGAAGGATGCAGACGGTTCTACCTACTTCACCTTCGAATATGAACTGAACAAGGAGATGGCGCGCAAGGGCTACTTCACCGTAGATAAGGGCAGCGTAACCGTGAACGGCGTTTCACTCACCGTCTGCGAGCCAACCGACAACACCTTCACCGTAGCCATCATCCCTTACACCCGAGAGAACACCAACTTCTGCAACATAGAAGTAGGAACCGTGGTGAATATCGAGTTTGATATTCTCGGTAAGTATATCGCAAGACTGAAGAACTTCGAATAAAAGAGCTTCGAATGAATCGAATAAAGATTTTCTAATAAAACAAAAAATGCCGCAGCGAATATGCTGTGGCATTTCTTGTTTATATGGCTGTTTACTTTCTTCTGATTGTCAGTTCGATAGCCTCCGGATGCTGCTGCGCAAACGACTTCACATCATCTACCACCAGCACGAGATAGCCGCCGCCACCAGCTCCCGGCATCTTCCAGGCATGAACCTCAGGAAGTACGGAATACAGATCGATATACGACTGTACGCAGCCCTGAATCATGGCTGGGAACATGGCTACCTGAGCATCGAAGGATGCCTGGAAGGCAGATGCAAAGGCAGCAAAATCCATTGCGAGGATAGCATTCCAGCAGTCATCGGCAGCCTTGGCAAGATTCTTCACCTTTGGCTCGGTAATGTCCTTGCCCTCTACCACAGAACAGCCCGGACGGCGTGGATCCATCGGAATCATGCAGACATGGCTCTCCACCCACGAGAGAACCTTCTCATCCAGACAGGTTTCAAACTTATCCGGCCAGAAACGGTTATCATAATAATGTCTCACCAGTCCCGGCATACAGATACCGATGGCATCCTGCGCACCACTCACGATACCATCGCTGCGCTCAGGATCGTTCTCGAAACAGAACACCAGCTTGGCAAGAATCTCAGGATTCATGTCAGGCAACTTCACCGGCCATATCTTCTTGATCATATTGCGGGTAGAAGTGGAAAGACCGCAGCGCTCACGCACCTCGAAAGTTGGGAGGAGCGACATGGTGATTGCCCAGCCCGGAGCATGACAGCTTACGTATGGCTGGTCTATCCAGGTACCTGCCAGGTCGAGACGGGTAGGAAGCTGACAGGTAGAATCCTTGATATCCGTGCTGGAACGGGCGGTGAGGCCATCAGCCGGAGTGCGCTGCAGCACCACATACTCGATGCCCCGCTCCTGACAGAACTGGCGCTTGGCTTCGCTGCTGCCGTCCGCATTCACCACAAAGATGTCGGGCTTCACGATGTCGATGGTAGGAACAAAGTCCATAATGCCATCACCAGCATTGATATAGGCATCCTTTACATATTTAATAGACTTCACCATAAAGAGGCGCTCCTGCTCGGGATAGAACGTCTTATGATGCTTGTAGCCGAGAATCGTCTGGTCGGATCCGATACCTACGTAGAGGTCGCCGTACTGAGACGCCTGGCGGAAAAACTCAACGTGGCCGCTATGCAGCAGGTCATAGCAACCACTTACAAAAACTTTCTTCATAATTTTAAGCTACTTTTCTTGTCTAGGACAAATTATCAGATAAAAGATAGATTTGCCGTATTTTGTTTGCAAAACTACAATAAATATTCAAAACTAGCAAGAAAAAACTGCACAAATATTACGTTTTGCGCACAATATATAGTAATTTGTGCATTTTTTCTTCGAAATATTTGGGTAAAAGACAAAAAAATGGTACTTTTGCCGACGTGTTTGCTCCCAAATCAAGGATTTGAGCTCCGAACACTAACAACTTAAGAGAATTATAACAATAACCATTTTTAAATATGAGTTTGAAAATCGTTGTACTTGCCAAGCAAGTACCTGACACAAGAAATGTGGGTAAGGATGCGATGACAGCCGAGGGCACCGTGAACCGTGCTGCCCTTCCTGCTATCTTCAATCCTGAAGATTTGAACGCGCTGGAGCAGGCTCTCCGCTTGAAGGAGCAGAATCCAGGTTCTACAGTTGGAATTTTGACCATGGGTCCTCCTCGTGCGGGAGAAATCATCCGCCAGGGTCTTTATCGTGGTGCAGACACCGGTTGGTTGCTCACCGACCGCCTCTTTGCCGGTGCTGATACACTGGCTACTTCCTATGCCCTTGCTACAGGAATCCAGAAAATTGGTGATGTGGATATCGTGATCGGTGGTCGCCAGGCTATCGATGGTGATACTGCTCAGGTAGGTCCTCAGGTGGCTCAGAAGCTGGGCTTGAACCAGGTTACCTATGCCGAGGAAATCCTCAAGGTAGAAGACGGCAAGGCTACAATCCGCCGCCTCATCGATGGTGGTGTTGAGACCGTAGAGGCTCCATTGCCACTGGTAATTACCGTAAACGGAAGTGCTGCTCCATGTCGCCCATGCAACGTGAAGCTCGTAATGAAATATAAATACGCTACCTGCCCTATGGAGCGCAAGGGTGATGAGCCTTGGGCCAACCTCTATGAAGAGCGCCCTTACCTCACCCTGAACCAGTGGAGCGTTGCCGATGTTGACGGCGACCCTGCACAGTGCGGTTTGAGCGGTTCACCTACCAAGGTGAAGGCCGTGAAGAACATCGTGTTCCAGGCAAAGGAGAGCAAGACCTTGACCAGCAGCGATGAGGACATCGACGGACTGATGAAGGAATTGTTGGACGAAAGTATTATCGGATAATCATCGAAGGATGATTCAGATTCCGATTCATTTAAAAATGCTTTATTAAAAAAGACAATGAACAACGTATTTGTATATTGCGAGGTAGAAGGCACAACCGTTGCCGAAGTATCTCAGGAATTGCTCACCAAGGGTCGTAAGCTCGCTAACCAGCAGGGCGTGGAGCTCCATGCCATCGTGGCTGGTACTGGCATCAAGGGTCAGGTAGAGGATCAGATTCTCCCTTATGGTGTAGATAAATTATTTGTTTTCGATGCTGAGGGATTGTTCCCATACACTTCAGCTCCACATACCGACATTCTCGTCAACCTCTTCAAGGAGGAGAAGCCTCAGATTGCATTGATGGGTGCCACCGTTATCGGTCGCGACCTCGGTCCTCGTGTTTCTTCTTCATTGACCAGCGGTCTTACCGCCGACTGTACAGAGCTTGAGATTGGTGATTACGACGACAAGAAGAGCGGCAAGCACTATGAGGGTCTGCTCTATCAGATTCGTCCAGCCTTCGGTGGTAACATCGTGGCTACCATCGTCAACCCAGAGCACCGTCCTCAGATGGCTACCGTACGTTCCGGCGTGATGCAGAAGAGCATCTACGAGGGTGAGTGCAAGAAGGAAGTCGTTTACCCAGAGGTAAGCAAGTATGTTCCTGCTGAGGACTTCGTAGTAAAGGTACTCGACCACCACGTAGAGGCTGCCAAGCACAACCTGAAGGGTTCTGCCATCGTAGTAGCCGGCGGTTATGGTGTAGGAAGCAAGGAAGGCTTCGACCAGCTCTTCGAGTTGGCTCATCTCCTCCATGGTGAGGTAGGTGCTTCTCGTGCTGCAGTAGATGCAGGCTGGGTAGATCACGACCGTCAGATTGGTCAGACTGGTGTTACCGTTCATCCTAAGGTTTATATCGCCTGCGGAATCTCTGGTCAGATTCAGCACATCGCCGGTATGCAGGATTCAGGTATCATCATCTCTGTGAACAACGATCCTGATGCTCCAATCAACAAGATTGCCGACTACGTTATCAACGGTAATGTAGAGGATGTGGTTCCTAAGCTCATCAAGTACTACAAGCAGAATTCAAAGTAATCTGCATTACACATTATTTAAATAAGAAAAGCAAAATGGCTAATTATTATACAGACCATCCTGAAATAGAGTTCCACTTGAATCATCCGCTCATGAAGCGTGTTGTGGACCTGAAGGAAAGAAATTACGCAGAAAAAGACCAGTTTGAAGATGCTCCTGTCAACTACGAGGATGCCATCGAGAACTACAAGCGATTGCTGGATATTACCGGCGATGTAGCTGCTAACATCATCGAACCAAACTCTGAGGATGTTGACCTCGAAGGTCCACACTTGGAGAACGGCCGCATGATTTATGCCAGCAAGACATTCGAGAACCTCGATGCTACCCGCAAGGCTGGCCTCTGGGGCTTGTCTATGCCTCGTCGTTACGGCGGCTTGAACCTGCCTAACGCCATCTTCTCTATGGCTTCTGAGATCATCGCTGCTGCTGATGCAGGTTTCCAGAACATCTGGTCTCTGCAGAGCTGTATCGATACGCTCTATGAGTTCGGTTCTGAGGAGCAGCGCCAGAAGTACATCCCTCGCATCTGCGCAGGCGAGACCATGAGTATGGACTTGACTGAGCCTGATGCAGGTTCCGACTTGCAGCGCGTGATGCTGAAGGCTACACAGGATGAGGACGGCACATGGCGTCTGAATGGTGTGAAGCGTTTCATCACCAATGGTGACTCAGACATCCACCTGGTTCTGGCTCGTTCAGAGGAAGGCACCAAGGACGGTCGTGGTCTTTCTATGTTCATCTACGACAAGCGTGATGGCGGCGTAACAGTTCGTCACATCGAGCACAAGTTGGGTATCCACGGTTCTCCTACCTGCGAGTTGGTTTACAAGAATGCCAAGGCAGAACTTTGCGGTAACACCCGTCTCGGTTTGATCAAGTACGTGATGGCTCTGATGAACGGTGCCCGTCTGGGTATTGCAGCTCAGAGTGTAGGTGTTGAGCAGGAGGCTTACAACGAGGGTTTGGCCTATGCCAAGGAGCGTGCTCAGTTTGGTGAGAAGATCATCAACTTCCCAGCCGTATATGACATGCTTTCTAGAATGAAGGCTAAGTTGGATGCAGGCCGTTCACTCCTTTACTGCTGCGCTCGCTACGTAGATATCTACAAGGCTTTGGAAGACATCGCCCGCGACACTAAGCTCACTCCAGAGGAGCGTCAGGAGATGAAGAAATACACCCGCTTGGCTGATGCATTTACTCCATTGGCTAAGGGTATGAACTCTGAGTATGCCAACCAGAATGCATACGATGCCATCAGCATCCACGGTGGTTCTGGTTTCATCATGGAGTACAAGTGCCAGCGCCTGTTCCGTGATGCCCGCATCTTCTCTATCTACGAGGGTACCACCCAGCTTCAGGTTGTTGCAGCCATCCGCTACATCACCAACGGTACTTACCTCAGCATCATCAAGGAGATGTTGGAGAATGAGGTATCAGATGATTTGAAGGCATTGAAGGAGCGTGTTGCCAAGCTCGTAGATCTTTACGAGGCTGCCATCAACAAGGTGAAGGAGGCAAACGATCAGGCAGTTCACGACTTCCTGGCGCGCCGTCTCTACAATATGACTGGCGACATCGTAATGTCACTCCTCATCCTCGACGATGCAACCAAGGCTCCAGAGATGTTTGCCAAGAGTGCCAACGTATATGTTCGCATGGCAGAGGAGGAAGTTCTCGGTCATTCAGCATACATCCAGAACTTCAAGGCAGAAGACTTGGAGAGCTTCAAGGCATAAGACATTTATAAGAATCAGATAATTTAAAAAGTCCGTGGGCAATGAATGCTCACGGACTTTTTTTTATATAAGATGGCAGCGCACTGCAAAATTTAGATGATGGTAATCCAGATACCTTCCCCCTGATTCTCAGCCACCTGGATGCGCTTCATCAGACGATGGAGCCAGATGCGGGAGTTCACCACCATACCCTTCAGCTTATTCTCACCCACCAGGATGCAGCCCTGGGTATCGTCGGGATAGTTGCCGGCATGGATGCGGATGCCCTCGAAACCGGGCACACCCTGCACATACGGCAGCCACTCCTTGAAGCGGGGCGACTTGGTGATGAGCACACGATACGAGCCCTCGGGGATGGCTGTATGACCCGGAATCTTTCTTGCCACCTTGCCACTTTCTCTACTGAACCTGGCATTCACTTCCTCGGGCTGGAGCTCCACGCCCTTCAGGTTACGCCACGTAGGCTCCATGGTATCACAGAAGTAGCTGTCATCAGACAACTTCTTCAAGTCGAAACGATGCTCAAAGCTGCGCTTGTCGCCTGCATTCTTGCCCGACAGCGCCTTGCGCTTCACGTCACCATCAGCCAACAGATACAGTCGGCCAATAGTATAAGTCTCCTTCTTTGCGATTCTTTCTACAACAATTTCCATATAAAATAGATTTTTTCGTTCATTATTTTAACTAAACTTTCGTAAGTAAGCCCCACACGCCCTGAACCAACGGTCACCGGCCGAAGGGAAAGGTAAAGGGCAGAAGCTCCAAATGCACCAGAAGCAGCACGCCCTGAAAGGGCAGAAGCTCCTAGCCCAGGGCATCGCCCTGGGTAATAATGGATGCAAGCCTGCCGCCCTGTTTTACTCTAATTGAGCAAGCTTTGAGCGTATTTTTTAACGTTAATTA
>DAWDAD010000088.1:0-8117 GCA_052356385.1 Prevotella sp.
GGAGTGGGAATGAAAGTTAAGAACAAGCCTTGACACAGTTTAATTTACACCCCCGCTGAGCCTAGTGGCAACTGCTGAGAAGGTTTCTCCTGGAACCCGAGGAGTAATGTCTTTCAACTCACGAAGACGTTTGCATCAACCTATAGAGTTGACTCCTTTATCCCATCGAGCCGACTCCGTCATCCAATAGAACCGACTCATTCTACTAAATCAACCCTATCTACAAGCTTCTCCAGACAGTTAATCGCTTTGATACTGCTTATCAGAAATCGTGGTCACAATAGCACTCAGCTTCTGCATTTTCTCCACATTTATTTCCTGCATATAAAAGTTTTTTCGTGTGCGTATAAACTCGACGCTAAATCTAAAAAGAATCTGATATGATACCTTATAGATACCCCAAAAATTACGTCCAGATGTAGACTTTACTACATGGTGACGTAATCTTTCCTACGTCCCGACGCAGAAATTCCTACATCGCCATGTAATTTCAAGGACAACGGGAAATGAAAGATGTATTGAAACAATTTGCTGGTAAATGCGAAATAAAGCCCAAATAATTTGGTGTTATTGAAGAAAAACTATAACTTTGCCACCAATAGAATTTATCAAACAATATAATTTATGACAAACCATGATTTTTGGATGTCCATCAGTGACATAATCAATGAAGGATTTACATCTGAAGGTCTAGCAAATTTTTTTTGCCTTCATAGTCAAGAAAGAATCCTTTTGTGCAGTATTAGAAAATAAGCGTTTTACAAAGCCATTTCCTGTATAATAACAAAATGTCCGCAAAACCAAATTCTTGGAATTGCGGACAAAAATGAATAGTTTTATATAATGTTAGAAAGCTGCAACATTATTAATACATGGTGTACCCTTGGCATCATCGAATACAATGCGAAGACCATTGGTCTTTACCTTGTCAAATCGTAGGATACGCTTGTAACCGATTGTGGTTGTCTCTTCCTTTTGACTGAGCTTTACCCAGTTCTTGCCCTCAAGATAATATACAGTGAATGCTTTCACACGCAGTCCTAAAAGTATATACTCCTGGAGCAAAAGTCGAGATATTTCTCAGAGTGAGGACTATTTGGTTATCTTACAGGACGAATCACGAATTTGAATGCATAGTCCTGATAAGGAAGCATATATTTCTCAATAGGTAATGAGCCCCATGTATCGATACATCCCAATCCCATCTGTCTCTGACTAATGTGTACAGAGGTAAAGTCTCGTGGAACAAGGTCTCCGGAATGTTCTTGGTTCTTTACCGGTCCGCGGTAAAGATCTGAAGTCAGATAGTTCAGGCTTGAACACTCCATTGGCTCATTGGAGAAAAACTCCAGACCTTTATTGTCTTTTGTCAGAACCTTCCAATATCTTACCTGTGTCTTGTTGCCAGACTCCTGTGGACGGACGTATGGATAATACTGATCCTTTACCAACTGGGTAAAAATGCCCAATCTGTCGGAGTTGTTACGGTCTGCATAATTCTCGTTAGGACCCTTTCCGTAGAATTCAACTCTATCAAACTCCTTAGGCATCTGCAATTCCATTCCATAGCGCAGAAGATTTGGCTTGTTCTCCGCATCAGGATTTACCTTCAGATCTTGTTCAACAGTCAGTTCTCCATTATTATTCAATGTATAGGTAAGAGTCAGTGTAGACTCTGTTTCTTTGAGATACAACTCGGCAACAACAGAACCATTCTCCTTACGGGTAAAATTCTTCAGTTCCATACTTGGCTTATTCCATGCTGCACTTAATGTAGTCATATGTGAACCAAAATCGTTGTCTGTGCATGCTCTCCAGAAGTCTGGAGTCAAATCAAATCCTCTTACAAGCATAGGTGTTTTGTCAACATCCAAATAAGAAACAAGTCCTGTTGCCTTACTGATGGTAACATCCACACCATTGGCTGAAAGAACGAGATACTTGGCATGATCTACAGCCTTGACTTTGGCTGTTTCAGAGGAATTCAATACTGGGAACTTATAGTCGCTAATCACAAACTGCTGGTGGGCGATTTCTTCATCCTTACTTAGAAGAAGCGAATCACTGTTCAATTTGTACGAAAGAGTCAGTGTTTTTTCCTTTCCTCTGTACTTCTTGTCTGCAACTATCTTTGCATATCCAGGAATTGCAATGGTCTTGCTTGTCTGAGGAAGAATATTGTATTTGCCAAGGTTGATTAAACCATTTGCCATACTTTTTCCCTCTACCTCTATTGAATATACGAGATTTACGTTATTCAATGGAACAAAGAAGTTCTCGTTGAATACAGAGACTGTACCCTTGACCTTGTTCTCAAGTTTGCTCCAGATGTTCTGATGGAAGTATTTCACTTCGTAAGCATGAGGATTTGGTTTTCTGTCCGGACTAACCAAGCCATTGTTGTTGAAGTTCTCGTCAGACATAGGGAAACGACCATAATCACCGCCATAGGCATAGATCTGATTACCTGTTATCTTGCTCTTGTCGCGCAGACCCTGATCTACAAAATCCCAGATAAAACCACCCTGATACTGAGGATACTGACGGACCAAATCCCAATACTGCTTGAATCCACCCATAGAATTACCCATGGCATGGGCATACTCCTGCTGAAGAAGAGGTTTGTCACAATAGTCCTTTTCCAGATATGCTCTACAACTGTCGTAATCAGCATACATAGGACAGAAAATGTCAGTCTTGCCAGCCTTCAGACCAGCCAACTCATATGACTCAACAGGACGGGTTTCATCATGCTTGCCTGTTGAACATGCCATTTCGTATTGTACTGGACGAGAACTATCATATGCCTTTACCCAATCGTAGGCATCCTCAAAGTTCTTACCATAACCTGCTTCGTTACCAAGACTCCACATAATGATACAAGGATGGTTTTTGAGAACCTTCACATTGTGCATGTTACGCTCAAGGTGTGTCTTGTTGAACAACTCTTTTTTAGCCAGAGTCTCTTTACCAAATCCCATTCCGTGGCTTTCCAGATTTGCCTCAGCCACGACATAAATACCATATTCATCACACAAATCATACCAGCGTGGGTCATTTGGATAGTGGCTGGTGCGTATAGCATTGATGTTTAATTGCTTGGCAACCTTTATGTCACGAATCATGTTCTCAACACTGACAACATATCCTCCATCAGGATCTATCTCATGACGGTTCACACCCTTGATAAGAACAGGCTGTCCATTTACCAAGAGCTGTTTTCCCTTGATCTCGATCTTTCTAAAACCGACATTTTGGCGAATGACTTCCAATACTTTATCTCCATCCATCAGTGTCGCTCTGAGAGTGTACAAATTCGGTGTTTCTGCTGTCCATTTGGCTACATTCTGAATGGTTGACTCTACTGTTGAACTGCCACCCTGTAACTGTTGCTTTCTTTCAAAAACCGTATTGCCAGTTTTCTTGTCTATCAATTCCACCAGAACATTCTTTCCATCACATGATTCTGTAGAAAAATGAATGGCAAAGATACCGTCTTTATAATTATCGGACAAGGAAGAGGTTACGTTCAAGTCCTTAATATGTGACTTCGGCTGAGCATAGATATAGTTCTCTCTGGCAATACCGCGAAGTCTCCAATAGTCCTGATCCTCAAAATAAGAGCCATCGCACCATCTCATCAGCTGCATGGCTATCAGATTCTCTTTTCCTGGTTCTACATATTTAGTGATGTCAAATTCCGCAGCAACCTTATTGTCTTCAGCATAGCCAACAAACTTTCCATTTACATATAGGTTGATATTGCTGGAAAATTCGCCGATGTGCAGTATTATATTGTCACCATTCCAATTCTCAGGAATTACAATCTTACGTCGGTAAGATCCGACGTAGTTGCCAAGATCCTGCACATAAGGAGGATTTGATTCCCATTCATTTTCCCACTCATATTTTATGTTGGTATAGACTGGCACGCTATAGCCATTCAACTCCCAACATCCAGGAATTGGCATCTTACCCCAATTAGAATCATCAAGATTGAGAGAATAGAAATCTAAAGGACGCTCATTGGCATTCTGCACCCAATTGAATTTCCAAATTCCTTCAATAGACAAGAATCTCTTTGAAAGCTTCTTGTCATTTCTGTCAGACAGTTCCTTATTCTCATAGCCGAAGAAATCAGAAACAGGCTCGTTACGATTGATGTTGTTCACCAAAGGGTCATTCCATGGTTCTGTCTTCTGGGCATATACATTACCTGACAAAGCCATAAAAAGCACCATAAAATTGCATAATTTATTCATAATCAATAGGTTTTTATAGTTTTATACTTGCTCCAAACTCAACAGTGAAAGGACGAAGATAGCGTCCGGACATTACGTAGCCATTGAATCGCTTGGCTTCTTCCGGACCAATAAGCTCTGAGCCGGATATTGTACCGCTGGCACCTTTTTGGTTCAGGAAGTTGACTACACCAAGGTTGAATGATAATTTGTTGGTAGCATTCCATTTCACACCTGCGAAAGTTTCCCAATGGCCGTTAAACCAAAGGGCATTTGAAAGGTTAGCATACGTTTTTCCAAAATATCTGAAACTGCCCCATACAGTCATCTTATCCTTGTAAAAGGTATAACTTGGGTCAAGCTCAATCAGTATCTGTGGTATTTCCTTGACAATGTTACCAGTGGCGTTTAAGTCAGAAGTCTCACCATCATCAAACTTTACTGTCACAGAATAGTCCTTGTATGTTGGCTTCTGATAGGTAAAGAGGGCATGAAGATGCGCACCCTTGAATGGATCAAGTTCCACATTGGTTGTCCATCCCACTGTCTGGATGCTGTAATTCAAAGACGTTGTTTTTGAAATATTGGTACCAGGTTTGGTTATATCCTGCTGGTCTGTATTGTTCGTCTTCTGAATCCAGGTTATCATTGATGTAACATCAATCCACTTATTGCGATAGTATATACCGCCACGGAGCAATGGAATGCGGAGACGCAGGTCCTGTGGTCCCATATTGGCATAATCTGTCATGCGAGGAGAGCGTTCCATTTGAGTGAAGTCAGCGGTGAGTCCCATACCTTTATAAAAGGACCATGTAGCCGAAACAGTAAATGCATAATTGAGCTTATTCTTTGTTCTGTGCTGTGGTGTAATGGTTACACCGTCTGCATTGGTTGCACCGACATACATGTCTGCAAATCGTGCATAAGGCAACTGGTCTACAGACATACGACACCACTCTAAGCGTGCGCCATAGAAGAAACGAAGGCTTTCAATAGGACGCCATTCGTCCGTGAAATATCCTGCTAACTTATTCTCATTACCGATAGCATAGTCTGTAGATATCTCATTGAACCCATAATAAGTTGTTCTTGCAGTCGGGTCTGAAACCGTGGAATGTGACAGAAACTCTGGATACTCATTTACAGTGGCATCCCATTGTGTTGACGCAGACCAGTAGTTTAAGTCAAAGTTCCACTCGTTGAGACCTATTTTAAGATTATGCTGGCCATAGTTTCTCATCACCTCAGAGGTGAGAAGGAATGATTTTGCCTTTGCAGTATGAAACCAGATTCTTCGACCATCCATCATACCTGTATAAAGCTTTCCATTCTTGTCATAATACGTATTCGTATTACCCTCAACCTTTCCATCTTTGACATTCATGATAGAACTGCCGCCAAAGTCGGCATAGTTAGCATCAGCCCAGGTATATTTAGCCTTTGTATCCAAGTTCCATGCATTACCTAAATCCCATTTGAATAATACAGCAAATTCGTGAGATTTGTTCTTGTTCCAATCATTGATAGTAGTGTTTTTCACTTCACCTGTCTTCATATCACGGTACATGAAGTTCTGAGAAGCTGGAACGTATGAAGATGTACCCAATTTAAAGCCATCCAATTCTGTCACATCACCATTAGTGTGATAGATAAATGGTGCAAAACAGGTTACGGTACCCATACGCTGACTGTTTGAGAACTTGTAGAGGAAAGACAACTGACCTCTGTTTCCCCAATGCTTTGTCAGGGCACCCTTATAAATCTGGGTACGGTCATTATAGTTGGTAAACTTCAAGTCAAAGGTTCCCGGATCAAAGTTCTGATACATATTCAAGGCATAAGTCCAGCCTTTAGCCAGAGGTCCTGAAACGTTCAAATCAAACTGATGCATACCATAATGGTTGCCTTTGTAATTCAAAATACCCTTGAACGTATTACTGCCTAAGTCGCTGAAACTGTTTACTGAATAAGCGATGTTTCCTGTTGCTATGGCTGATTCCTGCGGGTTCATCAATCCTACTTCAGCCAAGCTTCCGTCACTTCTCCAATGAGCAGATAGAGGATGGATGTAAGAAGAATAAACGACAGGTAATCCGTTCTCGTACACATTTACATCTTCACTTGGAAGACCTATCTGAATGTAACGAGGTGCATTGGCATCGGATGCATTGAGCATCACATTGCGTTCTGCTTTCTTTTCTACCATTGTAGTGTCAGACTTCTCTTGAGCACTACAAATGCTTGGGATGACCACGCAACAAGATAAGAGCAAAAGTTCTCTTCTCATGACTTAAAAAATTAATAGCGCTAAATACATAATGGATTTATTTCAACCATACATGCAATTACGCTTTATGTCCGTTGCACCTATACGGACCAAATAAACTACTGAACACATACATAAGGGAAACGGCGTTGGTGCAGTACGAGCTACTCAGTCAAACAGTCCTGAACTCCTAAAACATCCCATACAAACCTGTAGTGGAATACACTTTGTTACCTCTAAGATAATTATGAAATTTTACTATACGTTATATTCTACTAATGGAACTATTCTGGTGTAGCTGATAATAAGTTAACTATTTTTATATCTTATTGGGCGGTCTATAACTGCCTTGTATTTCTGATCCTGATTTGATATTATTTAGATATTATATAGAATTCAAGTGTGTGTATAACCAAGTGCGCTTGTAAACGCCATTTCCAATATGCTTGTCCTTCCCGTCTTTCTCACTCGGCATTCGTCAATTAAGGTAAGGCGTGAAAACGATTGCAAAGATAAGACTCAAAACTTAATAATCAAAAAAAAAAAAACAATATTATTAAACTTTAACGGTAATAACCAAAGTTTTTATCAGATTTCAATATATTCTTACTTATTGGCACGGATCTTTAATCCATAACCCTTTAGAAGTAACATCTGCTTTTACGTTATTTGTTGCTTCTTTGTTTTCTTCTTTGCTCTTTTTCTCAACCTGCGGCGCAAGTTCAAGCTGTATTTTTCGGCCCAATGCAGCCAGTTCCGCTTTTTTACCACCTTATCCTCGAAAAAATGTATGATTTAACATTCGTTATCATCGAAAAAGTGTATAATTTTCTTGTTTTTATCATCGAAAAAGTGTATCTTTGCAACATAAACATTTAAATTCCAGTTAGTTATGAAAAGAAAGATATACAAAAGGATATGTAGACCAAGAATGGATGGAAAACATCCCTATCATAGCCATTGGCACATATTTTGAGAAATGATATGTAAAGGATTGCAGAACATACTCAAAGAGAATAGCGGCAAGGCTGATAGTATATACAAGGAAATATCATACAAGTTATTATATCATACAAGTTATTATACATTAATATATTAGGAGATAAAAAGATGAAAGAAATATTGATAGTAAGCATCGGCAGCTTCTTCGGAGGCGGCATGAGGTATTGGGTATCGAAGATGGTGCAATCCTGCACGGTGATTGCCTTTCCGTTCGGAACGATGGCGGTGAATGTGGCGGGATGCCTCATCATCGGGTTCCTCTCGGGATTGAACTGGCGGGAAGGGGGATGGATGTCGCCATCTGCCAAACTGCTGCTCACCACGGGATTCTGCGGAGGATTCACTACCTTCTCTACCTTTATGAACGAGGGAGCAGGACTGATGAAAGAAGAGAATTACCTCTATATGATGCTCTATCTCTTCGGAAGTCTGGCGCTGGGACTTATCGCCGTTCTCGCCGGACATTATCTGGCGAAAATGATTGCATGAGAAGAAGTAGGAGAATAGAAGAAAAAAGGCTCAGATTGCCGAAGAATATACTGAAGATAGTATTCCATCAAATGAAGAAATGATGAAAATACTATCTTTTTTATTATTTTATATTT
>DAWDAD010000089.1:0-7415 GCA_052356385.1 Prevotella sp.
CTGGAACAATACCCAGCACGGTGTGGAGTCTATCGTGAATGGTGCCAAGAGTCAGATAGCTACTACCCCAGGCAGCATCGAGACCGGCAAGTGGTATGACATCGAGCTGAAAGTAGTAGGCGACAGCATCTTCGCCAAGTTGGATGGCAAGGAAGTATTCTCTACCAAGTTGAAGGCAAACACCCTTCCTGGTATCTTCTCTACAGCCACACTTGATGAACAGACGGGCGAGGTAATCCTGAAGATTGCCAACACCAGCACCGAGCACACCACAGCGAAGATCAATCTTCAGGGCAAGGAAATCAAGAATGGCAAGCTCATCCGCCTTTCTGCCAAGAATGGTCTGGAGGAGAACACCATCGACAATCCTACCAATATCTATCCTGTAGAAAACTACGTAACTACAGAGAAGAACGGTGCAACGATAGAGATTCCAGCCAGCTCGCTGAATATCATCCGTTTGAAATAACAGACTACATCCAGGGCAGGATGCCCTGGGATCCATATATAGGTAATAACATTTTGAATAGTTGATAAGAAAGTTAGTTAGAAAAGAGAAGGCGGCAACCTGCGTGATGCAGTTTGCCGCCTCGTTTTTTATCTATTGGCAAAAAAATAATAAAAGCCTATATTGGCTCAAATCTGAATATAGGTTTCTTTATCATTTCGGGTTGAAGATACATCAACATATAGATAGGGTAATAGAGAATCTTGTCTACAACCTGCACATTGCCATTAGAGAAAACTATGGCACGAGGAATAGCGTACTCCTCATTGTTCATCACATTAGAGAGTGCATTATGACGTTTATAATCCTTGCCTGACTTGATTTCTATCGGCAAGACCTTACCTCTGTCTTCTATAACAAAGTCCAGTTCCCCCTGCTTCTTATTATTGAAATAATAAAGATTATAACCGTGAGCACGTAATTCTTGCGCTGCAAAATTCTCATAAATGGCTCCATTGTTGATTTCTGTTGTACCCGTAAGTAAATCGATTGCTATATTGACAGCATACTGGCTTGCCAACAACCCCACATCGTTCATGAACAACTTAAATAAATTGCGCTGTTCACCAAGTTTTAAAGGCAAGCGAGGTTCTTCTACATTATAAGTAGGGAGCGCCACACCAGCATCGGCTAGCCATAAAAAAGAATTTCTATAACGCTCAAATTTTGCCTTCTCATTTAATGCCTTCAAAATAAAACGCTTGTTCTTGGCATTCAGTTCTGAAGGTATCAAGTCGAATATATCTTTGATATACAGCTTGTTCTTCGGGTCATACTTGGCTATATCCTTTCCGTAGAGGTGCATGATTTCTCGTTGTGCCTCACGCACTATCTGTAAATTATTCGTATTAATATACTTTTGGACAGCCTCAGGCATTCCTCCTACAATAAGATAAAGATGAATGAGATCATTCAGCTTATTATGCACAACCTCATCCACCACCTTGCATTGCTCATAGCACTCCTTGACATGAGCCATTACTCCAGTACTCATCCCTACAGCCTCAGCAAATTCCTCAAAATCGAGAGGAAACATCTCTTTTTCTGCCATATAACCAACAGGTACACTACGGATATCCTTCAACTCTACCCCTAACAACGAGCCACTCATTACATAGCGATAGCTACCCTCTTCTACCAGGAATTTGATGGCAGTAACCATCTCTGGACATTCCTGCACCTCATCAAAGAATACCAGAGTTGTGCCTGGAATAAGTTTCTTCTCTGCCAAGGCAGAAAGGCGCAAGAGGATTTCCTTAGCATCAGAAGGAGACTTAAAAGCCTCTCTATACTTAGGATTATTGAGAAAATTGAACTCCACTACATCCGCAAAGCATTCCTTTCCAACCTTCCGGATAGCGAAGGTTTTACCTACCTGGCGAGCACCTGAAACGAGAAGAGCTTTTTTCTCCATTTCGAAGAAATTGCGTAAATAATTGTATATCTTCCTGTTAAGCATATCTATATTACTTTTTCTTACCATAATTTATAGGCTTTACGGAACTTTTCCAACCTATTTTAGACTAGAAAAGGAGCTTTTCCAACCCTTTTTGGGGTATTTTCTGCCACTTTTCCAACTTCTAGCCGCTGCAAAGATACCATTTTTTTCCGAAACTCCTCTATTTAAACAAGAATATTTTCTCTAAATATCACCAATCAAAATAATTTTGAAAAATATGTCGTTTAATTAACCGAAAACATAATTGAAGAGCAGGAAGATGCTCAGGATATACAGCGTAGGATTCAGATCCTTGAACTTGCCCACCATCATCTTGATCAATACATAGCTCAGAATACCCAGGCAGATACCATCGGCAATACTGTAGCAGAGTACCATTGTAATCATCGTGATAAAGGCAGGGAATGACTCGGAGATATCCTCCAACTCAATCTTCTTGAACGAATCGATCATCAATACACCCACCATTACCAGGGCACCACTGGTGGCTGCACTCGGAATCAGGAGGAAGATTGGAGCCAGGAAGATGCTCAGGATAAACATCAAACCCACAAAGAAAGATGTCAAGCCCGACTTACCGCCCTCGGCAACTCCTGAAGCACTCTCCACATAAGTGGTAATGGTAGAGCTGCCCAGCAGGGCACCGGCTGTAGTACCGATGGCATCGCTCATCATCGCCTCCTTCACACCAGGAATCTCACCCTTCTCATTCTCCTTGATACCCAACTTGGAAACCAATCCCAAAACCGTTCCGATGGTATCGAAGATGTTGACAAGCAACAGGGAGAAAACCACCATGAACATCTTAGGAGTAAAGAAGCCCGTGAAATCGAACTGGCAGAAGATAGGAGCAATGCTGTGAGGGGTAGATACCGGCATCCAGTTGTCAGAGAACTGGGTAACTCCCATCGGAATACCGATCAATGTAGAGATGATGATGGCGATAAACAGGGAGCCCTTCACTCTTCTCGCCATCAGACAGCCGCAGAGCAGGATGCTGATGAGACCCAGGATACTGACTGGTGTAAACTTGCCGAGCTGCACGAAAGTATCAGCATTGGCAGTAATGATGCCCGCATTCTTCAAACCGATAAAGGCGATAAACATACCGATACCTGCCGATATGGCAAAGCGGAGGTTCTTCGGAATGCACTCCAATATCTTGTCACGGATATTGAGGAAGGTGATGGCAAGGAAGATGATACCCTCTACGAGCAACACTGCCAAAGCCTGCTGCCAGGTCAAGCCCATTGCCTGACAAAGGGTGAAGGCGAAGAAGGCGTTCAGTCCCATGCTAGGAGCCTGGGCAAAAGGCAACTTTGCCATGAAAGCCAGCAGGAAGGTGGCGATGGCTGAAGCGATGGCTGTGGCAGTAAAGAGAGCTCCCTTGTCCATACCCGTAGTGGCGAGGATGGTAGGGTTCACTGCCAGGATGTAACACATGGTCAGGAAGGTAGTCATACCAGCTATCAACTCCGTCTTGACCGTAGTAGTCTTTGGGTCGAAACCCAATAAAGCTTTTAATTTGTTCATTTCTTATATTTATATTTATCTCTATTTTCTCTTCCCCCTTTCCACAACCCAATCCCGTTGTTTTTTTCGGGGCGAACAAAGATAAGAAAAAATAATGAGGAATGCCTTATTTTACATATTTTTAACTACACAGAACGCCTTATTTTACAAGTTTCGGGATATTCAAACAAACAAATCATCCAGAGTTACTGATGCCCTGAATATATCGGAGTATTCATTACTCACCAGTTCTGAATTTCCCACATACGTAAGGAGGAAAGTCTTGGTAGGGTTCTTTTCTTCCAAAGCCTGCAAACGGCTATTCAGCACCTGAGCATAGCCCTTGGTCACGGCATAAGGAGCCTTATAAAATTTCATCTCGCAAACATTCACCGCATCATCAGCCCTGTCTATCAGCAAGTCTATCTGCATGCCATCAGTCTCCTCGCTTCCCTTCACTATGAGCGAAGATTCCAGCGAAGACACAGCACCTATATGAAGAGCATATTTTATCTGCGAAATATGCTGCAAACAAACCTCCTCGAATGCAATGCCACGCCATGAGGCAACATCGCTCTCCTTCAAATGCTGCTGCCAGTAATCAGTTTGCTTTACTGCCTTCTTCTCCTTAAAATGAAGCCAGAACCAGCAAAAGGAATCAATAAGCTTATAATACTCCTCTCGCTGACTGAAACCGAAAGGAGTATATTTCACCACAAAATCACTGCCCAGCAAGGCTTTCAGCATCTTGGTAAAATCACCATTCGGATTCAAACCGGTATGCTCTGAACTCAGCCCTACCACTTTCGTAGTAACGCTTCAGCTCTGCTATTTCCTTTTTTCTACCTATTATTTCACACATAATCATACCCAATTGGTTCACTGCAAATATACGACTAATTTCGGAAATAGCGAAAGAAAATAGCGTTTATTTCGCTACGAAACCATTTTTTTATCGTTCGTAGCGAAATAAACGCTATTTTAACTTAGTTTTAACACTTTAATTCTATACTCATTGTCTTATACGTGAAAAAGTTAAAAATACTAACTCGCTCTAATTTGGACTTTGATTGAAAATCAAGAAGTTGGGCGTTTGCCTATATTATATAGGTAACAATATGGAAACGAGCGGACTTCTGCTCGTTTCTGTATTTTGCAATATGCAAAGAACGCCTCAATTCGGGGGCAAAGATACGATATTTTTCTAAATATCCAATGATTTACAAGAGGAATTTTATG
Source organism: Prevotella sp. (assembly GCA_052356385.1). Lineage (GTDB taxonomy): Bacteria > Bacteroidota > Bacteroidia > Bacteroidales > Bacteroidaceae > Prevotella. The sequence goes on from DAWDAD010000089.1 coordinate 4,719, forward strand.
GAAATTAGAACTTTTGCGTAAAATCTGATGCTTACCAACACAATATGCATCCAAAAACAAACAGCAGGTATTCGGATATAGTTTATCCGAATACCTGTTGCCATAACGTTTTATTGCTGAAGATGATTCTGACATCGGCTTTCATGTACTGTTGCAATATTGGGGTATTTTGTCCCTGTGTGCTCACAGTGGCTGTAGCCATAAAATAGTTGCCATCTTCCCTATGTATGAGTTTGGCATTATGGCTTATGATGTTGCAGTTATAAGATGCATTGTCGTTGCCCTCGAAAGAAACATGAGTTGTCCTTGGCTCATCGAAAAGATGCAAATACTCAAAAAAATCTTAAAACATTCTTTATCCCCGATTAAATATCGTACCTTTGCAACCGAAAGAGTTCTTTGGATGGTTATGCAAATCACAGCAGGATGCTACATTCTGTTTATTTCTAATTCGTAACCTCTTCTTTTTATGAGATAAAAACTTATCTCATTCTCAATTACTTATAAATAATAAGTACTTTCGATGAAAAAGCTCTTCAATATTTAGACTTACTGACATAGGGCTGTCATAGAAGACGCTATCTTTGTATCAAAAAGTATTAAACTTAATATTATAGAATATGAAAAGATTATTTTTATGCTCATCATTTGCTGATGTTGCTAATCTATTTGTCGATTGTGCCAAAGAAGATTTGCAAGGGAAAATTATAGCTTTTATACCAACTGCAAGCCTTACAGAACCAATACGATTCTATGTAAAAAAGGGGAAAAAGGCTTTAGAAGAAGCAGGAATGATTGTTGAAGAAGTCGAGATTACCCAACTGCCCAAAGAGGAAATATCTTCTATATTACATAAATGCGATTATATCTACATAACAGGTGGAAATACATTTTTCCTTTTGCAAGAGTTAAAAAGAAAAGGTGTTGATAAAATTATATCTAAACAAGTGAAATTGGGTAAACTGTATATTGGGGAATCTGCCGGAGCAATAATAGCCTCTCCCGATGCAGAATATATGAGAAGTGTGAATTTTGATCCAATAGAAAAGGCTCCTGAATTGAAAGACTGCACTTCTTTAGATTTGGTCGATTTTTATACGATTCCCCATTATGGAAATTTTCCATTCAAGAAAAAAGGTGAAAAGATAGTTCAACTATATAATGAGAAGTTGCAGCTTATTCCTATAAGTAATAAACAAGCTGTTATTATTGAAGATTCAAATATTCAAATTAAAGATGCAAAATGAATAGAATAGACCGTATTTCTGCTATATTGATTCAGTTACAATCGCACTCGTTAGTGAAAGCACAGCAAATTTCAGAACGTTTTGTAGCATAGACGAGATGCCAAGAAAGCATATCAAAGCAGAATGCAGCAACAAGAACGGTTGGCAATTCGTTACCTCAAAATCGGACAATCCTCCCAATGTCCTTATTATAAAGGGATAAAGATTATATTCCAAAATTACACTAAATAAACAGGGTAACAAATATTATGTGAGAAATGATGTAAAAAGTTTGGCGGTTTGAACAATTTTCGGTAATTTTGCAGCTGTGATTAATAACAATTTAAATGGCAAGGTTATGAAGAATATAAAAAAGTTTGTTTTGTTGGCATTGAGTTTGTGCATTACTCTGTTTGCTACAAGTTGCAGTGAAGATGAAACGTCACAGGCTTCTATTAACTCACTGAATATGCTCGATGAGAATCATGGCAAGACCCTGTTAGGTGAAACGGGAGTTTATATAAACGGCTCGATGAATTTCCGGTCTGACAGTTGGCAAGTAATTGATTTGGGAATTTCTTCAAGTTTTCCGAGTAAGACGATGCCAAATTTGGATAACTTGTCAAGCGAAATAAGCGTATTGCCAAATCACCGGTATGCATGTTGTAATACCGAAAATGTTTTGACTTTTCCTTCTCATAAGAATGCATATGAGATAGGATGCAAATATTATCAGTTTGTGGTATCTTCTTTCTTGGAGAAAGAAACTGGCAAGGTTGGGGCTGTCGTAGAATATACGTCGTCTTTGTCTGATGAAAAAGAATTGCCTCAAAAAGATACTAACATAGGTAACTTGTTTGGGCTAGACGAACAATTGTCGTTTGATGCTCTTGGAGCAGAAGAATATTGTTTTTTCGAAAAGAGTGAAGACTTTGCAATAAGTCTGTCTAATGGACATTTGAAAGTGGCTTTGCGTAAGTCTCCAAATGAACTCTATGGGCCTTATGGCACATATTCGATATATCTACGCAAAGGCAATGTGTATACTAAAGTGACATTTGATGTCAATCTTTAGCTTATGTTTAACAACGGATTTCCCATGGTGCTCATTTTGAAGATTGGCTAAAAGTATTGCTGTATCCAGTGGTGGGTTAGTATATTCCATACGCATATAAACAAAAAGTTCCGCCCTGGTACGCTGTTCTATGGGAAGCGTGGCGGATTCTAGTGCTGCAAAGATACGCTTTTAATTTGTAATCTCCAAATGTTTTCAGAGAAATCTGCTTGTAAGATAGGGAATTTAACGCAAAAAGTTCTAAATTCAACAATTTCCCCTATATCATCTTTAATATAAAACTCTGACGCAGCCAAAGCGCAAGACTCTTTTACCTGATGCTGCCTACATCATTTTTTATACCTCAAATCCGCAATCTATAGGGTTTAGTGGGATTTTGCTTGCAAAACGACAAAA
>DAWDAD010000090.1:0-7040 GCA_052356385.1 Prevotella sp.
ACCCTAGACCCACTGATTAAGAGTCAGTTGCTCTACCAACTGAGCTAAGGGTGCATCTTCTTGATAGCCTCATTTCTGAATTGCGAGTGCAAAGGTACTACAAATATTTGATTCCACCAAATTTTTCTGCAGTTTTTTTCAATTTTCTGCAATTTTTTTCTTGTAGAAGGTTCCCAACGTATGCTTCACACCCCGCTGATTGATGCTGCAAAGGCGATAGGTTCCACTGCTTAACCTACTGATATCTATCAGATTGTGTTCGCTCACAAGGTGCTCCACAGCCGTACCTTGCAGGGTTTCGACCAGAAAGACGTTTGTATCCAACTTTTTGGCGATTTCCGGCAAATGTACGTTTTTAGCATCACAGCGCAACATCCTGGCGGCACCCCAGGCGGTCAACTTTTTGCTGAAATCTCGGCTGTTTTCCTGGGTAGCGCCACTTTCTATGCCATATCCGTCCATTGAAGTAACGGCAAAATAGAGTGGCTGGTCGTCATCTTCCGACTTCAAGAGCAGTTCGTTGCCCAGATGTCGAGCCGCAATGAGGTTTCTGGCATCTGTAACATCCACGGGATAATTTCTGCTCGCATATACATTATTATATATATAGGGAGTAGGAATCGCAGTACCATCGGTATATTCTGACGGATTATTCCATGAAATCTGAACATTTCCCTTTTCGCTTCTTACGCTGAGAGCCTGTGGCTGCTGCGGCTGGCGGTTGCTTGCCCAGGTCATCGGAGGTACGAGCGATGGATATTCGTTGAATCTCTCTGTGAAATCGAGGATGCCCTGCTTGTTATCCAGCAGGAACTTGTTTCGGAAGAAGCAATATCCCATTCCCATGCTGCGGGTGAGGTACATTTCGGGTGTCACATCATCAATCTTCCATTTTCCCTCTTTCGGGTCGAGGAAGTAGATGCCGAGTCCTGGCACCACGATCTTGCCGTGGCTCTGCTCCTGCCAGTCGATGGCGAAAGGATAGAAGTTCTCGCCACGGAAGTACATCATCGGGAAGAGCTCGTCCATCAGTCCGTCGCGCAGCCATCCCTGTGCATCCTGGCAAACCTTGGTGTTGGCATTCCATCCGTGACTCCAGTAACGGCTCAGGTCATCGTATTTGCCCACTGGCGAGCAGCTCATCTTGACCCAAGGCTTTTCCGACTTCACAGCGTTGTGGATCTTCTCCACGATGCGGGTGATGTAGTTTCTTCCCTGGTCACGGCTCACCTTGATTTTCCAGGTTTCCGGGTATCGGATATAGTCGAGGTGGATGCCATCCACATTATATCGGTGGGTAATCTCGCGGCAGATTCCGGCAAGGTAATCACCGGTGCGGCTGTCTTCCGGATTCATGTATCCATCGGCGCCTATCTTTTTGATGAGTCCCGGGAATTTCTTACGGAGGCTCTTGCATCCCAGTGCCTCCCATTTGCCTACAGGGATAGTAACCACCCAGGCGTGGAGCTCCATGCCGCGCTTGTGACATTCGTCGATGGCAAACTGCAGGGCATCGTAGCCTGGCGACTTTCCCGGGAATCCCGAGAGGCATCCATCCCAAGGTTCGTAATCGGAAGGATAGATCATGGTGCCACGGATGCGGGTCTGGATGAGTACGGTGTTGATCTTTGCCTGCTGCAGGCGGTCGAGGATCTGACAGAGTTCCTGCTGCTGCTTCTTGGCCGAGTAGGGCGACTGGGAGTAGGAGTGAGGCCAGTCGATTCCGCCGATGGTGGTGAGCCATACGGCTCTTACCTCGTGCTTGGGCGCCAGACTGTTGTATATGATGCTGGAACCCGGCAGTATCTGCTTCTTTTCAGGTATATTGCGAGCCTGTGCAGGTAAAATACTGCCTAAAAACATTAAAAATGTATATAATTTCTTCATATTCTTTCAATTTGGCAACAAAGATACGGATAATTTTTCGTATTTCAAATAAAAATGTTACTTTTGCGGTGCAATTCGTATGAAAAAGTGCGATTAGGCTCAAAAAGAAGAGAGAATTCAAAAAAACAATAAAAGAAAATGGTCAGTTTCATCATTAGTTTGGCAGCCTTGATATTGGGCTACCTCCTTTATGGAAAATTTGTGGCGCATGTTTTCGGTCCTGACGACCGTCCTACGCCAGCAGTGGCAAAAGCCGACGGAGTTGACTTTATGGTGCTGCCTAGTTGGAAAATCTTTATGATTCAGTTCCTGAATATTGCCGGTACTGGACCGATTTTTGGAGCCATCATGGGTGCCTGGTATGGACCGGTGGCTTATCTGTGGATTGTGTTTGGCTGCATCTTTGCCGGTGCCATGCACGATTATATGAGTGGTATGCTCAGTATCCGCCATGATGGTGCCGGACTGCCGGAGCTGGTGGGCAAGTATCTGGGCGGCAACACCAAGAAGGTGATGCTCGTGTTCTCAGTACTGCTGCTGATGATGGTGGGTGCCGTGTTTGTATATAGTCCTGCCATTATTCTGGATGGCATCTGCAATTCGGGTTCGTTTGTGGGAGGTAAGATGTTCTGGATTATCATCATCTTCATCTACTACATCATCGCTACGCTTCTGCCTATCGACAAGATTATCGGAAAGATATATCCTCTCTTTGCCTTCTCGCTGCTTTTCATGGCAGGTGCGCTGATGATAGGACTGTTCATCAAGTGGCCAACCTTGCCTGAGTTGTGGAGCAATCTGGCTTCCTGCAATCTCAACGAGAATCCGGCGTGGCTGGGTACGGAACCGTTCGTCCAGAAGAGTCCTATCTTCCCATGTCTCTTCATTACCATCGCCTGTGGAGCCATCAGTGGCTTCCATGCTACCCAGAGCCCATTGATGGCTCGCTGCATGAAGAGTGAGAAGCTGGGCAGACCGGTATTCTATGGTGCGATGATTACCGAGGGAGTGGTAGCGCTGATATGGGCTACGGTTTCCATGTACTTCTTCTATTATGGAGGATGGCGTGAATGCGTGAGTCCAGAGGTGGCTCAGCAGTTTATCGCTCAGGTGGATGGCGGAAAGTCGCTCATTCAGAACTTTGATGCTCCTACCGTGGTGAAGATTGTCTGCTCCAGCTGGTTGGGTGTGGCTGGTGGAGTGCTTGCCCTGCTGGGAGTAGTGGCTGCGCCTATCACCAGTGGCGATACGGCTCTGCGTAGTGCCCGACTCATTATAGCCGAGGCTATCGGACTGGAACAGCGTGCGATGCGTCGCCGTCTCTATATCTGCGTACCTCTGTTTGCCGTTACGATGGGCATTCTGGTGTGGCAGATGGAGAATCCTGATGGATTCAATGTTATCTGGCAATACTTCGGATGGGCTAACCAGACGCTGGCGGTCTTCACGCTCTGGACTTTGACCGTGTATCTGGTACAGCGCAAGAAGCCGTTCATCATCACCCTGGTGCCAGCCTTGCTGATGACGGTGGTATGTTCTACCTTCCTGCTTCTCTCGCCGATGGCTCTGGCATTGAGCGAGCCGGTGGCTTATACGGGTAGTGTCATCATCCTGGTGGTAGCGCTGGTCTGGTTCTTTGCCTGGTATAGGAGGAATATGAAAATTAATAATAGCAACACATAAAAATGTTACGTATGAAAAAATTAGTTTTGGCAGCAGCAGCTCTTCTGGTAAGCCTGGGAGCCAATGCTCAGTTTGAAAGTGGAAAGCAGTATTGCGGCGCGTCGCTCACGGGTCTCAATCTCAGTTATAATGGCAGTCAGGACTTGAACTTCGGTGTTCAGGCAAAGGCGGGTTATTTTGTAGAAGATGACTGGATGCTCCTGGGCCATGTCGAATATACTCATTCGGGTCAGGATGGCGTGAAGGATTACTTCTCTGCCGGAGCTCAGGCCAGATATTATATCGAGCAGAATGGATTGTATCTCGGCTTTGGAGCCAAGGTGGCTCATTCGGGCAGCTACAATGACTTCATGCCTGGCGTGGAGGTAGGTTATTCCTACTTTGTCAGCAAGCAGGTAACCATTGAACCAGCTATCTACTATGATCAGAGCTTCAAGAAGCATACTGATTATTCTACAATAGGTTTCAAGGTGGGAATCGGTATTTATCTCTAGTGTGATGGTGCAGCAATATTCTTCTGCATTATTGGAAAAGGCAGTGGGGGAGTTTTCCAAGCTGCCGGGTATAGGGCGCAAGACAGCTTTGCGCCTTGTGCTTTTTATGCTCCGTAGGGAGGAAGGGGATGTGGATCAGTTTGTGGATGCCATCGCCCGCATGAAGCGCGAGGTGAAGTACTGTCGTGTGTGCCATAATATCAGTGATACCGAGGTGTGTCCCATCTGTTCCGATCCCCGGCGCGATGCCTCTGTCATCTGCGTGGTGGAGAATGTACAGGATGTGCTGGCAGTGGAGAATACCCAGCAGTTTCATGGATTGTATCATGTGCTGGGTGGCATCATTTCGCCGATGGATGGTATCGGACCTGCCGACCTGGAGATTGATTCTCTGGTGCAGCGTGTGGCTGCGGGAGGAGTAAAGGAGGTGATTCTTGCCTTAAGCAGTACGATGGAGGGCGATACCACCAATTTCTATATCTCGCGCAAGCTTGCCGACTATCCTGTGAAGCTCTCTGTCATAGCCCGAGGCATTTCCGTGGGAGATGAACTGGAATATACCGATGAAGTGACGCTGGGTAGAAGTATCCTGAACAGAACACCATTTAATCAATAGAAATAAATGAATATCAAACAAGTACAACGAATATTGATGACCAACTTCCTCTTTATGCTGTTGGTGGCTTTACTGCTGGTAGTTCTCTATGAAACGGAGATACTGACCGCCAATGATATCGCTGCCAACCAGACGATGATGTTCGGCATCCTGGTAGTGATGGAGCTTGCCACCATTGTGGTGATTCCGATGGCGCTGAAGCTGTTCAGTCTGAAGGTAATCCGCCGCAAACTGTTGGCGGAAAAGGGCGATGCTCTGCTTTTCTGGGGCACTACCCGTATCAACATGCTCTGTCTGCCTATGCTCATCAATACCTTTATGTATTATCAGACCATGTCGCCAGCATTCGGCTATATGGCAATCATCCTTGTGCTCTGTCTTTTCTTCGTTTATCCGTCTATCGGCAGATGTATCGAGGAAACCAGTGAGGAAGGTGAATAAGTGATGGTTTTATAGTTGACAGTTAATAGTTAAGATAGACATTGAAACTCTCGGTTATCATAGTAAGCTATAATGTGAAGTATTATCTCGACCAATGCATCCGTTCGGTGCTCCGTGCCTTCGAAGTGATGCAGGGGGATGATGCTTCATCTTCTTCATCTTCCTCCGGAGAGAAGGATATGGCAGAGATCATCGTGGTGGATAATCATTCTTCCGATGGATCGCTGGAGTATCTGCAGCACCGTTATCCCCGTGAAGCATATCCGATGGTACGGTTTGTGGGCAGCAACCACAATCTGGGTTTTGCCCGAGCCAACAATATCGCCATCCGTCAGAGCGAGGCGGAGTATGTACTCCTTCTGAATCCTGATACCATCGTGGGCGAGCAGGTGCTGAGCGAATGTATCCGCTTTATGGATGCCCATCCCGATGCGGGAGCGGCAGGCGTGAGGATGCTGAATGCGGATGGCAGATGGGCGAGGGAGAGCAGGAGAGGATTGCCTACACCGATGGTTTCCTTCTTCAAGATGCTGGGATTCTGCAACCGATGGCCCAAGCATCCACTGTTCGGACGCTATTATATGGGATTCCTGCCATGGGATCAGCCGAACCGGATAGAGGTGGTGAGTGGCGCTTTCTGTATGTTGCGCCGTAAAGCCCTGGATCGGGTGGGACTGTTAGATGAGGATTTCTTCATGTATGGAGAGGATATCGACCTTTCCTATCGCATGTTGAAGGGCGGTTATCATAACTATTTTCTGCCTTTGGATATCCTGCATTATAAGGGAGAGAGCACGCAGAAATCCAGTTTCCGCTATGTGCATGTCTTCTATGAGGCGATGCTCATCTTCTTCCGCAAGCATTATGCGGGTATGTCGCTGCTCTTGAGTCTCCCTGTCCGGACTGCCATCTATGCCAGTGCTTCCGTAGCGCTGGTCAGGATGCTGGCGGCGAGAATGAGAAAGAGTCTGGGGTTCTTCACACCTTCTGTGGTGGATGAATCGGAGTATCTGCTGTTTGATGCCGACAAGATGAGTTACGGGGAAATTCTGCATCAGCTTTCGCTCCGGGCGGATGAGCCTGACAAGCTGGCTATCTATACCCGGGAAATCGGGAAGGTGATAACGGAAGGGGAGGTGATGGATATGGATGAAATGCACAATATATATAAGGTACGCGCGTACATTATATAATAGGTGCTCGTATCATAGTAGGTAGATTAGAAAATATAAAAGGAAAATATTTATTTGGGAGGATTATGGAAGATAAGAAGATTCGCTTAAGGGCTTTGGAACCGGAAGATCTGGATTTTCTCTATGAAATGGAGAATGATGAAAGTCTCTGGGGGATGGGGTGCACCAATGTGCCGTACTCCCGCCAGGTGTTGCTCGACTATATTACTACGGCTACGGCGGATATCTATACCGACAAGCAGGTTCGCTTGATTGTAGAAAATGAGCAGCAGGAGGCGGTGGGCATCATCGATCTGATGAATTTCGAACCCCGCCATCAGCGTGCCGAGCTGGGAATTGTTATCAAAAAGGAACATCAGCATCAGGGCTTGGCACAGTTGGCTATCCGTCTTTTGATGCAATATGCATCAAATGTGCTGCATTTGCATCAGATTTATGCCATTGTAGCGGAAAGTAACCAAAATGCCGTGAAAATGCTTGAAGTAGTTGGCTTTCAGGGTGATAAATTGCTGAAAGGATGGCTGAAGACGGGCAGTGGATATGAGGATGCATATTTTTTTCAATCTTTTTTGTAAAAATATAGCTGAAAAATTTGGTGGAATCAAAAAAATGTAGTACCTTTGCACTCGCAAATGAGAAATGCGCTATAAGCGGTTAAGTTAATATCTTAATTTGGTGCGTTAGTTCAGTTGGTTAGAATGCCTGCCTGTCACGCAGGAGGTCACG
>DAWDAD010000091.1:0-7013 GCA_052356385.1 Prevotella sp.
TCGCCGAGAGAAAAGCATCGAGCATTCCCTCTCCCCCATCACTCATTTCCAGGGTAATGATTTCGGGAGCAACATCATCCGCATTCCATTCCTTCACTCCCGAAGCAATCGCCTCATTTACCTCTCTGCTCGAAAGGCAGCCCTTATAAGAGTCGCAAGCAATTATTATCTTCTTATATCCAGCCCCATCCATCAGTCTGAGGCTATCATTTTTCCTATCCATATCCTATTTATATTATATCATTCCAAGAATCATCGCCTATCAAGCGATTTCCCTTTCAGCCCACAAAATTAGCCATTATTCCTGAAACCACAAACCTTTTTGGGAAAAACTTTCAAAAACAGATGCTTCAGATAAGAGCTGATCTCTTTTCATATACTCTATTCAAGTTTCTTTACTTCAAAATATTGACATATCCCTTATTCTGTACCAATTCAGAATTTAAATCAATGCATTTCTGAGGAATCGGGAAGACAGTGGTGTAGCCGGAGGATTCACCCTGAAGAGGCGTACGGAGATCGTAGGCACCGGTGAATTTGCCGAAACGGATGAGATCCTGACGACGCCATCCTTCCCATACCAACTCCAGCAACCGCTCTTCCAGAATGTTATCGAGCGTAGCCTTACGGTAAGGCATTCTCACACGGGCACGAATCCTATTCAACTCCTCATCACCATTCTCTCCGTTTCGGACCTTTGCCTCTGCCTTCATCAATAAAGCATCTGCATATCGGAAAAGAACGATGTCGTTACTCTGCAACTTGCCGTCCATATAAGAGGTTCTATCCACCTCATACTTCGCCATCCTCGCTCCAGCCGTCTTGACAAACTTACTGTTGGTCAGGTTTTGAGCCACTTCAAAAGGCTGATATTCCAACGGCTTTCCATTATCCATCAGCAGTTCATGACCATCTACCTTTACCACTCCCGCCACAAAGTTCATCTTGCAACGGGCATCTTCATCAGCCTCGCCATAATGATTGGCTTTCATCGTAGAAATCGTAGCACAGGTACCATTCTCACTTCCCCATCCCAAGACACCGCCATGCGTATAATGGTAAGAGCGGAAGAGATAATGGAACTGGTTGGTATAGATATTCTTATCCATCGGAATCGTGAAGATATTCTCCTTCGATGTCTCATTATGCGTAGAGAAATTGAATGAATCATCCGACTCCAGGACATAGCCTTCTTCTGACAGTTTATCACAATAATAAATGCAGGTTTCCCAGGCATTCAACTTCCTGCAGTCCACCTTATCGCCATTGCGCAAAGAGGCATCAGAAGCCGGCACAGAGAAATGAATGTCACTTCCCTTCGGACGGCTCGCATAACCCTGGGTCCAGTCATCATACATATAGATTTCTGCATTCAAAGCCAACTTCGCCAACAGAAAGTTGACTACCGGCTGGGTGATGCGACCATAATAATTGCCTTCCTTATTGCTGTGCTGGTCGGGAAGTGAAGGCAATACCTGCTGCAACTCCTGAAAGACAAACTGGAAGATAGAACTGCGATCTGTCTGACCTTGGAACAGGCTGGAATGGAGCTGTTCTGCACTGGAAAGGACCAATGGGACCCGACCGAACATGTCCATAGCATAGTAATAGAACATAGCCCGGATGGCTCTTATCTCAGCCCGATATTCCTCCTGCTGTGCGGCAGAAAGCAGGGCCGACTTGTTGCTGATAATATCCAAAGACTTATTAGTCAGCACGATAACCTTATAAAGGTACTTCCACGTATCATAAAGAGACTGGTCATCGGCACTCCACCGATGCTGGTACATGGCATTCCAGAGGCCACCATCATACCAGTCGCCGCCTCGAATCGGAATCATCGCCTCATCGGTGGTCAGCGTATTATAATCGTAAATGCCACGGCAGGTGCCCTGGATGCCCTCACTCTCGTTAGCTCCACCTATATAATTATAGAGAGAAGCCACGGCATTGATATAAATATCAGATGCAGAGCCATAGATGGCATCCTCGTCCAACTGATCCTTAGGATGTTCGTCCAGGCAGGATGTCATAGACAATGCCGCCAGCAGCAGAAATAAAAATCTATATCGTTTCATAACTTTCTGATTTTAGAATTGAACACTTAAACCCAATGAGAAGGTTCTGTAAACAGGATAAGTCCGCTTATCATCAATACCCATCGTACTGTTCACCACGTAGCTGTTAATCATCGGAGTCAAGCCGCTGTAACTGCTGATGGTGGCAAGATTGTTGACACTCGCCGAAACTCTGAGCGACTGCACCACGCCCTTTCGGATAGGGATATCATAGCCCAGCGTGAGATTCTCTAAGTTGAGATAATCGCCCTTCTCCAGCCAATAATCAGAAACATTCTGGTCAACGATATTCTTCTCAGGAGCTCCCTTCAGCACATTATAATCCGGGAAACTCGACATATTGGTGTAGGCTAAGCCCGTACCATTGAATATCTTATGTCCGAAGGCTCCGTTCATCTGCAATGAAAGATACCAGTCGCGATAACGGAAACTGATATTGGAACCCAACGTTACCTTAGGAGTAGCCTGACCGGCAATATATCTGTCACCGCCATCACTCAAATCTACGGTTCCGTTCTTGTCCAAATCTTCGATATCATAGCGGTAATGCCCATTTCCATCTTCTATAATTCCCTTGCAATGAGGAAGATAGAATACCCCCAAAGGCTGACCAACTATCTGATAGACCACATTGTTGTAACCACCATGCTGACCGGCACCCGACAAGGCACCCATCGCAGTAATATCGGCTGCCGACATCTGCATTCCGTCATATTCACCACTCAGCGAGAGGAGTTTGTTCTTCTGCCAGGAGAGATTCATATTGATATTCAGTTCCATGTCCTTCTTCTGGATAGGAGTGAAGGAAATGCCGACCTCCAAGCCCTGGTTGCTCATAGAACCCAGGTTTGCCAACAGTTTATCATAGGCAAAAGGCGGAACCGGCACATCATAGGCATAGAGCATGTCGGTGGTCTTGGAATAGTAATATTCTGCCGTCAGAACCAGCCGGTTGTTCCACAATCCCAAATCAGCTCCGATATTCCAGGTAGCGCGGGTTTCCCACTTCAGATCAGGATTGTTATTGCTAATCATTCCCATCGTAACCGTAGGAGAACTGTTCACCGAAACAATACCATTCTGCCGCACCGTATTCAAAGTGGTATAAGAAGATATTCCGCCAAGATTACCTGAGCGTCCATAGCCCGTACGCAGTTTCAGCATAGTAATTTTCTGGAGAGAACGGAGCCATTTCTCCTGCTTCATATCCCAGGAAAGAGAGACGGATGGGAAGAAACCCCAGGTATGGTCATTGCCCACCATCGAAGAACCATCGCCACGCATGGAAACCGAAAGACTATACTTATTATATAAGGTGTAGTCGACATTGCCCATCACAGAAGCCAGGGTCGGATCTTCGTACTTGCTGTCTGTCCCACCGAAAGGCCGTGATGCAGCAGCACCTATGTTATGGTAATACATGTCGTTGTTGGTGATTCCCTTCGCAGAAGTCCAGAATCCCGTTCGGATATCCTTCTGATATTCTGCACCCGCCATTGCCTTCAGATTGTGGATTCCCCACGAATGCTGATAGTTAAACGATACATTGGCAAGCCAGTCCTCGCTCTTGAACTCCCCACGATAGAGATTGCCCTGCGCCCAAAACCAGGTAGGACAGAACTGGTTGTTCTCGTTGGAAGCATAACTGTATGCTCCGAAGGCAGAAACACTCAGAGAATTTGTCATATCATAGTTCAACTTCAGATGAGCATTGAAGTTCATGTTCTTCGTATCATTAAGCTCCTTGAGCAAGGCACCGGGAGGATTCACCTGAGATGCAGCCCCATTCTTCACCCAACTGCCGTTCAGCTTATCATAAGGATAAGTAGGATTCATGGCATCGGCAGAATAGAAAAGCGCCTGACTGTCGAAGATATCATTGTTCTTGAAAGACGAACCGAACACGCCGAAATCTCCCGTCAGTTTATCGCCAAATGCCTTTTGGGTGACATCAATCTTAGCCACCAGATTACGATAGCCCTTGCTCCGAATAATCGTGTTATGATCGATATAGCCAAAAGAAGCGCGGTAGTTGCTCTGCGGAGTGCCACCGCTGAAGGCCAGATAATGGTTCTGGATATTTCCGGTTCGGGTAATCGCCTTGCGGAAATTGGTATCATATCCCTTATTGTTATACTCCAGCCCATACTTCTGTGCAGCAGCTATGTATTCGGCGGCATTGAGCATCTCCATACTTTTGTACATCGCCTCTATACCATAGTTTCCCTCGTAAGAAATCTGAAATCCCTTACCCGTACCCTTCTTGGTCTTTACCTGGATAACGCCCGAAGCACCACGGGAACCATAGAGTGCCGTTTCGCTGGCATTCTTCAGTACTGTAAAGTTCTCTATATCGGCGGGATAGATTGTAGCAAGCGTCGCCACATCAGAAGTAACACCATCAATAATCACCAGAGGATCATTGCCGCCCATGATAGAAGTTGTACCGCGAACCCGGACGGAGTTCAACATAGCAATACGGTCAAGACCATTGGTAGTGACGTTAACACCTGCCGTCTGTCCGCTCAAGGCATCCAGGGCATTATTAAACACACCCTTCTTCAGAAGTTCAGGCTCCACTACACCCACCGAACCTGATAAGCGCAAGGAATCTAAGCCTTCGATGTTCACAGACTGAGCACAGAGGGTTTGGGGTGCAAGAATCATCGCACCCATCGCATAAAATATGGTTTTTAACTTCTGTTCCATAACTATTTCATCGTTTAGTCAAGGTTCAAATCGATTTTCGATTGCAAATATAATAAAAAAGAGTGATTCAAAGTCCATTTCCTTGAAAAAACTTCAAAAAAACAGCAGGCTTAAGAGTTAAGACAGAAGAAAAGCTCGCCAAGACGTTCAAAATCTTAGCGAGCTTTCTCTTTTTATATCAGCATTTTATTTCACTTTCACTTCTATCACATTCTTCGCAGCATCAGCACTCGAACCACCTACGAATATCTGATATTTGCCGGGAACCACACGCATGGTATTGGTCTGGGAATCCCAACCCTCGAAACTTTGGCGAGGCAGACTGATGGTTACCTGCTGCTTCTCGCCCGCCTTCAAAGTAATGCGCTTGAAGGCTTTCAGGGTCTTGATAGGTCCCTCAGCATCATCCATTCTACGGATGTAAACCTGCGCCACTTCCGTTCCTTCCCACTCCATGCAGTGCCTCGTTCCACCATTGAAACTGCGGAATGCCCAATCGGGCTATGGCTGGCGAAGTATCCATCATCAACTTCGTCTTCTCCTCCAGGGTAAGACGGGAAAGCAAATCGTTGGCTCTAGCCTCAGCAGAAAGGTTGGCATTCTGATAAGGAAGAAGCTGCTGTGCGCTGGCAGAAAGCGACATCGCCATCAGCATCGCCATAAAAAATAGTTGTTTCTTCATTGATCTTATATTATTTATTCGATTTATGCTTTGATTTTTAAGTTGGTGACAAAGTTACACTTTTTTGTTGAGATAACCGCATTATCTGGCAGAAAAGTTTAAAATATTTATCCTTTCGTGCCAACATTACCACTTTCAGTCCGCTGGCACATAAGTTGCAAAAACAGAGAGTGAAAGCTGAAGCTAAAAGATAAAGGAGTTCGGAAGAATGACGGAGTTTCGAGGCGAAAGCAAAAAAATAACAAGAATATTAACAAGCAGAAATCCCGACGGAGCCGTAAGGAACCGAGAGGACGAGTAAAATAAAATTTGGAGGTTTTAATTATGTTGTTAGCACGTAGAAATAATGATTCAGATTGGTTGAGTAACTTCTTTGATGATACTTTATTCAATACCGAAGTAATGCCACGTATGAATGCTACTGCTCCTGCCATTAACATCAAGGAGACAGATAAGAATTACATCATGGAGGTTGCAGCTCCTGGTTTGAAGAAAGAGTGGGTTCGTGTAAACATCGATAACGATGGTAATCTGAACATCGCCATCGAGAACAAGATGGAACACAAGGATGAAGACAAGCACGAGCACTATCTGCGCCGCGAATTCTCTTACGGCAACTACCAGCAGTGTTATACTCTGCCTGAGGATGCTGATCGTGAGAAGATTTCAGCAAAGGTAGCTGATGGTATACTCGAGGTCGAGATTCCAAAGC
Source organism: Prevotella sp. (assembly GCA_052356385.1). Lineage (GTDB taxonomy): Bacteria > Bacteroidota > Bacteroidia > Bacteroidales > Bacteroidaceae > Prevotella. The sequence continues at coordinate 6,182 of DAWDAD010000091.1, forward strand.
TTACTCCTAAGGAGGAGGCTAAGACTACAAAGAACATCGAAGTCAAATAATCATCTCCCATAAATGATGGAGGCAGATTCCAAAGCAATTTGGAACCTGCCTTTTTTTGTGCCCTTACCTGAACCATCGCATTTTTCATCTACCTTATTATTATGATTTTCATGGAGCAGCCAAGAGTTTTTCACCATAAATCTTTTTTCTTCCATAATTAATATGTAATTTTGCAGGCAGAAAAGCAGACATGAAAACTTCTGCTTATAGATTTCAGAATATTAATATAAGAAACAGATGAAGAAAACAATTCCAGTAATAGGCATGGCTTGCAGCGTATGCTCTGCCAATGTTGAAAAGAAGCTGCAGTCGCTCGAGGGCATTAACTCCGCCTCGGTTTCCCTGGCAAGCCGAACTGCCCTGGTAGATTATGACCCCGACATTATCTCTCTGGAAGATATGAAACGGGAAATCAGCAACGCCGGATACGACCTCGTTATCGAAAACGACAGAAGCGTGGAGGAAATCAACCGCCGTGAGTTCACCCTCCTGCGCCGCCGAACCCTCGCTTCCTGGCTCTTCGCCATCCTGACCATGTGTTTCTCCATGGGCTGGATTTCCCTGGGTATGGAGCAGAATATGATTTCAGATGGCGTTGCCTCGGCTCATCACTCGAGTTCCTTCGCCAACCAGATTTGTCTGCTCCTGGCACTCGCAAACCTGCTCTACTGCGGCAAACAGTTTTATGTTTCCGCCTGGAAGCAGCTCCTGCATCATACGGCAAACATGGATTCGCTCGTAGCACTCAGCACCCTCATCGCCTTCCTCTTCAGCACCTTCA
>DAWDAD010000092.1:0-6618 GCA_052356385.1 Prevotella sp.
GGGGAGGGGAGTTTGGGCTCTCCTCTTCTTTTTTTATAGGGTGGGGTGTATATGTAGTGTGTCATGCTTACCTTATATGCAAATGCTATCTTCTGTTTCTGCCAAGGCATGTTGTCTTATGCATACAGTTGCTGCTGATTGCTCTTTGTGGAGCACTGATGTGAATGGTGCCAATGGTGGAATTTCGGCTTTCCTATCAAATTTTAAAGTGGATGGAATATAGAGCTTTAGAAATGAACCATTATGAACCGTTTTTCTGAATCTCGATGTTAGTGATGCAGGAAAATTGTAACTGTCTGATAATCGGAATGGTAGAGAAATGCACTTCATACGCCTCTCAACTTAAAAACAGAATATCTTAGTGAAAATCAATATTTTAACATTTGTAATTTGTGTGTTTACATTTTTTTTAGTATTTTTGCAACGTATTTCTGTGTTTCTCATAGAGAGATGCAGGAGTGTATGAAGAGTTAAGAACTTATAATATGGCTTTCGCCGTAAGCAGAATGTTTATGAAGTACAATTTGCTAAACACTAGCCTGTTCGCATCATGTATGTGTAAGGTTGAAAGACATAAAAGTATTGAAGATTAGTGGAAGTTAGTCTATTGGTTTCTCAATGCTGTGATACATTTCACAACCCCCATAACTCGGGAAGAGGCATCTTTTCAGGGGAAGCCGAAATATGTCTTGCGACCAGATCTGGTTGGACATTTAGTTACACTTTTTAACTCTTCCCTTGCGTTTACAATTCAAATTCAAAATCCTGTATGTGGTTTATAGTCAAGACTGATGTTTTTTCAGAGCAAAAATCCATAGATTTTCTGCGTGAAAAATACAATCATATCATCACCGACTTCTATTTTCCTTTAGGAAGAAAAACCTACAAGAACGAAAATGGAGAAGTGAAGGTACGCTTTGTGCCGGTCTTGCAGGGAATGTTCTTCATCAGAGTGCAGAATGAAAGGCGTTTGAAGAAGGTTCTCTCCCCATATGGCTACTTTATGTACAAGGGTCTTGAAATGGAACCGCATACTTCCGAACTGGTAGAACGCACCTTCTTTACCAAGGCGCATATTCTAACTGCTGACAGCAAGCAGATGTCATTGGACGAAATAGTAAGACAGTCAAAAATCCCTGATGAGGATATGGAGACTTTTGTCTATTTCAATGACAGAATAGGCGATGACATCAATGGATTGAGTATCGTAGAAAAGCGTTACAGCGACTTGGTCAAGGAGAATGACACCATCCGCATCCTCTCCGGTCCTCTGGTTGGTCGGGTTGGCGTTATCAAGCAAATCAAGCATAAGGGTAAGAAAGACCGTCATCTTTTGGTGCGCTTTGGAAACAACTACTGTCTCAGTATCTCCAATATCCGCCAGTATGCCTTGCAGATAGAGCATGAGGCTCCTTCTGAATCCGTGGGTGCATGGCGGGCTATTGACCAGATGATCGGTTATCTGCAGATGAAAGAACCTTCGAAAAATGCGGGGGATCTATTACGCAAGCTCTTCATGAATTATCAGAAAAAATTGACCATATATCATAACCGTCATACTTCTGATATCGCCTACAGTAAGATGGTGGCAAACAGGAAGGATGTCCAGCAACAGGAGGTGCTTGAAAATTTAGATGAATCGATGTGGAAGAACTTCCGCATCCTGGCCAACTACCTCCCTTGTGATAATGCAACCCTCGAACAGGGATTGAAGGAACTGATTCCAGATGTCGTTCTCCGTCCGTTTCTCACGCCTGCTTCAGGCATTGCTGTTCCTGATGGACAAGGTTACCATGTATTACAGCATAATGGAATTACGGAATTCATCTTTCCATGCAACCTTCGGGAATTCTTCAGGGGCAAGGAATATGAGGCAGACAAATATGCACCGGTCTTCGATGAGGACTATGAGTATGATGCTCATTTCGCACTTTTGAAGACTGTAGAAGGCAAGGTAAAGGCTATCTGTTCATGGGGGGGGTTCTATGACAATTATGCTTCTCAAAGTAAAGATGAAAGGGCTCTGTTCCTTTCAGACCTGGAAGCAAAGAAATATTCCCGATTGCTCTACCTGCTTACACAAAGCGACTATCGGTTTGAAAAGATCGATGGAATCGGGGGCTTTTCGCTAGAGACAGGTATTGAATACCCTGATGATATGGAGGAGTTGGGGAGAAGAGCTCATGAGTTCTTCACTCTTCATTCTTCTCTCTTCACTTCCCTCACCGCAGCTGCCGTAGAAGTATGGCAGGGAGCGCGTCTTCTGATTTGGCGTAAGTATCTCCAGCGCTACGTCTTGCTTCATAAGGTGCCTGTCATCGACCAGCCTTCTGTCATCACTGTTGATTCCAAGCAGGAAGATGCATTTGCAAAGACTGACGGCAAATCGGATATGACAAAGATAGCCGCAGTTTTGAATGATGCGAAGGAAATCATAGAGAACCATCTGGCAAAGGAAGAAATTGCGTATGCTATATTACGGTTTCTTTCCATCTCATTGGTGTTCTCTTCCCATTTTGCAGAAGATGAGCTATATAATTATATCACAGACTCATTTCATCCGGACAACACGCTTTCTGAGTTGTTCCATGAGATTGTAGGGAAAATCACTCAGATGGATCGCTGTTGTTCAATAGTCAGCCATCTTCACAAAGGAATGGTAGAGTTGCAGGAACAAGATTCGTGGATATACTTCAAGTTCCCATCCTATCTCAAGCAGATTCAGGCGATAGATAAGATGGTAAAAAATAAAGAAGGAATTAAAAATTAATATTATGCTGAAACTGAAACAGGTAATTATTAGAAAAATTGAATCCAAATTCAAAGATTCTAAGTATGTGGCAGATATTGTGAAAATCAATGATGAGACAGGATGTGGCGGTCTTCATGGCTATACTGACATCAACGACCCCGCCCTTGATGAATATCGGGATTGGATCAATTTCCATATTCGTATGATGGAGAGCATGAACGCCAGTAAGATGACCCTGACTGTTGGTGAGAATGTTGAACTCTGAAATAAAAATGCATATTCCCCATTCGAGAGGCGACAAGCGCAGAGCGATACTGCCATGGGGAACTAAATGAACCATTTTTGAATATGGCTACCCATTACTATATTACATTCCATTCTTCGACTTACGATACAGGAAAGAGTTATTCTTCTTGCTTGCAGATTCTGTCGAAAGACAATCTGGTGGCTATAGGAGAAGATATAGCCCTGAAAATCCCTATGTCTTGGTCGAAGGAGAAAATGGCAGATTATATTTCCTCTTATGTCGTATCACATCCCGAAGAAATGGTGGCGATACTGGATGACGAGGAGATAGTCCTAGCGTATGATATCATAGCAGGCGGCAAGGGAAATGTTCTATGGAAACGTCACTTGCTCAAATATCACCATCTCAAATGTATGGTTTGGGTAGTGGTTAATACAGCAAACAGAGGCAAGGATGGATTCGTGATGCTGGATGAGATAAGTGAGGCGTTTGCTCCCTATATTGAACAACGATATGGTGCTGCTAAGGAAAATATGAAAAATACCAAATCAAAAGCATCCCCATCTCGTTTTTATCTCAGAGATCTGAAATCAAAATTGGATGGCTTGGATATAGACCAACTCAAGTATCTTCATCTTCTCTTTGAGATGAACTACATGGAAGATAGTGACTTCTGGTTTCGTGATGAATGGTTCGAAGATGGTTACCATGATTGCTTTTATGATTGGTATCACGATGGTTGCAAGGAAACACCATCTGATTAAATCAGATGGTGTTTGAAATTCTGGAAGAGTGGAAGGAGCGAGGCTATAAGAGATACCGTCCAGCGATGGATAGTATCAGGGATTGGTGCAGTCGCAAATGGACTCAGTTTGAGTCTGAGCATCAAGCCGAAGTTTCTGCCGCATATGATGCTGCAATAGTTCTTGAGGATGAGAAAGAGATATCCAGAAGCTTGTATCCGTTTATTCATCATGTACATGAATATATCCGCAACAAGCAATATCAGGAAGCCATTTCTTTAATCTTCTGTCTGTTTGTTCAGTTAGGGAAGGCATGTAAAAAGCATGAGAATTGGTTTGAGTCATATTGGTGTGGCGGAGATCAGACTAGTGTAGATTTGTTCTTGGATATTCTGCGCCATCTGTACTGTCATTTGCGCCAGCATCCAGATATTCCTTGGCAGACGAAGGAGGCTATGGATATTCATCTGTTGCTGACCAATAAACAGCATCGTCTCTTTGGTGACCTGGAGTTAGCCTGGGGTGATTCTCGTATGGAGGATATGCTCTCTGATGAAAGTTCCTATTGCGACTATAGTAATATGGAAGATGAGCTATGTGGGTATTTGGAGAGGATGTTAGGGCAAAGTAAGCCCCAATAGAGATGTGAGCATCAAAGGGGTATGTTCTGTAACAACAAGATATATTCCTAAGAGTTTCTTACAAAACAAGATTAGAGCATATTCCATGTAATTATAACTCGAACAAAAAGGTGAATGTCAAGGCTGCCTAATTGGCAGCTCTGGTAATACCAATTAATAATATGCTTTTTTTTGAAAAAGTTGGATGTGATAACTGCTGAAAATCAGTAGTTACGTTCTAACGGTGATTTACCAATAAATGTATAAGACACGATGATAGCACCAACACAGATAATGAAGCCAAAGAATTGGCAAGATTTTGAGAAGTTATGTAAACTTTTATGGGGAGAAATCTGGAACTGCTCCGATAGCATTAAGCAACATGGTAGACAAGGTCAAGCCCAACATGGGGTTGACATATATGCTTATGTGGAAAAATATGTTGGCTATTGTGGTATTCAGTGTAAAGGCAAGGATGATTACACTAATGCTCAGTTGACCGAGGTAGAAATTGACAATGAAATAGATAAGGCAAAAACATTCTCTCCAAAACTTAAAAGATTTATTTTTGCAACTACGGCAAATAAGGATGCAGTTATAGAGCAATACATCCGACAGAAAGATATGGAATGCATTGGACAAGGACTGTTTCATGTTGATGTTTTCTCCTGGGAAGATATTGTTGATCTATTGGAACGTGAACGAACAGTATATAATTGGTATTTGAATAATTGCCAATTCAAGGAAGCTACAGATGTAAAAGTTGTTTTTCAAAATGAGACGGAGAGTTGCATTATAAATCCTCTCTATCTCAGAGTGACCAAGAAATACAAGCATAAGAAACCAGAACAAAATCAATTTGGTATCAATGGGGAATTACTTCAACAGTTATATGCCAATACACTTAATGTGTCTTCTATACAAGATGTTCTCAATCCAAAAACTAAGGTAAACAAGTGTTGGTGCAAGTTATCTATAAAGATAGTGAATGTAGGCAATACTGTCATTAAATCACCCAAAATGACCGTTTGGTTTAGAGAAGAAGATATAGACAAAATTAGTGATCGGTTTTCTTATATGCAACCTTCTGTATTTCATGATCAAAATGCTGTAGCAACCATCAATGCAGAGAGAGCACGAAAGAGAGAAGTTTATCAAAAGTATACAAATGGTGTAGAATACAAGCCTTTGGATTCTGTATTTGTTCAGAAAGACGAACGTTGTTTCTCCATTTCTATAATTCCGAAACAAGGTGTCGAATCATTTCCGCTATTTTGGCAATTTTTGTGTGAAGATTATAGTGAAGATGGAACACTAACAATCAATGTTTCACCTAAATATGAAGATGGAGTCGAAGTTATTGATGTGGAGAATAAGGATGATGAACGAGAAGAAGTATTTGTAAAACCAAAGATTATTGAAGAGTAAAAAACAGAAAACCATATCAGTTTTATGTTAATAAACTATTATTATGTCACTTCAATCAAATAATAACAAACGAATAGTGAAGAATGTTTTGCTGTCGGATTGTAATCTTCTTGTCTGTGAGGAGATGAATATAGTGAGGATTTAGAAATAATGGTGGATATTATGAGCGAGGAACAATACAACGAATTGCAGAAAGTCTATACAAAGGAGGTTTTGGCAAGCATGATAAAGGCTGATATACGACAAAGGTTCCCTGAACCTTATGCCAGTATGTATTGCCAGCAGTTTGATAATTTCAAGAACGTTGCAGATTTCTTTGAATTTGCAGCAAAGTTAATGAGAAGATAATAACATATTTATAACTAGTCTTTGCTTTTTGCAGATTCAAGTAAATAAGGCTTAAGGTTAGGTATAGAAAGCCCAGCATCAAGGCGGTCCCATCCCGCACAATATGGCGAAGACCTTTGATGGTCCGCCAACCTTAGAGCGAAGCGGTTCCGAGCACCGAGTAGGGCGGTTTCCTTCTTCTCGCCTGAGGAGAGAAGACCGAGATGAGAGGTGGAGCCTTCCTTAAGGGTAAGGAAGGACGGGTAGGTTTTCGAAAAAAGCCTTTTTTAATGGGAAAAAGCGATGCCAGTGAGTGCAATGAAAACTCGCTTTCAAATTGCCGAGTGCAGCTCGCTTTATCAACAAAGAAGGACGGGATGATTTTAGAAATCTTTATTATTTAAAGAACAAGATTTATGCACGACATACATATTATAATCATGGCTGGCGGCGTAGGTAGCCGCTTCTGGCCTATGTCAACCCCCGATTACCCAAAGCAGT
>DAWDAD010000093.1:0-6162 GCA_052356385.1 Prevotella sp.
TAGCTAAGGGCAATGGTCATTTCGTGGCTACACCTTCAGCGGTGGGTAAGGATGTTACCATCCATGTGACAGCCCGCGATAAAGGACAGGTGAGAAGTCTGCCTCCATTCGTATTCCATGTAAGAAAACTTCCTGACCCAACAGCTTATATTGCGATGGGTACAGATAGATTTAGAGGTGGCGCTCTATCGAAAGGTGCTCTGATGGGTGCTCCAGGCATTCATGCAGCCATAGATGACGGACTCCTTGATATTCCGTTTAAGGTACTGGGCTTCGAAACCGTATTCTTCGATAATATGGGAAATGCCATACCTTTGGCTTCGGCGGGTTCCAATTTCTCAGAACGACAGCGCGAAGAGTTCAGAAAACTGTCAAGAAACCGACGCTTCTATATCTCGCATATCAAGGCTGTAGGTCCTGATGGAATTACCCGAAATCTGCCGGCAGCAATGGAAGTTATCGTTAGGTAAGTGAAGTAAGTGAAAAACGAAGAATGAAGAAACAACGTTCGGCGTCCGAAGGGAAAGCCAATTCAACGGCTTTACTTATCATAAAGTTCAAAGTTCAATGTTCAAAGTTCAATGTAATGAAAAAGATATTATTCATATTCATGCTTTTGGGAATGGTGCAGGGCATCATGGCACAGCCAGCGGCTCGCAGAAAGCAGGCTCAGCAAAAGGCACAACAGTCGAATGCTGACAATATGACCTTGCGTGCCAAACTCTATTTCCCTACAGCTATTCCGATGGATGAGGACGTGGTTTGGAGAAGAGACATCTATCGTGAACTCAATCTCACAGATGATGCCAATGCAGCCTTGTATTATCCTGTAGAGCCAACAGATGGTAAGATGAATCTCTTTACCTATATCTTTAAACTGATGTTTACGGGTAGAGTGCCTGTTTATCAGTATCGTATGGATGGTAATGAAGATTTTTCTGCCGCCAACCGTCTTACTCCGAAAGCATTCGTAGATAATTATCATATCTACTACGAGAAGACTGATAATGGAAAGGTGCATATTGATGACAGCGATATTCCGTCAGCAGAAGTGAAGGCGTACTATGTGAAGGAGACTTCTTATTATGACCAGAAAACAGCTTCTTTCCATACCAAGGTATTGGCTTTGTGCCCTATCATGACCCGTAATGATGACTTTGGAGACGTAGGAAACAAGTATCCGCTCTTCTGGGTGAAGTATGATGATCTGGCTCCGTTCCTGGCTAAGCAGCAGCTGATGACCAGTAATGTGAACAATGCTGCTGTGATGAGTGCAGAAGATTATTTTACCAAGAATCTGTATCAGGGTAAAATCTACAAGACCAATAATATGCAGGGCAATACCCTGGCACAATACTGCTCTTCGGATACAGCCATGGCGAAGGAACAGAAACGCATAGAAGCTGAGTTGGCTGCCTTTGAGAAGAATATCTGGGGTAATCAGGCTCGGAAGGATTCTCTTGACAGTATTGCCAAGGCAGAAAAGAATATGGATGCCAAGACTCTGAAGAAAAGCCGTAACAGAAGAAGTGGTTCTGCATCTAAACCAGCTAAGACTTCTACTGTTAAAAAACGCAGATCTGGAGGAAGTAACGTTTCTTCTGGTGGCTCAGCTAGGGTAACGGTTCGTAGAGAGCGTCATTAATTTATATAAGAATTAAAGTAAATATAGAATGAAGAAAGTTTTATCAGTATTAATGGTTGTAGCAGCCATGATGTTTGCTACAAATGCTAATGCCCAGATTAAGTTTGGTTTGAAGGGCGGTTTGGATGTTACTAACATGTCTTTGAGTAACGATGTATTCGATGCATCTAACAAGACAGGTTTCTTTGTTGGTCCAATGGTAAAGGTTACTGTCCCTATTGTTGGCTTGAGTTTTGATGCAGCTGCCTTGTACGATCAGAAGGAAGCTAAGGTGTCTGTAAATGATGCAGAGACAACGATGACTCAGAAATCTCTTAATATCCCAGTAAACGTACGTTATGGCTTCGGCTTGAGCAGCTTGGCTAATGTTTTCGTTTTCGCTGGTCCACAGTGGGGTATCAATGTTGGTGACAAGAACTTCAAGTGGAATGATAATAGTTCTTATTCTTTGAAGAAATCTAACTTCAGCGTAAACGTAGGTTTGGGTGTTACCCTGCTGAGCCATCTCCAGCTCTCTGCAAACTATAACATCGCTTGCGGTAAGACTGCAGATGTTACCTGGGAGGAAACAAGCGAAAAGATTGTGAATGGTAACAGTAAGAATAACAGTTGGCAGATTGCTTTGGGTTATTGGTTCTAATCTCGTAAAAGGACAGGACAGATTATGGGTGAGAACATCGTATGGTCTCGCCTAGTACATCTTAAAATATATAAAAGCAGGTATCCGATGATGGGTATCTGCTTTTTTTTTGCTAACTTTGCAAGTCGAAAGTCTGAATGGTGGATATTTCAAGGTTAAAGAATATTAGATATGAAGTATGTAGATGTGATATTACCCCTTCCGCTCGACGGAACCTTTACTTATTCTGTCCCTGATGGGATGGAAGGGAAAGTTGTGCCTGGGGTACGCTTGCTGGTTCCTCTTGGTAAAAGTAAGAAATATATCGCAATGGCTACCCGGCTGCATGATGATAAGCCTGCATTCTCCTGCAAACCTGTCGAGGCGGTACTTGACAATACGCCTTCGCTGTTGCCTCAGCAGATGAGATTGTGGCAATGGATTGGCTATTATTATATGGCTCCGTTAGGCGATGTCTATAATGCAGCTATGCCTGGTGGACTGAAGTCTACAGAGAAATTCAAGCCCAAGATGGAACTCTATGTAGAACTTGCCAGTACGTACCGTAGTGAGCAGGCACTTCATGTAGCGCTCAACCTGGTGCAGAGAGCCTTGAAGCAAGCCAAAACTTTAACCACCTTTCTGAGTCTCTCTCATTGGGACAGTCTTGATGGCGATACGCCTAGAGAAGGTATAAAAAAAGTGACCAAGGAAGAACTGATGAACGAGAGCCATTGTACGGCTGCTGTTGTCAAGGCGCTTATCGACAGGGGAATTCTCTTTACTTATGAATTGGAAATAGGACGATTGAATACGAATGGAGAATCTCATCTTGACTTGATTAAACCACTCTCATTGGCTCAGCAAGATGCCTATAATGGAATCCTGATGCAAATGATGAAAAAGGATGTTGTATTGCTTCATGGTGTGACATCCAGCGGAAAGACGGAAATCTACATTCATCTTATCAGAAAAGCCATAGAGGAGCATAAGCAGGTGCTCTATCTTCTGCCGGAAATCGCTCTGACCGTACAAATCATGGAGCGCCTTCATAGAGTTTTCGGCGACCGGCTGGGCATCTACCATTCTAAATATAGTGATGCTGAGCGTGTAGAAATCTGGCAGAAACAACTTTCAGATCATCCCTATGATGTAATCCTGGGTGCAAGAAGTGCCGTCTTCCTGCCTTTTAAGGCTTTGGGACTCGTCATCATAGACGAAGAGCACGAGACTTCCTTCAAACAACAGGATCCCGCTCCGCGCTATCATGCCAGAAGTGCTGCCATAGTGCTTGCTAAGATGTATGGGGCTAAGACTTTATTGGGTACGGCTACGCCTTCGATGGAGAGTTATTATAATGCGCAGCAAGGTAAGTATGGACTGGTAGAGCTGAAGACAAGATACAAAGGTATTCAGTTGCCGGAAATTCAGGTGGTAGATGTAAAAGACTTGCGCCGCCGTAAGATGATGAGCGGTCCTTTCTCTCCACAGCTTTTGGCTGCAGTAAGAGAGGCTTTGAAGAATGGGCAACAGGCAATCCTCTTTCAGAATCGTCGTGGTTTTGCGCCGATGGTTGAATGTAAGGTATGTGGTTGGGTGCCGAAATGTAAGAACTGTGATGTCTCGCTTACGTTACACAAAAGCATAAACTTGCTGACTTGCCATTATTGTGGTTACACTTATCCGGTTCCTACAGAATGTCCTAACTGTGGCAGTACGGAAATCATGGGACGTGGTTTTGGTACCGAGAAGATAGAAGACCAGATAGCAGAAATCTTTCCGGAAGCCAAGATTGCCAGAATGGATTTGGATACAACACGTACACGAAATGCCTACGAACGTCTTATCGCAGACTTCTCTGAAGGCAGGACGAATCTTCTCATAGGTACGCAAATGGTTTCTAAGGGTCTTGATTTCGATAAGGTGAGTGTAGTAGGCATCCTGAATGCTGATTCAATGCTCAACTATCCCGATTTCCGCGCCTACGAGCATGCTTTCATGATGATGGCACAGGTGAGTGGTAGAGCTGGAAGAAAAGGTAAGCGTGGCTTGGTGATTCTACAGACCAAGAATCCTACCTTGCCTGTAATCGGCCAGGTGGTTCATAATGATTATGCAGGCCTGTATCAGGGTATCCTGGAGGAGAGAAGAACTTTTCATTATCCACCTTTCTTCCACCTGATTAATGTGTATGTAAAACATAAATATGATAAGGTATGCGAACAGGCTAGCCATGAGCTCAGCAAAACGCTGAGAAGCTGGTTTGGCGAGCGTGTGTTGGGACCCGATAAACCTGCTGTGGCAAGGGTTAAGACGATGAACATTCGAAAGATTGTTATCAAACTGGAAAATGGTATTGATCAGCAGAAGGTGAGAGAATATCTGAAGTTTGCTCAGCAACAGATGGGAAAGGATCCGAGATATGGAGCTCTGCAGATTTATTATGATGTAGACCCATTGTAGTTTCCTGGACATCCTTTTCTCTGGCAGAATGGAAGAAAATATGATTGGTAAATAAAATGAAAAAGGCTATCCGTTACTTGTTGCAAGAACGGGTAGCCTTTTAATTATGATATTTGTAGTTATGTTTAGAAGTTGATGTCAAGACCTACTGCGAATACGTTGTTGTTACGTGTGTAGTCTGAACTGTAGTTGATACTCTTTTCTGCAGAAAGCTGAACCTTCTCAGAGGTCTTCTTGTGCTGATAGAAGGTGTGGAAGTAAGCCACGTTCAAGTCCATCTTCTTATTGATGTGATAAACACCACCGACTGCTACAGAGTTTGAACTGACAACGAATGATTTGTCGTCCATGTATTCATCGCTCAAGCCATAGTTGGTATTCTGCCAACCTGTACTCAAGGTAATCTTCTTGTTTACATCTACCTCGACACCTGCGTTGTACTCCAATGTACCACGCTTTAACTTTTCCTGTCGGTTGTTGTAAGATGTAGCGTGCTTGTCATCGAACCAGTGGAAACCTACGTTTACGCGTACTGCATTTACAGGGCTGTAACCTACACCGAGTGCCAGATAAGCAGGAATATCACCAGCAATCTTCTTGCCATCCTCATATTCACCGATAGCCTGTTCGAGCTCTGTGTCGAACTGAGTCTTCAACTGACCCATTGCTCCCTTGATTGTAGGATCTGCCAGAATGGCATCTGCAGCCTGTTCAGGTACACCACCTGCGATATAAGCATTGCGGAGATTGGCTGGAAGGTTACCGATACTTGGTACCTGGTTTACTGACTTGTTCTTCAAGCGGATACGAGTCTTGAACTCATACTTGGCAGCGAAGTTCCACTTGCCAGTCTTGAAATCCACGCCGATGATAGGAGTGAAGCCCACACCGCTCTGGTCACAGCTCAACTCGATGTTAGCTGCAGTTTCCTTGGTTGGGTCGAGCACCATATAGAGAGGCATTGCGCCAACCTTGATGTTCTCTACATATCCATAATAGTTGGTAGAAGCATAGACACCACGTACGCCTGCGAATGCGCTGAAGTTGTCGCTGAACTTATAAGCTGCACCCAGAGAGAGACCATAGTAGTACTGGCGGCCGTGCATATAACTGTTGTAGCTATACTTGCCTTCCTTTCCGAATTTATCATTGTTGGTGAAAACAGCTGGTACACGATACTGTGCTGCAACTTGGTCTACAGCACCAGCCAACTGGCAAGCTGCCATTGCTGTCTCTGCTACAATCTTCTCGAAAGAGCCCAGACCATTATCGAAGGTACACTTGCCACCGCCACCTGTGAGGGCGAAGCTAGCCTGAAGTGACCATCTGCCTTTATTATAAGCATACTGGAATGAAGGGATGACAGGCGCAAAAGCCTCACCCTTGAATGTACGAGGAGTAATAGGATTGTTCACATTGTTTGTGAACAATGCAT
>DAWDAD010000094.1:0-6118 GCA_052356385.1 Prevotella sp.
GACAATCAATTATTTTAATTGGTGGCGGGGCATCCTCAGGGGTGCCCCGTTTTTCTTTCAAATGATAATTATTCTTAATTATTAATGCTTTATTAGTTGATTTTCAGCAGTATTTCTTACCTTTGTTCCGAAAATCTGTGCAACTGCACAAAAATTCGGAATACAATGATTATAACTCGGCAGAAATATTTGGAAATGTTGGTAGCTGGTCAAGGTAATGGACTAGTAAAAATAGTAACTGGTGGAAGAAGATGTGGAAAGTCCTTCTTGCTGTTCCAAATCTTTCATCAGTACCTTTTGCAGCATGGGGTAGATGAAGGGCATCTGATAGAAGTGTCTCTTGATGATAGACGTAATCGCAAACTTTGTGATCCTGATGCTTTGCTTGATTATCTTGATTCTCGTATAAAAAGTGATGGCAAAACAAATTTTATTTTTCTTGATGAAATTCAACTTGTTGATGATTTTATAGGAGTATTGCTTAGCCTAATGCATACTCCTAATACTGAAGTTTATGTATCAGGTTCAAACTCGAAGTTCCTGTCCAAAGATGTTGTTACCGAATTCCGTGGAAGAGGACAGGAAATAAGAATTTGGCCGTTGTCGTTTTCTGAATATTATGGTGCTGTGGGGGGAGAACGCTCGCAAGCGTGGAAAGACTACTATACTTTTGGAGGACTTCCCCAGATTTTGTCTTTAGATACAGAAAGAGCCAAACGTAGCTATCTTAGGGATATTTATGAAGTGACATATATTAAGGATATTGTAGAGCGTAATAAAATTAAAGTGCCAGAGGGGTTACGTGAACTTGTGCGTATTTTAGCATCAGGAATAGGCTCTTCTACTAATCCGACCAGGATTTGTAATACCTTTCAATCTGTAAGTCAATTACAAATAACTGATAAGACAATAAATGAATACATCTCAGACATACAGGATGCTTTTCTTATAGAAGAGGCTCTCAGGTATGATGTTAAAGGTAGAAAGTATATTGGTACAGAGACTAAGTATTATTTTTGTGATTTGGGATTGAGAAATATAGTATTGAATCTCAGACAACAAGAAGAAACACATATTATGGAAAATGTCATTTATAATGAACTAAGAATGCGAGGTTACTTGGTTGATGTCGGTTTAGTTGAATGTTGGACAACGGACGAGAATGGAAAAAGGAAACGTAGTAAACTAGAAGTTGATTTTGTAGTAAATAATGGTCCCGAACGTGTGTATATTCAGTCGGCTTTTAATATGCCAACTAAGGATAAAGAGAAACAGGAGCGTCGTTCTCTTATAAATATCGCTGACAATTTTAGAAAAGTAATTGTTGTGAAAGATGATATTAAGAGAAAGATTGATGATGATGGTGTCGTCACGATTGGACTCTTCGACTTTTTGCTAGATGAGCAGAGTATAGAGAGATATTAAGCCTAAGCCCCGACTGCTGTTCTGCAGTCGGGGCTTTCACCATATATCCGTAAGCAGACGCAAGTAGCTGCGTTGGCCATCGCAAGTACTTGCGAAGAACAATGAAGCCTGTTTCGAAGGACATCGAAACAGGCTTCATTTATTTATTCTAGAATTCTGCGTTCTTTGGTGTACGTGGGAATGGAATCACGTCGCGGATATTCTGCATACCGGTTACGAAGAGAATCAGACGCTCGAAACCGAGACCGAAACCTGCGTGTGGGCATGAACCATACTTACGGGTATCAAGATACCAGCTCATATCCTTCATAGGAATATTGCGAGCCTCAATCTCACCCATCAGCTTGTCATAGCTCTCCTCACGGACAGAACCACCGATAATCTCACCAATCTGCGGGAACAGTACGTCGGTACCCTGAACGGTCTGACCGCTCTTGCCACCGAAACCACTCTCCTCCTCGTCTATCTTCATATAGAATGCCTTGATAGCCTTAGGATAGTTGGTCATGATAACCGGGCGCTTGAAGTGCTCCTCTACGAGGAAACGCTCATGCTCTGAAGCCAGGTCATCACCCCACTCGCATGGGAACTCAAACTTCTTACCGTTGGCAATAGCCTCCTGAAGGATGCGGATACCCTCGGTATATGGAAGATGAACGAAGTCAGAATTCAATACGCCTTCCAGACGGGCAATCAGACCCTTGTCTATCATCTTGTTCAAGAAAGCAAGATCATCCTTGCAATGCTCAAGTGCCCAACGGATACAATACTTGATGAAGTCTTCCTCCAACTCCATCAAACCGTCCATATCCAGGAAAGCAACCTCTGGCTCTACCATCCAGAACTCAGCCAGGTGGCGAGGAGTATTACTGTTCTCTGCACGGAAGGTTGGACCGAAGGTATAGATGGCGCCGAGTGCTGTAGCACCGAGCTCACCCTCCAACTGACCGGAAACGGTCAATGAAGTCTGCTTGCCGAAGAAATCATCAGAATAGTCAATCTTGCCATCCTCAGTCTTCTTCAGGTTGTAGAGGTTCTTGGTAGTTACCTGGAACATCTGACCTGCACCCTCGCAGTCGCTGGCTGTGATGAGCGGAGTATTGAAATAGAAATATCCATGCTCATGGAAGTAAGTGTGGATAGCCATTGCCATGTTATGGCGGATACGCATTACGGCACCAAAGGTATTGGTACGGAGACGGAGGTGAGCATACTGACGCATGTATTCGAAGCTCTGTCCCTTCTTCTGCATAGGATAGTCGCTGCCGCAGAGACCATAAATCTCGATGCTCTCGCACTGGATTTCAACACTCTGTCCGGCACCCTGGCTTTCTACCAGCGTACCTACGGCGCTGATACAAGCACCAGTAGTAATCTGACGGAGCTGATTCTCATCGACCTTTGATGGGTCGACTACTATCTGAATATTATTAATAGTAGAACCATCGTTAAGAGCGATAAAATCGACTGCTTTGCTACTACGATGGGTACGAACCCATCCCTTAACATTCACGATTGAGTCGTAGGCTGTGCTCTTGAGCAAGTCAACGACTTTAGTTCTTTTTACTTTTTCCATTGTTAATTAATAGGTTAAAAAGGAGACTAAACAGATAGTCTCCTTTCTTATTATATCTTATTATCCTTATTCAAAAGCACCCATGCGGAGCATGTCTACCTCCTTCTCAGTAAGGAAGCGCCAGTCACCGCGACGGAGATTTTTCTTAGTCAAACCTGCGAACTGTACACGGTCGAGCTTGGTAACACGATAGCCGAGGCTCTCGAAGATACGGCGCACGATACGGTTCTTGCCACTATGAATCTCGATGCCAACCTGTGCCTTGTCGCGATCATCAGCATACTCTACAGCATCTGCCTTGATCTCACCATCTTCCAAGGTAATACCCTCACGGATCTGATCCATATCGTGAGCTGTCAGGTTCTTATCGAGATGAACGTGATAAACCTTCTTCTTCAAGAACTTAGGGTGAGTAAGCTTAGAAGCCAGGTCACCATCGTTGGTCAAGAGAAGTACACCTGTTGTATTACGGTCGAGACGGCCTACAGGATAGATACGCTCAGGACAAACATCCTTTACGAGGTCCATCACAGTCTTGCGCTGCTGAGGATCATCGCTGGTTGTAACATAATCCTTTGGCTTGTTGAGCAATACGTATACCTTCTTCTCCAAAGTTACAGGAGCGTCGTGGAACTTCACCTCATCGGTACGAAGGATCTTGGTACCCAACTCGGTAACTACCTCACCATTGACAGTTACCAGACCAGCCTGGATGAACTCATCAGCCTCACGGCGAGAGCATACACCAGCATTGGCGAGGAACTTGTTCAAGCGCAATGGCTCTGTTGGGTCGATGTTCTCCTCCTTATATTCGATACGCTTCTTCATGCTATACTTAGCATTTGGATCGTAACCAGGAGTGTGCTGACGGAAACCGCCACCACGGTTGTTGCCATAACCACCCTGTGGACGGCCATAACCGCCACGGTTGTTGCCATAACCACCCTGCTGAGGACGACCATAGCCGCCACCACGGTTGTTGCCATAGCCGCCACCCTGTGGACGACCATAACCACCACGGTTGTTGCCATAACCACCCTGCTGAGAACGAGACTGGTAGCCGCCCTGCTGACGTGGCTGGTAGCCACCCTGCTGACGAGGCTGATAACCACCCTGCTCATCATTATTGTTGTAACGAGGACGATAGCCACCCTGCTGAGGACGAGACTGATAGCCTCCCTGCTGACGTGGCTGGTAGCCACCACGGTTGCTGTTACCATAACCACCACGGCTCTGATAGCTGCTGCGCTGTGGACGCTCGCTGCTGCCTGTACTCTGCAAGCCAGCACCGAAACCTTCAGGACGGAAACCGCCTTCGCTGTTACTGCTACTTCTGTCGCTGCTGTATGCGCGATGTGAATTGATACGAGGACGCTGTGTGCGACCTACTGGTCGATAACTCTTCTGATAACCACCTGCTGGGTTGTAGCCCTCACGGGTTCTCTCATTCTCAGAAGACTGATCTTGAGGTTTGTTTTCAAATTCTGAATCCATTTTCTTAAAATACTTAATAGCCTCACGGCTGGGTTAATAAATCTAATTTTTACTTATATATATGTACTAAAACTACAAAATTCCTTTGTGTATATTAGATACCTGTATAATTGCTTGGTGTGATTGCCATCAGTTCTGCCTTAACACTATCACTCACATTCAATCCCTGGATAAACTCATGAATAGTTTCCTCAGTCATGTGCTGGTTGGTACGTGTCAACGCCTTCAATGCCTCGTAAGGATGTGGATATGCCTCACGGCGAAGGATAGTCTGGATAGCCTCAGCTACAACTGCCCATGTATTATTCAAATCTTCCTGCAGTTTCTCCTCGTGAAGAATCAGTTTACGCAAGCCCTTCAATGTACTCTGGATAGCAATGACGCTATGACCGAGAGGCACACCGATGTTACGGAGCACTGTACTGTCAGTAAGGTCGCGCTGCAAGCGGCTAACTGGAAGTTTCTGTGCCAGGAACTGAAGAATGGCATTGGCTATGCCCAGGTTACCTTCACTGTTCTCATAATCGATAGGGTTCACCTTGTGAGGCATCGCACTTGAGCCTACCTCACCTGCCTTGATCTTCTGCTTGAAATAATCCATAGAGATATACATCCAGAAGTCACGGTCTAAGTCGATGATAATGGTGTTGATACGACGGATGGCGTCAAAGATAGCGCCAAGGTAGTCATAGTTACTGATCTGTGTGGTATACTGCTCGCGCTCCAAACCGAGTTTTTCGCTGACAAACTTGTTACCGAATGCTTTCCAGTCATACTGTGGATAAGCTACATGGTGAGCATTGTAGTTACCGGTAGCGCCACCGAACTTAGCTGTAATCTTGCAAGCCTTGAGCGAATTAAGCTGCTCGGTAAGACGGTAAACATAAACCATGATTTCCTTGCCCAGGCGGGTAGGTGAAGCAGGCTGTCCGTGAGTCTTAGCCAGCATAGGCACATCCTTCCACTCATCAGCATAAGTCTGGAGCTGTGCAATCAGCTCTTCAACCTGCGGATAGAAGCACTCTTCCAAAGCCTCTTTTACAGAGAGAGGCACACTTGTGTTGTTGATATCCTGAGATGTCAAACCAAAATGGATAAACTCCTTGTAAGCATCCAAGCCTCCGATCTTATCGAATTCTTCCTTGATAAAATACTCTACAGCCTTTACATCGTGATTGGTAATCTTCTCGATGTCTTTTACGCGCTGTGCTTCATTTTCGTCAAAATTACGATAAATGTCACGCAGACGTTCGAACAGCGACTTGTCGAAAGAAGCAAGCTGTGGCAAAGGTAACTCGCATAGAGTAATGAAGTATTCAATCTCTACGCGTACACGATAACGAATGAGAGCATACTCTGAGAAGTAGTTAGCGAGTTGCTCTGTTTTTCCCCTATAACGACCATCAATTGGTGATATGGCAGTCAATAAATCTAAATTCATAACAATACGTATTATATATAGGGTGCAAAATTAATGAATTATCGTGAGAAAACAGAGAAAATAGTGATAAAATAATTTAAAAGCATAAAAAAAGGTCTCTCAACATTTGTTGAAAGACCTTCACCATTGTGGGCGTTGACGGATTCGAACCGCCGACCCTCTGCTTGTAAGGCAGATGCTCT
>DAWDAD010000095.1:0-6067 GCA_052356385.1 Prevotella sp.
AACACCCGTTAACCAATTCGTTTAAACTTGTTTCCAGGTGCAAAGGTAAAAGTGAAGTGCGGGTGAATATATGTTTACTGGCAACTTATACTCCTTGCCCAGCTTAGGAGTTAAACTTGATAGTACAGCCTTTTATTCCCATTTCTTTACTGACATAAATTGATAGCCGAGAAATACATTATCTTTGTCAGAACCGGCAAAGTAACTTTCACCCGTAGGCTTCCAAATATATTGCTTGCTATTCTCGTCAAACTCCATGACTTCCTGATTTTTGGGCAAATACAAATCTATATCTGGATTCAAATCATTAATATCATCAAAAATACCACTTCTAGAATTTGCTTCTCCTCGCACATCCGTGAGTTTCCCCAAAGTTACTTTTCTCAAATAGCGACATTTTCCAAAGGCGTATTCATCTATGGCAGAAACATTCGGAGCACAAATTTCTTGCAAATACAAACAGCTGGATAAGGCATCCATTCTAATTTTGGTCACGTCAGGCAAAGTAATAGACTTTAATGCCATTATACGGTACAAACCATTTACAGGAATTTCCTTGCATCCTATTAGAGTGAGGTCTATAGTGCCATATCCTCTCACATTCTCAAAAGCTTCACGGATAGCATTAAACTCATTATCGCCAGCACCAGAAGCGAGGTTAAGTCTTATAGCAGTCTTGCCATCTGCTATTTCTTGCTTGATTGCTGAGTATATTTCTTCTGCACTATTTGCCGAAATGACAGTAGCATCCAGAGCATAACTCTTAGCATTTTCTGTTTTTTTCGAGAATTTATGAGTTGCCAAAGATGCTCCTCTATATTTCACAGTAACGATGGAATTATTATCGAAAGTTCCATACAAATAGGCATTCCCCTTTTCGTCAGAAGTAAGGGTATATGTCATGTATAAAAGATTAGGATTATCTGTTGGAGCAAAGTTATCGGCATCCACCTTTATTTCTGTTTTAGGAATGGTTGCTATACGGAGGCGTGAATAATTGCGTGTTGCATTGGCAAATGATATATCCACATAATTATCATCGCCATAATGAACTGTGCAAGTTGCTTCGAGGAACTCTGCAGTTCCATCGTGTTCACCATCCTTATACCCAAGATTACCATCATTTAACCATTTACGATTTGGAGCATAGTAAGCATAAGCCGTCACAGGTTCATCCTCAAGATAGCCCAATGAGTTACCATCTTGAAGTTCAAACTTTACTCCATTATATTTTAAAGTTGCAGTCTGGGTTCCTAACTCTTTAGATTCTAACTTTACACAGATTTCATCTCCAACAGCCCATGCTGTCTTACCCTTGTCTTCTTCGCCGATAGTTCGGGTAAAAGGTTTCTCAAACATAGGAAAGTCATCTACAACAAACCGTATATTACTTTTAACAGTTGGTGTAGATTCTTCGCTTATATCATTAGCACATGATGCCAAAACAACAGCAATCAATGCCATCATCATGTATTGGATAATCTTACGCATAATTATATTCTCCTTTTATTTGTTATAGTTCTTCTTCATTTTCCCAACCAGGCAGAACACCTTGATTGCGGACTGCGAGTTCCACTTTGTCTCTTCCTATTTTTTTGAGACTATAGATGTAACGATGCCCTTCCAAAAAATCTGTTTTTTGCTTTAACTTGACGGTATAATCTTGCCCGTCTAAAGTAAACTTCAAAAAATCAGCACTTGTGTCTAACGAGCCTGGTACTATGATTGCAGAGAAAGACTTTCCTCCATCATCTCCTGTCTGGCATGCATATACCAACGTTGGCTCTTTATAATTAGAAGTGTCCATTATCCAATCATCGTTTGATATTCTAAAGCTAGCCCCATTGCATGGCGAACAAATCCATAGGTTACTTATATCCTTATTAGGATGATCGTATTCACCTATTTCATAGAAAATTGTTACCAGCGACATGCGATGCTTCATAGGAATATTTACATAATAGGACCTAGGAATATCGTGCCAATATCCAGTTATGAGATCAGCGTTTTTCAAATTACCTTCGCAGCTTTGGTCTGTTTGTAAACCATACTGTAGATTTTCTTGCAAAAAATCCGTGTCAGATGGATATACAGCCAAAATAGTATGTTGTTCGTCGTCTGTTAACCAACGAAAACTTCCTGCACGAGACCATGTTTCCCCATTAAAAGAAAGAACAGTCGTACTACCATGATCATGATCCGTAAATATACTTACTTTCAGCTTATCTTTATCCTCCCAATTGTTAACGTCTCCCAATGTATTGACACGAGTCTGCATACCTCCAACAGAGAAAGTGGCATTGATTTCCTGCCCTTTCAGCGTTGGAGCCATATCTTCATTTTGCGTACATGCAGTAAAGCCCATAGCCATAAGGCCCATAACCGCATAGGAAATTCTTTGTTTTATCGTCTTCATAATCTTCAGTTTTTTATTGTTAGTGAGTTAGTGAGCGGCCAAGCTCACTAACCCTGTATTTCCTATTGCTGTTCTGCGTCCAAAGGACCTTCTTCGTTTGGCTGCCAACTTTCAATGCCAGCATTTTCTATAATAACACCTGTGTTGCAGATACGTATTGTATATGTGTACTGATTGCCGCCTTTAAATTCATTATTTGTTGATGAAGGCAATGATGCAGTGTAAGTATTGATTGAGCCATTGTCAGCTACTTCCAATTCTATATCCATCTTATTGTTGTCTAAAGACTGAGGGAATACTATGAACTCACAGGTGACACCGTTTTTTAAACTTTTATCATTCACATCGGATTCATAAATTCCTCTATCTCCAGAGACTGTAACTTCACCAGTTAGTGTATTAATAGAACCTGTCTTATAGATACCCTTTAATTTTAATTTATTTTTAAGGTTCGCATTATTTGCATTAATGCCATCGCCAGCCTTGAAAGTCAACCGTATCATACTCATGCAATGCTTGAATTTGTTGTCTCCAGTAAATTGCACCTGTGGGGAAGACTTGGTGGCGGTTGCATCTCTTGCAAAGAGAAAATCTGCTGGGCATGGTTCGCCTTCCTTTACCTCTTCCATATTCCAATTATTTACAATGCCGTTTCCATCCATATTTTCTTGATATGGATAATAGGCATTGAAATTCACGGTTTCTCTTGCGTCTGCAAAATATATTGGATTGTCAGATGTGAAATTTCCGTCACCAGTAGTTGTATATTTCACATTGTCTCCTATTGTATAGCCTGGTGATGTGACATATACGCCAATGGCATCATTCTTAGACCATGTATCGTCAGTGGTGGCACGTGTGACGTTTTTAACAATATCCGCCTTTACAGTAGCAGCAACAGGACCACTGTTGCCGATACCGTCTTCTTCGTTAGCGCAAGCTGCAAACAGCAATGCTGCGGCAGCGATGTATAAGAATCTAAATTTCTTCATAAATGTTGTATTTTAATCGTTATTAATTTGCTACATATTCATTGTTGCCTTCTGCCGGAATCCAGCCTTTAATCGTTCCTTCTACTACAACTCCGGTCTTCCTGATGTTGAGCGAAAGGGTATAATACTTGCCCTGCTCCAGGGTGATGTCGGCATTCGACTTCCATGAATAGGTGGTTTCACCCAATCGGAAGGTAACCTTCAGAGGCTGATTGGCTGCCTGGATGGTCTGCGGAACCAGCAGACAGGAGTATTGGGCAGAGATGTTGGCATGCTCTGCATCCTTTGCTTGGAAAGAAACATTCTCTGGAGTAATGGCCTCTGCTGCGGCATCAGCCTGAACCGTTATCTGCGGCTTGTCATGAGAAAAGTCGCATACGCCAGACAAAACGGTGCCCTCTACCCTTACGTCTTCTATCTTTGACAGATCTACTTCATCATTGGAAAAGGCGGAATCGAAGTTGAAGGTTACCATCAGCTGGCTGAAGGCATGATCAAACTTCACCGCTACAATCTTGTCTTTGTTCTCGCCGACGATGGTTGGAGCATAATTCTTAGCCTTGAACACCAGAAGGTCGGAAGACAGGTCTTCTTGAGTCTGTACGGCTTTCACCGATACAGGGAACTGCTTCTGGGTTGCCAAGGCTTCGCTTATATCAGCCTGATAAGGAGCATAGGCGATGATATCGGCAGAAGGAATCTCACTCTGCCACAGCATTGGGGTAGCAGAAGTCCACTCTTCGCCGTTCTTCGTCATCTCTACATTATTATATTGCAAAGATGAAGCGTGCTCTCCGGAACCCTGTATACAGATGCCGAAGTTTTGCAGGGTGGCAGTTTCGGTGATGCCACGGGTAGCAATATCTGATACCTGCGTGGTGATGTGAATGCCGCCAACTGAAGATGGGTTTTCGCCTGGCGTCATACTATCCTCCTGTGAACAACTCGCCATAAGGAGGAGGGCGCAAGCCATCTGGGGTAATAAACTGGATAATTTCATATTCATTTCATTTTATATTCATCTTAGTCCCAAATGCTAGTTGTTCTAGCCGGACTGCTTTCTTCCATGTCACCTGAGCCTAAAGGACCACCGGGTTGAAAACCGTTCACGGTAGGTGTAGAATTGGTTTCGCCACTTCCTGCGAGAATCTGAGTAGTTTCCAATTCGAGTACCTGCACAGATGGAGCTACATACTTTTTCTTCTTAGTTAAAACTTTCTTCATATCTATTATGTTTTGATTATAATTTACGACATTTTAAATCTTTACTTGATACAGATTATAAAAAATCCAGGTGCAAAGTTAAGGGTTTTATATGAAAGTGGGGGGGGTAATATTTGTTTTTTCAGGTATGATTTTTTGGTTTTGGGTGTCGCATTCGTGAGCAATGCGACACCTTGTTAGTATTCTTTAACGTTTTCAGACTCTATTCAAGAAGTAATTATCAACAAAGACTAATTATACGTCACCTGTTCATCGAGGCATATAGACCATTCAACACTCCACATTCAACATTCAACAATCTCTAACTTTTTCAGCAACTTTTCCCTAAAATCTCTTGCGGGTTTGAAAATAAAGTCGTAACTTTGCGGCATGGATTTTTAATACAGTTGATTATGAAGCAGGTAGAAGAAAGATATATCAGCTTGCTGACCGACTTCGGTTTCAAGCGAATTTTCGGAACAGCAATGAACAAGGATTTGCTCATTTGCTTCCTCAACAGCTTGTTTAATGGCAAACAGGTTGTGAAGGACGTGTCGTATCTGAACCCGGAGCACGTGGGAGATGTATATACCGACCGCAGAGCCATCTTTGATGTATATTGTGAGGGCGAAAACGGTGAGAAGTTCATCGTAGAAATGCAGAATGCGTACCAGACGTATTTCAAGGATCGCGCCCTCTTCTACTCCACCTTCCCTATCCGAGAACAGGCGCCCAAGGGGAATGAGTGGGATTTCAAGCTCAATCATATCTATACCGTTGCCCTGCTCAACTTCAGCATGAACGAGGATGCATTCGACAAGGAGAAAATCCGCCATCATGTGCAGTTGTGCGACACTGCTACCCACAAAGTATTTTACGACAAACTCGAATATATCTATGTAGAGATTTCCAAGTTCAACAAATCCCTGGAACAACTGGATACTCTATACGAGAAGTGGCTCTATGCACTGAAGAACCTCTATAAACTTACCCAGCGCCCTAAAGAACTGTGCGATAAAGTCTTCGACCGCCTCTTCGAGGAAGCCGAGATAGCCAAGTTTACTCCGCAGGAAATGAGGGAGTACGAGACCAGCAAGATGGCATATCGCGACATCAAGAATTCCGTAGACACCGCTAAGCGTGAAGGTATAGAAATAGGCATGGCGAAAGGCATGGAAAAAGGCAGAGCTGAAGGCATAGAAGAAGGCATGTCCCAGCGAAGCCTTGAAATTGCCAGGAAGATGCTGGCAAAGGGTATGGATGAAGCGTCTATCATGGATATGACGGGGCTGACGGTAGAGGAGATAAAGATGCTGAAAGCGGAGATGTAGATTACGAATATCACCATATAATCAAGGGTCTATACGCCACCTGTTCATCGTGGCATATAGACCCTTGTCGTTTCCCGATTCCTAAGACATAGCCAAATTTTTGAGCAACTTTTTGTGTTAATAAA
>DAWDAD010000096.1:0-6039 GCA_052356385.1 Prevotella sp.
CTTGTCTGTTTATGTAAAATCTTTCAAAGAACTCTTTCTTTAGTTGCTAAGAGAAGTTGTATTTCTCAAAAGCGAGTGCAAAAGTACAAACATTTTCCGAAACCGCCAAATATTTCCAAGAAAAAATTTAGAAATTAACAGTATTTTAACACTTTCATCTTATTTTGCACTTATTTTGATACCAAACACTTTATTATATACATACACGCGCTCATATCTGCGTGTGGGCACACAAGCATGCGCATATACATAATGGTACCAGAAAACTATTCTGCCTCCAAATAGAGAACACGAGACGACCAGTCGTTCTTCTTACCCCAGTCTACCTCATGAACATACGGCATTTCCAAGCCATGTTCCATAAGATACTTACCAGAGTAAGATTTTCCCTCACAATCAAGAGGCTTGTTATCAATTACATCAAGTTCTTTTACCTTATACATCTTATTCTCATCCAGACCAGCCATCTTAACTCTTGGCAAATGAACATTATAGAAGTTTGCCAATTTCCACCAATAGAAGACAGCCTTGTCTTTTGCTTCACTAACATACATAATAGAAGACAAGCCCTGATTATCGTACGGAGAAACCAAACGATAAAGGTCGCCAAACTGAACAACAGGACGGATCTCCTTGTATTCAGAGATAGCCTTTCGACAGAGAGCCTTCTCCTCATCCGTCATATTCTTTGGCTGGATTTCCATTCCAAGTCGTCCGCTCATAGCCACATCAATACGATACTTCAAAGAAGTAGTGCGAAATACGGTATGGTTTGGCACAGCAGAGATATGACTTGCCATGGCGATGGCTGGGAAGAAATAGCTGGTTCCATACTGCATATAAATACGCTGCATGGCGTCCGTATTATCACTTACCCAAAACTCATCAAAACCACGGAGCATGCCCCAATTGGCACGGCCACCGCCACTTGCGCAACATTGAATCACCACATCTTTATACTTAGCACGAATACGGTCGATAACCTTCGCAAATCCCTGATGATAAGCGATGTAGAGATGGCTCTGATCGGCTGCAGACAAGAATTGGCTGCCATGATTCATAATAGGCATATTGGCATCCCACTTAATGTAGGCTATATCAGGATATTTAGTAAGTAAATTGTCTACTACACCGAAAACAAAGTCCTGTACTTTTGGATTTGAGAGATCGAGCACCAGCTGGGTACCGCCACGGCCCAGAACAGCATCTCGCTTAGGAGCCTTGATTACCCAATCAGGATGCTTCTCATAGAGCATACTGGTAGTATTGGTCATTTCCGGTTCAATCCAGATACCAAACTTTACCTGGTTTTTCCTGGCATCGTTCAGCAAGCCTTCAATGCCATTAGGAAGTTTCTTTGTATCAACCACCCAGTCGCCGAGTGCACAGTTATCAGTAACACGAGGATATTTGGTTCCGAACCATCCATCATCCATCACGAAGAGTTCACCACCCATACTATGTATATCAGCCATCATCTGGTCCATTCCCTTCTGGTTGATGTCGAAATAAACACCTTCCCAAGAGTTGAGCAAGATATCACGCTCCTTATCTCCATGTGCCAAGATATATTTGCGTCCCCATTTATGGAAGTTTCTACTTGCACCGCTCAAGCCCTGCGTTGAATAAGTCAAAGCGAGTGCAGGAGTTTTGAAAGTCTCACCTTTTTTAAGATGATATTCAGAGTTCTGTTCATTTATACCGGCAAAGAAATAATGATATTCGGTATCATCGGTAACCGTTTTCAGCTTATAGTTTCCGCTATAAACCAAGGCTGCACCAATAACATTACCCGCATTTTCCTGTCCTTTACCATCGAGCGAGAACATGACTTCTGCATGATCGGTATGCGAATTGCGGGTACCATCATTGTTTCGGATTACAAATTCTCCTGGCTGCAGTTTTTCATGACTCAACTGCCCCTCAGCAGCCCAAGTACCGGAAAGATGACTCATCCAAACATCTCCACGACGGATAGGAAGCATAGCCGATGCAAAGGTAGTCAGGGTTACAGTACCCTTTTCACCATTCAGAATCTCGGTCCATGCCTCAATCATATCAACATCATTGTATGCACGATACTTCAAATCTACCTTTATATTATATACAGGATCTTTCAGATGAACGGTCGTAACAGAAGCATTTCCTTCGTTCTTCACATCACAGCCCGTAGCCACGAGTGCAGTTGAAAGATTGCCATCACTATGACGCATGGCAAGCGCCGCTTCAGCTGGAGTATTCAGTCCGTAAGCCGGATAAGCATCCATACGGCCATCAGTAGCGACCTTCAGATTCTGCAAATCGTTAGGATTCAACTTAGTACCGAAATAGAGATACTGGGCAGACTTTCCATTCTCAACATCAAGAATGAGCGACATACCCTTTGTATTTACAGATACTTTTTCTGCCATCGCCGGAAGTGCGACAGTCATCAATATAAGTGCAATTGATTTTAACTTCATATTACCTTTCCAAATTATTAGTTGCGTTTATAGTTTATATTTTGTGAGAGATGATTTCTCATTTTCACATCGCAAAATTATAAAAAAATCCAATACACTCCAATACTTTTTTGATTTATTTTTCGAAGAAAGCAGAAAAGGACAAACAATCAGCAAATAAAGCAAAGAAAACACTTTAGAAATCGAAAGAATTCCTAAAAGATAGTCCACTTTAAGAAATTCTTAGTATCTTTGCAATGTTATAGCTGATAACGATTTAGGTATAGTGGCTTGAATGCCCTATTTCTCAAAATCAGCAGAATGTGTAACGAAAAGATATATAGAGATATGAAACTAAAGATACATTTCAGTCATAAAGAAGAACTTTGGAACTCATGGTCGCATGCAGGAGGTATCCTGATGGGCTTTGTCGTGGGAGCCATCTTCTTATATTGGTGCTTTACGATGCATAACGGATGGGCTACGGCGGGAGTTATCCTCTATCTGTTCGGTATGCTGATGTCTTACATCGCCTCAACGGTTTACCATGCCGTTTCTGCCTGGAGCAAATGGAAGGAGCGACTGCGCAAATGGGACCATGCCGCCATCTACTGGCATATAGCCGGTTCTTACTCGCCAATCACACTCATTGCGATGCGAGACCAGGGATATTGGGGATGGAGCCTCTTTATCTTTATCTGGGCTTGCGCCATTGCCGGAACCATCATGAGTTTTGCCAGACTCAAGGATCACAGCAACCTGGAGACCATCTGCTTTGTAGGCATGGGATTGTCGGTACTGGTTGCCTTTAAACCTTTGATAGACTCCGTATCCACCGCCACAGTCTGGTGGATTATTGCCGAAGGCGTCTGCTACATTACGGGCGCCGTATTCTACAGTATCAACAAGAAGAAATACATGCATTCTGTGTTCCATTTCTTCGTTTTAGCTGGTAGTATCTGCCACATCATTGCAGTTTGGGATATTCTCATGAAATATATCTAAACGACTTAAGAATAAGAATCAAGGCATCGGGAAGTTTTCGCTTTCTGATGCCTTTACTTTTTTATAATGCTCTATATTACAAGACATTCATCCATATCATACTCTTCTTATAATATAATAAGGTGGAATTGTTAACAATACGTTAAAGTATGAAAATAATTGCCCAAAAGTTTGGAACTTATCGCAGAAAAGCATACCTTTGCAGTGTTCTATTGAAGTAGTACACTAAAACATTAAAGATTATGATACAGATTAAAGACATTGATTTCAGATACCCAGGTAGCAAGCACCTTGTATTTAGAGATTTCTCTTTGGAACTCAAGGAGAACAATATTTATGGCTTGCTTGGCAAGAACGGTACAGGCAAGAGCACCCTGCTCTATCTCATCAGCGGATTGCTCCGCCAGCAACAAGGTACCGTTCTCGTGGATGGCATTTCGGCACAAGATCGCAAAGCCGAGATGCTGAAGGACATCTTCATGGTGCCCGAAGAGTTTGAACTGCCCAACGTTTCCCTTGCCACCTACGTGAAGATGAACCAGGAGTTCTATCCTAACTTCTCGCAGGAAGTGCTGGACAGTTGCCTCAAGGATTTTGATTTACCACTCTCTCTCAAGTTGAACGAACTCTCGATGGGACAGAAGAAGAAGGTATTCATGAGTTTCGCACTCGCCACGGGTACCCGCTTTCTTCTGATGGACGAGCCAACCAATGGTCTCGACATCCCATCGAAGAGCCAGTTCCGTAAGGTCATCGCCAATAACATGACGGAAGACCGCACCCTCATCATCTCTACTCATCAGGTGCACGATGTAGAGTCGTTGCTCGACCACATCATTATCATGAACCAGAGCCAGCTTCTGCTCGATGCTTCGGTTTCTGACATCTGCGAGAAATACACCTTCGAATATCGCAACCCACAGGAAATGGACGACACCGTGCTCTACGCCGAGCCAACCCTGCAGGGCAATGCCGCCATCTGCAAGCGTCAGGAGGGAAAACAGGAAACACAGATGAACCTGGAGTTGCTCTTCAATGCAGTAATTAATGGAAAATTAAACGATTAAAAATTAGACGATTATGAAAAAGAATTTCGATTTACATAGATTAAGCATGGTACTTCGTTGGGATATTCTCACCAACTGGCAGCGTCATCTTGGAGCTACAGCAGGTCTCGCCATCTGCATTTCCATCTATTGTGTATTGCGACTTTTTAGCATGAGATATTGGCTTAACTCAACCGATGTAGAGCTGGCTGGTCATCAATACCAGGTAAGTGTTTGCATGTTCTTTTCTGTAATAGCATTCATCGCGTTCTACGTCTTGGCAAGTTGTATATTCAATAACATGAAGACTAAATTGCAAAGAGAGAGTTTCCTGATGCTTCCTGCTTGTAATCTAGAGAAGTTTGTGGCCCGATTACTCATGATGAGTATCGGTGTTTTGGTTCAACTTTTTGCAGCAGTAATCTTGGCCGATGTTATACAGTTCATCTTTAG
Source organism: Prevotella sp. (assembly GCA_052356385.1). GTDB lineage: Bacteria > Bacteroidota > Bacteroidia > Bacteroidales > Bacteroidaceae > Prevotella. The sequence continues at coordinate 4,946 of DAWDAD010000096.1, forward strand.
TTTCATCATCACTCCAGATTTTCATATCAGCATCACCTGGGCTGTGCTCAGCCATATTATTCCCACAATTCACCCTTTCGACAACGACTGGCTGAAATGGATTACCCTCTATTCATTCATACTATTTTCCCATTCTTTCGCAACACTTGGCGGAACATTCTATCGCAAGTTGCCAGTATTGCTAACAGCTTGCACGGGCATTCTTCTTAGTATGATTTTGGGATACATCATCAACAAATTAGGAGAAGCTGGAGTTTTTGATTTCTTCAGTCATATTAACTTCAGCAATGGTTCCACAGCTGACTATTGTATAACAATTACAGCATTCTTTGTTTTTCTTGCTTTGGCTGCCTTCAACTATTGGGCATCCTACAAGCTCTTCACCCGCATGCAGGTTATCTGCAACAAGTGGATCAACATCTAAGAATTAAAATTTGAAGATTATGAATTTCAGTAACGATAAAGCAATATACGTACAGATAGCCGAGCGATTGAGCGATGAGATTCTGGCGGGCAAGTACAAGGAAGACGAACGAATACCGAGCGTCAGGGAATACGCCGTACTGCTGGAGGTAAATGCCAACACAACCGTGAAGGCATACGACCTGCTTGCCACCGATGAGATCATCTACAATAAGCGAGGCCTGGGCTACTTTGTTTCCGCTGGAGCCAAGAAGCAGATTAAGAAAACCCGCAAGAAGGAGTTTATGAAAGAAAGACTCCCGGAACTCGCCCGACAAATGCAGCTTCTCGACATCTCCATCGATGAAGTGAAGGAAGAGTTGGAGAAGAATCTCAAAAAGATAAAGATATGATGATACTATTCATCCTCAAATATATTTTTATAGCTTCTGTCTTTGCCTTATATATAATAAGGTGTATGTAATAACGTTTTAAAAAAAGAGTTACGCTTGCAACTTTCAGAAAGTTGCAAGCGTCTAATGGTTTAAATTGATATCCATAAAACGAAAGTAATATGTCATTAATTCATCTAAAAGACGTCAACAAGACCTACCAGGGTGCTCAGCCACTCCATGTGCTGAAGGGCATCGACCTCGACATCGAACGTGGCGAGTTCGTCAGCATCATGGGTG
>DAWDAD010000097.1:0-5949 GCA_052356385.1 Prevotella sp.
AATGGTGTCGATGTACTTGATGTGACTTTCGTCAGCCACCATTACTTTAACTTCTGCTTCTTCCATTTTTTCTCTTCTATCTTAAAATGTTTTTGTTTTAATATTCTTTCTTTATATATATAATAAGGTGTATGTTTTGCATAAAAATGCAACTACCTTATATATATTTATGGTGAACGTCTGGAATTACCTCTGCTAGTGCATTGATGATTTCCTCTTCTGTGGTACCTTTCTTCTTAACCAGGAAGATCGTGTCGTCACCGGCGATGGTTCCCAGAATTTGAGGAATATCACTATTATCTATATTATAGGCAATGCTGCTTGCATATCCCGGACGGGTTTTGATCACGACCATGTTCCCGGAGAAGTTGATAGACTGAAATCCGGTATTCACCATCATCTTGCTCACTGGAATATGGTTTGATACTCTCTTATATAATGTATCGTTGGGCAGGACATACGCATATTTTCCACTCGAAGATGCTGCCTTTGCCACCTTGAGCAGTTTTAAGTCACGGCTCAATGTGGCTTGCGTAATCTTAAAGCCTTCTTTGTGAAGAGCCTCCAAAAGTTGGTCTTGCGAACTTAACTCCTGACTTGATATAAGCATCTTCAAAGTTTCCAATCTGCTATTCTTTGCCTTCATATGCTGTATTTTTATTCGTTTAACGGCTGCAAAATTACAATATATTTTGCAAATAACCAAATAAAATGAAAGAAAAATGCATAAAATAACATTATTTTGTCTTTTGTTATGCATAAACATAGGATAAATATGCATATATTACCTTCTTTCATACAAATATTCTACACTTGGCTTTTGATGCAGAATAGCCTTTTTATCCATTTTAAGCTAATTATTGTAAATTATTGAAAAAAAGTCTACGGAAACCGCATCGGTTCAATAAGTTTTTGTTATCTTTGCAGACACAATTCTTAAATTTTAATCAACTTGATATAAAATAAACCTTTAGAAGATGGAAAAAATGAATGTTAAACCAGCAGAAGGTAAGCTGGGAATCTTGGTTGTTGGTTGTGGCGCAGTAGCTACTACCTTCATGACCGGTGTTTTCATGACTCGTAAGGGACTTGCGAAGCCAGTAGGTTCAATGACTCAGTACGACAAGATTCGTGTTGGCAAGGGTGCAGACAAGAAATATTTGCACTATAAGGACATCGTTCCACTTGCTGACCTTAATGATATCGTATTCGGTACTTGGGATGTTTATCCGCAGAATGCTTATCAGGCAGCTATGTATGCTGAGGTATTGAAGGAGAAAGATATCAATCCTGTACGCGAGGAGTTGGAGAAGGTAGTACCAATGAAGGCTGCTTTCGACAAGAACTATGCAAAGCGTCTTGATGGCGACAATGTGAAAGATTGCAAGACCCGCTGGGAGATGGTAGAGGCTCTTCGTCAGGATATCCGCGACTTCAAGGAGAAGAACGGTTGTGCCCGTATCGTTGTTATCTGGGCAGCATCTACCGAAATCTACGTTCCTGTAGATATGAAGATTCATGGTACATTGGCAGCACTTGAGGCTGCAATGAAGGCTGACGACCGCCAGCATGTAGCTCCATCCATGTGCTACGCTTATGCTGCTTTGACAGAGGGTGCTCCTTTCATCATGGGTGCTCCTAATACAACTGTTGATATTCCTGCTATGTGGGAACTCGCAGAGAAGACCAAGATGCCTATCGCCGGTAAGGACTTCAAGACAGGTCAGACTCTTGTCAAGAGTGGTTTCGCTCCTATCATCGGTACCCGTTGTCTCGGCTTGAATGGCTGGTTCTCTACCAATATTCTCGGCAACCGTGATGGTCTCGTTCTCGATGAACCAGCTAATTTCCATACCAAGGAGGTAAGTAAACTCTCAACTCTTGAGACAATCCTGAAACCAGAAGCTCAGCCAGATCTCTATGGTCATGGTAACGATGAAGATACTCAGTACTATCACAAGGTTCGTATCAACTATTATCCACCTCGTAACGATAACAAGGAGGGTTGGGATAATATCGATATCTTCGGCTGGATGGGTTACCCAATGCAGATTAAGATTAACTTCCTCTGCCGTGACTCTATCCTTGCTGCTCCATTGCTGCTCGACCTTACATTGTTGAGCGATCTTGCAGCTCGTGCAGGCCGTTTCGGAATCCAGCGTTTCTTGAGTTTCTTCCTCAAGGCACCTATGCACGATTATACTAAGGGTGAAGAGCCTGTGAACCATCTCTACCAGCAGTACACGATGCTGAAGAATGCTATCCGTGAGATGGGAGGTTACGAGGCCGATGAGGAAATCGACTAATTAGGTTATTTCATTTAATACTACACCTTATTATATAAGGCATTAAATTTATATCATGGCACACCTTTGGAATGTTAGAATATCTCTCCATAGGTGTGCCTTTTTGTTTATTTATATAGAAAGTAGACATGGATTCGGTAACGAGTTTTATTTATGGTATGAGCATGATGTTCTTCTCCATGATGGCTTTCCTGTTTTGGAGAAAAGGAAAGGAGATGCTCTTTCGGATGATTATGTGGCTCATGATTGTGGTCGACCTGCAGTTGGTAAAGGACATGGTTTTCTTTCTAATTTATGGTTTTGACAACGAGCATACGTGGTATCTTACGTCTTCGTTGGATATGATGATTATTCCGTTCTACAGCTTTGTGTTGATGGAACTGGTGAAGCCGGGCTGGTTCAGATGGGTGAAAGCTTTTATGCTGGAATTGCCTTTCCTCTTGTTGCCGGTGTTCTATATTTTTACCCATAATATCATCTGGTTTTATGTGCTTTCTGTCTGGGGAGCCATTTATGGATGCTCTACCTTTATATTGCTTATCTTTATGATTCGGAGGTATCACCGCCAGCTGAAAGAGCGCTTTTCTTATCAGGAAAATATTAATCTGAATTGGCTTCTTGCCATTCTCAATACCTTCTTCCTGATTCTGTTTTTATGGACGCTGAGCTGTTTCGTTATTAATGTGGATTACGACAATATCTATATGGTAAGCTCTCTGATACTCTGGATGCTGATAGATTATTTTGTTTATAGGCATGAGTCAGTGATAGATGAGTTGAGCGATGTTGAAATTGTACCGTTAGAGCAGAACGAAGTAGATGTTTCGGGGATGGCTGCTGAGGTGCAGCGGTTGTTCGAGGAAGATAAAATCTATCTCAATCCGAAACTGAAATTGTCTGATGTGGCGCTGGCTGTAGGTACGAACCGTACTTATCTGAGTCGCTATTTTAACCGGCAGAATGGGCAGACGTTTTATGATTATGTGAATACTTATCGTATACAGTATGCTGAGAATTTGTTGAAGTCAACGAACTTTCCTTTGCCGGAAATCGCCATCAAATCGGGATTTAATTCTATTTCTACGTTCAGAAGAGTATTTTTTGCCTCTTTTGGTTGCTCTCCTAATAAATATAGAGTAAATGCGTAAGTTGTTGGCGTTTAGGTAGTTTGCAAAAATCAGTGGTACACTGAAAAATGTCAAAAGACACTTTTTGTCCATTTGAAACTTATTTTTGCTATTTTGAAACCATAGTTCTCAATTTTTTTTCTATCTTTGCACCATAGAACTTTTTGAAGAGAATATAACTCTAGCATTTACTTTTTCTAGGAATTAAAAAATAAAGGTTGGCCAACCCGTTGAGGGCAAGCCAACCTTTCTCGTTATGTATGTTATTCTTTGTTTTTTTACTTTATTCCCGGTTCCCGTTTTCATTATTCCTTGTTACTGCCTCCGAAGATGCGGAGCAAGTAGAGGAAGAGATTGATAAAGTCGAGATACAGAGTCAAGGCTCCGATGAGTGCCAGTTTCTGTGCGCCCTCGCTCATGTCGTATTGTGTCTGGAGCATCTGCTTGATCTTCTGACTGTCCCAAGCGGTCAAGCCAACGAAGATGGCTACACCTGCGTAACTCAAAATGTAATCAAACCCAGAACTCTTCAAGAACATGTTTACTACGGTAGCGATAATCAGGCCTATCAGCGCCATGAAGAGTATTTTTCCTAAAGAGGTCAAATCCTTCTTGGTAGTGTAACCATAGAAAGCCATCGCTCCGAATGTGCCGGCTGTAATAAAAAATACCTTGGCAATACTGGTCATCGTATATACTACGAATACGGATGAAAGCATGGCACCATTCAAAACCGAGTAGACGATGAAGAGTAGGGTGGCCGTAGTCAGGGAGAGTCTCTGTAGGGCACCGGTAATGATGAATACCAGGGCAAGCTCTGCGATAATCAGACCAAAGAGCAAGCCGCGGCTTGTCATCAAGGTCATCAGCAGGGTAGGACTGCTAGCCACACCATAGGCAGTAACGCCCGTAATCAGGAGAGCTAAGGTCATCCATGTATACACTTTGCGCATCAAAGCAGAGAAAACACCGCTTATACCTCGCTCTTTCTCATTAACAGCAAAGCCATTGCTCTGCTGGTTGTTCTGACTATTTATCAGATTGTACATTTCCTTTTCTGTCATAATTCTATTTTCTTTTGTTATTTATGGTCTATTGAATAATATAATAAGCGCAAAGATAATGCCAATTATTGAAACGAACGATAATCTCTGCGCTTTATTAACATTTATTCCGTAATTTTACGTCATTCTCAGACCCTTTATCAGGATATGATAGTTGCCGCTAGGAATGATGGTGATGTCTGTCTTCATGTCAGTCTCCTTGCGATTGAAACTGATCTGCCATTGCCATCTTAATCTCTTATCTTCTTTTTCTTCTACCAGTCTCATACGCTATTCGTTTTATTTCGAATGCAAAGATACGTCTTTTCCGTTTTCTACCTATGCGATTTGTGCGATTTGCGTGGATTCGGGAAATAATGTGCGAAAAATATCATGGAATCATTCAGAAGAATATCTCCGAAGGATAAGAAAATATCTCCGAAAGATAGCACAATATCTTCGAAGGATAAGAAATTATCTCCGAAAGATAGCACAATATCTCCGAAGGATAAAACAAGAAGACAAATGTAGGTAATCCGATGATGAAGATATGGAAGCTGGGTTGTGGCAACGAGGTGAAGGGTGAAGGGTATATTTTAAATCTTATATTATATTCTTTTTTTAGGGTTTTTCCGATTTTTGACCCTAGGGTACTTTTTTGATTTTACCCTTTTTCCCTTTACCCACGCGTACATATATAAAATAGAGTTTTCAAACCTTCACCCTTCACCTTTTTATTTAACATTTTGAGTGTCAAATAGTTACGGGTGAAGGGTGGTGAAGGGTGTTTTTCGTGTTTTATAAACATATTTTAAGAACCTAGCCCGTTTTTACATATTTTAGCGTTTGTTTACGATTCTGAAATGGGTATCTTTTTTTAGAGAGTCCTCTTTTTTTTTATGATTTCTTTCTGCAGAAACTCCTAGAATCCCAGTTTAATCGGTATCCCTGATGTATAATCCGTTAAAATATTATCAGCGAAATAAAGTTAATGGCTATGGATAAGCGTAAACTTCTAAAATATAAGTTATCTTAAAAACATTATAACCTTTTAATGTATTGTCAGCGAAATAAAGTTAATGGCTACGGATAAGCGTCAATTTTTAAATATAAATTAACTGAATTTTCGCATGTGGTTCAAGAACCTTTCAGGGCGTATGGGACAAAACTTGCGAAACTTGAGTAAATTAACAGAAAAAGCATTATAACCTTAATAGTAATGTGCGCTTGCGTATACGCCTAAGTGTGTACACAGACAGGCGCACATATATAATAATGTATCCACAATAAATCGCCATGCTAAAATCTTTATAGATGTTAAAAATCGACTAAAAAAGCAACTTTTTTGCGAAAAGATTTGGTGGAATGAAAAATAGTTAGTACTTTTGCACTCGCTTTTGAGAAATACACTTTCTCTTAGCAACAAAAGAAAGAGTTCTTTGAAAGATTTTACATAAACAGACAAGTAGTACA
>DAWDAD010000098.1:0-5949 GCA_052356385.1 Prevotella sp.
TTGAGTTGAATTCTATCCTTGTTGAGAAATGGAAAGGAAAACCGTATCGTCTTGTTTCCCACGAAACCCTATAGGTTGTGGATTTGAGGGAAAATAAGTTTCGCCACAAAGGTAAGATTTATTTTCGGATTATGCAAGGATATGCATCTGTTTTTCCTCTTTTTTCCCCATACTTTTCCCCGTAGCCCCCTTGTTTCTTCCCTGATTTCAGAAAAGTAGCGGGAAGGTGGCGGGGAAAATTTGGAATCGGCGAAGGGAAGTATTAACTTTGCAATCGAAAACGAAAGAGCGGCGAAATGCTGAGCCATGAATGAGCTGAAACTCTTCACTCTTCACCTGAAGCTCGGAAATGCCCATAAACAGAGGGGTTTCGGGGGGTGAAGAGATAGAGACAACTCTTCACCCACTCTTCACCACTCTTCACCTTATTATATATAAGGGCAAAAAGATGATTATTATTAACATTAAAAATTTTAATATGAAGGAAAATTTAAAAACCTTATCGTCATCAGATAAGATGACAAACGAAATTTCTGCACTCTCTCTTGTTGAGAGTTTTCTCGATGAGTATTATCTCTTCCGTAGAAATGTGCTAAGTGGTAAAACCGAGTATCTCACTCTCTCAAAGAATGAGGACGAAACTGAGGAGCCCGTAGAAGAGGAACCGGAAACCGGTGGGGAAGAGGAGGAATCTTCTGACTCAACCTGGAAGGTGCTGACTCCGGAGGCTTTCAATTCTATCGTCCGTCACGCCAAGCGGTTGGGTGTGGGAGGCAAGAAGTCGCCCCGACAGGATCTTGAGGAGTTCGTACGTTCTGAAGAGGTTCCGGAGTTTGACCCTATCAGGGAATATCTCGAGAACCTGCCTGAATGGGATGGAAAGAACCATGTGGCTGAACTCTTTGGCAGGATTCCGGGGCTTACAAGTGAACAGTTGGGATGGTGCGCCACCTGGCTCCGTTCAGCTGTCGCTCACTGGTTGCAGATGGATATGTTTCATGGCAACGAAACCACTCCTGTGCTTATCGGCAAACAGGGTTGCGGCAAGAGTACCTTCGCCTATCGCCTGCTGCCGGATCATCTGCGCCAGTATTTTCTCGATCACATCAACTTTGCCAATAAGTTTGATTCCGAGATGGCGCTCACTCATAATCTCTTTGTCAACATAGATGAGTTTGCGAATATGGGACCATCGCAGCAGGGCAAGCTGAAGCAGATGCTTTCGAAGGTGAAGGTGAACGGGCGCCCTATCTTCGGCAAGAGTCAGGATGACCGTTCACGTTACGCTTCCTTTCTGGCAACCACCAATGATGAGCATCCGCTCTGCGACCCTACGGGTAGCCGCCGCTTCGTCTGTCTGCACATTCCGGCAGGTGAATATATCGACAACGGTTCACCCATCATTTATGACCAACTCTATGCACAAGTTATGTATGAGCTTTGCCATAAGAAGACGCCTTATTGGTTTACCAATGCCGAGGTGGATCGTATCCAGAAGTGCAATCTTCCTTTCTTCAAGGTAGATGATTTTGAGTCGATGCTGAAGAGCTGCTTCCGTGTTCCTGAAGATAATGAAACGGGCGAATGGCTCATCTGTTCGGATGTTTTCGAGGTTCTGCACGAAAGATTTCCGATGCTGATAAGCAATCTGAGTACTAAGATTCGCATAGGTCAGTCGCTCAAACTCCTGGGGTGCAAGATGAAGCATACCAAGAAGGGTCAGGCCTATCTGCTTGTAAGAATCTGAAATATAGCTAAGCGGCAGGCGGGTGAAGAGTGGTGAAGAGTGGGTGAAGAGTGAGAAACAACTCTTCACCCCTCGAATCCCCTCTGTTTATCGGTGTTTCCGGGGGTTAGGTGAAGAGTGAAGAGTTTTTCGCAGTTCCTTTCTTAAAATTCTTTCTCAGGCTTTTCCGATAGCTGTCTGACTAGAACAGCCCACTGTTCTCATAGCGGCTAGTTGGCTGTCTGTGGTTCGCCAGTTGGCTATTTGCCGATAACAGCCTCTCAATCCTTCGAAGAAAAAATTATTTATCCAACTAAAAAAATAAAGAACATGAACAATATTTCAATCCATTCCATTGATACGGTATGTCTCAAGGAGGCGTGCCCGGTACATCACCTTTGTGCTCGTTTTGAGCGTTATCAGAAATTGCGTAAGTCGGAGAAGGTGTTCAGTATTCTGAACCCGGACCGTATAGCCTGCAACGAGCAGGGCTGCGCCTATCGGCTTCAGAAGAAGATCATACGCATGGCACGCGGATTCCGCCGCATGTTTGGCACGATACCTTCTGCCAATACGCCTCATTTCTGGCACTTTTCGCCCTATATCAGCGAAAGCACCTATTGCAAGGCGAAGCGCGGCGCCATCCTCATCGCACCCGATATGCAGCAGAAATTACTGCGTCTCTTCGAGCAGAATGGCGCCGATATCAGCATCGGTTTCGATGAATATGTAGAGCAGGAGGGCTATGAAGAAGTAGATACCGCAAACTGTAAAAAAATATAATTTTTGCCATCTTTTAGCGGTAATGAAACAGATTTTTATTATTTTTGTTTCCTGAATTTTACAACTAAACAATAAGAAATAGATTATGCGTGTTATTATCGAAAAAGATTATGAGAAGCTGTCAAAGTGGGCAGCTGATCATGTAGTTGAAACAATTAACAGATTTCAACCAACTGCTGAACGTCCTTTTGTTCTGGGTTTGCCAACCGGTTCTTCACCTCAGGGCATGTATGCCAATCTGGTAAAGGCGGTAAAAGAAGGCAAGGTTTCGTTCAAGCATGTCATCACCTTCAATATGGATGAATATGTAGGTTTGCCGGAATCTCATCCTGAGAGCTATCATTCTTTCATGGCTGCCAATCTCTTCGATCATATCGACTGTCCTAAGGAGAATATTCATATCCTGAACGGTAATGCCGAGAACCTGGAAGAGGAATGCCGTCATTATGAGCAGATGATAGAAGAAGCGGGTGGCATCGACCTCTTTATCGGTGGTATCGGTCCTGATGGCCATATCGCTTTCAACGAGCCATTCTCTTCTCTAACCTCCCGCACCCGAGTAAAGACGCTCACTACAGATACAAAGATTGCCAACTCCCGTTTCTTCGATAATGATCCTGAGAAGGTTCCTAGTCTGGCTCTGACCGTAGGTGTGGGTACCGTGATGGCTGCCCGTGAGGTAATGATTCTCTGCAACGGTCATAACAAGGCCCGCGCCCTGCAGGCTGCCATCGAAGGTCCTGTTACCCAGGCTTGGACCATCAGTGCTCTGCAGCAGCACCAGCATGGCATCATCGTTTGTGATGAGATTGCCTGCGATGAACTGAAGGTGGGTACTTACCGCTACTTCAAGGATATCGAAAAGGATAACATCTAAGTTATCTGATGCCTATAAAAAAGAATAAGGATGATGACTATTCGTCATCATCCTTATTTTCTGCTATAACCTGAGGACCGCGAACCTTGTCCTTGAGTCCCAGACCCTTCTTGATTTCTATATTTACTCCATCGCTCAAACCGGTAGTTACCTGTTTGCGCTCATAAGTCTTCTTCTCGCCGCTACCTTTTATGATATATACAAAGGTAGAATCGCCGCTAAACTCAATGGCACTCTCCGGAACGGTGAGTACATGGGTAGCCTTTGCCAGTACAATCTCGGCATTGGCGCTGTAGCCTGAACGGATTTTGCCGCCCTTGGTAGAACGGATGGCTGCCTTTACCTCAAACTGGTTGGCACCATTGTTTTCTACAGCCTTAGGAGAGATATACTCCAGGTTAGCCTCGAAGTTGAGGTTCTGCAAGGCTCCGATGGTAATCTTCATCGGCATTCCTGTAACGAGACTTCCCACTTCGGTTTCATCGATATTGCCACGGAAGATGAGGTCGTTCATGTTGGCCACACTGGCGATGGTAGTACCATCGTTGAAAGTGTTGGCAAGAATCACCGAGTTACCCACCTTGACAGGAATATCGAGGATAATGCCCGAGATGGTAGAACGGATAAGGGTGGAAGAGGCGCTGGCATTGCTCTTGCTTACACCATCGCGCACCACCTGGAGAGCATCTTCGGCAGCGGTAACCTCCTCGCGTGCCTGTTTCATCGCCTGCTTTACCTTATCAAACTCATCGGCGCTGACCAGCTGTTTTTTGAAGAGCTGTTCCTCGCGACCATAATCCACCTGTGCCTGTTTCAGGTTGATTTCTGCAAGGCGCACGCGTGCCTGAGCCGAACTGAGCTGTCCCATATCTGGAATCACCTTTACCTTGGCGATAACCTCGCCCGCCTGAACATAATCACCTGCTTCTTTGCAAATCTCGGTGATGATACCGCTAATCTGAGGCTTTACGCTCACCTCGTTGCGAGGCTCAATCTTGCCCGTGATGACGGTAGTTTTCAAAACATCAGCCATCTTAGGAGTAAACTCAGTATACTCCACAGGCTTAGGCTGCGATTTCTCATAAAGGAACACGAAGGTTCCGATGAAGATCAAGGCGACAATCGCCGCAACAATCAACTTTGAATACTTTTTCATATCTTTTATATCTTATTTTTTCTTTTATTCGTCTCTCATCGCATCTACCGGTTTGATACTCATGGCTCGCCATGCAGGGGCGAGTCCGGCTAGGCCGCCGAGAATGCAGATGAGGATGGCTGAAGAGATGGCCGTCCAGAAATCTACCTGAAAGTGGGCGGTAAGAATGCCATCCGTGGTACTTCCTACTTCCAGCATCTGCAGGATGGCAACGCCGAAGAGGATGCCGCTCATGCCGGCTACCAGGGTGAGGAGAATACTCTCGGAGATGATTTGCGAAAGTATCATCTTAGGCGTGGCTCCGATGGCTCGGCGGATGCCTATCTCGGTGGTTCGCTCCTTTACCGTTACCATCATGATATTGGAAACTCCGATGGCGCCGGCTAGAAGGGTACCGATGCCTACCAGCCAGATGAGGAAGTTGACACCTTTGAACAGGTTGTCGAGCATCTGGAAGAGTACTTCGGTATTGAACACCATAATGCCCTTTTCGTCCGTAGGGTCGATGCTGTGGGCTCTTGCCACGGTTTCTCTCATCCGCTGGGCAATGCTGCTCATCACTACGCCCGGTTTGCCGGTGGTGGCTATGATGTCTACTGCCTTACCCCGGTTATAAGCGCTGCGCAAAACCGATTGGGGAAGGGTGATGGTTTCATCGGCACGACCGCCGAAGTTCACGCCGTTGCCCGAGCGGTAATCTACGCCTATCACCATATAATAGGTAGAGTCTACTCTTACGCTCTTGCCGCACGGATCACCGCCGCCAGGAAAGAGATTCTTGTAAATCTGTTTGCCGATGACGCAAACCTTGCGCTGCTGGCGCACATCCATCTCGTTGATGTATCTGCCGTAAAACATCTGTGGCGCAGAAACTTTGGCGTAGTCAGGATTTACGCCCTGGGTGCTGCCGCTGAATTTTTTGTCGCCAAACACTACCGACTTGTTGCCGCCGAAGAGCAGCGGGGTGATGACATCGAGTTCGGGCACCTGGTGGCGCAATCTGTCCAGGTCTTTCTCTTCCATCTGCCAGGAGCGCCCCTTGTTGAATCCCTTGTAGGGTTTGGTGGTGTTCTGCGCCCAGATGATGGCGGTGTTGGTGGCGAAGCCTGCGAAGTTGTTCTGCAGTATCTCCTTCAGTCCTTGTCCGCCACCCATCAGGGCGATGAGCATAAACACGCCCCAGAACACGCCGAAGCCCGTAAGCAGACTGCGGCTCTTGTTCCTCGTGATGGTGTCGAGAATCTCTTTATATGTATCTAAATCTAATCGCATAGCCTATTCTATATATATAATAAGGTGTAAGCAAGAATGAATTCAACATTCAACACTTAGCATTCAACATTTTGCATTACTCCGCTCTCAGCGCCTCTATCGGTCGGATTCTTGCAGCCTTGATGGCTGGGATGA
>DAWDAD010000099.1:0-5703 GCA_052356385.1 Prevotella sp.
ACATGGCAAAATCCTGGGCCGCTCGGCTCTGCCGCTTGACTTGTTCAAGAACTTTTTGCTGCTCAGGTGTTTAAAAAGTTTAATTTATAATAGTGTCCCCTGTGGATTATGCCTTCAGTTCTCATCAATGGATCCGCAAGACTTGCGGCAAGGATATCCGCTTTTTCTGGGACGACAGCGCCTGGATCGTGCAAAACGCCATAGGAAGCCAGAATTGGAACGAATACGCAACTCATATACAAAATCACGGGAATCTAGGGAAAATATATCCGAAAAACAAATACGGAGTGGAAGGCGACACTCCTTCTTTCCTACATGTAACCCCAAATGGATTAAACGATCCGACCGTATGTAGCCAGGCAGGTTGGGGTGGCTATTTCCGATGGGGACTGTCACCAGACAGTCTGACAACATGCTACACAAATGCAGATCCGGCAGTCAGATGCATATCGGAGAAATATGAAAAATACTTCTATCCCGCAATATTCGCCAACTTCATGGCACGTATGGATTGGGCTGCATACGGCAAAGGAAACCGTAACCCGATAGTTATCGTAAATGGTGAAAAAGGATTGAACCCGATTATAATTGAACCAGAAACAGAAGAGGAAGTCCAATTAAACGCTTCAAAATCTGTGGATCCGGATAAAGATAAACTGACATTCCACTGGCGGATATTGCCGGAAGCGGGTACTTACACCTCAACGGTAAGTATCAGAGAGGCAGACAAAGCTAATGCCATTCTACGTATCCCCCAGGATGCCGCAGGAAAAGAACTGCATATAATCTGTGAAGTGACAGACAATGGGACTCCGGCACTGACCAGTTACAGAAGGGTCATCATCCGCCCAAAACTTGGCGAGACATTCAACCTTTCTGGGCAGCGATAAACATAACTATAAAGGCAATGTTATCAGAAAAAGATAATTCAGTAATTGATATTTAACATATAACAAATTCCCAGAGAAGGACGTGATGTATTAGGCTCATCTGTATATTTTTCCTCTGTTTTGATCAAACATTTGGGGAATCTGGAATATTTTGGGTAAAAACATTTGGGGAATCTGGAATATTTTGGGTAAAAACATTTGGGGAATCTGGAATATTTGTTTATTTGACTTTTCCTGATTTCCTCTTCAAATAGGTTTGATGTGTATCATTTTCGTTATAATGTTGGCTATCAAACCTATTTGGTACTTCTCACAAAGTATTTGTTATACCACGCAAAGTCTTTTTCAGCCTTTTCTGTTACTTTTGCCATCAGATTTGAGAAACTTCTCAATTTTATAACTGGATTTATTAACTTAATAACAAATTGTAAAGCTTATGAAAAAGTTATTTACTTTGATTGTAGCAGCTTTCATGGCTGTAAGTGTGAATGCTCAGACAGAGACTCCTCTTGTTTTGGGTGGTGGCTGGAATGCAGGTTTTGCCGGCGAGACTGATGTTTATGACTTCACTATCTCCAAGAAGTGGGGAGCAGCAGAGTTTGCCTGCAATGTCAACTCTGCAGATTATCCTAAGTATATCCTCGAATTCGAAGATCCGCTTCCTGCCAACTGCCAAGTAAACTATACTTGGAAGGCTTCTGCTGATGCTGAAGGTGAGGCTACTCCTGCTTATGGTCGTGCTGTGGGCGATGGAACTACCAAGAAGTTTGAATTGGTATTCGACCCGGAGCATCCTTACATCGTAGGTGTAAGCGTGCAGCATACCGATGATGAGGAGGTGAACCTGAAGGTGAAGAAGCTGACTCTGGTGGGTGCCGACGCTACTGAAAAGAAAATTAATGCCTCCTTCACAGGTTGGGCTGGTACTGATAACACAGTTGTTTATAAGGGTGTAGTTTCTTTTGATAAACTGTACCAGCAGCTTGCTATCAATGGCTTGGATGGCAAGAGTAATGTTACAGTCAAGGTGAAACTAGCTGAGCCAACCCCAAATGTTCAGATGTGTGTAGATTACGAGGATAAGACATCTGAGTGGCCTTCATTCAACGGCAGCGATGAGATTACTTTCACCACCAAGGAAGGTGTAGCCATCAAGACCGTGGGTATCCAGTATATCGACCAAGAAAATAATCCTGCAAAGGTTTCTGTGCTCGGTGCCTGGTTGGTTGATACACCTACCGGCATTTCTAAGGTAGAGAATCTGAAGGTTGCTCAGGATGGCAAGTGCTTCAATCTCGCTGGTCAGCAGGTAGGTAAGGGTTACAAGGGCATTGTAATCAAGAATGGTAAAAAGATGGTTATCAAGTAATAGATGAGACGTTTTACAATGCTCGCATCTCTCCTCATGGTTCTGTGCCTACAAATGGCGGCACAGACCTGGGAAGATGTAAAAGTGGGGACTTCTACTCGCAAGACCCTCACTTATGTACCAAGGAATGTAGAGAAATCACCAGCTCTGGTGATTTCTCTTCATGGTATGAATCAGGACCCTGGGTTTCAGCAGAATCAGACGCAATGGAATGCGCTGGCTGATACCGAGGGTTTTATTGTTACTTATCCGCTGGGTAATAACAGAATGTGGGATACCAGCGGTATGGGTGATGTGATGTTTGTGGAGGCTGTCATGAAGGATATGGAGCTGAAGCACAATGTGGATAAGAACCGCATCTATCTCTCGGGTTTCTCTATGGGTAGCTGGCTGGGGTATCATTGCCTGGAAACTCTAGGCGATAAAATTGCCGCCTTCGGACCAGTGAGCGGTGTGGACATCGGTAAGCAGCCTAGAGCTAACCGTATGGTGCCTATCATGCATATTCACGGAACCGCTGATGATGTGTTCAAATATACGGGCGATCCTTATCACATGGCTGGCGGTTATCCTAGCATTGAGGAATATGTAAAGAAGTGGGCTGCCTACGAAGGTTGTGATACAGGCAATCCGCAGGTAATCCGTCCTTATCCTGCCGGCAGAAAAACTGCAAATGATACCCGTACTATATATAATAATGTGAACGATGATGTAGAAGTGAACCTTATCTCCATTGACGGTAAGGGACATTGGCATTCTAATGATCCTTACGGGGTAAATTCTACCCAGGAACTGTGGAACTTCTTCAAACATCATCAGTTGAACCAGCATCCGGTACCTGTGGAAAACCGCAACTATTTCATCCGTTTTCATCCGTTACGAGAGTACTGTGGGCGAGAACCTCTGGGACCGTCAGGCTGTCTACACCTTGCCAAAGGCTTTGGAAAAGGGTGCCAAGTATACGCTGACCATGAAGATGAGAACTTCAGCAGATTGCGCTGAGCTGGGATTCTGGCCTATCTGGAATGCAAGTGCCAACAAGAACCAGTGGGGTGGAAGCGATGATGTGCAGTATCTGGCAGCCTATCATATAGAGGCTGGCGACTGGAAAACGCTGACCTGGGATTTCACAGCCAACTTCACCTTGGATACCTTCCAGTTTGTATTTGGCAAATACGGTGGTACACTCGATATTGACGACATGGTGTTGGTGAAGGAAGGAACATCAGAGAATCTGATAGCCAACGCCGATTTCTCAGCCCGCAATATTCAGGGCTGGAGTACCAACTGGAAAGGTCCAAGCTATTTTCTTGCCAGCGAAGCCTATGCATCAACAGGCATCGAGAAGCCAGCTGTGGCAACCATGATGAAATCTGTGGATAAGGCATACTACACTCTTCAAGGTGTGAAGGTTATTCGTCCTACCAAGGGTATTTATATCCATGGTGGTAAGAAAATCGTGATTAAATAACAAACAATTATAATTTTTTTAAACTGAACGAAATGAAGAAATTTTTTACTTTAGTGGCAGCTGCTTTTATGGCTGTCAGCGTGAGTGCAGCTAACAAGGTGCTGAAGATTACTGGCACCGCTGACAATCCTGGGGAACCTTATAGTAGACAGTGTTTTATCAACCTTAAGAATCTAGAGAAGGGCAAGGCTTATGTCGTGAAGTTTGATGTGTTCACTACAGCTGGTACCGAATTCAAAATCGGAACAGAGGCTATTGACGATAAGACAGAGCATAAGACGGAGTGGAATACTTCTGCAGTGTTCAATTATACTGAGGAACTTACCTTGACTAATGCGAAGTCAGAGGCAGTAATAAACTTCCCTGGTAAGACCACGGTTACTTGTCACTCCCACTGTACTGCAAAGCCAGGAATGGAGATAGATCATAAAGATGGTAATACCAAAAATTGTAATCCGGAAATTTTGGAGAATTATGAGTATGCTGCATCTGCTCTTTTGTTGAATATTGGTAAACTGCCTAAGGATGCGATTCTTTATATAGACAATGTTAAAGTGTATGATAAAGAAGATAATCTCCTCTTTTCTGAGGATTTTGAGAATGCAACAGTTGCAGCAGATGATAATACAAAGACAGCTTATTATCTAGGTTGGCAAAAAGGTGCAAACTTTGAGATAGCCGATGAAAATGCTACTTATATCCCATCTGTAGATTTGGCTAATCTTGATTTCTCTGAGAAAGATGCAAAAGCCATTGGTGGTTGGGGTGAAGGTTTTAAGTCTGAAATCAAAGATGGCGTTGATGTTATTACCTTTACCAAGCAGGAATATCCTTATAATGTGCAGGTAGATTTCGAAAATGTTTATCCTAAGGGTGCTAAGATTCAGTTAACAATGGTAGCAAAGGGGTCTGTTGATGGCTCCATCAAAGCAGGTTTGCAGAATCCAGATAACTATCATGGATGTGGCGATTTCGAGGATATCAATTTGACTAAAGACAAGTATCAGACCTTCACAAAGACAGTTACTTGTTCTGGTGATAACGCTAAGCGTCTTTTGCTTAATGTTGGTCAGTACGAGGGTGCTATCTCTATCAAGAGTGTGAAGATTGTGGCTTTAAATGTTCCTGAGGAGACTGTTACCATTTCTCCTTCTGGCTATTCTACATATGCAGCTTATTATCCTGTAGATTATAGTAAACTTGATGATTTGAAGGCATATACGGTAAAACTCAATGCAGAGAAGACCAAAATCGTGATGAATGAAGTTAAGGGCGTTGTCCCTGCTGGTGTCGCTGTCTTGCTGAAGGGTACGGCTGATACTGATTATGCTTTGACAAAGGCTGAAGGTTGGCAGGAGAATGTAACTTCTGACTTGAAGTTGTCGGATGGTACAATTACTTCTACTGACAAAAAAACAGTCTATGGCTTGGCAACAGTAAAGGGTCAGGATGGTTTTTATAAGGCATCCGCTGGTAAAACAATCCCGGTTAAGTGTGCTTATCTCGAAGTAGCAAACTCTGCTAGTTCGGCAAAATGCTTCAGCTTAGGAGATCATTCTGGTTCTACTACCGGTATCACTTCTGTAAAGAATGAGGCTGCTGGCAACAATGCACCAATGTATAATCTTGCAGGTCAGCTTGTGGATAAGGGTTACAAGGGTATTGTAATCAAGAATGGCAAAAAGATTGTTTTGAAGTAATAGCAAAGCTTTCTTAATATGATCAATAGGAATACGAACTTTTTTAAAAAAAGAAATAATGAAGAAATACATCAAACCATCTATGGATATTGTTAAGTTGGAGAATGTGAGTCTGTTGGCTGCCTCTGGCGATAAAGTGAATGAAAATTTGAATGATAATACTCCAGATGATGTTATATTCAAGTCTCGTAACTTCAGCCTCTGGGACGGCGCCGAAGAGTAACGAATTAATCTATATAATATAAATATTAAACAAATGGTATAAAAAATCCC
>DAWDAD010000100.1:0-5432 GCA_052356385.1 Prevotella sp.
CTCCAGCCAACGCTTGTTGGCCTCAACATATTCTCTTTTTGCCATAAATCTATTTTGTTTTATATTCACCTTCCACTTTGAGCTTATCTCCATCCAGGTTTACCTTGAAGAGATGAGGTACACGGATATATCTGCCCTGACTATCCACATAATGACTGTGTACAGACATCAGCCACTGCCCCTCAAAAGTTTGGAACAGCATACTATGACCGAAGTTAGGAGGAGTTATAGGTTCCTTCTCCTGAATCCACGGACCATCCAGGGTTCCACTCTTGGAATAAGCAACACCCTGGGTATAAACATTATATACCCATGAAGTCCAGAGCATACCCAGTTTTCCCGTCTTGGTACGGAAGAGCCAAGGACCATCCGTCACCTTGTTGGGAACAATCTCGCCCTTTTCATTCTTCTCCTTACTCCAAGGACTGTCAGAAGCACGGAACAGGACCTTGCCCTTGCCGATGGTACCACTCAAGTCAGACTTCAATCTTATCTTCTCAATCGTACCATTCCAATTCTGCAGCCATTCACCGCAATATACCATATAAGGTTTGCCATCCTTATCAATCCAGAATGTGCCATCGAGTGTAGGCTGATTGGCAGGCAGATAGGTAGCATCACCAAATGGGCGATAAGGTCCTGCTGCCTGATCACTCGCCAGAACCTGGCAGGCACGACGCTCTATCTTGTTGCCCTTCACCTCGTCTATAATGACAGCTGGATTGGTAAAGGTTGCAAAATAATAGTATTTTCCTTGATACTGATGCAGTTCTGCCGCCCAGATTGCAGGTTTCGGTCCCATCCACGACTGAGGATCAATCTCTGCCACCTTCTTCGGTCCTTCCCAATACTTCAAATCCTTACTGGTCCACATCATGCCGCCTGTACCCGTCATATAATAAGTATGAGTAGCCTTATCTGCCAGGATACATGGATCACTCAGTTGGATGGAATCCAAAGGAATCTGCTGGGATACGGACTGTGCCGCTCCCTTCTCTGCTGGAACGTGGGCATTCACATTCAGGAATGTTCCACAAGCCAACCCCAGAGTCAATACAATTGATTGTTTCATATTCTGATTTGTCTTTAATGAATGAATTGTTCGTTGTAATTCAGCCGGTTCTCACCAGCTTTATATTTTGCGGCGCTAAATTACAAAGAAAAAATGAAATCGCCAAGTTTTTGAAAGAATAATTCCTGCATCAATCTTTTTTATCTTAAAAATCAGTTGTTTTATTTTGCCATGTCTTCTTTTTATGCTACCTTTGCACCCTAATCAACCAAAAATACGATATGCCACAATCACTACATATTGCAATTATTGGTGGGGGTGCCGCAGGATTCTTTGCGGCGATAGAGGCCAAGCGCAACTTCCCTCACGCCGACATCACGATTTTCGAAAAGAATTCGAAGGTTCTCGCCAAGGTGGAAATCACGGGAGGAGGAAGATGCAATCTTACCAATTCCTTTGACGAGATTTCCGACCTGAAACAGGCGTACCCCCGCGGACATAAACTGATGAAGCGACTCTTCAAGAGATTCGACTACCAGCATGCCTTCAACTGGTTTGAGGAGAACGGCGTGCCACTGGTTATGCAGGAAGACCAATGCGTGTTTCCGCAATCGCAGGATTCACACAGCATCATCGACTGTCTGGTGAATACCGCCAAACGACTGGGCGTGAAGATACAATGCAACCACCAGCTCACCGCCATCACCGAACTGGAGGATGAGCGCCTGCTCCTGGATTTCAAGACCTCTCATCCCGTTTCCGAAATCAGGCAGATTGCCTTCCACCGGGTAGCCATTACCACTGGCGGTCACCCGAAGATGGAGAGCTTCAAGCATCTCTCAGACCTGGGACATGCGATAGAGCTGCCTATCCCATCGCTCTTCACCTTCAACATTGCCGACAAGGCTTTCAAGAATCTGATGGGCACGGTGGTAGAGCCTGTATATACCAGCATTCCAGGCACCAAACTGAAGGCAGAGGGTCCGCTCCTCATCACCCATTGGGGCATGAGCGGTCCTGCCGTGCTGAAGCTCTCATCCCATGCTGCCCGCTATCTGCACGAGAACAATTATCAGATCAGGATTTCCGTAAACTGGGTACACGAGAGCAACCGCTTGCTGGTGGAAGAGAACATCCAGGGCATCATCATCGCCAACCCACAGAAGCAGCTGGCTAGCATCCGCCCTTACAATCTCCCATCCCGCCTCTGGCTCTTCCTGATTCAGAAGATGGGATATGCACCCGAAAAGAAATGGAGCGAAATGGGAAAGAAGGGTTGCAACCTGCTGATAGAAACCCTCACCAACGACCTCTATCAGGTGAACGGAAAGGGAGCCTTCAAGGAGGAGTTTGTTACCTGCGGCGGCATCAGCCTCAGCAACATCGACCTGCATACCCTGGAGAGCAAGGTGTGCCCTCACCTCTTCTTTGCCGGCGAAGTGCTCGACATCGATGCCATCACCGGCGGCTTCAATCTGCAGGCCGCCTGGACCACAGGATATGTGGTGGGACAACATATCGGAGAATAAATAAAACTTTTCTCCCAAAAAACTTGCCATATCAAATAATTATTGTACTTTTGCAGTAAGATTAAAAAAAAGAAAGATTATGGCAACAAAACTATATCCTTTAGGCATACAGACTTTCGAACGAATTCGAGAAGAAGACAAACTGTATATCGACAAGACGGAATACATCTACCGCATGGCTCACACCAACGGTAAATATTTCTTCTTGAGCCGACCACGCCGTTTCGGAAAGTCGTTATTGGTCTCCACCTTCAAAAACTATTTTGAGGGAAAGAGAAACCTGTTCAAAGGACTTGCCATAGAAAAGCTGGAGAAGGAATGGACAGAATATCCTGTGCTGCATTTTGACCTAAGCGGAGGCAAGCACATGGAAAAGGACCAGCTGGAGAGATACCTCGGTTTCATCCTGGAAATGGAAGAGAAAAAATGGGGTATCACCCAACCGCAGATTGATGCCAACAACAGACTGACAGAACTCATCTATACAGCATACGAGAAAACAGGGAAACAGGTAGTTGTGCTCATCGATGAATATGATGCGCCCATGCTTGACGTGGCACACGAACTGGAGCAACTGGATGCTCTGCGAAACATCATGCGCAACTTCTTCAGTCCTCTGAAATTCTGCGAAGCAAAACTCCGTTTCGTCTTCCTTACCGGCATCACCAAGTTCTCGCAGGTAAGCATCTTCAGCGAATTGAACAATATCACCCTCATCTCCATGGACAAAGATTATGCAGGCATCTGCGGCATCACCCAGGAAGAACTGCTTACCCAAATGCAGGAAGATATTGATATGCTTGCCCAATCACAGGACTTGACGAGAGAGGCAACCATTGCCAAACTGAAGGAACATTACGATGGCTATCATTTTGCCAAGGTATCACCGGATGTCTTCAATCCTTACAGTCTGCTCAATTGCTTTGCAGAAAAAGAATTCGGTGCCTATTGGTTCAGTTCGGGTACCCCTACCTATCTCATCAATATGCTGAATAAGTTTGAGGTACTGCCAAACGAGATAGCTCCTACAGAAGCACTGGAATCAGCCTTCGATGCCCCGACGGAAAAGATGAAGACCATCACCCCATTACTCTATCAGAGCGGATACATAACCATCAAGGATTACGACAAGGATACCCAGCTCTATACCCTCGACATCCCGAACAAGGAAATAAGAGTAGGACTGTTTGACAATCTCCTGCCCAACTACGTGGATGGCAAGAGTGCCCAGCAAGGAGGCGTTACCATCGCCAAGATGGCATCCCTTATCCGCAAGCAAGATATGGATGGTGCCCTGCAGCTTCTGCAGGATTACTTCGAAACCATTCCGTATTGCCATGTAACCAATCATGAGGGACATTATCAGCAGATGCTCTACATCATCTTCACCCTGCTCACGGGATTTGTTCTGGATGTGGAAGTACATACACCGAGAGGAAGAGTGGATATGGTTCTGCTTACCCAGACCGACCTCTACCTCATTGAGCTAAAGCTCAACAAGAGTGCCCAGGCAGCCATGCGCCAGATGAATCTGAAGAACTACCACAAGCGCTTTGCCCTCTGTGGCAAACCTATCACCAAGGTAGGCATCAACTTTGACAGCACTACGGGTAGCATCAAAGATTGGATTATCGAAAAAGCATAACTTTACTGATATCTCCCTTCGAAACAAAATCTTTCACGATGCGGGTGTATTCCTCGTGATGGTCGCGATATGCCATGGCATGAACGGATCCTTTAGCGATGAAGATGGCTTTACGGCCCTTCGTCTTTGCCTCATAAAGCGGATGAAGCATGGCGTAGGGCACGAAGGCATCCTTATCACCATGGATAAAGAGCATCGGTTTGGTGCTCTTGCGAACCTGCTCTATCTGCTGCGCCTCGGCAAAAGACCAGCCGTAGCGATACTGGCAAAGAGCAGAAGTGGTATTCATCAGCGGGAAGGAAGGCAAGCCAAACTGGTCTTTGAGCTGAGCGGAAAACTCATCCCACACGCTGGTATAGCCGCAGTCCTCCACAAAGCACTTCACGTAATCGGGAGTCTTCTCTCCCGATACTGCCATCGTGGTTGCCGCACCCATCGAAATGCCGTGAATCACCTGACGGGTATTGTTCACTCTTCGGTCTTCCCCCTTCACTCTAAAAATCTCATTGGCGATTTCCGACCATCTGATGACATCCCATCTATCCTTCCATCCCATCTGGATATGGTCGCCCTCACTCTCTCCATGTCCATACAGATCTGGCAGGAGCACATTATACCCCATATCGTGATTATAGAGATAGGCGATGTGCAGCATTCCCTCGGAGCGCACCTGATAGCCATGCACCACCACGGCAGTCTTTTCCGTAGTCTTCGGTGCATAGAGATAGATGGCATGGGCCTTGTAGCCCGACGGCATCGTGACAAAGGTATCCTTCACACAATGGTGCTGATACACAGAGTCCATCCAGCCAATCATCCAGGGACACTCGTTCTTCATTCTGTTCTTCCAATGCTCAGCCGTCATTCTCTCCTCCTTCGGATAGTTGAGCGAATAATTGAGCATATAGTTGCTGGCACCATACAGTCCCAGCACCACAAGCACCACCAAGCCCAGAGCCGAAGCGATGCCTATCTTTCTCATCGTTTTCTGTTTCATCTTCTTCATTTTTTATTGCTATTACATATATCTATTATAGACTTTCCGCTGCAAAATTAAGGAAAAAGATGGAAATGGCAAAGAAACGGAGGGAAAAATCCTATTAAATTGAAGCATAAAGCTGCATTTATATGGGTATATGAACTACGACAAACTATCGATAAGCATATCCCAGAATGGATAGAGTTTAAACAGTTACAATCTATCCATTTCCTTTTTCCCTGCCCCTTTACCTTTATATTTTGTTTT
>DAWDAD010000101.1:0-5265 GCA_052356385.1 Prevotella sp.
TTTACTGCTACTTCGGTGGTATCTGGGGCGGTCAGCTTCAGTGGTACAAGGACAACAAGGCACTGAAGGATGAGCATCTTCCAGAGGGCAAGGAGAATCCGTTACCATCTCGTGTAGCCATGATGACGGATGATGTGCAGCAGTTTGCAGAAATGCCAAAGCCTGTTGTCATCGTTGACGAAAAGGGTAATGTATTGCCAGCTGATGATCCACATCGCTTCTTCGAGGCCAGCTGGATGCATAAGTATAAGGGCAAATATTACTTCAGCTACTCTACAGGTGATACCCATTATCTCTGCTATGCTGTAGGTGATAATCCTTATGGTCCGTTCACTTACAAGGGCGTTATCCTGGAGCCTGTAGTAGGTTGGACAACCCATCACAGTATCTGTGAGTACAAGGGACAGTGGTATCTGTTCCATCACGACTGTGTGCCATCAAATGATACAACCTGGCTTCGCAGCGTAAAGGTGGCTCCTCTCTTCTATGATGAGGATGATAACATCTTGCCGGTTCAGCCTGAATAAGAGTATTATAAGTTTTAGATGACATACGTTTAGGTTGACTTTTAGGTTTATAATAGTTTTAATGAATAGTTGATATATAAGTTAATGTTAGTTTGGATGAAACGGCATCTTCGTGAGGAGATGCCGTTTTTGCGTATGTTCCTATTCTTTCTTTTCTTTTCTTTCTGTTTTCTCTTACTTTTCATCTAATGTTATTTTTAAGTTATTTCTATCATTTTGTAGGAGATTTCGGATATTTTTGTTTACCTTTGTGCCCATAAACCATAAAAAGAATAATTTATGTTGAGATTACTTTTAAGGCTTTGGTGGTTGCAGCAGCGCCGTAACTTCCATAAGAGAGATGCCTTCGTGGCGTGCTACATCATCTTCCTGTATGTGGTGATGGGTGTGAGCTTCTTTCTCAGCTTCACCGAGAATGGGGGAGAACTTGGGGGCGAAGACATGCCTGCCCTGTTGGGAGCCGGTATCGTTGTCGGTATGTTGATTCCTGACATCATCATGAAGATGGTGATGAAGCGGGATATTACGGCAATGGATGATTATGTGAAGTCGCGCCCTGTGCCAGAGAAAATCTGGAACAAGTTCCTGCTCACTACCAATCTCGTGAGCTTCTGGAACTATGTGCTTCCGGTGCTTACGCTTCCGGTGTTCATCTATCTTCTGCCGGCAAGTGAGGCTGTAGCCAGCTTCTTCCTGTTCCTGGAGTTCTCTTTTGTCAACGGCATCTACATCACCTGTTACCGCAAGGCTACGGAGTGGATTCTGAAATGGCCTTTGATACTGGGATGGATGGGAATGTTTGCCGTGCTGATAGGGTATATGTTTGTGGCTTCCTTCTTCCCGGTATGGATGGGATGGGTGGGTATCTTCTTCCTTGCCGGAGCGGTATTCGCCGGACTTACCATCTATCTCTATCACGAAAAGATTTATAACGAGCAGAAGCAGAAGGTTTCCAGGTTCCGTGGATTCAGCCATATCAACCTCTTCAGTCTGCAATATATCGGCACATTGAGAGCAAAGCGTGTCCGTACGATGGTGATTATGATTACTGCCATCTTCCTTTTCGATGCCTATCTCTTTGCCTTGCTCCCGGCAGAAGCGGGACAGAAAATGGGGGACAAGGTGGCTATGACTACCCTCTATGTGGCGGGTGCCATCCTGCTGCCATCGGTGGTGTTGTCGCAATGGACCTTTGGTATTGAGGCAAACTTCTTCCATGGTTTGATGACCAAGCCGGTAAAGGTAAAGCAGATGCTGCAGAATTGCTTCTATTATTATATGGTAGTGAGTGCTGTCGCCTTGCTGCTCACCCTTCCGTTCCTTTTCCTGGAGGCAGGAATCGGAATCCAGGTGCTTATCAGCGGTTTCTGTCTGGCAGTATTCATCAATCTCTTCAATCTGCCTACGGCACTCTTCTCTTCCCGTCTGGAGATATTCCAGACTTCCATGTTCAGCATGCAGGGAGCGAATCTGAAGATCAATCTTTATGCCATGGCCTTCCTCTTCCCGCTGGCAGGTGTCTGTGCCATCTATCATTTCTTCGGTGAGACGGCATGGTTTATCACCTGCGTAGCGCTAGCAGTCATCAGCATCGCCATCCATAAATGGTTCATCGCCAAGATTGCTGCCATCTTCGAGAAGAACAAGTATAAGCGCATGGAGAAGTTCATGGAAAGCTAGGAGAGTAATCATAAAGTTCAAAGTTCAAAATTCAAAGTAAAATGATCAAGATTCAGAATCTCAAGAAGATATATAATGGCAATACCGTACTCGATATTGATAATCTGGGTGTTGCAAAGGGCGAGCTGATAGGACTCGTAGGTAATAATGGTGCGGGCAAGACCACCTTGCTCCGTCTGATTCTCGACCTGATTCAGGCAGATGATGGTTTCGTGGAAAGCAATGGACAGAAGGTGAACGAGAGTGAGACCTGGAAGGAATATACCGGCAGTTACATCGACGGCAGATTCCTCATCGACTTCCTCACCCCTGAGGAATACTTCGATTTCATCGCTGATGTCTATAACATCGACGATAAAACCTTGCAGGAGCGATTGGCTCAGTTTGAAGGCTTTATGCACGATGAAATCATGGGAACCAAGAAGTATCTCCGTGATTTCTCTCAGGGCAACCGACAGAAGATTGGCATCATTGGAGCGATGATCATCAATCCGAAGGTTCTTCTCCTGGATGAGCCTTTCAACTATCTTGACCCATCTTCCCAGATGACTATCGCCCACATGATTCAGCGCATCTGCAAGGAGCAGGGCACCACGGTCATCATCTCCAGCCATAACCTCAACTTCATTGCCGACATCTCCTCCCGCATCCTCCTGCTGGAGAAAGGCAAGCTGGTGAAGGATCTTCCTAATGCTGATGGCGCTGCCATCGCTGAACTCAACGAGTACTTCGGTATTCAGGCGGAATAAACTTTTTCCGTTAATATTATACAAATCCGATGATATGATTTGTATAATTATAGGTAAATGATTACCTTTGCACCCAAACGAAGAAAAAAAAATCAATGAGCAAAGGAAAATTAGCTAAGTTTGCGGATATGGAGCGTTTCGAGAACGTGTTCCAGTATCCATATAGTGTTGTAGATGACGTGCCTTTCGATATGAAGGGCAAGTGGCGTGAGATGTATTTCCACAATGATAATCCTATCGTGCTGGAGTTGGGATGCGGCAAGGGTGAATATACCGTGGAACTTGCCAAGCTCTATCCAGAGATGAACTTCATCGGTGTGGATATCAAGGGTGCACGAATGTGGACCGGTGCCAAGAAGGCGATAGAGGAAGGACAGAAGAACGTGGCTTTCCTCCGTACCAACATCGAAATTATCGACCGCTTCTTTGCCGAGGATGAGGTGCAGGAAATCTGGCTCACCTTCTCTGACCCGCAGATGAAGAACCCTCGCAAGCGTCTTACATCTACATACTTCATGAACCGTTATCGCCACTTCCTCGTGGATGGCGGCATCATCCATCTGAAGACGGACTCCAACTTCCTCTTCACCTATACTACTTATATGGTAGATGGCAACCATCTGCCTGTGCTCTTCCGCACCGAGGACCTCTATCATCAGGAGGGTATCGATGAGGAAACCCGTAAGATTCTTTCTATCCAGACCTATTATGAGAGTATGTGGATAGAGCGTGGCTTGAACATCAAGTATCAGAAGTTCGCCTTGCCACGTGAGGGTGAGCTGGTGGAACCTGATATTGAGATTCCGCTGGATGATTATCGCAGTTATCGCCGTGATAAGCGAAGCTCAAAGGATACAGCGAAGTAGATTTCTACAATGATTTGAATAAGCTTCCGCAATGCTTTGAATGTCTTTCCTCAAGCGTTATTGGCGTTTGAAGAATGCGTCATAAGTATCTGAAAGAAGTAACTGAAGTTGTTCGGAGATACAATAGAAGTTGTTGGAACAGTAAGTATCTCGAAGCGCACAACAGTTGATATGCGGTCGCACATCAGCTGTTGTGCGCTTGTCTTTCAGCTGTTGTGCATGCGTAGAACAGCTGTTGTGCGGTTTTAAAATAGCAATTCTTATTGATTGTCTTTGTTAATCAAGTTGACGACTACTTTTACCATTACATCTTTTTCCTCAGTTCTTCTTTTTGATGAAATTTGCGAAAGATTGAAATGGAAGGAATGTTTTGTTTTTGATTACTTCCAGATTAAATATCAGGGCTAGTCTTAGGTTAAGGATATGTATAGTATGTTATGTTCTTCCTATACCTTTTGTTAAATCCGAGAATAATCTTGTTGAATTCAAGAAAAAAAAGGTGGAAATGCTTGGTGTTTCCACCTTATTTTATTATATTTGCAGCAAGTTTTTGAAGAAATGCAGTATTCTCAGGGACTGCATGGAACTGACGAAACGACTAAAAAAACAGAATAGTAATGACTAACTAAATAAACGACAAAATGATGAACTACAAGAATTTGGCTCTTACCGTTGCGGCAGGAGCAGTGGCAACTACAATGATGGCGCAATCTGCACCAAAATTGAATGCCAACAACATCGACGAAGTAATCAAGGCGATGACTTTGGAAGAAAAAGCCCAGATGCTGGTGGGCGGTGGTAACGATGGATTCGTGGGCAGTGGTGCTATGCTCGGACATCAGAAGAAGTTCGTGCCGGGTGCTGCGGGTACTACTGTAGCCATCCCTCGTCTCGGCATTCCTACTACCGTACAGTGTGATGGTCCTGCCGGAGTTCATATCGATGCTCATCGCGAAGGTGACAGCCGTAGCTACTTTGCTACCGGTTTCCCTATCGGAACCTGTCTGGCTTCTACCTGGAACACCGACCTGGTGCGCAAGGTGGGTGAGGCTATCGGTAACGAAACCCTGGAGTATGGCTGTGACGTTGTGCTCGGACCGGGTATGAACCTGCATCGCAATCCGCTCTGTGGCCGTAACTTTGAGTATTATTCTGAAGACCCAATCGTAACAGGTCTTATCGGAACCGCCTTTGTACAGGGTGTACAGAGTCAGGGCGTGGGTGTAAGTGCCAAGCACTTTGCCGTGAACTCTCAGGAAACTGACCGTACCAAGGTGGATGAGCGATTGAGCCAGCGTGCTCTCCGTGAGCTGTATCTGAAGGGTTTCGAGATGATGGTTCGCAAGAGCAATCCTTGGACTATCATGTCTGCCTACAATAAGATTAACGGTGTTTATGCCCAGGGCAACAAGGGACTCTTGACCGATATTCTCCGCAACGACT
>DAWDAD010000102.1:0-5259 GCA_052356385.1 Prevotella sp.
GGGTGGTATAGAGATAAACCGTATCGTTGTGCACATAAGGTGCAGGATCGGCTGTGTACTTGGTCTGGATGATTGGCAAGTTGATGTTCTGTGCTGTTGCAGCAGTTCCCATGCCAGCCAAAAGCAGGGATAAAATCATTCTGTATCTAGTCATTTTATGATTTAAATTAATTATTAGTTGATTAAATTGTTATTTATG
Organism: Prevotella sp.; assembly: GCA_052356385.1. Taxonomy (GTDB): domain Bacteria; phylum Bacteroidota; class Bacteroidia; order Bacteroidales; family Bacteroidaceae; genus Prevotella. The sequence goes on from DAWDAD010000102.1 coordinate 200, forward strand.
GATGCAAAGGTAAGCAAAAAAGCAGATTTCTACTTTATCACATGTATCAAATACTTAATATGATGTAACACATAAGAAAAAGGTGCGTCATAAAATGATGCCACACCCTCTTTTGTTTTTAGCCTTTACATTATATTATATAGCAAAAAGCAAAAATGAGACTTCTCGGTTTTAGTGCTGGGAAGTCTCATTGATGTATCAGGGAAGTCTCATTTAATATTCTATCTCAAAACCACCTTCTTGCCATTATGGATATAGATACCCTTGGTTGGGTGTTCTACCCGCTGACCCTGAAGCGTGTACCAGCCGGAGTTCTGTCTGGTCTCCTGACCGCTGATATTCTCAGCACTCTCGACCTGCTCGATGCCCGTAGTGCCATCATTCCAACCGCCATCGATGCTTCTTGAACGGGAAGCACTGGTCTTGGAAATCTTCAGATGACCTACCACTACCTCAAGCCATGAACCACTGCCACCCCAGCTGTTTGCCACAGGAGTGAAGCGGAAATGATAGTAACCCGTGCGGGAAGCGGTGAAGCATACCTTGCCACTGTTGCTGCCAAAAGTGTTTGCACTAGTGTTCTTGTTCACATTCTTGGTACACTGGATAATCTGAGAACCCAGCACGTTGTTGCTCTCGTCGAGAACCTCACACTTCAGATAAGGAGACCCCGACCACGCCACGGCATTATAAGAGAATACATAGCTGCCCTGCTTCAACGAGAAGCCATAGCCCCAAGTAGAACCAAACTCAGCGTAGCCTGCCTTGCTGGCATCGCTCTGACGGATGTAAAGACCCGTAGAAAAATCACCACCGGCAAACTTGAAGATGCGTGGACCTATGCCAGCAGCACCAGCAGCCTTCTGCTCTCCGGCATCAACAATCTTCCATCCGGCAGGAACCTGTCCCACGGCATTCAGTGCCAGCGGATTTCCCTTGAAGTAAAGAGCCACATTGCCTACCAGAGCCTCAACCCAGGCACCACCTGTGCCCTTGGCATCTGCCACAGGGGTGAAACGTACACGGTAGTTGCCCTTGATCATGGAATAGAAAGAGAGAAATACCTTGTTGGTACCCGAGAGATAAGCACCCGCCTTGCCATTCGCATTGCCATTTGCCTTGACGATGGTAGAAGCAAGAACAGCATTCTGAGGGTCGAACACCTCCACCTTCATATATGGAGCACCCTTCCATGCTGCCACATTGCAGCTCAGCTCATACTCGCCATATACCAGAGGCAGGGTATAACCATTGGTATTACCATATTCTATATAGCCAGCCTTATCGGCAGAAACAGTTCTCACATAGAAAGCATTCTTGAAATCACCAGAGAAATTCAAGATGCGAGGACCTCTCGACTTATTGCCGGCATAAACCTGATTGCCATTATCTGCCACCGTCCATCCCGAAGGAACGAATCCGCTGCCATTGCCCCACGATTTGATGATGTTCTCGCCCTGGGTATTGCCAGAAGTAGAAGAACCGGTAGAAGGCTGAGTATTCTGGTTAGAAGAAGACGTACCAGCAAACTTATGAGCATAGTCTTTCTTAGAATACTCATAATACCAGTAGAAACAGGTCAGACCGCATGCCTCAGGATTAGCCTCCAATCCTGCCTTGATTTCACCAGTTTTCAGGAAGTTGTCGATATCAAGATAATCATCAGTACTGGTCAGCGTCATGCTGATGTTTCCGAAATGATCCATCACCTTCTTCCAGGCATTGCCCCATTTGCTTGTGGTAGCAGTTCCCCATGAACCCAGGTTGCTGGCCACCCACTGTCCAAACTCATTATACTTACCTGTACCAGGTTTCTCCGGACTCCAGTCTATCTCAGAAACAAGAATCGGTTTATTTTTTACCACAGGCACCTGCTTCTGGAAATTATAGATGAAAGCATTGGAATCATAGCTGGTATCACTTGCCCCATACCATCCCGGATACACATGCACGGCATAGCCGAAGTTGCTGTCGGAAACAGGATAAGAGGCATAATTCTCATACTGGCTCTGGTAGCCCGTGCCAGGAATCCAGATAATACCCTTGAAGCCATTCTTACGAATCACATCAACCACTGGTTGGAAATAATCTCGCATGGCTGTGGCAGAACTCTGACCATACCTATTATATATATGAACAGGCTCGTTGGCAAGTTCCAGGGATACGATGCCTGAATTATTCTTCACCCAACTGTTGCTGGAAACAATGTTCCACACCGTTTTAAGATAATTCTGATAAGCATCGCCTACCTTCAAATCCTTAGGACATACGCCTGGAGGACGAATCACCACATACAAGCCATGATTGATGGCCTTCTGCGCAATAGGCAGATAAAGGGCATCAAGATACTTCTGCAAACGGGTAGCACTGAAACGCGATATATTAGCCTCTCCAGTATCAGAACCCGTTGACTTCTTGTTGGGATCATTGGTCCAGCCTGGTTCGAGATGAAGACGGAAGATATTACAATAGGTACCTTTGGCAGGATTCTGGAGTGCTCCAAAAATCTTGTCATAATAGCTTATGCATGCCGAGATGTTATTGTCGGTACAGCTATACCCCCAACGATATTTGTTGAAGTAAGGACTCGGTGTATCCATCACACCATGCAAAACCACTTTGTTGCCATAGGCATCATTCAACTGATTGCCATTCACATGAAGCGGCGAAACCACTCCAAACTGGGCGAACAGACATGACGGTAGCAACACAGCCGCCAATATCGCCAAAAATCTCTTTTTCATTTGTTTTTAGGTTGAAATATAAAAGTTTAAAATTGTTATGATGCCGATGATTTTCACCGGCTTTCTTTATTAAAGCTGTTAAAACGACGCAAAAATAGCGATTTATTCGATTCATTACTTTATCTCATGTAACAAATACTTTGTTATGGTTTTCATGTCGAATAATTATCTAAGAGTGTCTGTTTTATAAAACAGAAAAGATGACCCCGCATTTTGCAAGGCCATCTTTTCTGTTGCTACTCCCCAAACTTCCACCAATCCAGGAAGAAGAGGTTCTGCTACTAAGGGAACTATTTTACCCAATCCAATACAATCGTCTTATCTTCATCAATCATAAAGTTCATACCAATCTTTTCCACGGTTTTGCCTTTTAGGGCAAAAGCATCAGCATAATGCTTGTTGTTGATTTGGTCAAGAGCCTCTTGTGCTGACTTATTAAATTTCAGTTCTATCACATAGATGGTATCCTTTGTTTCCATCGTAATGTCTGTTCTTCCCCGGAAAGTATGCTGTTCCACCAATATACGGAAATTCGTAAGCAGGGCAAAGATGATATACATTGTCTGCTGATAATGCCCCTCATAATCGGTATTATCGCAATAAGGTACCGTCTCCCAGAAAGTTTTCAATAGCTGAAGAGCACCATCCATGTTACCCTTATTGATAAGAGCCGACATCTTGGCCACGGTCGTATTGCACATTGCAGACTTTGCCGCCAAATAATGCGGCAACATACTGCGATACAAACCTATCCTCACTTCTTTGTTAGGCAGAGCCAAGGTATAGAGTTCCGTTTCCGGATCATAATTCTTGATTGTGATATAACCACTCTGATAAAGCAAAGGCATGATAGTAGTCATCGTCTCAGTGGCTGCATCGAAATCATCCTTTGATGCATCCATCTGTTCACCCAGGTCAATCGGTGTAAAGTCATATTTCCGCATCATATTAAGGAGATAGGTAGGAGTGCCTGAGCCAAACCAATAGGAATCAACCTTTCGCTTTGAAAAGCAAGTGAGCAAGCTGTATGGATTGAATATGTCAGAAGAAGGCCAGGCGAAATGATAGCCATCATAATTTTCCTTCAACTTTTCCAAAGTTTTATCATACGACAAGCCCAACACATCTGCCATCTGCTGAATATCTTCATGCATTTCTGTCACAAGTTCCTCCTTGGTAATGCCGCAAATGCCAGCATATTCTGTATCCATACTCACATTTGTGATATTATTGAGTTCACTGAATATACTAAGTTGCGAGAACTTGGTGATGCCTGTCAAGAAGACGAAACGCAGCATACGGTCGCTATCCTTTAGGGGACTATAGAAATTGCGCATCACCTCTCTCAATATATCCAAGCTAGTATCCTCATGCACCACATCGAGCAAAGGAGCATCGTATTCATCGATGAGCACAACAACCTTCTGCCCAGTCTGCTCATATACCGTTTTTATTAAATTGAGCATACGGACATTCGGGTCAGGAGAATCATTGACGATGCCAAATTTTTCTTCATTTACCTTTAATATATATAAAAGATAGCGCACCAATTGGTCTTTCTCCATGTGCTTTCCACCTGCCAAACTAAAATGAAGCACAGGATATTCCGTCCACTCCTTCTCCAGTTTTTCAATAGCAAGTCCCTTAAAGAGTTCCTTCTTTCCCTCGAAATAGCTCTGCATAGTAGAGACGAGGAGTGACTTTCCGAAACGACGTGGACGCGCCAAGAAGAAATACTTTCCACTCGTATGAGTCATACGATAGATGTACTCCGTCTTATCTACATAAAGAAAGTCCTCCTCTCGAATCTCAGAGAAGGTCTGCATGCCTATTGGATATAACTTCGTTGCCATTTTATCAACTATTTACCATTAACGTTGGCAAAGATAAGCAAAAATCCCGAAACCGCCAAGCGATTTCGGGATTTATTATGTATTCAATTGTGCACCCAATACCTTGAAGGGAATTTGATCACTCTATCAACGTCTATCAAAGAGTTTATATGATGTAACAAGTAAGAAGAGGGTGTGTCAAAAGTCCAAGACACACCCTCTTTCCATATTTACTCAGCTCCTTGATGATTTTCTCAAGTTACTTAATATTCAATAGAAACATCCAATTTCTTCAAATCCTTATCAGCCGAACTGCTGCCGTAATAAACCTCATACTTTCCAGCCTTGGCACGGACGGTATTGGTGGCAGCATCGAAGAGTTCGAAGTTCTTGCTGTCCAGGGTGATGACGGCTTGAGCTGTTGCACCGGCCTTCACCTCCACTCTCTCGAAAGCCTTCAAGCTCTTCAATGGTCCTTCGGTAT
>DAWDAD010000103.1:0-5115 GCA_052356385.1 Prevotella sp.
ATCCGAAGTACAATTTCGGTATTTTCATCAGTGGTCCTTCCAAGACTGCCGATATCGAGCAGGCTCTGGTTATGGGTGCGCAGGCAGCCAGAGGCGTAACCGTAGTGCTTTTGTAAAAGAAGTATTGAATCTTAATCTATACGAATAAAGCCCACCAAATCGGTGGGCTTTATTCTTATCTCTGCTCAGTTAGATTTCCCATTGGTATGTGTCGTAGATGACCCCTCTTCCTCCGAATCCTTCCTTTTGGTGGATGAGATTCTTGTTGAGATACTTGCCCGCATCTTCTGTGGATTTGCCGAAGTCGAAGTATGGGACATTCCATGGGCATTTGTGGAGGATAAAGTCGAAGAGGACATCCAAAGCTCCCAGTTCCTTGCCCAATTCGTTGGCAGCGATATACTGGGTATGAATTACTTGGGGGGTAGTATATACGATGCTTCCACCAATAATCGTTTCATCTTTCTTTACCACAAAGCAGAGAATGTGGTCTGGAAAACGATGCATAAGTAATTGCAGTTCCTCTTTCGAGTGTACAGGATGAGTATTATGCCTCTGCCAAAGATTCTTGTCCAATAAATCCCAAAAGTCTGTGATGTCCTTTGGAAATTTTGTAAATCCAACACTTAGTCCATGGCTCACAGCTTTCTTGATGCCTCTTCTTCTCTGCTCGCTGAATCGTAAGGGGGCATTGAGAAAAATGGTAGTGGAAATCTCTCTAGCTATCAACTTTGCCTTCCCAATATAGGAGAGAGCATAGAGGTCCTCTTCCGAAGGGATGCTCTGGTATATCCATGGCATTGCCTTGTAGATACATAACTGGAAATCATTTTGCAGGAGATAGTCCTTGAGAGCCTGAAAGATGTCGATGCAAACTTCTGCTGTTACCTTGGAACAAGTCAGTAAGCCTCCATACGTCAGTCCTTGGTGAGAATAGAGAATCTTCTTGTCCTCATCCGCAGTTTCATTGGCAGGAAGAATGGCATACAAGCGTCCTTTATAATAGAACATCAAGGAATGGTCATGAAATCTGTCTTGATGATAGTCCATATAGTTTCTGTCGAAGAGGAAGGTGCCTTGTCTGGATTTCCAAACAAAGTTGTTCCATTCGGCAGCGTCTTTTGGGGTATATCTTTTGATTTCTATCATGGCTCTGATGTTGTGCTATGTGTGGTATGGATGTATTTCAGAAATTCATCGTATTCATACAGATAGTCTTCTGGCTCATAAAGTTCAGAGGCAAGCACCAGGCATACGGCTCCCTCGGAGAAATCATCCAGTGTGCGCCATATCTCTGTGCCGAGATAGAGCCCCATGCCAGGATTGCTGAGCTGGTATTTCTTGGTCTCCTTGCCGTTGTCTAGGGATACGGTAAATGATCCATGCACGGCGATGATGACTTGCTGGAGCTTTTTGTGGGCATGACCGCCTCGGTTGCCACCCTGTGGCACATCGTATATCCAGTAGGCACGTTTCAAGTCGAAGGGAAGCTCGATGTTCTCCTCTGATACGGTCAGGTTGCCTCTAGGGTCGGATATGGTATGTAATTTGATGATTCTACCTAATTCTTTCATAAAGTTGTATTCTTTTATTTGATAACGCTCTTTTTCTTTTTTTATTGCTTATTGCTTATCCTTCTTGGGCAACTTGATGCTGGCATTGAACTTACGATGGCTCATTTCCTTCTTAATTTCCTTGGAGTAGAGGCTTGCACCTTCACGGTTCAGATGGTTGGCATTGTGGAATAATGCCCTGTGATGGGTGTAGGCAGTGTCGCAATAATGGTTAAGGAATGGGATGCCTTCCTGTTGGCAGATAAGCTTGAACCTGCGAAATACTGAGTCGCTTTGGTAGGATAGCTGTGGCGATGCTGTGAATATGAGGCTGGTATGGCTCCTTTTGCATTCGGCTATCAACTTGTGCAGATATTCATATTTCTTTCTGTCGTGTTTGTTTTGGGGTAAGGTCTCCTTCTCGATGGCTTGGCATCCCTCGTAGGGAGAGTAACCCTTGGTATAGCTCATGGCTGGATGACGCCAGTCGGCAAGCAGCTTGAGTAACCTCGAATTATACTGATAGAAAGGAAAGAGCATCTTGATGCGCTCGGTGGAGTCCACGTCCCAGAAAATCTCTCGTATGCCTGGTCGGTGGTAATAGGGGCGCAGGTTGGTGAGATAGGTACTGTTGTCATCTTGCAGCAGGTCATAGTCTGGTTCTACATCGTAGATGAGCATGTGGGGCATGCGTCTTTGCTTGAGTAGTTGCAGTCTGCCCATGCTGAAGATGATGCCCATGCGGTCTTCTCCCACATTATAATAGTTGCCCAAGATGTCTGGGTCGTAGTGATGCAAGGCTCTCGACGACCCCATGATGATGGAGTCGGCTATCAGCTCATTGTGGATATAGCGCATCCTGCCGCTCTCGCCTTTTACCTGGAGGTCGAGATAACGAAAGGTTTGTGCCGTGATGATATATATGATGGTCAGCAAGATAAGAAAGACCATGATTTTACTTAAGAACTTTTTCATATTTCAGCTTACGATTTGTTTCAACTTACGTTTATTTCAGCTTACGATTTAGAAACCTGCGTAGATGAATTGCCCCGAATCGAATACACCGAAGAGGAAGATGCTGGTAGTTACCACGACGTATGTACACCATCTCACCCAGAGCTTCGGATGATGGAATGGATTTTGACCTGGGGTTACTTCAACGATGAGATCTTTGGCGAATACCATCAAGATGAATAAGAGGATGAATTTTTCAAATACCCAGAAGTTCATGTCTTGCTCAGTGAATATCTTGCCGATTACATGGAAGGCATCGCCCACGCTTGGCATTCGGAAGAATATCCATAGGAAGTTGATGAGCAGGAAGTTGATGAGGATGCTTATTCCTCTCCTCATTCTCTGCCTAACTTTGTGCTCGGTATTTCTACTCTCTTTGGTGAAGCTTAGCATCTTCTCCATCACTTGGAAGAATCCGTGAAGAACTCCCCAAAGTATGAAGGTCCAGTTAGCCCCATGCCAAATGCCACTGATGAGGAAGGTGATAATGATGTTGAGATAGGTTCTCCTCTTGCTGCATCTGTTTCCGCCTATGGGGATGTAGATGTAATCGCGCAGCCATTGGGAGAGACTGATGTGCCAACGATGCCAAAAGTCGGTGACGCTATGGGCAAAGTAGGGATTGTGGAAATTCTGTTGCAAGCGGATGCCGAGCATGGAAGCCGAACCGATGGCTATGAGAGAGTAGCCGGCAAAGTCGGTGTATAGTTGGATGGAATAGAGGACGGAGGCTGCCAGCAATTCTGATCCACTGTGCTGCATATAGCCATCCAGCACGGGATTCACGTAGAGCAAGAGACGGTCGGCAATAACCGTCTTCAAGAACATACCCCACACTATCATCTTGGCACCATTTGCCAACTGCTGATAGTTAGGACGCACCAGCTGGCTCAGTTGGCATTTCAGGGCATCGTATCGGTTGATAGGACCTGCCGTGATGGATGGGAAGAAGGATATATAGAGCATGTAGGTGGGCAGATGATGCTCTGCTTGATACTTATCTCTGTAAACATCGAAGAGATAACTCAATGCCTGAAAGGTGAAGAAAGAGATACCCAGTGGTACTATGAGGGTATGGTGAGATGAGAGGCTATCCATGTAGAGCACCTCTGTGAGGATAAAGTCTGTATATTTGTAGAAGAGCAGGGGGAGGGTGGTGAGAAGGGCTCCTAAATAAACAATGAGTTTGCTTCTGTTGTTTGAGGTGCTGTTTGTTCTCTCCTTTCCCTTATTTCTTTCTATCAATAGAGCGGAAGTATATGAGATGAGTGTTACCACCAAAAGTATAGCTGCCAATGACTGGTTGTAATAGTAGTATAGGGCATAGGAAATCGCCAACAAAAAATACTTTTTGATGGCTTCCTTCTTGATGGCATGGAGCAGCAAGAAGAGGAAGGGAAATAAGGTGATGTATAGAAATGAATTGTAAATCATTGGAATAGTGTGGGCGAGTTTTCAATAAAAGAAGTACAGAAAACGAACTGTTAACTGTTACAGTTAACTTTTCGCTTTCTGTATTCTTTGTTGCTGGGCAGGTAACAAATCTGCCCTCTCGGTATTTTTTTATGGGGGATGATGTTATTTCTTCATGTATGGGTCGGTTCCCAATACTGTCTTTGCCAGACGCTTTGCCTTGTCGCGAAGCTGGTTGAGGTCATCGCCCTTCTCGCCGTAGCAGAGTACGACGCCCATGCGGCGGCCTACGTGAGCCTCTGGCTTGCCGAAGATACGGATGCGGGTGTGGTCTTCCTTCAAGGCATCGAGCATATTGTAGTTTAATGGTTCGGTGCTTTCCTCTGGCGAGAGGATGACGGCAGAACAGCCGATGTGCTCCAGATGGATTCCGGCGATAGGCAAGCCCATCACGGCACGGAAATGGAGTTCAAACTCGCTCAGGTTGGTGGTGTGACCGAGGGTTACCATACCTGTATCGTGTGGACGAGGACTCAACTCTGAGAAGATGACTTCGCCCTGCTTGCTCAGGAAGAACTCTACGCCCCAGAGACCGGCACCTGTCAATGCCTTGGTTACTTCGCCGGCAATGTGCTCAGCCTTCTTCAAAGCCTCCTCTGGAATCTGGAATGGCTGCCAACTCTCGCGGTAGTCGCCGCCCTTCTGTACGTGGCCGATAGGTGGACAGAAGAGGGTAGGACCGTCTTTCTGGGTGACGGTGAGCAGGGTGAACTCAGAATCGAAGTCGATAAATTCCTCGATGATTACTTCCTTCACGTCGCCACGACCTTCTTCCATTGCTTCCTTGTAAGCCTCCTTCAGTTCATCATCGTTGTGAACATAGCTCTGACCATGTCCGCTTGAACTCATCAGAGGTTTCACTACGCATGGGAAACCGATTTCATCGGCAGCGTTCTTAAACTCCTCGAAGGTCTTGGCATAGAAATACTTGGCGGTGCGTAGCCCCAGTTCCTTGGCGGCAAGGTCGCGGATGGCACGGCGGTTCATGGTGTAGTTCACGGCACGTGCAGAAGGCACAACCTGAATGCCCTCCTTCTCGAAGTCGAAGAGTCGCTCGGTGCGGATAGCTTCAATC
>DAWDAD010000104.1:0-5021 GCA_052356385.1 Prevotella sp.
AACCCGCTCCATCCCTCGTTGTTTCAGCGGATTTGCAATCCGCTGCATCTCAACCAGCTCCATCCCTCGTTGTTTCAGCGGATTTGCAATCCGCTGCATCCCAAAAGAAGACGAGTGATGTTCTTAAGGAAGAATCAGAGAATGAAATCTCTTTGCTTGCAGAGAAATCCGATCATAAGGCCTTAACCCGCTCTACCGATCATCATGCGGCAGCGTATGCTTCTCAATCTTATCATTTTGAAAAAAATGAGGAGGTTTCTGGCTGGTCGATGCAACTCTATGCCGAAAACCTGACGCCAAGTTTGGGCGGTGTGAATTCAGATGCGTCTGGAGGCTATAATGATTTTAGCTATGGAACGATGGCAGAACCGATGCCTGGAGTCATCCCTGATCCAACGGCTGGAGGCATATATGGAGAAGAATATCTCTTGGCATCCTATAAGGCGATTCAAAGAAACCAGCAGGGGAATGCCAAGCATCATGCTCCGGTTTCCGTTGGTTTGCAGGTAGCCTTTGGCATTGCCCCTCGTCTGTCTTTGAGTACGGGTTTGGTATATACACGCACTTCTTCTGATTTTTATCCATACGCACCAGGTAGTAGCTACAATGTTCATCAGGTGCTTCATTATGTGGGTATTCCGGTGGGATTGAATTATGAATTCTGGCAGAGTGGAGGCTTCCATGCTTACGTGATGGCTGGTGCTGAGGCTGATTACAATGTGAAGAATGATACCGAAGAAGAGGGAGTAAAGAAAGAGGATGCCAAGCGCGACAGAGTGCAGTTCTCAGGAAAGGCTTCGTTCGGTGCGCAGTATGACATCACACCAAAGGTGGGTCTGTATATCGAACCGGGTGCTAAATATTATTTCGATAACGGAAGCCATGTGGAAAATACCTTCAAGGATAAGAAGCTGAATTTCAATCTCCAGTTCGGTTTGAGATTCAATCTATAGTATAAAAAAACAGAACTTTCGCACATGCGAAAGTTCTGTTTTTTTTATTTTATTTCTTCAAAAGCCTCTCACTCATGTTGAGCGCAGCCTTTCTACCATCTCCCATAGCGAGGATTACGGTAGCGCCACCTCTTACGATGTCGCCGCCAGCATAGATTTCCTCAATAGAACTCTGCATCTGGTCATTTACGGCAATCGTATTCTTTCTGCCGAGTTCCAATCCCTCAATGCTCTGAGGAACGAGTGGGTTAGGGCTTACGCCAACAGCTACGATTACCTGGTCGCACTCCAAAGTGATGGTCTCGCCTGTAGCTTCCGGACGGCGACGGCCGCTGGCATCAGGCTCACCGAGCTGCATCACATCCAAGACCACAGCCTTTACTGCGCCCTTCTCATCCGCCTCATATTCCTTTGGATTATGTAAGGTCATGAAGTTGATGCCTTCTTCCTTGGCATGCTTCACCTCCTCAAGTCGGGCTGGCATCTCTGCCTCCGAACGGCGATAAACCAATGTTACCTCGGCTCCCAGACGCTTGGCGGTGCGGCAGCTGTCCATTGCAGTGTTTCCTCCACCTACTACAACCACCTTCTTACCCAGGTTGATAGGGGTGTCGGTATGAGGGTTGGCTGCATCCATCAGATTCACACGGGTAAGATACTCGTTGGATGACATGATGTTCAAGGCGTTCTCACCAGGGATATTCATGAAGTTAGGGAGTCCTGCTCCCGAACCTACGAAGATGCCCTTGAATCCCTGCTCTTCCAAATTCTTCACGGAGATAGTCTTGCCCACGATGCAGTCGGTAATGAACTTCACACCCATCTTCTGGAGATTCTCTATCTCTACATCCACGATGGCATTTGGCAATCGGAACTCTGGAATACCATATTTCAATACACCGCCGATCTCGTGCAGAGCCTCGAATACGGTGACGTCGAATCCCTTCTTCGCCATATCGCCAGCAAAGCTCAAGCCGGAAGGACCTGAACCAACTACCGCCACCTTGATGCCGTTTGCCTCATCGCATTCAGGCACAGAGATGTTGCCGCTCTGACGCTCGTAGTCGGCTGCGAAACGCTCCAGATAACCGATGGCAACGGCTGGCTCGTTCATCTTGAGATGTACGCACTTGCTCTCGCACTGTTTCTCCTGAGGACAAACTCTACCACAAACGGCTGGGAGGGCAGAGGTGTTCTTCAGAACCTTGGCTGCGGCAAGGAACTGTCCACGCTCGATGTTCTTGATGAAGGATGGGATGTTGATGCTCACTGGGCAGCCCTCCATACAGGTTGGCTTCGGACAGTCGAGACAGCGCTTTGCCTCTGTCAAAGCCATCTCCTTGGTCAAACCGATGTTTACTTCCTCGGTGCGGGTAGTTGCACGATAAACTGGGTCCAGTTCTGGCATCTTGACGCGCTCGATAGCGGTGCGCTCCTTTGCTTTCATCGATGCGCGTAACTCCTTGCGCCACTCTGCGTTACGGTTTGTCAGTTCTTCTATTGGTGCATCGGTAGGCTCCACATCCATCGTAATGTCTGTAGTCTCCTTCTTCTTCCCTGCATCCACTGTAGCCAGATGCTCCTCGAAGTGCTCCATTTCCTCGCGCTCTACATCCTTGAAGGTACCCATGCGCTTGAACATCTCATCCCAATCTACCTGGGCACCATCAAACTCAGGACCGTCGATGCAGACAAACTTGGTCTTGCCGCCAATGGTGAGACGGCAGGCTCCGCACATACCGGTACCATCTACCATGATGGTATTAAGCGATACATCAGTAGAGAGATTGTATTTCTGGGTTAAGAGGCAGCAGAACTTCATCATGATAGGAGGACCGATGGCGAACACCTTATCTATATGTTCCTGGTTGATGAGCTTTTCGATGCCTACGGTTACTACGCCTTTCTCGCCGTAGCTTCCATCGTCGGTCATGATGATGAGTTCGTCGCTGGATGCACGCACCTCATCTTCCATGATGACGAGGTCCTTGCTTCTACCAGCAATCACGCTGAGCACACGGTTGCCTGCTGCTTTCAGTGCCTTGATGATAGGGAGCATGGGAGCTACACCTACGCCACCACCTGCACAGATCACGGTACCGAAGTTCTCAATGTGGGTAGGGTTGCCGAGTGGTCCCACCACGTCGTGAATCTCATCGCCCTCGTTCAGGGCGCAAAGCTTGGTAGAGGAGAGTCCTACCTTCTGTACCACCAGGGTGATGGTGCCTTTCTCGATGTCGGCATCGGCGATGGTCAGCGGCATGCGCTCGCTGTTGTTATCTACACGGATGATGACGAAGTTGCCAGCCTTGCGGCTCTTGGCGATGAGTGGAGCTTCCACATCGAAACGGAATACCTTTTCTGAGTATTGTATTTTCTTGATAATCTTGTTCATGGGCTATTAACTTTTTATGTTGAATACTATCTGTGATTCTATTTCTTAATTAGTTGTCTTGATGTTTGTTCATGGTATATAAAATGCAAAAGGATAACTGCGGCCGCCTTTTGGGTAGCCGAAGTTATCCTCGTACAATATGTTTTATTTTAATTTTATCGAATGAATCGATGTTTTATCGAATGAATCGAATTAATCGAAGTTCTTGTCGTCGAGCATTTCGAATCCGCAGTAAGGAACCAATACCTTAGGTACACGGATACCCTCTGGAGTCTGGTTGTTCTCCAGGATGGTTGCTACGATACGTGGCAAGGCGAGAGCAGAACCGTTCAAGGTGTGGCAAAGCTCAATCTTCTTGTCCTCTGCATGGCGGTAGCGGCAGTGGAGTCGGTTAGCCTGGTAGCTCTCGAAGTTAGATACTGATGAAACCTCCAACCAGCGGCCCTGTGCTGCACTCCATGTCTCGAAGTCGTAGCATATAGAAGATGTGAAGCTCATATCACCACCGCAGAGACGGAGGATGTGGTATGGCAACTCCAGCTTCTTCAAGAGACCCTCTACGTGGTCGAGCATCTCGTTCAGGCTCTCGTATGAGTGACCTGGTTTATCGATGCGGACAATCTCTACCTTGTCGAACTGGTGCAGACGGTTCAAGCCACGAACGTCCTTACCATAGCTACCAGCCTCACGACGGAAGCAGGCAGAGTAAGCGCAGCGCTTGATAGGGAGATCCTTCTCATCGAGGATAACGTCGCGGAAGATGTTGGTTACAGGAACCTCGGCTGTAGGGATGAGGAAGAGGTTGTCGAGATTAGCGTGATACATCTGACCCTCCTTGTCTGGCAACTGACCTGTGCCACGACCAGAATCCTCGTTAACTACGTAAGGAGGCTGAATCTCCAGGTATCCGCTCTTGCGGGCCTCATCGAGGAAGAATGCCTCAAGAGCACGCTGGAAGCGAGCCATCTTGCCGATATATACAGGGAAACCAGCGCCTGTGATCTTCACACCGAGGTCGAAGTCAACGAGGTTGTACTTTTTCAGGAGATCCCAGTGGCAGAGAGCGTCTGGGCCGAGGTTAGGCTTTTCGCCGCCTTCCTTTACAACTACATTGTCTGCAGCATCCTTACCTTCAGGAACCTGCTCGCAAGGAATGTTAGGGATTTCGAGCAACTGGTTGGTCATATCATTCTGAGCCTTCTCCATGATCTCTTCCAGAGCCTTGGCATCAGCCTTGAGCATAGCTACCTGAGCCTTAGCGCTCTCAGCTTCCTCTTTCTTGCCTTCCTTCATCAAGGCACCAATCTGCTTGGCAAACTGGTTAGCCTGCTGCTTGTTGTTATCCAACTTCTGCTGAGCTTCACGACGAATCTTGTCGTACTCCAAAACTTTCTCTACGGCCTCACGAGCATTTGGAAAATGCTTCTTTTCGAGACCTTTAACTACACGTTCAGTTTCTTCACTGATGAGTTTAAGTGTAAGCATAAAATTTCTTTTTTATATTAATTTTCCTATTTGAAGGCAAAATTACAAAAAATATTTGTGATAGCGCAAAAAAATGCCAACTTTTTTGCAGAGAAGGGTAGAATTAAAGTTTTTTCGTGGTTTTTATGGGGGTTAAACGAAGAAAGCCTGCTCTAGGTATGAGCAGGCTTCTATGTTGTTTGTTTGGA
>DAWDAD010000105.1:0-4959 GCA_052356385.1 Prevotella sp.
AGCACGTCGGAGATGTCTATACCGACCGCAGAGCCATCTTTGATGTATATTGCGAAGGCGAAAACGGCGAGAAGTTCATCGTTGAAATGCAGAATGCCTACCAGACATATTTCAAGGATCGTGCCCTTTTCTACTCAACCTTCCCTATCCGTGAACAGGCACCAAAGGGGAATGAATGGGATTTCAAGCTCAATCATGTCTATACCGTAGCCCTGCTCAACTTCAGCATGAACGAGGACGCATTCGACAAGGAGAAAATCCGCCATCATGTACAGTTGTGCGACACAGCTACCCACAAAGTATTTTACGACAAACTCGAATATATCTATGTAGAGATTTCTAAGTTCAACAAACCCCTGGAAGAACTGGATACGCTCTACGAGAAGTGGCTCTATGCTCTGAAGAACCTCTATAAGCTTACCCAGCGTCCGAAGGAGCTGTGCGATAAAGTCTTCGACCGCCTCTTCGAGGAAGCCGAGATAGCCAAGTTTACTCCGCAGGAAATGAGGGAGTACGAGACCAGCAAGATGGCATATCGCGACATCAAGAATTCCGTAGACACCGCTAAGCGTGAAGGTATAGCTGAGGGTAAGGAAATTGGTATGAAGGAAGGTATGGAGAAAGGTAGAGAAGAAGGCAAGCATGAGGCCAACACAGAAACAGCACAACGTTTGCTGGCAATGGGACTTTCTGCCGAACAGGTTGCCAAAGCTACCCAGCTACCTTTGGAAATCATTAAGAATCTGAGCAATTCATAAAAAATATAATAGCTGAGATGTAGATTACGAATATCTCCATATAATCAAGGGTCTATACGCCACCTGTTTATCGTGGCATATAGACCCTTGTCGTTTTTTATTCATTTTATCCATCGTATTGAATAAAATCAGTACTTTATTATTCAATACGAATGATTTTCAGCCATTTTCTCCCGCCATTCGGTAGGAGTACAACCAAAAGCGTTCTTTGTATAAATGCAATAAGGCGCAACCTTCTCACGAAGACTGCGCCTCTAATAGTTTTCTTTTTTGTTTAATTTTTAAGAGAGTATTAACATATATATATTTGTAAGTGTAAGTTTTCTTATTTCTTTATTTCTTTTGCTCTGAACTTTATGGCTCGAAGAACTTAATCTGTGTTCCATTTGACAACTGGGTTCCTGCCATATTAAAGTTGAATGCTGTAGGATTTGGTTTCTTCTCATCCTTTGGATCAACTTCGTAACCATAAACAACCAAGTAGGCTTCAACCTTGCTTTTATCCTGGGTAACTTGTCCGAAAGTATATCGGCTGTTTCCGCTAGAATAGCAATAGAACTTAACCTTATGTGTAGCACCACCATATTCCAGATTTACAGTAATAGCATCTGGGAAGAGCATGAACTGGATAACTGGTGTAACTGAATAGTAGTATACAATACTCTTGAAGTTAACCGGCAGCTCATATTTCTTCAATGCTTCCTTCAGGTCTTTCGTGTCAGCATTTTCAGGAATGTAACGGGCGAGAATCTTTACAGGGAAGTTGCGAACAGTCATTACAGTATCTTTGCCATTTCCATAGATTTCTGTAGTAACGCCTAAGGTGTCGTAATATTCCTTTTTGCCGTCTTTTTCTGTAACATGCTCGTCGCTCATATAAGCGAGTTGGCTCATGCGGCTACCTGCTGTCTTGAAATAGCAGGTCTGCTTTTCTGCTTGTGTGAGCGGCTGATAATAGCTGTTGTTATCATCGCCTGTATTACAAGAAGTGAATGCGAAAGCTGCAACGAAGGCAGCTGCAATTGAGAATAATTTGATTTTTTTCATTTTACTATTATGTTTTGATTCTTATTTTCTCATATTTCTCAGCCTAAATGTACCCCGATATGGTTGCCCGAGGCTCTTCAGTCCTTGTATAAAACAAGAAATGGCGGGAAACTTGCATCACTTTTAGTTAATCTCTGTTAATGCTCTTCGCTTGTCCATTTCATAGAGCACTTTTGCCAATGTATCGTAACCTCTGACTTTCAGTTCTTAGTTGTTTGAGCTTTTTACTGTGTTATGTCTAGGTTTGTCCTACATAGCGATGCAAAGTTAGTGTTTTATTTTGAAATGCGCAAGAAATTTATGATTTTCTTTCTCTTTTTCGCATAAAAATACTACTTTTGTGGAGATTTTAGGGATTATTCACCTTAAAGCGGAATGAATAGTGTAGACTCTGAGTCTCATGGAAAATGAAATAATGATGAATCTGATATGAAAAAGAATGTAGGTACATTTAAGATTTGGCTGTTGGCGATAGCCGCAGTAGTGGCGTTTTCTGTCTTGCCGAAGGTTTCTTCGCTGGCAACAGAAGATCAGGCACTTGTTGTAAAGGAGAACAAGCAGGAGGCTGCTGATGCTGCGAGCGATGAATCGTCTGCAGAGAATAAGCAGGAAACTGCTAGAGAGGGTGCGAATCTGGAGGCGCAGGGGCTGGAGATTCCGGTATCTAAGGTTAAGGTATCTGAAACCATCAAGCATCGGTTGGCTTATACGGTATCTTATAATCATGATACGCGACAGCCGAATTGGGTAGCCTGGGCGCTGACGGGGGAGCATGCATCTGGTAAGTTGCCGCGCGGTAAGTTTGCTGATGATGAGGAGATGCCGGCACCCGTGGGTACTTTGGCGGATTATTATAACAGTGGTTTGGATAGGGGACACATGTGTCCGGCTGGTGACAACAAATGGAGTCAGCAGGCGATGGATGAATGTTTCCTGATGACCAATATGTGTCCGCAGAACCACAGTCTGAATGCGGGGGTATGGAACACGATAGAGCAGCAGTGCCGCAACTGGGCGAAGCAGTATGGCAAGGTTTATATTGTCTGCGGACCGATATTTCTGAACAAGCAGCATCGCAAGTTGGGTAAGAACAAGGTGGTAGTGCCTGATGCCTTCTTCAAGGTGGTTCTTCATACGGGCAAGAATCCGCAAGCCGTCGGCTTTATCTGCCGTAACCAGTCGCAGAAAGGCAGAAAGAAGACGGAATTCGTAAATTCAGTAGATGAAGTGGAGCGTATCACCGGCTATGATTTCTTCCCTCAGCTTCCGGATGATGTTGAGAAGAGGGTAGAGGCTAAGGCTGAAATGTTTTAAAAAGGAATTTCTGCAGTATCCAGTAATAGGATATAACAAAAAAAAGGCTTTCCGTAATGGAAAGCCTTTTTCTTGAAGATCTGTGACTCGCATGGGGCTCGAACCCATGACCCCAACATTAAAAGTGTTGTGCTCTACCAGCTGAGCTAGCGAGTCAATCTTCTGCTTTATGTTTCAAAAGCGAGTGCAAAGGTACGGCAAAAATCTGAAATAACCAAATATTTTGCCATATTTTTACTGATTTTCTTCATTTTTATCCGAAATCGGGACATTTTTGCCCATTTCTTCATGATATTGCGGCTTCTCCTTCGTTACATAGCGCTGCCAGTAGGCTATGATGAGCGTTGTGAGCGGAAGGGCAACAATCAATCCCAGGAAGCCCAGAAGTGCACCCCAAACCGAGAGACTCAAGAGGAGAATGGCTGGGTTCAATCCCATCGCCTTACCCATAATCTTCGGGGTAACTACCATGTCGGTGATGACCTGCACCACACAGAACACCAGAACAGCCAGACCGAATACCAGCCAGAAGTTCTGACCTGTGTCGGCAGCCTTCAGCATGGCAAGGAATGCCGTAGGGATGAGGGCGAAGGTATGGAGATACGGAACCAGGTCCATGATGCCGATGAGAATGCCCAGACCTATCGCCATCGGGAAACCGATGATGGTAAAACCGATGCAGAACATGATGCCCATACAGAGCGCTACCAGTCCCTGACCACGGATATAGTTGTTGAGTTCGCGCTCCACATCCTTCATCAGCGCACTCCAGAACGGACGATTCTTCTTAGGGAAGATTCTCACCCAGTTGGCTGTCAGCGTCTCATAATCGAGCAGGATGAAGAACATATATAATAAGGTAATCATCGATGCCACGATACTCATCAGTACCGTAGCCGTCTGGCTGACTACCGAGAAGACCTTAGGCATGGTAGTCTTGATGGCATCGCTGAAGTCCTTGCTTTTCAGGAAATGCTCTATCTGTTCCTGGTTGGCCTGCAGCCAGTCTTTGATCAGTGCCGTCAGGTTGTTGGTATGAGTCGTCTGATGCAGCCATCGTGTCAATACCTCACCGAGTTTGTCAAACTGGTCAATCATCGGAGGGATGATGAGCCACAGCACGCCTCCTATAACAGCGATAGCCGTTCCCATGGCGATGAGGATAGACAGCGCACGTATTCTGACGTGGAGTTTGTTTTCGATAAACTTCACGACCGGATAGAGCAGGTAAGCGAAAAACCATGCAATGAAGAATGGCAGCAGTACGCTGCTCAGATAATTGGTCATGTAGAGCACGGCCAGTACGATGAGGGTAACACCCGCCCATCTTATAAATTTATCAAATGTAATCTCCTTTCCCATAACTGTACCTTTTGTTATAATTTTTCGTTAAGAATCGCCTTCTGGTAGCATTCTCTGCAGAGTGGCTCGTATTCATCTTTCTCGCCCAGAAGCACCCGTTTGTCGTTATTGACCAACCGGTGGCTCACATAGGCAACCGATCCGCACTTTACGCAGATGGCATGAACCTTGGTCACCTCGTCGGCGATGGCACAGAGGGCAGGAATCGGACCGAAGGGAACTCCCTTGTAGTCCATATCCAGTCCTGCCACGATGACTCTCACGCCACGGTTGGCGAGTTCGTTGCAAACCTCCACGAGCCCATTGTCCAGGAACTGGGCTTCATCGATACCCACCACGTCGATATCAGAAGCCAATAGCAGTATTGATCCAGAGGACTCAATAGGAGTAGACCGGATAGAGTTCTGATCATGGCTCACTACATCTTCCTCGGAGTAACGAGTGTCAAGCGCAGGCTTAAAGATTTCCACCTTCTGCT
>DAWDAD010000106.1:0-4889 GCA_052356385.1 Prevotella sp.
ATCAGAATTCTCTGTTGTCATATACCCGTAAGCTGACCGCTTTGCGTCATTCAGCCAAGGCTCTTGACAATGAGGGCGATTGGAAGCTCCTGAACCAGAAGGGTCAGGAATATCCGATGGTATATGAGCGCACTTTGGGTGATGAGAAGTATGTTGTTGTCGTGAATCCTGGTGCCAAGGCAGCCTCTCTCAACATCACCTCTGTAGGTGGCAAGGCAGTTTCTGTTCTTTCTACAGGCAAGGTTGTATATAAATCAGGCAAGAAGACCGATGCTATCAAAGCTTCAGGCATTAGTGCCGCTGTATTCAAGGTGGCTAAGTAACCTGTGAACATGATTATTGCTAGCTTTATTAAATATCAGAATCCGCATGGATTTTAAGGAAGAATAAGAAAGAATACAAAAAGATAATCCGAAACAGAAGCATTGGCAGCTATCTGTTTCGGATTTTTTTTGCATTTCCATAACGTTTTATATCTATTTCATGTTTTATGTTACATGTTTTATGAAATGCCTCAACCATACTGGTCGAAATCGGTTATTATTAGGTTAAAACTGTAAGTAAGTAAACGATTTCATACAATTATAATAAGGAATCGTGTGGTTATTGCTTTTCTTTTTGTATCTTTGCAGCCGTTTGGCAATTGTGGGTACCAAATCATACATAAAGGAAAAAAGAATATCTAATAATAAATAAAAAGTAATGACTACACTTACAATTTCTATTATTGTCGTTTTCGTGCTCGGCTATGCACTCATAGCTACCGAAAGCTTGACTAAGGTAAACAAGGCTGCGATAGCCCTGTTGATGTTGGTAGGTTGTTGGACCCTCTACATGATGGATCCAATGCAGTATCTCCAGTTGATGCACCCTGATTATACAGGCGGTGCAGCAGGAATGGTGGAGAAGGTGACCGGAATCATCCAGGAACATCTAGGCGATACCGCTACAACACTCTTCTTCCTGATGGGTGCAATGACCATCGTGGAAATCGTTGACCAGAACGGCGGATTCAACTGGGTTCGCAAGGTGATGAAGACCAAGTCGAAGCGTGCGCTCCTCTGGCGTATCGCTATCCTTACCTTCTTCCTCTCTGCAATCCTCGACAATCTGACCACCAGTATCGTGATGATCATGATTCTCCGAAAGCTCGTCACCGACCACAAGGATCGCATGGTTTATGCATCCCTCGTCATCATCGCAGCCAATTCGGGTGGTGCTTTCTCACCAATCGGCGACGTTACCACCATCATGCTCTGGAACAAGGGACTGATTACTGCTGCCGGCGTTATCGCCGAAATCTTCATCCCGTCTGTGGTTTCCATGGTGATTCCTGCCCTCATCCTTCAAACCATGTTGAAGGGCGAACTCGTGATGCCTGAGGTTTCTGACCAGCAGAATGCATCGGTCAGCGATTTCACCGAAGGTCAGCGCAAGGCAGTGTTCTGGTTGGGAGTAGGCGGTTTGATCTTCGTTCCTATCTTCAAGAGTATCACCCACTTGCCTCCATTCGTAGGAATCCTTCTGGTATTGGGCGTTCTCTGGACTGCTACCGAAGTTTTCTATCGCGGTTTGCATCGTGGAGCTGATGCCGAGGGCACTCAGAAGCGAGTAACCAAGTTGCTTTCTCGTGTAGATATGAGTACCATCCTCTTCTTCCTCGGCATCCTGATGGCAGTATCCTGCCTGGCTGAGATTGGCGTATTGACTGCTTTGGGTCAGGGCCTGAACGTCGTATTCGATGGCAACCACTACCTGGTTACTGGTATCATCGGTGTGCTTTCAAGTATTGTTGACAATGTGCCTCTGGTAGCCGGATGTATGGGAATGTATCCTGTGGCAGCCGCTGGCGATATGGCTGTGGATGGTGTCTTCTGGCAGTTGCTTGCCTACTGTGCCGGAGTAGGTGGTTCAATGCTGATTATCGGTAGTGCCGCTGGTGTGGTAGTAATGGGCTTGGAGAAGATTACCTTCGGCTGGTATATGAAGCACATCTCCTGGATTGCTTTCGTAGGTTACATCGCAGGTATCGTTTGCTACTGGTTCATCCGCACCTTCCTTTATGCTATCTAAAGGATAATACTTTTCTCTTACGTGAAAAAGTTTTTTTTGAGAAAAAAGTCTCAAAGTCTCATTTTCTATTAAAAATATCGACTTAAAGACTTGATAGATAATAAGATAAAAAGAATGAGACTTCTCGGTTCTGATGCCGGGAAGTCTCATTCATGTATCATAGAAGTATCATTAATTCACTTTTTCTTTACGAGATACTTCATTCCATCTGCAAATCTCTTGTGTTTCAACTCACTCATATTCGCCAGTTTTCTGCCGAATCCCATCAGGCTGTTTACCTTGAGCGATGAACCTATCTGCTTTTTCAGATAGTCGAAAATCTCGGCGGCAGTCAGATATTCACCTTCTCTCTCATTCTCAACCAACTCGAAATAGAGCAGGAAATACTGGTCTATCGGCTCAACCACCTCAAACTGGCAGTTGTTCTTCATGATCAACTTCACCTGTTCCGCATCAAAATAACTCTTCTCGCCATTGTGCAGGGAGGTCAGCGCCTGGGCGAAAAGCTGCTGATAGTTCGGACGCACACTCACATCGATCGGCCCCGTCAGTTCCACACCGATGAATCTTCGGTTGCCGGATGGGTCGGTGAGAATATCCTTCATGTTGCTCGTGGCGATGAACGAGGCGAGACGAGGAAATTCCATGACATGACTGCCATACGGAGGCTTGTATTTCAGCGTAGGCAACTGGATGAGATTCTTCAGAAATCCCTGCTGAACCTGTGGCGAAATCTGGTTGAACTCATCGAGATTGATGACCATAAACTGCGCCATCGCCTGATAAACCTGACGTTTTTCTGACAGAATCAGATTATCGTTATATCCCCACTGCAGTTCCGGCGGTAACAGCCGGCGACAGAAAGTACTCTTGTTGTAACCCTGCTTGGAAATCAGAAGCGGAGCCACCGAGTTGCCATACTGGCGATGGGTAAAGCCGCGCCACTGGTCTACCATGCCCAGAAACCAGGTGTAGAACCAGTCTGCCCAGTAAGGATTGTTGGTAGGAACCGTACGAGCCAAGGCACGTATATGGTCCTTCCCGTCCCATTTGTCGTAGCATTGGAAGAGATATTCATCTATCGGATTATAATTCTTGATGTAATCAGACTCCAGAAAATTCCTGACATCCTTGATGCTCACTCGAATATCAGCGAGCTGCACCTCCAGCGTCATGCGCTTCTGCACTCTCGGATCTACGGGCTGGAAACCATACCAACCTTTCTCTTTCGGCATGTATTCCACGAATTTCATCACCGTGTTGTATCTGAAGTTATATTTACTTTTCAGCAGCTGCATCATGCTCATGATATTCTCGCGAACGCTGTTCTTGTCAACTTTCTTTTCTTCTTCCGAAGTATCGGAACCAGGAATCATCTGCTGATTATCTTCCGTGTTGAAAGCCTGGTTCTGAGGGTGCATGTTGCTGTCAATTTTCATCGCCACCGCCTTGCTGTTGAAATAAGGTTTCGCATCGAGCGTCATCATAAAACTGTTGTGCATCGAAGGCTCAAAAGACAGGCTTGCGCCCGCTTCTATAGAAGGTTTCGGTCCGTCTGTGAGCGCCGAAGCCTTGGCAATCGCCTGATATACAGGCAGAATCTGCTGGTAAGCGATGCGGTACAGTCGTTCGGCATCCGCCTCCTCAGCAGGCAGCAAATCATCTTCATTGCTGAATTTTACCAATACGATAACCGACTTACCATCAGCACCTTCCAGCGCAGCAAAGGTAGAAGGCAGCATAGCAACCGAGCGCTTCACGCCCTCCACGCCGTCCGCATCCGTAATGTTTCCGAATTTCAGCAGCAGGATACCGTTGCACGCCTTCATCTTCAGGTTGTTGTTTTCGTCTTTGGCGAATTCAGCAGCGGGATAGATGTGCATCCATGTTGGCATATCCTTGTAATATTCGTAGCCGCTTTCCATATAGGTCACGTATTCGCGGAAATGGGTAACAGTAAGTCTGCTGTCATCTTTTGCGATACGTTGCAGCAACTTCTCCATCGTCTTGGTGCTGACGAGGAGTTGCTTCTTGTTGTTTGTATGAACGATTGTTACCTTCATTGAATATATTGATTAGGATGTTTCTTTGTTAACTATTAACCATAAACTCTTGTTAGCGTTGCCCAAAGTTTGGCTGATAAATTGGGCGCTCGTTTCCCGAAGTACGGGCAATGGTTGCCCATCACTTGTTCTCGAGTAGCCCGTCACGTGTTCACCGGTAGCCCGTCACGTGTTCTCTGTGGGACCGCTTAAATGGCATGGCTAGAACATCTGGAGGGCAGAGAAAAAGATTAGCTTTTAGTGAAATCAATCTCTTCTGAGAAATGGTCGAATTCAACATCTTTATATCCGTATCTGGCAAAGAGCTGTTTGATATATGCCTGTTGTTCTGGCAGGAGTTTCAGTTGTCCCAGTTTGTAACGGTAGTATTGTCCTTTGCTGCCGAGGTAGTCTCTCATTTCGGCGCGCAGTGCAGGAGCGTCTTTCACTTTCATTTCGGCAAAGAGTTTGTCGAATCCCCATGCCATTTTCACGACACGCAGCGGAGCGAAGTACTTGCAATTCCCGTTTTTCAGGGCATTTGGGAAGATGGCATCCCCTCTATCAGTCTTCTCGTTTTTGTAGAGACCGGATAGATAGTGAATGCATTTGTTTTTCATCGGACATGGTTCGGTGAAACAGTAGGTGATGTTGCTAGGTACGTTTCCGTACTCAAAAGCCTTTTTCAGTAATTCCTTTTCATCCATGTTTCTTAAGTATTAAGAATAAAACATTCTGTTTTACTAAACGCAAAAACATCCTGTTTATTGCCTT
>DAWDAD010000107.1:0-4658 GCA_052356385.1 Prevotella sp.
AAACTGTGTTAAACTACTTTTATTGTAGCTTGACACAGTTTAGTTTACACTCTCATATATAATAAAAGTAGTACTTACGCGCGTACATTATTAAATGCTTTTTTGATAATTAATGGTATTTAATAGTCTTAATCTTGATATTTGATTATTGTTATATGATGTTTAGGATTCGTCTCATTTCTGTTCTTTGAAAAATCACATTCGCAAAACCGACTGATTCACCCAATTCACCATTCACCTCGTTCACCTATTCACTTTCACTTTTTCACTTTCCCTTTTTCCCTTTCACATTTTCACTTTTGTCAAATGTGACTTTTGACCTTTTGACCTTTTGACTTTTTCTAGAACGCAAGTCCGCTAGGCGTCCCGCCGGATTTGCAATCCGGCGTTAAAAAATGTCCTAACCTATTTCGGCTCTGCGGATTTGTAATCCGCAGCAAAGGAGTATGCTTTTTCTTTTATAGGGGGATTACAAATCCCCCGTTGTCTATAGGTCGAACCTTTTTTAACGACGGATTGCAAATCCGCCGGGACGCCTGGCGGAAGACTTTCTTATGACACACCCTCACCTTTCCTCTCCCGGTGCCCATTTTCCTACGTCGCGACGTAGCAATTCCTGCGTCCCGACGTAATAATTCCCGCGTCGCGACGTAGGAAAAGGCGGCCCTGAGGGGGGATTCTGCCTCTCAAACTGTCAGAATCTCTTTCTTTGTCAACTTATAAATTCCTCTCAATCGTTGCATATTGATAGTAGATTGTTAAAAATAGCCCCGTGTGTGCGACAACAGTGTGAAATGTAATCTCGAGATAGCAAAAAAGAGTATAAAAGTTTGGTAGTTTCAGAGAAATGTTGTATATTTGCATCATCAACAAAAAATTGATAATAACTAGAATTATATAAAATTTTTGAACCTATAACAAAATGAACGAAAAAAGAGTTTATACGTTCGGCAATGGACAAGCCGAAGGAAATGCGAAGATGCGTGAAGTTCTTGGCGGTAAGGGTGCGAACCTCGCCGAGATGAACCTTATTGGTGTACCTGTTCCTCCAGGTTTCACCATCACAACTGATACTTGTAATGAGTATTATGAGGTAGGTGAGGAGAAAATCAAGGAACTTCTTCAGGATGAAGTAATGGCTGCTGTAGCTCATACAGAGGCATTGATGAACAGCAAGTTCGGTTCCGTAGAGAATCCTCTCCTCGTTTCAGTACGTTCAGGTGCTCGCGCATCTATGCCAGGTATGATGGATACCATCCTCAACCTTGGTTTGAATGATGAGGTGGCTGAGGGTATGGTCAAGAAGACCGGTAATCCTCATTTCGTTTACGATTCATATCGTCGTTTCGTACAGATGTATGGTGATGTTGTTATGGGTCTTAAGCCAGTTAACAAGGAAGATATCGACCCATTCGAGGCTATCATCGAAAAGGTGAAGGAAGAGCAGGGTGTTACTCTCGACAAGGACCTCTCTGTAGAGTCTCTCAAGAAGCTCGTTGAGCTCTTCAAGGCTGCTATCAAGGAGCAGACTGGTCAGGATTTCCCTACTAACCCAATCGATCAGCTTTGGGGTGCTATCTGCGCTGTGTTCCGTTCATGGATGAACGAGCGTGCTATCCTCTACCGTAAGATGGAAGGTATTCCTGATGAGTGGGGTACAGCAGTTTCTGTCATGGCGATGGTATTCGGTAACATGGGCGAGACTTCTGCTACAGGTGTTTGCTTCTCTCGTGATGCAGGTAATGGTGAGAACCTCTTCAATGGTGAGTATCTTATTAATGCACAGGGTGAGGACGTAGTAGCTGGTATCCGTACACCACAGCAGATTACAAAGATCGGTTCTCAGCGCTGGGCTGAGCGTGCTGGCATCTCTGAGGAGGAGCGCGTAGCTAAGTATCCTTCTATGGAAGAGGCTATGCCTGAGCTTTACAAGGAGCTCGACGCTCTCCAGGATAAGTTGGAGCACCACTATCACGATATGCAGGACATGGAGTTCACCGTACAGGAAGGTAAGCTCTGGTTCCTCCAGACACGTAATGGTAAGCGTACAGGTACCGCTATGGTGAAGATTGCTATGGACCTCCTCCACGAAGGTATGATCGACGAGAAGACTGCTATCCTCCGCTGTGAGCCTCAGAAGCTCGATGAGCTTTTGCACCCAGTATTCGATAAGCTGGCGCTCTCTAGAGCTAAGGTCATCACTCAGGGTCTCCCTGCTTCTCCAGGTGCTGCCTGCGGTCAGATCGTATTCCACGCTGACGATGCTCAGGTGTGGCACGAGGATGGCAAGAAGGTAATCATGGTTCGTATCGAGACTTCTCCTGAAGACCTCGCTGGTATGTCGGCTGCCGAGGGTATCCTTACCGCTCGTGGTGGTATGACTTCTCACGCTGCCGTTGTAGCTCGTGGTATGGGTAAGTGCTGTGTATCTGGTGCTGGATCTATCAACGTTGACTACAAGACTAAGACTGTTGAGATTGAGGGCGTAGTTTACAAGGAGGGTGATTACATTTCTCTGAACGGTACTACAGGTCAGGTTTACGCAGGACAGATTGAGACAAAGGCTGCAGAGCTTTCAGGCGACTTCAAGGAGCTGATGGACCTCTGCGACAAATATACAAAGATGGAGATCCGTACCAATGCTGATACTCCACACGATGCTGAGGTAGCTCGTGCATTCGGTGCCAAGGGTATCGGTTTGACACGTACAGAGCACATGTTCTTCGATGATCAGAAGATCGTTGCCATGCGTGAGATGATTCTGGCAGACTCAGTAGAGGGTCGCGAGAAGGCACTTGCCAAGCTCCTCCCATATCAGAAGGCTGACTTCTACGGCATCCTCAAGGCTATGGATGGCTGCCACGTGAACATCCGCTTGCTCGACCCACCTCTCCACGAGTTCGTACCTCACGATTTGGCTGGTCAGCAGACCATGGCTAAGGAGATGGGCGTAAGCGTAGAGGAAATCAAGAAGCGTGTAAACTCTCTGGCAGAGAACAACCCTATGCTCGGTCATCGTGGTTGCCGTCTCGGTATCACATTCCCAGAGATTACAGCTATGCAGACTCGTGCCATCCTCGGTGCAGCTTGCGAGTTGAAGAAGGAAGGTTACAACCCATGTCCAGAAATCATGGTTCCGCTCATCGGTACCGTTCAGGAGCTCAAGCAGCAGAAGGCTATCATCCTCGCTACTTCTAAGGAAGTTTTCATCGAGTACGGCGTAGAGGTTGAGTTCGAGATCGGTACAATGATTGAGATTCCACGTGCTGCTCTTACAGCAGGTCAGATTGCAGAAGAGGCTCAGTACTTCTCATTCGGTACTAACGACTTGACACAGATGACCTTCGGTTACTCTCGTGACGACATCGCTTCATTCCTCCCTGCATACATGGAGAAGAAGATCTTGAAGGTTGACCCATTCCAGGTTCTCGACCAGGAGGGTGTTGGTCAGCTCATCAAGATGGCAGTAGGGAATGGTCGTGCTACCCGTCCTAACCTCCGCACAGGTATCTGCGGTGAGCACGGTGGTGAGCCTTCATCAGTTAAGTTCTGCGCTAAGGTTGGCATGAACTATGCTTCATGTTCTCCATTCCGCGTGCCTATCGCACGTTTGGCTGCGGCGCAGGCTGCTGTTGAGGAGTAAATCTTTTCTGAAGAAGATAAGTACGATTAATAGATTAGACAATTTGAGAGGGAAGTGTTTCAAGAGGAAGCACTTTCCTCTTTTTCTTTTTTTTAGCGATTATTGGATAGAAAAATACGAAAAAACTTGCAGATTACAATTATTTTCTGTACTTTTGTCGGAAAATAGAGAAATATGGAAGGATTGGTAATGATTTATGTGATTTGATATGGCTCTTTACTCCTTGGGGGAAGAAATGGTCGAAGGAATTGTAAGAATGAAGAAGATGAAATATATAATGATGGCTTGCTTGCTGACAGCAAGCCTGGGTGTCGGGGCCAAGTCGATGAAAGACCTGCTGGTTTCGATGCCTGATGAAGTAATGCCTTGTCTCAACAAGAACATGCGACTCGAATTTGCTGAGTTGCAGGAGATGGGAGTGAAGGCTGAAGTGAAGAATCTCCTGGAAGAGGTGAGCGTGATGGATACGCTGACCCAGGACTTCGTGCAGATCCGTATGACCAAGGCTTCTACCTTGCAGGTGAAAAAGTTGCCTGTGGAAAACGGAGATTTCGTGCTCTGCGTAGTCAAGACTTTCGCTGGTCCCGAGAAGGAGAGTGAGCTCTATTTCTACAATCAGGATTGGAAGAAGATGGATGCCACTCGTCTCCTGGATGGTAAGCGAATGGAGGATTTGGCAGAAAGCCTTATCCTGAAACCGGATACGATGAGCGAAACTCGCTTTGCAGAACTGAAGGCGATGGTAGAACCGAGAATGGTGAGTGCCTTGCTTTTGCAGAACGAAAACTCGCTGGTTGTACGCCTGTCTTTGCCATTGCTCTCTGCTGATGATAAAAAGGCAGTAAATGCAATAAAATTGCAAAGAAGTTTTAAATGGAATGGAAAAACATTTAAAGAGAGTTAAATCTCTGTAGGTTTTTGCAATAAAATATGGAAAGTTGCAGGATTATTTGTAATTTTGCAACGTGTTTTTCATGGTATTAGATTATTAAGGTTAATAAAAGATTGGTTGTCG
>DAWDAD010000108.1:0-4495 GCA_052356385.1 Prevotella sp.
CAAATACAGAGTAGCCGTTGTGTCCCTTGGCAATGTTGTTGATCAACTCCATGATGAGCACCGTCTTACCTACACCGGCACCACCGAAGAGACCAATCTTACCACCCTTCATGTAAGGCTCGAGCAGGTCGATCACCTTGATACCGGTGGCAAGCATCTCCTTGTGCGTAGAGAGCTCGTCGAACTTCGGAGCCTCGCGATGGATAGGATAAGCACCCTTCATGTCCAATTCGTTCATACCATCAATAGGCTGTCCGATTACATTCATCATACGGCCCTTGATCTGCTCTCCGGCAGGCATCATGATTGGGTTGCCTGTTACGGCAACTTCCAAGCCACGCTGCAAGCCGTCGGTGTTGTCCATGGCGACACAGCGAACTGTATCCTCACCGATGTGCTGCTGCACCTCGATGACCAGGTCGCGTCCGTCTGGGCGTTTCACCTTCAGAGCTTCGTGAATTTTAGGAAGCACCTTCTCAGGGTTCTCGCCCTTGGTATCGAAATATACGTCGATAACCGGACCGATAATCTGCGAGATGCGTCCACTTACTTGTGACATAAGCTTATTAGTTTAAAAATTTATTTTTTTAATATTTATATTTCGTTCTTGTTGTATCCGAAGTTCGTGATATCGGATCCGGAAACCTGGTAATTAGATATTCCAGGAAAGACGTCCTACAACCTTTCAAGGAACTGGTGGAATCAGGATGTCCGGGAGCCCGAATCACGAATTTCGTTATACGCCTGCAAAAGTAACAACAATTTACGGAAGCCGCAAATTTTTCGGAAGTTTTGTTTGTATTTTGCTCCGTTTTAAAACTTTTTTAGTTCCGTTTAAACCATTTTTACTTTTCATTCATTTCCTATAAGTAATGCCGATAGCAGCATCGAATATCGAAATGAGATGCAAGGAGAAGCTGATTAGATGCTCAACTCATCCAATACCTTGATCAGCTTGCGGTCGAATGGCTTGTCTGAACGGATGGCCTCAGAAAGCGGTACGTAAACCACCTCGTTGTTGCGGACACCGATCATCACGTTGCGCTGACCCTGCATGATAGCCTCGATGGCACCGCAACCGGTACGGCTGGCGAGGATACGGTCGCGGGCTGATGGGCGACCACCACGCTGCAGGTGACCGAGGATAGATACACGTACATCGAACTCAGGGAACTCCTTGCGTACACGGTCGGCATAGTAGAGCGCGCCGCACTTAGGACTCTCAGACACGATGACGATACAGCTCTTCTTAGACTTGCGGATACCGCGCTCCATGAACTGAGCCAACTGGTCAACATCGGTAGAATCCTCTGGGATGATGGCAGCCTCTGCACCGCTGGCGATAGCTGAGTTCTGTGCCAGGAATCCGGCATCACGGCCCATCACCTCAATGAAGAAGATACGCTCGTGGCTCTGCGCAGTATCACGGATACGGTCCACGCACTCTACGATGGTGTTCATCGTAGTATCGTAACCGATGGTGTTGTCAGTGCCATAGAGGTCGTTGTCGATAGTACCAGGCAGACCGATGCAGCAGACATCAAACTCACTTGCGAAGTTCATCGCACCGGTGAGCGAACCGTTACCGCCGATAACCACCAGCGCATCGATTTCCTCTTTCTGGATATTCTCGAAAGCCTTCTGTCGGCCCTCTACTGTCATGAATTCCTTAGAACGTGCAGTCTTCAGCATCGTACCGCCGGTACCGATGATACCGCTCACGTTCTCTGTGGTGAAAGTCTTGATCTCGTCGTTGATCAGTCCATCGTAACCACGATAGATACCCTTCACGGTGAATCCGTTGTAGATAGCCGAACGGGTCACCGCACGGATTGCTGCGTTCATACCAGGAGCATCACCTCCAGAAGTCAAAATACCTATAGTCTTAATCTTTGCCATAACTATATATACCTTATTATATTATATATTAGTGATACATTAATAAAAAAAATATGCTTTCTTGTTGGTTCCGGGATGCGTGTTACATCCCCTTTTCTTCTTTAGAACTTCCTGAATCTCTTTCGTCGTCTGATTCGTCCTGAATTTCTTTCGTCTGATTCTTCTTTTTGAATCTTCTGAATCTGTTTCGTCTGATTCTTCCTTTTGAATCTTCTGAAACTCTTCCGTCTGATTCTTCTTTTTGAATCTCCTGAATCTCTTCCGTTTTCAGATTCTTTCTTTTCTTCTTCAGATATGGTTGTTTAAATCATTAAGTAAACGGCTCTTCCCATCAGGGTGTGCGAGAGCCAGAGGATAACGAGGCCAGCCACGCCACCCACGAGGGCCTTCCATCCGATATTGCGGAAGAACCAGCCCATACGCATGTGCTCCATCTTCATCAGGGCGAGACCGCTGATGGTACCGATACCCAGCACATTGCCTCCTGCCATTACGCAGTAAGCGATTACCTGCCAGTAGAGACCGTTGGTATTATATACCGAATCCATGACATAGGTAGGGTCGCCCAATCCCATCACATCGTGCAATGAGAAGAAGTTCATGGCGGTGGCAAAGTTATCGAGTACCGTACTCAGCACTCCGGCAGCCACGCCATGCAGCCAAACATTAGGGTGCTCCTCGCTGGTTCCCATCCAGCTGGAGAGGTCATAGAAGGCACCTGTCTCCTTCACCACGCCCACGGCGAGAATCATTCCCATCACGAAGAGAATCATCTGAATCACACCGTATTGCAGCACTCTAGGGGTACGACGCTCCACCATCGCATCCATGTTCATGAGCTTGCGATTGAAGATCTCGTTCACGATCCAGAGTACGCTGAGCACGCACAGGGCGCCCAGGAACGGGCTGAGCTTGGTGATGTTATGGAAGGTAGGGATAAACCACAAACCGCCGATTCCCACGAGGAGCATCAGCAATCTCTGCCACTTGTTCAGACGGGTGTCATCGCCACGGAAAGGCATCACAATCCACTCTGTCTCAACTCTTTCGGGCAGCATACGCTGCATCAGCAGGGTTGGAATCAACCACGCTGCAAGACAAGGGAGGAGTAATGAAAAGGAGAAAACGGTGGCTGTAACAGCCCCTGAATTCCAAAGTACCAGACCTTCCGGGTTACCAATCACGGTAAGCGCACCGCCACAGTTGGCAGCTACGAGGATGGCGCTTCCATACACCATTCTCTGTCTTCTGCTCGGGATGATGCCATGCATCATGGTGAGCATCATCACGGTGGTAGTGAGGTTATCGAGATTGATGGAAATCAGGAATGTAACGATGGCGAGTGTCCACAGCATTTTCTTGCTGCTGCGTGTGCGAAGCAACTGGCGCACGAAGTCGAAGCAGCCGTTGTTGTTGAGGATTTCTACGATCGTCATCGTAGCGAGCAGGAACATCACGATTTCCGCTGCCCTACCCACCTGTGGGAGGAAGATGTTTCGGGAGATGAAGTACTTGACGGAAGTACTGGTTGATTCCATTTCGCTGAAATTGAGGAAGCGGGTATAATCCGCTGAATGCTCGCTAGTCACGAAGTCCATACCGAAGCATATATACAGCACCCATCCCACCGTTCCGGCGAAGATAGCCACGGCAGCACGGTTTACTTTGGTCACGTTCTCAGTTGCAATGAGCACGCAGGCCAGGATCAGTATGGTTAAAATGACTAGTGTCATATCTACTCAATCGTTAGTTCATATTTTCATAATCAAGGGCAAAGGTAACAAAATATTTGCAATAACCATCATTTCCGTGTTTTTTTTTAATGAATTTAACGCAAAATTCATGCAACAGAAAATTTCGGAGCCGAATGGCAGCACGCCCTGAAAGAACTGATGCTCCAATATAAACAGCACGCCCTGATAGAACTGATGCTCCAATATAAACAGTACGCCCTGAAAGGGCAGAAGCTCCTAGCCCAGGGCACCACCCTGGGTTATTAATGGATGCAAGCCTGTCGCCCTGTAAGGGCAAAAGCTTTCCCCCAAGCAAAAAACACCCCTCTAATATATAATGTAGAAAGCGGCAAAAATGCCCTCAAGCCACCCCATTTAGTTAAATATCATTAATAAACCGAAGAAAAACAAACACAAATGCTTGTAACTCAAAGAAAATGAGTAATTTTGCGCCCGATTTCAACAATATATAAAGTCAAACTTTATTAATTTAAATTTTTTAATTATTTTTTATGTCAAATTTTAAGAACGTACAGCCACTCGACGACTTCAATTGGGATGAGTTCGAGAATGGCACAAACGCAGGCGTCAGCAAAACAGACCTCGAGAAGGCCTATGACGAAACACTTAACAAGGTAACTGAGCACCAGGTGGTTGAGGGTACCGTAATCTCTGTTGATAAGAAAGAGGTTATCGTAAACATCGGCTACAAGAGCGACGGTATCATTCCAGCTTCTGAGTTCCGTTACAACCCAGACCTCAAGGTAGGCGACAAGGTTGAGGTTTACGTAGAGAACCAGGAGGACACAAAGGGTCAGTTGGTACTCTCTCACAAGAAGGCTCGCCTCAGCAAGTCTTGGGAG
>DAWDAD010000109.1:0-4191 GCA_052356385.1 Prevotella sp.
CTTCTGAAAAAGTATGAGTTGCGGGGCGCAAAACGGCGAGTTAGATTGTTTAACAGGTTTCGGATTGAAAGCGTGCTGAAAATCGCGCCTTATCACACGCTGAAATTTGGTGGTATCGGGAAATTGGCGTATCTTTGCACTGTCGTTCAAAGAAAGGCTTGTGCACCCCGCCAAGTCAACATTCAACATTCAACATTCAACATTAAAACTAAAGATTATGGAACAGAAAGGAACATTGAAATATCGTAAAGTACAGCGCACACCTCAGACTGGTGAAAACGCAGGTAAGAAGAAGTGGTATGCTACTTCGGTAACCGACCGAAGCCCCCGGTGCATCACGCATCGGGGGCTTTTTTTTACTTTTTTACCTTTAAAAGCCTTTTTCCTTAAAAACTCCTTAAACTTTGCTACTCTCTGCAATATTTTTAGTAACTTTGCACCCAAAAGTTAGTATACAAGATGAAAATAGGAATTATCGTTGCGATGGACAAGGAGTTTGCGCAACTCAAAACATTATTGACCGAATCGCAGGTTGAGAGAAAAAATTATAAAGACTTCGTTATCGGAAAGATAGGCAATAACGAGGTGGTGATGCAACAATGCGGCATCGGTAAGGTGAACAGTACCATAGGTGCCGTGGAAATGATTGACAACTATCACCCTGACCTCGTCATCTCTTCTGGCGTGGCTGGAGGCGCTGATATCAACCTCAACGTGACTGAGGTGGTGGTGGCAACCAACTGCGTTTACCACGATGCCTACTGCGGCGAGGAATGCGAATTCGGACAGATTCTGGGCATGCCTGCTTCCTTCAAAACACCTAAGGAATATGTGGAGAAGGCACTCGCCATCAACAACCTGCCGGGCAACAAGCACCCGAAAATTCATGCCGGTCAGATTGTGAGCGGCGAATGGTTTGTAGACAGCAAGGAGAAGATGCGCTCTATCCTGGAACACTTCCCTCAGGCGATGGCGGTGGATATGGAGAGCTGCTCTATCGCACAGACCTGCCATATCTACAAGACGCCTTTCATCTCCTTCCGCATCATCAGCGATGTACCGCAGAAAGATACCAAGGCACAGCAGTATTTCGACTTCTGGGCTAAGATGGCTGAAGGCTCTTTCAATGTTACCAAGGCTTTTCTCGAAAGTCTTTAGAAGTGTTGAATGTTGAGTGTTGAATGTTGAATGATTCTTCACTCAATATTTAACACTCAACATTCAACACTCAACATTCAACACTCAACATTCAACACTCAACACTCAACACTCAACATTCAACACTCAACACTCAACATTCAACATTATAAAAAAGATGAATAAGATTCCAAGTTTTACAATCAATCACAATAAGCTGCTCCGCGGCATCTACGTGAGCCGTAAGGACGAAGTAGGCGGAGAAGTCATCACAACATTCGATATCCGCATGAAGGTGCCTAACCAGGAGCCTTGTCTGCACAACGGTGCCATCCATACCATTGAGCACCTGGCTGCCACCTATCTGCGCAACGACGAGGAGTGGAAGGACCGCATCATCTACTGGGGACCGATGGGATGCCTCACGGGCAACTATCTCCTTATCAAGGGCGACCTGGAGAGCAAGGACATCGTGGAACTGATGAAGCGCACCTTTAAGTTTATCGCCGATTTCGAGGGTGAGATTCCGGGACAGGCGGCAAAGGACTGTGGCAACTACCTGCTCCACGACCTGCCTATGGCGAAATATGAAGCCAGAAAATATCTGGATGAGGTACTCTGCTGCATCAGGGAAGAAAACCTCATCTACCCTACCCAGGATTAGAAACAAAAAAATATGGCAAGCTTACCACTTAAGCTTGCCATATTTTTCTTTATACCAAAGTTGCCAGCCATTGACCAGATTCTGCCATACTACATAGGCTCCCGGTGCTACGGCAGCAAGAGGATTCAGGAAGGTGAGGGTGAGCCAGATGCCCACTACCGTATTCTTCTGTCCCAACGCCTGACCGGCACTGATACTCGCATCGAAATGCCTGCCTACCGCCTTGCCGATGGCAAACTGGAGGAGACATACCAGCAGCGGTACAAAGAGCAGCAGAAGCATCGTTACGCCCGATACCTCGGCATGGAGCATGTTGCGAACCGTTTCGCCCATCAGTATCGTGAGGTTGAAACACCACATATAAAAACCCAAATCCTTTACATTCTTCACCTTATCCACCCATTTTGGCAGGAACCGGCGGCTCAGCAAGGCAAGCAGCAGAGGCACCACCAGCACGGTAGTGACATTGCGGAACACCATCGCACTCATCATGAGGAACGATACGTCTGCCCCCTTCTCTACCATCGGGAAAAGACTCGGAATGATGATCATCGTAAAAATGTTGGCGATGACCGTATAAGTGGTCAGCGAACCGATACTGCCGCCCAACTTCTCCGTAACCACAGCCACAGCGGCTGCCGTAGGACAGATGAAGCAGATGAAGGCACCCTCGAGAACCAGTTTGGTACTATAATCAGAACCGAACTCGAAGATGAGCACCACCATCATCAATGCCAACGAGGTGCGGATGAGCTGGAGGATGAAATGCCACGCCTTAGGCTTCATCTCCTTGATTTCTATCTTACAGAAAGTAACATAGAGCAGTGAGAACAGCACTACCGGCATCAGACTTACCAACCTCGGACCACAATAATCGCCAATGGGCACCAGGAAGGGCACATTGGCGAATATCAGGTAGCCCAATGCTCCCATAACCAGGGAGCAGGGCAATGAAAACTTTCTAAAAAATCTCCACAAAAACATTTCTGTTTAGTCTTTGTTGCTGCGCTTGCGCTTCAGGTGATCAAGCTCAATCTTGCGCATACGCATGTTCTTTGGAGTTACCTCTACGTACTCGTCCTCACGGATATACTCCAGGCACTCCTCAAGACTCATCACGGTCTTAGGAATCACGCGGGCCTTATCGTCAGAACCGGAAGCACGCACGTTGGTAAGCTGCTTAGCCTTGGTTACGTTCACTACCAGGTCGTTTTCGTGAACATGCTCACCTACAACCTCGCCGCCGTAAACCTCCTCACCCGGGTCGATGAAGAACTTACCACGATCCTGCAGCTTATCGATAGCGTAAGCAAAGGCAGTACCGGTTTCGAGAGCAATCATGCTACCGTTAGAACGGCGGCTGATTTCACCCTTGTATGGCTGATACTCCTTGAAGCGGTGAGCCATGATAGCCTCACCCTGAGAAGCGGTAAGCACGTTGGTACGCAGACCGATGATACCACGTGAAGGGATATCAAACTCGATGTCTACACGCTCGCCCATGTTCAGCATAGAGGTCATATCACCCTTGCGGCGGGTTACCATATCAATCATCTTAGAAGCAAACTCCTCTGGTACGTTGATGGTCAACTCCTCTACAGGCTCGCACTTCACACCGTCAATCTCCTTATAGATAACCTGAGGCTGACCTACCTGGAGCTCATAGCCCTCGCGGCGCATGGTCTCGATGAGTACAGAGAGATGGAGCACACCACGGCCTGATACAATCCACTTATCGGTAGTATCCTCGTAAGGCTGTACGCGGAGAGCGAGGTTCTTCTCGAGCTCCTTGTTCAAGCGCTCCTGGATGTGGCGTGATGTACAGAACTTGCCTTCCTTACCGAAGAATGGTGAATCGTTGATGGTGAAGAGCATGCTCATGGTAGGCTCATCTACAGCGATTGGAGGCAGTGGCTCCGGATTCTCGAAGTCGCAGATGGTATCACCAATCTCAAACTTCTCCAAGCCGACAACGGCACAGATATCGCCTGAATCTACATGATCGGTCTTCTTATGACCCATACCCTCGAAGGTGTGGAGCTCCTTGATCTTGGTCTTCTCCTGGGTTCCGTCGCGGTGACAGATAGTAACGTTCATGCCGTCCTTCAATGTACCACGGTGAACACGACCTACGGCGATACGACCAGTATAAGAGCTGTAATCGAGAGATGTGATAAGGAGCTGAGGAGTACCCTCGAGCTGCTTAGGAGCTGGGATAACCTCAATAATCTTATCGAGCAGATAATCGATATTGTCTGTTGGATGATTATAGTCCTCGCCCATCCAGCCGTTCTTGGCAGAACCGTAAACTACAGGGAAGTCGAGCTGGTCTTCTGTAGCATCGAGGTCGCACATCAGGTCGAACACCATCTCGTACACCTCTTCAGGGC
>DAWDAD010000110.1:0-3734 GCA_052356385.1 Prevotella sp.
CCTGAACGCTGTTCAGATTGCTGAGTACTTGATTAAGGTGGGCAACGTAAAGTAATTACATGCTGGAAAAATTCAAACTTTTGCTCCAGGAGATGAACCGGGGCATTTATGAAAAAAATACTGAAATTTCGCTCTCGCTCCTTGCCGCTCTGGCAGGCGAGAGCGTTATTCTTTTAGGACCTCCGGGTGTGGCGAAGAGTATGGTGGCCAGACAGTTGAAGACGGCGTTCAGGGATGCTCAGAGCTTTGAGTATCTGATGTCTCGATTCTCTACGCCCGATGAAATCTTCGGTCCGGTGAGCATTCAGAAACTGAAGACTTCGGATACTTACGAGCGTGCGGTGGAGGGTTATCTGCCTACTGCCGATGTGGTTTTCCTGGATGAAATCTGGAAGGCGGGTCCTGCTATCCAGAACACGCTCCTCACGGTGATTAATGAGAAAATCTTCAGAAATGGCAATCGGGAGATGCATCTTCCGCTGAAGCTTCTCGTGGCGGCTAGTAATGAGTTGCCGGCTAAGGGAGAAGGACTGGAGGCGCTCTGGGACCGATTCGTGATTAGAATAGAAAGCCGACCGATTAAGCTGGAGAAGAATTTCCGTGCAATGCTGCTGGAATCTAATGAGTCTCACACGGATCTCACTGATTCCACGGATGAGGCTAATGTTATGTCCAAGAAGTCTTCTGTAAAGCAAATGCCAATGGGAGTAGAAACATCAGAAAGAGATTTGTTTATTTCTGAGAATACAAAGAAAAAATCTGTGAGATCTGTGAAATCCGTGTGCGATATAAGAATATCCCCTGAGGATTATGCTGAATGGGCGGAGAAAATCTGTAAGATTGGCGTGAAGGAGGAGGTGCTTGATGCAATTTCCGCCATCCGTAAATCTCTGAGAGCCGTGAATGTAGATGAGGCTGCCGAGCGCAGAAATATCTATGTGAGCGACCGCCGATGGAAAAATATCGTTCGTCTGCTTCGCACTTCTGCCTTTATGCAGGATAGGGAAGAGGTGGATGTCTGCGATCTGCTTCCTATCTACCATTGTCTGTGGCAGGAACCGGAAGAGCGGGATGCTATCCGAAGCATCGTAATCCGGGCACTCTTTTCTCCTTTTGCAGAAAAACTGGTGGAGATGAAGAATGCGCTTGCTGAGGATATCAAGTATCATCGGGTTCGCAGAAATCCTGATGATGGCAGAGATTATGAGGGGGAAATAGAAACTCTTTCGGATGGCTTGACTTCGCTGGAAAGGCAGTTGGGCGAGAATCTCTTTGTGTCTTCGGATGATAAGGCTGAAATTTCGGCCTATCTCCGTGATTTCTATAAGGAGTTGGCGTTTACCCGACAGGATACGATGAAACTTTATGAGGCATAATACGATGAAGCTTGATGAGGTTTAATCGCGCCTCCTGTTACTTATACATTATTATATTTAGAAGAACAAAAACATGATGAACGAACAGATAACTTTATCTCCAGAGTTGGAGGCTCGTGTTCACCAAGCGGTGGAGAATTTTATGCAGGGCTATGGCTGCTGCCAGTCGGTGGTGGCAGCCTTTGCCGATTTGTATGGTCTTGATGATGAGATGGCAAAGCGCATTGGTGCCGGCTTCGGGGGTGGAGTTGGCAGAATGAGAATGATGTGTGGAGCCGTTTCGGGCATTGTGGTGCTCGTGGGCTTGGATTGCGGACAGACCGAGGGGGATGACCGCGAGGGAAAGTCGGCCTGCTACAAGGTGGTGCAGGATTTGTTAGCCAAATCGAAGGAGCAGAATGGCAGTATCATCTGTGCAGAGATTCTGGGCTTGAAGGGTCATGAGAAGGCACAGTCCAGCTATGTGGCTTCGGCAAGAACGGCAGAATACTACAAGTCTCGCCCTTGCGCTGCCAAAGTGGAGAGTGCCGCAAGAATCTTCGCAGAATATCTGATGGAGAAAGAGAAGGCTTAGTCTTCCTATAATATATAAGAAGCTTTTTACCAATTTGGTGAAAAATATCGAATAAAATGAAATACCAGAATAACAAGGACTTGGCGGAAGCACAGTATTACTTGAAGATGCTAGACGACTTCTGCAAGTCGGGGCAGGTGAAGATTCCTGATCCGGCAGGCGCAGCCATGCCTTGGAATTTGAAGGAAGACCCGCTGAAGGATTATCTGATTCATCTCTTTACCCTGAAAGTGACGATTCCGGAAACTGGTGAAGAGGTGCAGAAATTCATGCGACAGGTGGTGAATAGTAAGATCAAGAGCAAGGTATTCTATGATTGTGTGGGAAAATTCATCGTGGAATGCGTTCATCACATGCGATTCCAGCGCCAGCGTGCCTGGACCGAAAGTCATCGGGCTGATGATGTGCTCGACTGGACTCCCTTTAAGAGAATGGATGAGCAGGTGTGGCTTCCGCTCATCGACCAGTTGGAGCAGGAACACCGGGAGGATGGATTCGATAAGTCTTTCTTCCTGAAACTGATGGCTGGCGATGGAGCTTCGAAACCCGAAAACTGGGAGCGTCTGGTAAGAGACTGGAAGGGGTGCATCGACCATCAGGTATTGAACAAACTGAAGGATTTTATTTCTCTCCGTCAGAATAACTTCGAAACGGGATTGGTTCGCATGATGGACCAGATAACCCGCAACATGAAGACGAAGGGCGTTTCGGAGCAGCGAGCCGTGCAGGCCTGGGAACTGATGACGAACGGATGGACGGAAACGGAGTTTGAACGCCGCTTGAACCAGGTGAAGATTCAGGATAAATATCCGGAAATCAAGGAGATTGTAGCGAAGATGGGGCGTGTGGCAGATGCCAACGGAAAAGATAGGCTCACTATCGCCTCGGGGGTGGAGATGAAGATGGAGCATTCCGCAGGAAGCGACATCGAGGGCATTACCGTGGGCGATGATCTCAATTCGCTTCTTCCACTGGAGTTGGCGCAATACAGCGATGAGGATATGGAGGGGCTTTTTATCTATAAGTATCGAACCCGCAGGCTCCAGACTTTTCGTTACAAGAGCGAAATGTCGAAGCCTTCTCGAAAACTCGGCTTTACCCATGCTTCCCGAAAAGGTCCGATGATAGTCTGTCTGGATACTTCGGCAAGTATGTATGGAACGCCTGAAAGGATTTCTTCTACGCTGATTTCCCTATTGGAAGAAACGGCAGAGGATTTGGAGCGGGATTGTTTTCTGATAGATTTCTCCGTGAGCACCCGTGCCATCGATCTGATGGCGAAGCGGAAGGCGGAGCGGTTGAAGAGGATTGGAATCACGGTTGTGGACTCTACAGAAATTCCCGATAATTCTGCAGATTTATCTTCTGATGGTCAGGCTCATACGGGTCGTGGTGTCAGGCGCCAGCCTACTACAACCCATCTGCCTTTTATAGGTGGTGGAACTTCGGCAAAGAAGATGATGAGCCAGATGTTTGATTTGCTGGATAACGACGGTCTTCATTATGTGAATGCCGATGTGCTTTGGATTACGGATTTCCTGATTCCGAATCCGCCGCAGCAGATGTTGGCGAGGTTCAAGGAGTATAAGGAAACCGGCACCAGGTTTTATGGCATCCGGATTGTTCGGGATGATGATAAGGAGCCGAATGAATGGAAGGATTATTTCAACCGGATTTATACCATTAAGTATAGACCATTGAGGAGGTATTAGAAATATAAACAGTTCGCCCTGTAAAGGCAAAAACTTTGTACTTTCCAGGTACTTAAAAGCTTTTGCCCTTAC
>DAWDAD010000111.1:0-3526 GCA_052356385.1 Prevotella sp.
TACGTTCCAACCTCTCTTATTCTCCTTTGGCTGCTTTAGAGCTTTATGTTAAAAATACTAACTCATAGTTTTCTCCTCCAGAAATCACCGTTTCTCGGTGCAGAAGTCATCGTTTTCTTCTTGGGAATACATCGCTTGCCGGATAGAAATCCTTGCCATTACTTGTCATTTCATGCTAAAAAAATAACACGGACAAATTGAATTTGTCCGGACAAATTGTCCGAAGGCTTATAAATCTTTGATTATTTGACAGTTACAAACTTCCGGACAAACAAGCCGGACAAATTCAATTTGTCCGTGTTATTTTTTTCTGGCGGAATCAGCCATTTTTGTTTATTGCCAATAAATAAATCTGCAGCTTTTTATTTACTGGCAATAAACAAATCGGATATAAGTTCTATCATCAAAGCTCTTATTGCCCTCTACGATGCCCTTGGTGGCGATAAAGGAACGGATGTTCTGAGGGTCGTTGGCTATCTGCTCTGCCAATGCCGCCTCACTCGCTGCCAAGGTTGGCTTCAGGAACGGATAGCCATCGCTCGCCAATACAATCTCGGAGGAAGAGACAGAAATTGTACCTGATGCAGAAATGGAGTCAGAGCAAGGGACAGAATCTGATGCTGGAACAGAATCTTGAACAGAACAAGAATCTGAAACAGAGACAACCTTCACTCCCTCCCGATAGATAGGAAATCCATCGATAACCGTATAGGTCTGGTTCTGCCCGGAAAGCATCGCCTCGATCAATAATGGCTCTATCTGCTTTCTAGCCTCAGCAGGCGAAAGGCCCTGCGCTAT
This sequence comes from Prevotella sp., assembly GCA_052356385.1. GTDB lineage: Bacteria > Bacteroidota > Bacteroidia > Bacteroidales > Bacteroidaceae > Prevotella. The sequence goes on from DAWDAD010000111.1 coordinate 799, forward strand.
CAGTTCTACTCGTTTCCGGGCAATCTTCTCCTCATAAGGCTTGCCGTTCTCATAGAGCTTTCCGGCGATGATTGCCTGGCAATCGCCCACCATCCATACTTCATTCCTTGTCCGGCTATAAAGGATAGCCGAAGCTGTTAGGCGCTCTTCGGGATGCTCCTTCAACCGCTCTTCCACCCCAAGCTTTTCATACACCTTATTATATATATACGCCGTTACGCCCTGGCAGAATTCATCTACCGAGGCATCCGTCTTCAGTTCCTCCCGGATATATTCCGAGATAAGCATCATGGCGTATCTTCCGTTCTTCATATCAGGATTGAGATGCTTCGGCGTCTTGCTCGTACTGCCATCAATCACAGCGATGAAATCATCGGTAACTACCATTCCATCCTCACAAGCCTCAGGGCTCTTCTTTCCTATGATACAACTTTCTATAATCTTCATAAAATCTACTTATCTATCCGGTTATATATCTAAAAAAAGGCTACCCATCCAGGTAACCTTTTTACTCGTTTATTTATCTCTTAAGCCTTCACCTTCTTTAATCTGATAACCAGCTGTATGAAACTTGGAATCATGATGCAGAGAGAGAAGCCTACGGCATAATACATGGTTTTCTCATCGCCATGGAAGAGGTCGATGAGTTTGCCATCGCTCTGAGGCATGATATTGGATAGGACATACGCCATCGTATTGTTCACCCAGTGGAGCAGGATACCCGGAACAAGACTCTTGGTGCGATAATACATCCAACCCAGGAGTAAGCCCAGCAGGAGGGCATTGACAAACTGCGCTACGTTGGCGTGAGCCAGACCGAAGATGGCAGCCGAAATCATGATGGCTACCCAATGGTTCTTCTTGCTCATAAGACCCAGCAGGGTGCGGAGAACGGCTCCACGGAACACAACCTCCTCAGCAAAAGGCGCCAGAACGCCGATAGCCACATAGCCCCAAGGCTCCTTCATGAGCGATGCGAATATCTGCTCGGTATTCTCGTCCATCTCGATGCCTATCTGCTCATATATGAACTCCAGAGGGATGATGGTTCCCAGGGCGAACAATGCCACCCAGAGAAGCGTTGCCCAAGGCTTGGAAAGCAGATAATCGCGGGTCAGCGGTGTCCACTTCGTCTTCAGGAAGATGACGAGGGTGATAACGTTGCTGAACGCTGAGGTAAGTGCCATCAGGATAGGATTGCTGCCTGAACTGATAGCCAGGAGCGTTGCCTGGTAACCTTCGCCCTTAATGCCCGCCCAGATTCCTGCGCCAGCATACATCACGATAATCTGTACTACTATAAATATAATCATGTAGAGGACGATATCCGTCAAACCTCTCTTTAAATTAATCTTTGCCATTGCTTTTACTGTTTATAATTAATCGTTTATAGTTTAATAGCATTCTCGCTATCATTCCGCTTCCTTTTCAAAGAGATCCAGCACGGTCTGCTCATCCTCTTTCAGCTGCGCCGCCAACTCCTCGGGACTGTCAAACTTCTGTTCGCCCCTTATTCGCTTCACGAAGCTTACGAGCAAGAACTGGTCATAAATATCCCCGTCGAAATTGAAGATGTGCGTCTCTAGCGTCAGTAGTCTGCCATTGAAGGTTGGGCGATTGCCCACATTCATCATTCCCCGTTTCCATACCACCGTATTCTCCAGTCTTACCCTTACGGCATAGACGCCAGGGGCAGGAATCAGCTGTCCGAAGTGAGAGATGTCGAGATTGGCTGTAGGGAAACCGAGCTTTCTGCCTTCGTGGAATCCATTCACCACCTTTCCGATGAGGGTGTAAGGGAAACCGAGGCACCGGGCTGCCATCTCCACTTCTCCCTCTTTCAGGAAAGAGCGGATGACGGAAGAAGAGATGTTGATGCCATCTATCTGGAAGGCCTCGTTCCGGATTACCTCAATGCCCATCTCCCTGCCGTAGCGCACATAATCCTCAAAAGTCTCTGCACGGTTGTGACCGAAGCGATGGTCGTAGCCGATGAAGAGTTTCCTTACGTTGAGATGGTCGTGGAGCACCTGCTGCATAAACTCCCTTGCCGACATCGCAGCCATCGCCTTGTCGAAATGCAGCACCACAGCATTATCCACTTCCGTCTTCGAAAGCAGCAGCAGCTTGGAATCAAGCGTACTCAGCATCTCTGGCTGGTAATCCGCCTGCAATACCTTGCGGGGATGCGCATCGAAGGTGATGACGGTGGATTGCAAGCCTTCCTTTCGTGCCGTCTCTACGAGATGATGAATCAGGAACTGATGTCCCCGATGCACTCCATCGAAGAAACCAATCGTTGCCACACAAGGCTGCAACTGCACGGTATCGTTATAATGTATTGTATTCATAAGGACTGTCTTTAACATTCATATCAGAAGAAGAACTCTGATGGATTATCTTCTCTTTGCTATCATTCTCTTAAAAGTTCTCCACAGCTCGCCCGCCCAAAGTACAACGGAGGTTGAGCCGATGATGAGCAGCCACTCGTGGAGCGACAATGGTGTGGTACGGAACATTTCGCCACCAAAGGTTACGATAATCCACTGACCCACCAATACCAGTACAAGCACCAGAATCATTCCCCTATCCTTCAGGAAATGGCGGAATGCGGTGTGATGACTCATCAGCGCCTTGGCATTGAAGAGGTTCCAGAACTGTATCATCACGAAGGTGGTGAAGAACATGGTCAGTTCATGCACATCTACTCCACCCTTGCCTCTGCGCT
>DAWDAD010000112.1:0-3488 GCA_052356385.1 Prevotella sp.
ATTCCATCAAATGAAGAAATGATGAAAATACTATCTTTTTTATTATTTTATATTTCCAAAATGCCTTAATTACGAAATTTATTCGTAAATTTGCAGAAATAATCTGCATTCGACAATTTGAAAGCAAGCTTTCATCATGCTCGTTTGCTTAATTTTTGCACCAATGAATACATTAGATACAAACAATATTAAATGGAGCGAGAATGTAATTATCGCTGATGCCGACTATATCGACCGAGTGGCTTTCGACCTGATAGTCAACTTCGAACGAATGATTAACCGTCGCATCCAACCAGCCGATATGGCACAATGGGCAGTCTGCATTGCCCTTGACGGAGGTCTGAGAGAGGGCGAGCACGAGACACAGGTTGTGCTTATCCACGACAAGCAGTCGATGGCGATGAAGAACTTTCGCCCTGCCAACTATGAGAAGGATCTGAACGCTCAGGCTTTCAAGGATGATAAGCTCGGAGAATTCATCATCTCTTCTTATCCTACAGAGGAGAAGATGGTAGGCAAGGATGACTTCCTCGTAGATGTGGCACGCACCGTATGCAACGCCAAGGAGGTGAAGCGAGTGATGGTAATCCCAAATTCTGAGGATGGAGATGCTTACGACCGACTCCGCGAGATACTCCGTAAGGTAGATGACGACGACAAGCGCATCACCCTCTTTGCCATGCAGCCCATGCCAGGCGGCAACTTCAGACAGGAGATTCTCGGTTATTCGCTCATGAATGCCCTGGGGATTTCGGCAAATGAAATAAAATAAACTTTAAAATAATAAACATAAAAAAATAAGATTATAAATGAGTAGAGTACTTATGATTGGCGCAGGTGGCGTGGCTACCGTGGCTGCCTTCAAGATCGTCCAGAACCAGGACGTTTTCACCGAGTTTATGATTGCTAGCCGTCGCAAGGAAAAGTGCGACAAGCTGGTTAAGGATATCCACGCCAAGGGCTACAAGATGGATATTCAGACGGCTGAGGTGGATGCCGACGACGTTGAGCAGTTGAAGGCTCTCTTTAATAGCTATAAGCCTGAGCTTGTCATCAACCTTGCTTTGCCTTACCAGGATCTCACCATCATGGATGCCTGTCTGGCTTGCGGTTGCAACTATATGGATACCGCTAACTATGAGCCAAAGGACGAGGCTCACTTCGAGTACTCATGGCAGTGGGCTTACAAGGATAAGTTCGAGCAGGCAGGTCTCTGCGCTATCCTCGGCTGCGGTTTCGACCCAGGTGTTTCCGGCATCTTCACCGCATACGCTGCCAAGCATCACTTCGATGAGATTGAGGTGCTCGATATCGTGGATTGCAACGCCGGAAACCATCACAAGGCTTTCGCAACCAACTTCAACCCAGAAATCAATATCCGCGAGATTACCCAGAAGGGACTCTGGTATAAGGATGGCGAATGGATTGAAACCGACCCTCTGTCTATCCACAAGCCTCTCACCTACCCTAACATCGGCCCTCGCGAGAGCTATCTGATGCATCACGAGGAGTTGGAGAGCCTGGTGAAGAACTACCCTACCATCAAGGAGGCACGCTTCTGGATGACCTTCGGTCAACAGTATCTCACCTACCTCGACTGCATTCAGAACCTCGGCATGAGCCGCATCGACGAAATCGAATACGAGGCTCCATTGGCAGACGGTTCAGGCAAGACAGCCAAGGTGAAGATTGTTCCATTGCAGTTCCTCAAGGCAGTATTGCCTAACCCACAGGATCTCGGCGAGAACTATGATGGCGAGACATCCATCGGTTGCCGCATCCGTGGTAAGAAGGATGGCAAGGAGCGTACCTACTACGTATATAACAACTGCAAGCACCAGGAGGCTTACAACGAAACCGGCATGCAGGGCGTAAGCTACACCACTGGTGTGCCAGCCATGATTGGTGCGATGATGTTCCTCAAGGGCATCTGGAAGAAACCAGGCGTATGGAACGTAGAGGAGTTCGACCCAGATCCATTCATGGAGCAGTTGAACAAGCAGGGATTGCCATGGCACGAGGTGTTTGATGGCGATTTGGAAATCGACTAAACTTTAAATTAAAATAAGAATATGGCAAAAGAAATGCAAGAGGGAAAATTGAATCCCAATGAAGGCAAGCTGAAAGCTCTTCAGGCAGCCATGGCTAAGATAGAAAAGGACTTCGGTAAGGGCTCTATCATGAAACTCGGAGATGAGCACGTTGAGAACATCGAAGTTATCCCTACAGGCAGTATCGCTCTCGACAATGCACTGGGCGTAGGCGGTTATCCTAAGGGACGTATCATCGAAATTTACGGTCCGGAATCTTCTGGTAAGACAACATTGGCTATCCATGCCATCGCAGAGGCTCAGAAGGCTGGCGGTATCGCTGCTTTCATTGATGCAGAGCACGCTTTCGACCGTTTCTATGCGGCTAAATTGGGCGTTGATGTTGATAACTTGTGGATTTCACAACCAGATAATGGTGAACAGGCGTTGCAGATTGCAGACCAGCTGATCAGTTCTGCTGCTGTAGACATCGTAGTTGTTGACTCTGTTGCCGCCTTGACTCCTAAGAAGGAAATCGAAGGCGATATGGGTGACAATGTGGTAGGTCTTCAGGCTCGATTGATGAGTCAGGCTCTCCGCAAGCTCACTTCTACCATCAGCAAGACCAACACTACCTGCATCTTCATCAACCAGTTGCGCGAGAAGATTGGTGTAATGTTCGGTAACCCAGAGACAACCACCGGTGGTAATGCATTGAAGTTCTATGCATCAGTGCGTTTGGATATCCGCAAGGCAACAGCCATCAAGGATGGCGATGAGGTAGTAGGTAATCTGGTTCGCGTAAAGGTAGTAAAGAACAAGGTGGCTCCTCCTTTCCGCAAGGCTGAGTTCGACATCATGTTTGGCGAAGGCATCAGCCGTGCCGGTGAGGTATTCGGTCTGGCTGTAGCCAACGATATCATCGAAAAGAGCGGCAGCTGGTATAGCTATGGCGGTTCTAAACTCGGACAGGGTGCCGATGCCTGCAAGGCATTGCTCAAGGATAATCCTGAACTTCTCGACGAACTGGAGGCCAAGGTTCGCGAAGCACTTGCTGCTAAGGAACAGAAATAAAGCGGGATAAGGTTTACACCTTATTATATATAGGAGCTTTATTTGAAAAGAAAGATTTCTCAATATACTAAAGGAATCAAGATAGGGAGAATGCGACATTTTATCGCCTCCTATATCTTGATTCCTTTTATTTTGTCAGCATTATCTGACACCTTGTCAGCTACTTTAAGTCTTACAATCCCTTGGCACATGCTTTGTTATGACGGAAAGCGTGAACGCTGAATATAGAGGTTCCCGACAGATGCATATCTTCGGCAGACTTCCATTAGCCAGCAGTTTATGAGATAAATAACATATTAATAACGATAAAAATAAAAAAAGATATAATTATGGGAAAAGTAATTGGAATTGACTTGGGTACCACAAACAGTTGTGTTGCCGTTT
>DAWDAD010000113.1:0-3280 GCA_052356385.1 Prevotella sp.
AACTTATTCGTGAATTATTCATATTTGTAAAATTAATTTTGAACAGTTACTTATTGTTTTTCTGTTTTATGAGTTTTTGGCTATTTGTGTAACCCATCTTAAATGATTTTCTCTAAAAACGCACTCGGCACATACGCTGTCACCACCGTTACCAGTTCTTCCAGCACAACAGCCACTCTCTGTTGTCCTTGCCATCTTGCAACTCTGCCTACCACTCCTTTGAATGCTCCGTCTATTACTCTCACCATCTGTCCTTGCTTGAACTTTGGCACTTCGGCTAATGACACGATTGTATTATCCGCATCGGCAGCACAGATGATTTTGAGACTTTCCATCTGATAGTCTGGAACTATCATAGGAACCTTCTCTATTCTGCGCCCAACGTGGACGTGACGATAGTAAAAACGAAGGAATGGGAGATTTACATTGTCGTAAACAAAGGTTTTGAGTTGTTCTTCGGTACCGTAGGCGAAGAAGATGTTGGGTAAACGTGACTCGATAACAATTTTGCGCTTACCTTTTATAAGTTTTACAGTATCTGTAGTAGGATAGAAAGCCGTGATGCCTTTGGCTGTCATGTAGTCGTATGCCTTTTTCTCTCTACCGTATGTGGTACGTAAGGCATACCAATGAGGAAATTCTTCCTCTTTTTGCGCTTTAGGCTTACTTGCTATATGGGCATTTCTGGTGGACACCCCTGTTTGTGAACTCTCGGCGGAAACTGTGCTTTGAGCTTCGGGGAGGGCGTTGGAGGTAAGTCCAGCGCAAGGAGGGAATTCACCACCTCCTGGGGTATGTCCATCTTCTGATGTCCATTCATCGACTTTCATATCGGTGCTAACTTTTTTCTAGACAGAAATCCGTTAAATTGCGACAAAAAAAAGCGTGGAATCGTCCTGTTGTCCATTCCACTTCCTGAGGCTCTAGCAATTGCCTATCATAGTTGAACAGACAACGTCAGAGCCCACGCCGATATGAAAATCATGTCCGTGTAAAGAGACCTATATAATACATTTGATTGCGCCCGAAAGGGTACAATCTATGCTTACAAGGTCTCCACGGGATTGAAATAATCACACCCGGGACATCTACCGTTGACCATATTCAAGACTATGATTAACTGTTAATTTGCTAGATTACAGGAAGTCTTAAACACAGCGTCGATAAACGCCTTCCATTATGTCTGGATTGTCTTCCCGCCCAAAGCCCGCTTACGTATAGATATGTCATGGTTGACCTCACTACACTCAGCACGGCGTAGGCTGCCGACTCGGTTATCATGAAAGAACTCGTCTTACAGCGACAACTGCGGTCTGGCTATACAATCCGACTGCAAAAGTACGAAAATTTATTGAGAAAAGACAAGAAATGACAGAAAATATCAATATTCAATATGAATTTAAGTTCATTTAACTCTAAATTCTTTAATATCTCAGAAATTTTATGTACACAAATGCTGTTTTTATACAACTTTTGTATGTTTTTAAGCCAATATACTTGAAGTGCCGATGAAGTATAACTTCGACAGGCTATGAAGTGCTATTTCGATGGTTGATGAAGTAATATTTCGTTTTTATGGGATGTATAATAGTTGAAGTTCTGTCATTCTTCGCCTTTTGATGGACGGAATGCATTTGCCTCTCCATCTGCAAAAGTCAAGGTAATCTTTTTCTATGTCACGCAATCCTCGTTCAATCTTTTGCAGGAGACGGCTCTTCGGAAATCTTTTGTTCCCTAATATTTTGTAGGGTCCGACATTATAGGCAAGTACGGCAAGGAGTAGTGAGTCCTTGCCATACTTACGAAACATGGCACATAACTTGGTGAGGTCTGAACGCAACAGAGAATCGGCATGCTGATAGGTGAGGTTCTTGCTGAACTTCTCATGCGGCAAAATCCGATGTCCCCATCCGATATAGGGATAGTTGCGCTTAATATCGTGCCATCCCTCGTAATACTTGATGCAGCGCACCGCTCGTTCTAAGGGAGGTAATGCGAAGATGCCCAAGTCGGTTTGGCTTGGGCTATCTGGTGTGGGTGTCTTGTTCTGTGCCATGATATTCTGGCACAGCAGCAAGAGTGCTAAAATGATGTATGTCCGTATCTTTCCTGTCATGAATCTCATTTTGTTTCTCTTTGATATTTTGTCACTTGGCATTCTTCTTGTTGAATATCTCTGCTATCATGGCTTTCACGTCCTCGCCAACTTGCACGAAGTTCTTATAGAGGATGCGCTCACGCTCATCACGGCTCTTGAAGGTGTAGAACTTGGGCAGTGGCATATACTCGCTTTCTTCTTTCTTGATGTCTGCCATATTAAAATCGGTCTTGCAATAGAACTTACTGGTCTTGAACTCGTCGCTCTCCTGTATGTTCATACTACCATTCATGCCGGTCTTGGTTGCCACAAAGTCCCTTGCCGTCTGACCGCAGATCCATCCTGTCGGCATGTCCGAGATTTTACTGGCTGGTACAAGACTGTCCATATTCTCATTCAGGTTGATGCTCGTCTTGTCTCTATCGATGGTCACGCCTTTCTTCAGTTGCACCACCTTTCCAAAAATGTCAGAGGATAGCCATTCCAGAGTTTCCTTGCTTCGTGCCGAACCGCTCACCACATTGCCTACGGTGGTGATGATCTTTTGCATACCCACCTTTCCGTAGTCTGCTTCCAACTGTGGCAGTTCCTGGAATCCCAAGGCTACGCTCACCTTGTTGCTTCGGGCTGTACCTATCAGTCGGTCTATCTTATGGAAGTAAAGTGTAGGCAACTCGTCCACGATAATGCTCACTGGGATGTTCTTGCCTTGCCCTGTGTTCACTCGTGTCACCAGTCGGTTGAGGATTAGGGCGTTTAATGCTCCGATGATGCTCTCCATTTCTGGGTCGTTGGCTATCAGCAGATAGCTTGGGTTCTTCGGGTCACTGACCTTCAGGTCGAAGTCATCGCCGTCCTTGTGGAATATCCAATAGCTTTCCTTGGTAGCAAGGCGTGAGGTATAGACACGCAGTGTACCTATCATACCCTCCAACTGCTCCATAGCCTTGTTCTTCAAGGCAGTCTGGAATGGACCGAGCAATGGGGCTACCTCATTGTCGGTCTCCAACACATTGAAGATGGTCTGGTAACTCTCATTCAGGAAACTCAAAATATGGGGCATGTCGCTGTACTTACCCAACCAATAGGCTGGCTCCACTTCTTCTCCTGCATGGTTAAACACCTTTCCGGTCGGCTTCATCTGCATGGTCTTCGGGTCAAGTACTTTCTCTGCTATCAGCA
>DAWDAD010000114.1:0-3247 GCA_052356385.1 Prevotella sp.
AGGAGACGCTGAATGAGGATGCTCAGAAGACCACCACTGTGGTGAGCGGCATCGTTGTAGGTGTCATCGTCATCGTAGCATTCGTGATGTTGGCGATTCTGATTCGCAGAAGAAGAAAGAATATGGTTGAATAGTAAAGGGGGGATAACCTATCCCCCTAAAACTAAACTTTTATAAATAGTGGAGACATTAGTTTTAGTAATGATGATATTGGTTTGCTTCAGTTTTGTGCTGAAGCAGACCTTCCACGGAGTGAAGGAGATTATGATCATCTCGGTGCTCGTAGCCTTCTTCGTGGGAATGACCTGGCCATTCGCCATCGAGCAGTCGAAGACGCAGATTGCGGCCTGGATAGCCGACCAGAAGCTGATGCTCGATATGGCGGTGCTGCTGAGTATCGACGTGGCACTCACGATGCTTTTCTGTGTGCACCACGTAGATCTGAAGACTTCGGAACATGTGAGTCGCCGCAAATGGGTGTTCTTCATCTTCCTGAAGTATTTCCCGGGTTTGCTGGTTTTCCCAGTGCTGTTCAGCGTTTTGGTGATGACCATCTTCCTGCTTCCCGGCGTATCGTTCCAGGTAGTGGCATGGGTGCTTGCCGTAGTACTGCTGGTCTTGACTCCGGTATTCACCTACGGTTTGAGATGGCTCTTGCCGGAGCGACCAATCCGCTTGGAACTGCTTTTCCTGGTAGAGGTGCTGCTCGGATTGATGGGCATCATCGGTACGGTGAATGGCAGGACAGCCGTGGCAGGATTCAATAGTTTCGATGCCCTCTCGCTTCTCGGCGTCATCGCCATCGTCATCGTGGGAATGGCAATCGGATGGGCAATTTACAATTATCAAATTAAAAAATATAGAGTATAATGAATTACATATCAGACGTATTGTTTTGGATTTCCACAGGCATGCTGGTTCCTGTGATTATTTTGTTGATTTTCTTCTTCCTCAGAGCCTTGCTGCTCCTTGGAGGTTTCTTCGGACAGTATCTTGTAAAGCGCAAGTCGGGTGCGGAGATTCGTGAACAGATGAACACCCTGACACTCGATAACATCGATACCTTGGGCGATCGTTTGCCTAAGAACAAGCAGGCTGTCATCGTTTCCTATATGAAGAAACTCGTGGACAACCGTCAGAGCAAGGCGCAGGTGAACCGCATCCTCGACCAGTATGCCCAGTTTGTAGAGAAGGATCTTTCTCTTCCATCTACTCTTCTGAAGATGGGTCCGATGCTCGGTTTGATGGGTACCTTGATTCCGATGGGTCCAGCCCTGGTAGGTCTTTCTACCGGTGATATTGCTTCGATGGCTTACAATATGCAGGTGGCTTTCGCTACCACCGTAGTGGGATTGTTCTCTGCAGCCATCGGTTTTGTAACCAAGCAGACCAAGAACCGCTGGTACACCGAGGATATGAGCAACCTCGAGTTTATGGCAGACCTCATCGATGAGAAGAAGTAATCTCTGGGGGAGTTAAGAACTAAAGACATTAGCTTGATATAAATATGAGACAAAGACGTAGAAGTCGTCTCTCGCATGATGGCGAGGATGATGATCCGATGAGCGTAGTGAGCAACCTCTTCGATGTGGCGATGGTATTTGCCCTTGCCCTGATGGTAGCCCTCGTTTCGCGCTATAATATGACGGAAATGTTCAGCAAGGATAACTTCACGATGGTGAAGAATCCTGGCAAGGAGAATATGGAAATCATTACCAAGGATGGACAGAAAATCAATCGCTATACTCCTTCTGAAGACCAGAGCAAGAAATCTGGCAACAAGGGAAAGAAGGTGGGCATCGCTTACCAGCTGGAGAATGGTGAAATCATCTATGTTCCGGAAGATAAATAGCGGGGATTACAAATCCCCTTGAACAGGGAAGATAAATAAGCGGGGATTGCAAATCCCCTCAAACAGAAAATATTATTGTAACTAAAAGAAAAATAAAGAAAAATGAAAAAGTTTAAGACAATGATGGCCATGATGTTGGCTTTGGTTTCTATGTGTGTAGCATTCAGCTCTTGCAGCAGTGATGATGATAATAATACTGTGGCAGCTGCCAAGGAGATAGCTGGTTCATACACCAGCTCTCTGGATATGACCGTAATGGGGCAGGCTTCTACATACGATAATGTTACTATGAAGATTGAGGCTGTTGATGATGCTACCGTCAAGGTTACTTTGCCAGCTTGCGGCGAGGGCATGATGGCTCTTCCTGCCCTGGAGGTTCCTGCAGTGAAGGTTTCAGGTTCTAACGGTGCTTATGCTTTCTCTCAGGAAAGCTATGCCGGTACTGTTACCGTAAATGGTGCTGAGAAGAAGTATACCGTTACTTTGCAGGGTACATTCAAGGACAACACCCTGACCGTCAACTATTCCGTGCAGTATGGCAAGATGCCTGCGGCGATGATTGGTAAGTTTGTTTGTAAGAAGTAAGCTGATTGTTTCAGGATAAACTTTGATATAATTCGATGAAACAAAAGATATTCGCACTATTCCTAATCCTTTGCGGATTGTGCCTGAATCTGAAAGCTGAAACCCAGGGAGATATCGTGGGTAGAGTGCTCGATGATTCGGGCGCACCTCTGGTGGGTGCCACCGTTCAGATGGTGAATACCAAGGGAGGAGTAACCACTGATGAAGATGGATATTTCCGCATTCCTTACAGCAAGGTAGGGGCGGTGAAGGTAAAAGTGAGCTATGTGGGCTATCAGACTCAGACCTTTATCCTGAAGACTGATGAGAAGAAGGGCAATCAGCATGTTCTTCGTCTTCAGCCGGATGCTACAGCCCTCGATCAGGTAGTAGTAACCGCAACCCGAACTCCTAAGGCTTTGAAGGATGCTCCTGTGGTAACCCGTCTGATTACCGCCAATGACATCAAGATTGCCGATGCTACCAATATCCAGGATCTCCTCACCGAGCAGATGCCGGGTCTGGAATTTGGCTATGCCATGAATCAGGAGACTTCTCTCAACATGAATGGTTTCGGTGGAAATGCCGTGCTCTTCCTCGTAGATGGCGAGCGATTGGCTGGTGAAACCATGGATAACGTAGATTACAGCAGATTGAATCTGGATAATGTAGGACGTATCGAGATTGTGAAGGGTGCTGCTTCGGCACTCTATGGCGCCAGTGCCGTAGCCGGAGTCATTAACATCATCTCCCGTGAAAACAGCGAACCTTGGACAGCCAATGTCAACACCCGCTACAACGACTTCAACAAGGAGTGGCGCCACGGTGGAA
>DAWDAD010000115.1:0-3004 GCA_052356385.1 Prevotella sp.
ACATCCTTACCCACCGCTGAAGGTGTAGCCACGAAATGACCATTGCCCTTAGCTACGAAAGAACCGCCTGTCATGGAAGCAGAGATAGCATTTGCCGGAACACCAGGAACGCTGATGCTGATAGGATTGGCATAGCCTGCATAGAGCACATTCATCAGGTCGGCAGCAACGGTAGCTGTATTAGGAACAGGTAATACGGTGTATTTCTGAACGAAATTGCGTCGCATCATCTCGCCATTCTTGCCTCTCATCAGAATGTAACCGCCAAACTGATGCTCACCTACGCCACCTGCCACAAAACTGTATCTGCCATTCTCGGCATTCAGCCTACTACCATTCACATAGATTTCCGGGCGCTGTGTACTGTCTATTGCAGCCATCACCACATGCGAATTGAAACGTTCACCGGCATAGAGGGTTGTTTTCTCTGGAATAACGAATGCATCGAGTTCATTCACATTCAGTTCTACCAGATCTATATTTTTCTTCTCCTCATCCGATTTCTTCCCATCATCGGCAAGACTTTTCTTGATTTTCTCGACAATAGACTTGCCTTTGACACCGAATTCCTCATCTGTAGGAGTATTCAGCGCCAACATAGCCATCAGGATGACATACATCAGGTTAATCATCTTCTGGCGAGGCGAAACCGGTCTTTTCTTGATTGCCATGGATATAAATTTGCTTGATTCTATTTATTTTCTTTGTCTTTACTCTTCACTTGTTACATGAGGAGCCGCCACACGCATATTGATGGTCATGGCATCAATCATACGGGTATAAATCTTGTTCAACTGTTCTATCTGCTTTGCCATCATCTTGGTCTGCTCATTGATCTGGTCAATGGTACCAATCTGCTGGCTGGCACTTTTCAGCTGCATCTCGTATACCCTGCTGATACCTGTCAAGGTACGGTTCAGATTCTCCATCTCCTCGCTGTCACGAGTCAGTCGGCTACTCTGTTCGTTTACCTTACTCAAGGTTTCTACCAAGCTCTTCAACTGTTCTACGTAGCTGTTCTGAACTTCCACCACCTCAGGATTAAGTGGAGTCAGTTCTGGCGCAGCAGTCATTACAGGAGAGACAGGAGAAGCAACCTGAGGTTGAATGGTTTCAGAACGATTCTTGGCAGTCATCATTTCTTCTGCCGACACCTTTCCTTCCAGATACTCCTCTGTAGCATGGGTAGGCAAGTCTCTACCTTCGGCAGTCTTGTCGAAAGGACGGTCGAAAGCAGAAAGGAAGAACACGAAAATCTCGGTTCCCATACCTAAGAAAAGCATGAAATTGGCACCAGGAAGATGGGTCAACTTAAAGAGGGTACCAGCGATTACGATAGAGGCACCCCAACTGTAAGCATAGTTAAGGAATGTCTGACCCGGCACACTATCCATCCACTTCTGCAAGCGGTATACGATATTGAATTTGCTATAATAGCTCATATTATTTATCTCCTATTCTTATTCTTCAATGGTTTCTGTTTTCCGCTTGCCGTAGTAGCAAGACTTCTCACGCAACGGAATCCGATGTATGAGCGAGGCTGATTCTGGTACTCGAAAGTGCGCCATGCCGAACGGATAAACGACTCAGGGTCTTTCCAGGAACCACCTCTTACACTCTTCTTCTTCAAACGGTAAGGGTCTTCTATGGCAGCATTATACTGTAAAGTTGGGTTAAAATCGCTCATTGCGTCAACACCCGCCTCTGTATAAACGGTACTTGTCCACTCTGCCACATTACCAGCCATATCGTAAAGTCCATTAGAATTTGGCGAATAGATAGCCACCTTGCTGGTTATCAGGTTGCCGTCTTTGGTATAGTTGCCCCTGTCTGGTTTGAAATTGGCATAAAAACAGCCATCCCCATTCTTCACATCCGCATTGTCCCAAGGAAATTCATTCTGGTTCTTGCCTCTTGCAGCATATTCCCATTCTGCCTCGGTTGGCAGACGGTAACGCTGTACAAATCTTGCTTCAGGACCTAAGCCCTTCAAAAGATAGTCTGTTCTCCAGGCGCAGAAGGCATTTGCCTGTTCCCAGGTAACACCAACTACCGGATAGTCATTATACGCAGGATTGCTGAAATAACTTCTCAGATAGGTTTCATTCTCTGCATTCTTGAAGTCGTTTACCCAACAGGTAGTGTCAGGATAAACATTCACGATATAGGTATTCAGGAAATCCCATGGTCCTGAAAGCGGACGGTTGATAGTCTCACGCACCACTCTACCCTCATCATCGTAATAAGCAGTATCTTTCGAAATCATCACCACCTCGTCCGGATTTATCTTCACATCGGTGTTAAGGGTACGTTCCTGTGGATTCAGGCGGAACTTACGCTGAGCCGCAGCTGTATAATCATAGATTTCGTATTTATAGTTGAGCTGGCGCCAGTCGATGAGTTTTTCTCCTGTAACTGGATTGGTTTCATACAAACTTTCAAAAGCTCTCTGCTCATCCTCATTAGGTTTCTTAGGAAGCGCTTTCTTCCAGTTTACATGAGGCGTAACCGGATCGCCATTCTTATCTTCAGTAATCATGTAAGTCTCGTCGCCTCCATAAGCAGGATCAGCCAGACGTGTACGAAGGATAGAATCACGCACATAAGCCACAAACTGCTTATATTCTGAATTGGTGATTTCGGTATCATCCATCCAGAATCCATCCACCGACACATCCTTGCGTGGTGTTTTCATTCCCCAGAGTGAGTCTTGGGTCTCCATTCCCATTTTCAGGAAGCCACGGTTTATCTTTACCATACCATAAGGGGCTGGCTCTACAAAGCTTCTACCGCTCACGCCAACCACCTCGCCACCTCTGCCTGCAACAGAAGCTTGCTTGGCACCGAAGCAGCCGCTCAAGGTGAGCAATATAGCGAATGCACTAAGGAGCAATATACTTTTCTTCATTGTTTTATGATTCTACTATGTTCTTATTTCTATTTACATTATAATATTCTGACGCTCTGATGACGGTTTCTGCCTTTCTTGGTCAGGTTGATATCG
>DAWDAD010000116.1:0-2839 GCA_052356385.1 Prevotella sp.
CGTGACGCTCGAAGGAATGGTGACACTGGTCAAGCCACTGCAATGTTGAAAAGCACCATCACCTATCTTTGTGACGCTCGAAGGAATGGTGACACTGGTCAAGCCACTGCAACCCCAAAAAGCACAATAACCTATGGCATTTGCCTTGCAATAAAAAGGACGTTCGACATTATGATAATAATAATCTCCGCCCTCTACAATATTAGCCTCGTATAAATCCAAAGATGTCAAATGCCCATCTGTCGGATTACCGTAACAATCTCCTCCTGCCATCTCTCGTATAAAGCGAAGATCTGTACCATTAATATCGCCAATAATCTTGAGGTTTGTAATCTTGTTCTTTTTAGTAGAGCTAATCTTATCTGGCAAAGTTCCAGCCTTCTCCAACTTGAGTTTAATCTGCCTCGTTATCAAATCATCGTCAGCGGCATAAGTCATCAAGCAGCCCAACAACACAAATGCGACAAACAAAATTTGCCTTTTGAAAATACACTTTTCCATACGCTTTATTGTTTCTATTACTCTTAATTCCGCAACACTATTGTTTATATATTTTTTAAGCACCTGAGCAACATTATGTTGCTCAGGATTTTGTCATGTCAAAGAATTCACTTATCTTAGTGTTGCAAAAAAAACGAACAAGAGAATTCGATAAATGACATGGCAAAAGTACAAAATAAAATCTGAGAAACTCACTCCTTTTGGAGGAAAAAATTATTGTAGTCCTTGTATCTTATCGAAGTTTGCATCAATATCGGCAAGAATGGCATTGTAATGATTCCATCTTTCCGCATCATTAAGACCATGCCTCGCAACGGCTGTTGTGCCGGGGTGGTGGGTCTTATACGCTAATGGAACTTCTTCTAATTCCAGTTTAACCACGTCATCCATTGAGATATTACCCACAGATGAAGTGGACAGGATATGAAAGTTCTCGTTGATATACCTATCATACGGCTCGCCAAACCCTGTAAGGAAAATAACAACATCAGGCTTGAGCAATTCTATCTCTTGTGGAATGACATGGAAATAGTCTAACTCGCATTGATGAATCATCGGATCAACCACCTTACGGCTTCTTCCCTCCATTGTTGACAGTTTTGATATTTCATTCCACAGGAAAGCGGCTCTCTTTCCTGGATATACTTTCTTTAAACGTTCATTTATCCCATCCATCAAGCCATTGAATCCTGTGCGGAAGAATGGACTTTTCGATAGTTTGCTATTACCATCAGTTAGGAAAAATGTATCACGATAGTTTTCAGAATAGAACACCTCGTAAGCTTCTACCAAATCATCCGAACCGAGTTGTGCTCCGTTTTCAAGTTTTGGCCATCCCCATTCGTGTACTTCCTTTCCGAAAATCATAACTTTTAGATCAGCTTGTGTGTACCATGTTTCATCTCCTATTGATACTTTACCTTCTTTTTCTCGATTAAGTCCTAATAGGAATGGAGGCTGCACCTTGTCTACCAGTCCGCCACTCTTCAAATGTGCAATCAACTCATTAAAGTATGGTTGATACATGTTGCTCAATTGTTCATTTAGTGCCATAATCTATTATTTTAAGTTTAATACTACAAAGATAATGTTTTTGTGTGTATCCTCAGAGAAAATAGTGTTAAAATTCAGCTTAAATGTGGAATTTTAACGAAACTACTTTGCTTTTATAGAGGAAAGGTAGGTAATTATTTGCTACCAACCATTATTTTGCTTGACTATTTCCCCAGTAAATGCTTAAAGGGTCATCACTCAATCCATAATTCTCCATTTCGTCTTTATTATTTGTCATCGCTAGCAAGCTCATCGCTGCAAAATAGGCATTGGTACGAGGGGGATACATCATGAATGGCTGACGGGTCTGCATCTTTCAATGGGGTACCCAGCGTTATGCTCCACGAATATTTCCAAATATAAGCATCTTCTTCACTATCTTCATATTCGATAAGTCTTCCATCCTTCTCACGCTCCCAATGGCATATATGGAGGTATTCTCCCCCACATTCAAGATAACCTTTGGGATAAGGACAATGTTTAGGAGTCTTTGCACATAAGATTTTATACATCTTATAAAGCTTTCTAAAATACTCCTTATCGAAAACACCATTATTTTCTTTTAAAATGACATTCCTGATCGCCGCCCACTTGCTGCTTCGCAGATAATAGAACACAGTAGGATGTACGGTTTCCATTCTCTTTATATCAATAGTTGGAACAATTTTACCCATATTCAACTTGATGTTTTCTTCAAGCTGCGTTTTCTTTGGTAAGTCAGACCAGCCGTCCATGGCAAAATAGCGCAACGGGAGATATTTTTCTGCAACCAATCGCAAGGAAGGATTCTCGGATATATCCAATGCTACAAGCTGGTGCATACCACGAATATTCAATCTTTTCGTTTTCGTATTCCTGATATTCAAGTATCTCAGACCGCAAAGCCCTTTGGGATTAATGCTTACCCTTTGGTTCGTACAGTGTAAATATTCTAATCCCCTACATGCTTCGAGGTTCATTTTTGTAACAGAGAAAGCAGTCTCTATCTCAATTCCCGTGATGACATTCTCTTCGTCTGAACATATCTCTATATCATGTTTGCCGGGTTTACTGTATTGATGCTCCAGTCGGTTCCAACCATTCACTTTCCATTTGATGACTTCACTGTTAGCATTTTCCCCGTTATCCCATGTGATAGTAACGGAAGCATTCATCAGTACTTTTAATCGTAAAGAAAACTGTCCACTACATTTTACTGTAACCTTATTTCCGCAACACTATAATTTAATGTTTTTTATAAGCACCTGAGCAACAATAAGTTGCTCAGGATTTTGCCATGTCAGAA
>DAWDAD010000117.1:0-2725 GCA_052356385.1 Prevotella sp.
GCGGCTGCCACAGAAGTGCCGAAATATTTGAGCCATCTGCTGCGAGAAGCTTCCTTCTTTGGGATTTCTTCCTTCTCGATATCTTTCTTTTCGAAATCCTCCTCCTCTTCTTCTTTTAGAATTTGAGAAAGATTCATTTGTTCGAATCCGATATAGCTGAAGAGGGCGCGGTAGGATTCCCATTCTTCAGGAATATCATTGCTATGCTCTTCGAAATATTTTCTGAGCGTTGCCTCTTCCTCATTGGAAGTGGCTCCATCCATATACTTGTCGAGCAAGTTCTGTATTCTTTTTATTTCATCATTCATAACTTTTCCTCCTTCTTTATTTTGTTCTGTTCTGTTTCACGATATTCATATAGGTCTCTCTGATTTTGAGTCGGGCTCGGGAGAGATTCTTTCGGAGATTATCAGCTGTGCATCCCGTTATCTGCATGATTTCATCGGCAGTATAGCCTTCTATCTCCTTCATGCGGAATATCTGCTGCTGCAAGGGCGGGAGCTGTGCCACTATCTGTTTGATGAGATTTACCTCGTCCCGTTGCTCTGCCCGCCGGTCTTCTATGGGTACTTCCATCACCTTGTCGGTGGTGAAGTTCCGCTCCTCATGTCGGCACTGGTCATAAAACTTGTTGCGCATGATGGTGATGGCGAGCGCCTTGAGGTTATCTTCTGCCTTGATGTTCTGGCGTATGTCCCACAGCCTGAGCATGACTTCCTGCACGAGGTCTTCGGCATTGTCGTCACTCTCAGTCAACCTTAGCGCATACGCTTTCAAGTCGCTGCGCATCGGTAGGATGATATGGTTGAATTCTACTGTTCTCATAACCTTTACACTCTATAGACGTATGAAATTGAAAAATCGGACATCTTAAAAAAGATTTTTTTCAAAAAATGCTTTCTTTTTTCAAAGAAATATATTATTTTTGCAGTCATAAACATAAAATTTAGCAATCGAAGACATAAAATTTTTCAATCGAAAACAATAAAAAACTGAATGGCTTATGGCATCAATAGTTTCTATTATTCCCATCGTGTTGCTGTTCATCCTGATGCTCGGCTTCAAGATGGCAGGTCATAAAAGCGCCTTGCTGACGCTCGTAATTACCGTGTTGCTCGCTCTCTTCGCTGCTTCGCCGCTGGGCATGATTGCCCCGGAACATGCGGAGGATAGCGTGATCGCCCTGACGGGATGGGCGGTGGTGGAAGGCATCCTGAAGGCGGTATTCCCGATTCTCATCATCATCCTGATGGCTATCTACAGCTATAATATCCTCGTGGAAAGCAAGCAGATTGAGGTAATCAAAAGGCAGTTTACATCGATTACCGATGATAAGGGACTGCTCGTGCTGCTCCTCGTATGGGGATTCGGCGGACTGCTCGAAGGTATGGCGGGCTTCGGAACGGCGGTGGCGATACCTGCTGCTATCCTCATCGGACTCGGCTTCAAACCGATGTTCTCGGCTCTGGTTTCCTTAATCGGTAATACCGTGGCTACGGGATTTGGTGCCGTGGGTGTGCCGGTTACTACGCTCTGTAACGAGGTGGCGGAAAGCGGATCGGCTTCGGCGGCACAGATTTGCGAGACTTCGGCCTTCGCCATCATCCAGTTGGCACCTCTCTTTATCATCCTGCCTTTCATCATCCTGACGCTTACCGATAAGCATAATCTTATCAAGAATCTCATCATCGCTCTCTGGGTGGGAGTGATTTCCGTGGTAGTGCAGTTTGTCTGCGGCTATTATCTCGGTTCGGAGACTCCTGCCATCATCGGCTCGCTGGCAGCCATTATTGCCATCATCGCATACGCCAAGGTGTTTGCCAGCAAGAGCAAGGTGCAGGATAAGGAAACCTTTACGCTTGCCGAGAGCCTGAAGGCATGGAGCGTTTACCTCTTTATATTGATATTCATCCTGGTTTCCGGCGCACTCTGTCCTCCGGTCAATGCTTTCCTCAAGAGTCATCTGGTGAGTGCGGTTCATCTGCCTGTACTCGACAGCACCTTTAAGTTTGGCTGGATTTCCAATGCAGGCTTGATGCTCTTCCTGGGTGCTACGATTGGTGGATTGATTCAGGGATTGAGCCTCAAGAGATTGATGGTGATTCTTGCCCGTACCACGGTGAATCTGCGTAAGACGGTGGTGACCATCTGTTCGCTGATAGCCCTGGCAAGTGTGATGAACTATTCGGGAATGATTACTTCCATCGCCTCAGGTCTGGTGGCTGTAACGGGAGATTTCTATCCTCTGGTTGCACCGATGATTGGTGCCATCGGAACCTTCGTTACGGGGTCTGATACCTCTTCGAATATCCTCTTTGCCAAGCTGCAGGCTCATGTAGCCAACCAGTTGGGCATGACGGGACAGAGCACTTTCTTTGGTATGGAGGGTGGTCAGGAGAACTGGCTGGTTGCTGCCAATACCACAGGAGCCACGGGTGGCAAAATGATCAGTCCGCAGAGCATCGCCATCGCTACTGCAGCCTGCGATATGGAGGGAAAGGATGGAGAGATTCTCCGCTCGGCCATCCCATACGCCCTGCTGTATATCGTATTGGGCGGATTGATGGTTTATTTCGGTTGCTGATCTTCTTTTCTTATATAACAAAAACTGTCCTCATCTGTTATCTCAGATGGGGACAGTTTCAGTTTTATAAATCGACATTAAAGCTATCTAAGCATGTCTTTTCTCGTAAGCCAGACTGTGGTCGTGCTTGTCGATATCATG
>DAWDAD010000118.1:0-2444 GCA_052356385.1 Prevotella sp.
TAGAAATCAGCGTAGCCAAGGATGGTGACAACCAGGCAGAACTGGTCAACTATCCTGTAGGTTCCCGTATCGAGGTGGCAGGAGTTCTCCAATTCCATAAAAAAGGCGATGCGCTTTACCTCAATCTCTCTGCTTCGGGAGTGAATACCTTCAATGCAGGAAGCCAGGACGCAATCACCGGCACCATCGAGTTCAGAGGAACTATCGGTAAGCAGGTTGATGTGAAGACCGACAAGAAGGGCAAGCCTTATACCCTATTCTCTGCCTACAGCAGCGAGAAAGACGGTGACAACTATGCCTACACCTGGATTCGTTTCATGCAGTTCGACACCACAAAGGCAGACTGGGTACAGGCAAAGGCAGGCATCAATGCCAAGGGAGATTTGCAGGTGGAAGCCTACAACGACCGCCTTGACCTTACTTGCCGTGTCAACGAGCTTACTCCATGGGAGAAGAAAGCAGCATCCACCAACCAATAAAGAATGATTATGGCTGATTACAAGAAATATAATACAGATGGCCGTAGCAGTGAAGACCGGGCTTTGGACAAGTTTGCCGAGATGATGATTGAGAAGATCAACACCTTGCAGAACGACTGGAAGAAGCCTTGGTTCACTGAAGGTTCCCTGACATGGCCTAAGAACCTGTCAGGGCGTGAGTATAACGGCATGAATGCCCTGATGCTCATGATGCACTGTGAGAAACAGGGATATAAGTTGCCTGTGTTCTGCACCTTCGACAGAGTTGCCGGTCTGAACTTCAATAAGGACAAGCAAGGAAAAAGACAGCAGGTTAAGGACAACAATGGTGAAGCTTTGCCTCAGGTGACAATCCTCAAAGGCGAGAAGAGTTTCCCGGTTTTCATCACGACTTTCACCGTTGTGAACAAAGAGACAAGGGAGAAAATCAAATACGATGACTACCGTCTGATGTCCGAGGAGCGACGCAAGGAGTATAGCGTATATCCTAAATTGCAGGTTTACAATGTGTTTAATGTGGCGCAGACCAACTTGCAGGAGGCTCGTCCGGAACTCTATAAGAAGCTGGAGGCAGCTGCAGGAGTAAACCGACCATTGAATCATGGTGATGACTTCTCTTTCCCTGTCATGGATAAGATGATCAAGGAAAACGGATGGATCTGTCCTATCAAACCTGTCTATGGTGACAATGCCTACTACAGCATTTCGAAGAATGAGATTGTCATTCCTGAGAAACGCCAGTTCAAGGATGGAGAGTCCTTCTACACCAATCTCGGACATGAGATGGCTCACTCTACGGGTTCAGAGAACCATTTGGGAAGATTGAAGCCTGCATCTTTCGGAAGCGCAGAATACGCCCGTGAGGAACTTGTTGCCGAACTGAGTGCCGCTCTGGTGGCCCAGCGTTTCGGTATGACCAAGCACTTGAAGGAAGACAGTGCCAGTTATCTGAAAAACTGGCTCGATAGCTTGAAGGAATCGCCTGAGTTCATCAAAACTACGCTTACCGATGTGAAGAAGGCTTCTCACATGATCAACCAGCATATTGATGCCATGCAGCTGAAAATAGACCAGGAACAAAGACAAGAGGCTGAGCAGAAGCAAGAGAAAACCCCAACGATGTATTACGCTTCAGTGGCGTATCTCCAGACTACCGATGCAACAGACCGTCTTGACAAGTTCAAAAATGATGGCGATTACAATGCACTCCTCACCGAGGCAAAGGAATATGATCAGGGTGATGCTCCTGATTTGTCCAAAATCAATCTCTCAGCGACAAAATATCGTGGCGATGATCTCCTTGTTGAGGATGAGCATTATGCTGTTGTATATAATCCGACAGTTGGAGGTACATACGATGTGATGCGCAAGGTAAGCGCAGAGGAAATCAAGGATAACATCATCCGCTACAGTCTCCCAGAGGATGCAACAGATGACGTGAAGGAAGTTGCCAAGCAAATGGAAAAAGAAGAGATTGTTGCTCAGGAAGAAGAGCAACACTACCATCGAGGACGATAATTTATCCCATTCAATTAAAGACAGTCACTTTGTTGGCTGTCTTTTTTGATGCATTAAATATGGGGAATTACTTTTCAAGCAGTATTCTAAGAACAGCAATAAAAACGAGTGCGCTCCTACCGAATCTATAAAAATGTCACTCAATGTCCCCCAAGATGTCCCTCAAGATGTCACCCAATAACACGTTTTAGACAGATATGACCAACATATAATGATCTTGACTCAATAGCGTCCGCAGTGCGGACGTAATTCTCTGTAGGGCTTCCTAAATCTTTTCTTGGCTCAGGGGAGATTGTCCGTGGATAGACACCTCTCCTAACCAAAATATTTCTCATTCTGATTTACGATTGAATCTCTGAATTTGTTCTTGTTTTACTTCTTTTACGGTTATGGCTCCTATCGTATCATAGGTTGCTATCTTCAGAAGAAGTCCAAAGAAATCCTTCT
>DAWDAD010000119.1:0-2316 GCA_052356385.1 Prevotella sp.
TGCGAAGATGAACGCAATCACGAAAAATGCTATCCAAATGTAATTTAAAACCATAATTGTTTCATCTTGCGGTTTTTTCAACCGCTTTTATTGTGATAATGTTCTTGTCACAGAATAATATAATACCTGATAATCGGGTGCAAAAGTACAACTTTATCACAAAATTCCAAAGAAATTCGGACTGAAAATCACAAAATTCCTATTGTTTTAAGGCGTTTTATCACAAAATTCCATGCTTTTCTCTCTTCGCTATCACATTATTCCCTATTCGTTATACTTTTTTAATCTCTCTTTTTATCCGATTTCAGAAAAAAGATGTACTTTTGCCGCTCAATTCATGAAAGACAGGAATTTGGTTATACAAAAACATTATTAAGGAAGCAAAGGACTTCTGTTATATTTTATAGTATGGGCAAGAATGAGAGAATAAATAGCGAGCAAGAGATGCCCGCTGAAGCGAATAAGGATCATTCCGCTGATGCGGATAGAGTAAAGGAAGTATATAAGGTGACAATAGCGGGAAGCATCATCAATGTGGTGCTGCTCGTACTGAAGTTTGCTGCAGGTATTCTCGGACATTCTGCAGCCATGATAGCGGATGCCATCCACTCGCTCACCGATTTCGCTACCGATGTGGTGGTACTGGTATTCGTTAAACTGGGCAATAAGCCGATGGATAAGGACCATGATTATGGTCATGGCAAATACGAGACGCTTGCCACAGCCATCATCGGCATTTCGCTCTTCGTGGTGGGTGTGATGATCTGTTATTCTGGCGTTACCAAGACTTATCGTGCCATCTGCGGCGAAACATTGCAGCAGCCGGGCGTTGTAGCCTTGATAGCAGCCATCGTAAGTATCGTGATGAAGGAGTGGGCTTATCAGTTTACGGTTAAAGCCGGAAGAAAATATCATTCCGAGGCTGTAGTGGCAAATGCCTGGCATCATCGCAGCGATGCTTTATCGAGTATCGGAACGATGTTCGGTATAGGCGGCGCCATTATCTTGGGAGAAAAGTGGGCCGTGCTCGATCCGCTGGCTGCCATCATCGTGAGTGCCTTCATCATCAAGGCCGCCTGGGGACTGGTGATGCAGTCTGTAAAAGAACTGACGGATGCCAGTCTTCCAGAAACTGAGGAAGATGAAATCCTGAAGATTGCGAACGAAGAGCAGGGAGTGGGAGAGATTCATAACCTGCGTACCCGTCGCATCGGAAACAAGATTGCGATAGAAATGCATGTCCGCATGCCGGGTTCTCTTTCGCTTTATGAGGCTCATGAGCATGCTACTCATATAGAAACAAAACTGAAACAGCACTTCGGTGCAGATACCCATGTGGGAATCCATCTCGAACCGATAAAAGTGAACGGAAAATATCAGAAACCGGAATAACTGAAATAAAAGGAAATAGCCGGAATAAAAGGAAACGAGCCTTGACGGAAGGATGAATCCTCCATCAAGGCTCGTTTTTTTATTTGATATCCGAATCGTGTTTCGGATATTTATCATCTTTTGGGATGATTATTGTCAGATTATATTATCGGCCGAGATTTACGCTGGCTCCTGCCATAATCCACAAACCTGGCTGCTTAACAGCTGTGAGGTCGTAGTAGCGGTGGCAAGTGATGTTGTCGGCTTTCACGAAGATATTGTATTTCTTCTCGTCCCACATCAGCTTGCAATCCACCTTGGTGTATGGATGATAGCCATTCATTCTCTGCTGCCATCTTACGCTCCATGATGCTGAAAGCTTGTTCCAGATCTGATGATCCAAACCGAATACAGCCTTGTGCTTCAGATACTCCAATGCATAGAGTGATTTCAGGATGTTGGTCTCGGTCTTATGATCCTGATAAATGTAAGCATAACCCAACTTGATGCGGGTGATGAAACTGTTTGGTACCAATTCTCTCATGTAGATAGTAGCATCTACGTTGTAGCCCATGTTGTTGAGCTTTCCGATGTTCATCACGTGATACTGGCTGTCATTCTGCTCGGTCACGGATGTTTGAACCCAGTCAATCATGTTGGTGCCGTGTGCGTAGAATCCGCTAACGGTTGCTGCAAAACCAGTCTGGCGATATTGAGTTCCCACCTTGAAGGTTGAGTTCTTCTCCGGGGTCAAGGTGAGGTCGCCCTGCTGCACCGCATTACTTATGTATAAGTCGGTGTAGGTAGGCATTCTCAATGCCTTGTTCCAGGAAGCGTAGAACTTCCAGTTGTCGTTAGGACGATAACTCATATCCACACCAGGATAGAAACGGAAGTCGTTGTCAAGACCTGTATTCTTGTTAGCCAAGACACCAGCCGACAAGG
>DAWDAD010000120.1:0-1948 GCA_052356385.1 Prevotella sp.
TCTCCTGAATGCTATGTTGAGATGGGCTTCCGATAATGATAAATGGAGCATTGTGGTTAAAGGCAGCAATATCTTCAACGAGGGATTCTCTACAAAATCAGTACAAGGCAATCAAGACTACCACATGAACATCAAGCAAGATTGGGCATCAGCCTCCATCTCCATCATCTATAAGATAGGCAAGTACAAGGAGAAGAGAACCAAGGACGTGGATACTTCCAGAATGGGAGTAAACTAGCGAATTTCTTAAAATATCGTCAGTAAACAAGCGTACTTTCTTAAAAAATCGTCTACAAACTGCTCTTTTTTCTGATAAAAGTAGTATCTTTGCACCGTAATTGCATTTTAACTATAAGACGACAATGAAAATAACAATTATCGGAGCAGGTGCTATGGGCGGTGCTATGGCTGAAGGACTCTTGCAGAGCGAGAAGTTCACTCCATCAGATATTACGGTATCAGACCATAACCAACCAGTATTGGATCACTTCGCAAGCGAAGGAGCCAGCGTAACTCTCGACAACCAGTTGGCTTGCCACGGCGCAGACATCGTATGCGTGGTAGTAAAACCATGGTGCGTGGAGAAGACATTGAAGGGTATCAAGGATGCACTCAACTACAAGAATCAGAAACTCGTAGTGGTAGCAGCCGGTGTGCCATCAGCCAACATCAAGGAGTGGCTGGATAAGGATGGTATCACCCCAACCTTCTTCCTCGTGATGCCAAACATCGCCATCGCCTACAAGCAGTCGATGACCTTCATCACTCCAGTAGATGCATCTGCTACAGAAATCCAGCAGATTACAGAAATCTTCGATGAATTGGGCGAAAGCCTCATCATGGAAGAACGTCTCTTCCCAGCAGCTACCGCTATGTCGTGTGCCATCGCTTACGCCATGCGCTATGTAAGAGCCAATGTGGAAGGCGGCGTAGAGATGGGATTCAAGGCTAAGGATGCCCAGAAGATTGTCTTGCAGACCATCAAGGGTGCCGTAGAACTGCTTCAGGAAACTGGCGAACACCCAGAGGCAGCCATTGATAAAGTAACAACTCCTGGCGGCTGCACCATCAAGGGCTTGAATACCATGGAACAAGGCGGCTTTACCAGCGCAGTAATCAATGGTTTATTGGCAGGAAAAAAATAAGAAAATGATACAATGAATGCTGCACAGATTACTTTATTTGTGCAGCATTTTCGTTTTTATAAGCACAAAGAGTTATAAAAACGTAAGTTTTTTGAGCCGTTTTAAATATTTTTCGTATCTTTGCGCTTACATTTCGAAATTGCCCATCAGCAACTATTCGATGTATTATCAAAGCAAACAATAAAAAGAATATTTTATGGACGAAGCAATCAAACAAATCGGTGAAAGGCTGAAAGGTCTCCGCGAGGTTCTCAATATTCCTGCCGAGGAAATTGCAGAACTGTGCGAAATCAGTCTTGATCATTACCTCAAGATAGAATCCGGTGAGGCGGATCCTTCTGTTTATCGCCTGTCAAAAATCTCTAAGCGATACGGCATTGACCTCGACGTATTGCTCTTCGGCGAGGAACCTCGCATGAAGGGATACTACGTAACCCGCAAGGGACAGGGACCGGAGATAGACCGCAACAACCAGTATAAATACCAGAGCCTTGCCGTAGGATTCAAGGATAGAAAGGTGAATCCGTTCATGGTACAGGTAGATCCGTTGCCAGGCGACAAGAAGCCGAACAAGAACGGACACGATGGACAGGAATATGATTATGTGATTGAGGGACAGCTCGAAGTAACCATCGAAGAGAAGGTGATGGTACTGAATCCGGGCGACAGCATCTACTTCGACAGTAGAAAGTCGCATTGTTTCCGCTCACTCAACAATGAGCCTGCCAAGTTCCTTTGTATAATTATCTAGAAGAGTAACTATGATCGAGAGATTTCTAAAACAGACAAAATTCACTTCAGAG